>NZ_JBVJSQ010000002.1:0-822109 GCF_055606485.1 Streptomyces sp. NPDC037083 | reverse complement strand
CTCACATGCCCCGGCGGCTCACGCCCTGGCCGCTCACGACCCGGTTCACTCACGCCTCGGCTGCTCACAACCCGGCCCGCAGACGACCCGGCGCTCACGTCTCGGCCCGCACATGCCCCGGCCCTCACATGCCCCGGCGGCTCACGCCCTGGCCGCTCACGACCCGGTTCACTCACGCCTCGGCTGCTCACAACCCGGCCCGCAGACGACCCGGCGCTCTTCTCGGCTCGCACATGCCCCGGCGGCTCACGCCCCGGCTGCTCACAACCCGGCCCGCAGGACGACCCGGCGCTCACGCCCCGGCCCGCTCACGCCCCGGTCGCTCACAACCCGGCATGCACATGACCCGGCTCCCACGACCCAGCCGCACACGCCCCGGCCCGGCCCGCCTCGGGAGTCCGGTGCAGATTCCGCGCCGGCCCGTCCCCTCGCCTGCGGGGCGCGGCACCAGGCGGCCCGACTGACGCGCCTGCCGACCGGCGCTGCCGATCCGCGCTGCCGACCGGCGCTGCCGACCCGCGGCAGCCTCAGCCCCGCGGCGCCCCGGACGACCCGCGCACCATCAACTCGCCCCGGATCGTGGCGATCCCGCCGGGCGGCGGCTCCTCGCGGCCCATGGCGATGCGCCCCGCCCGGGCCCCCGCCTCCGCGAGCGGAAGCCGCACGGTCGTGAGGGAGGGCACCGCGTCGATGCTGAACGGCAGGTCGTCGAAGCCGGCCACCGACACGTCCTCGGGAATGCGCAGTCCCGACTCCCGCAGCGCGGCGCAGGCGCCGAGGGCGACGGAGTCGTTGGCGGCGACGACCGCCGTCAGGGAGGGGTCGCGGCGCAGCAGTTCCAGGGTCGCCTCGTAACCGGCCTGCCGGTCGTACCGCCCGTGCACGGTCCAGCGCGGGTCCTCCTCGATGCCGGCCGCGGCCAGCGCCGCCCGGTGGCCCTCCAGCCGGTGCCGGGTGGTCGTGCGCTCCTCGGGGCCCGCGATGTAGCCGAGCCGCCGGTGCCCGAGCCCGATCAGGTGCTCGGTCAGCGCCCGCCCGCCGCCGCGATTGTCGAAGGTCAGTGCGATCGCCGTGGTCTCGGGCGCCGGCGGCCGGCCGCACAGCACGACGCGCGTGCCCGCCTCGCCCAGCCGGCGAAGCTTCCCCGCCACGGCCGTCGCGTGCGGCTCGTCCTCCACGGCTCCGCCGGTCAGCACCACGGCCGCCGCCCGCTGCCGCTGCAGCAGGGTCAGATAGGTCAGCTCACGCTCCGGCGAGCCCCCGGTGTTGCAGACCACCGCCAGCCGTTCGCCCCCGGCCCGGCCGCCGGGCCCCCCGATCTCCGACTGGATCGCGCTCGCCATGATCCCGAAGAAGGGGTCGGCGATGTCGTTCACCAGGATGCCGACCAGGTCGGACGTGGCCGCGGCCAGCGCGCTCGCCGGGCCGTTCAGCACGTAGTCCAGCTCGTCGACCGCCCGCAGCACCCGCTCCCTGGTGGTAGCGGCCACGGGGTAGTTCCCGTTCAGCACGCGCGACACCGTCGCGGGCGAGACCTGCGCGCGGGCCGCCACGTCCGCCAGGGTCACCGTCATCTCGTCGTCCTCCGGTCACGCATCTCGTCGTACGTCGTCGTACGCCCTGGTGGACGGCGACCTGTGCGGACGCGGTTCCGGGCGTGTCGAGCAGACCTTACGGCCCCGGACCCCCGTTGTTCGCCCCCTCGAACAACTCGGGATGGACACGGTCTTGTCCGGACCACCGCTCAGAGGCTAGCTTCTCCTTGGATAGAAAGCGCTTGCTGTAACGCTGATCAGGAAGAGGCGTACGCGGCGCGTACAACCGCGTACGAAACGCGCAGGCAGGCTGCGCACGACGCCAATGAAGGGATCGACGTGACACGCAAGACGGTGCGGATCGCCATGAACGGCGTGACCGGGCGCATGGGTTACCGCCAGCACCTCGTCCGCTCCATCCTGGCCCTCCGCGAACAGGGCGGCCTCGACCTCGGCGACGGCACCGTGCTGTGGCCGGAACCCGTCCTCGTCGGCCGCCGCGAGCACGCCCTGAAGGCGCTCGCCGAACAGCACGGCCTCGACCCGCTCAACGTCTCCACCGACCTCGACGCGGTCCTCGCCGACCCGACCGTCGAGATCTACTTCGACGCCCAGGTCACCTCCGCCCGCGAGGAGGCGATCACGAAGGCGGTCGCCGCCGGCAAGCACATCTACACCGAGAAGCCCACCGCCACCGGCCTCGACGGCGCCCTGGCGCTGGCCCGACTGGCCACCGCGGCGGGCGTCAAGCACGGTGTCGTCCAGGACAAGCTCTTCCTGCCGGGCCTGCTGAAGCTGAAGCGGCTCATCGACGGCGGTTTCTTCGGCCGGATCCTCTCCATCCGCGGCGAGTTCGGCTACTGGGTCTTCGAGGGCGACTGGCAGGCCGCCCAGCGGCCGTCCTGGAACTACCGCGCGGAGGACGGCGGCGGCATCGTCGTCGACATGTTCCCGCACTGGGAGTACGTCCTGCACGAGCTGTTCGGCCGGGTGAAGTCCGTCCAGGCCCTCACCGCCACCCACATCCCGCAGCGCTGGGACGAGCAGGACAAGCCCTACGACGCCACCGCCGACGACGCCGCGTACGGCGTCTTCGAGCTGGAGGGCGGCGCGATCGCCCAGATCAACTCCTCCTGGGCCGTGCGCGTCCACCGCGACGAACTCGTCGAGTTCCAGGTCGACGGCACCGAGGGCTCGGCCGTCGCCGGACTGCGCAACTGCCGCGTGCAGCACCGCTCCGCGACCCCCAAGCCGGTCTGGAACCCGGACATCCCCGCCACCGAGGTCTTCCGCGACCAGTGGCAGGAGGTGCCCGACAACGGCGAGTTCGACAACGGCTTCAAGGCCCAGTGGGAGCTGTTCCTCAAGCACGTCTACTCCGACGCCCCCTACCGCTGGGACCTGCTGGCCGGCGCCCGCGGCGTCCAGCTCGCCGAGCTGGGCCTGAAGTCCTCCGCCGAGGGCCGCCGCCTCGACGTCCCGGAGGTCACGCTGTGACCCTCCGGCTGCCCGACGCGAGCGGCACCCTGCGCGCCTACGAGCCCCGCGCCGAACCTTTCGCACCGACCCCCGGCGCGCCCTTCACTTCGCGCACGGTGTACTCGGCGGCGCACGTCGTCGCCGACCCCTTCGCGGACGTGTCGCCGGACTCGCCCGCCGCCGTCGACTGGGACGCCACCCTCGCCTTCCGCCGCCACCTGTGGTCCCACGGGCTCGGCGTCGCCGAGGCGATGGACACCGCCCAGCGCGGCATGGGCCTGGACTGGGCGGGCGCGGCCGAGCTGATCCGCCGCTCCGCCGCCGAGGCCAGGGCGGTCGGCGGCCGCATCGCCTGCGGCGTCGGCACCGACCAGCTGACCGCCGGCGGCACGCTCGCCGAGGTCCGCGCCGCCTACGAGGAGCAGCTCGCCCTCGTCGAGGAGTCGGGCGCGCGGTCCATCCTGATGGCGTCCCGCGCCCTGGCGGCCGCCGCCTCCGGCCCCGAGGACTACCTCGACGTCTACGGCCATCTGCTGCGCCAGTCCGCCGAGCCGGTGATCCTGCACTGGCTGGGCCCGATGTTCGACCCGGCGCTGGAGGGCTACTGGGGCTCGGCCGACCTGGACGCGGCCACCGACACCTTCCTCGAGGTCATCGCCGCCCACCCCGACAAGGTCGAGGGCATCAAGGTCTCGCTGCTGGACGCGGGGCGCGAGATCGACATCCGGCGCAGGCTGCCGCAGGGCGTGCGCTGCTACACCGGCGACGACTTCAACTACCCCGAGCTGATCGCGGGCGACGAGAAGGGCTTCAGCCACGCCCTCCTCGGCATCTTCGACCCGCTGGGCCCGCTGGCGGCGGAAGCGGTCCGCGTCCTCGACACGGGGAACGTGACCGGCTTCCGGGAGCTGCTGGACCCGACGGTCGACCTCTCCCGCCACCTCTTCCAGACCCCCACCCGCTTCTACAAGACGGGCGTGGTGTTCCTGGCCTGGCTGGCCGGACACCAGTCGCACTTCACGATGGTCGGCGGCCTGCAGTCGGCCCGCTCCCTCCCGCACTTCGCCCGCGCCTATGAACTCGCCGACGGGCTGGGCCTGTTCCCCGACCCCAAGCTCGCCGAGGAGCGGATGAGGAACCTGCTCGCCCTGTACGGAGTGACCCAGTGACCGGCTCCCTGTCCCGCTTCTCCATCAACCAGATGACGGTCAAGCAGCTGTCGCTGCCCGAACTGGCCGACGCCTGCCGGGACCTGGGCGTCGTCAACGTCGGCCTGTGGCGCGAGCCGGTGAAGGCGTACGGCGTGGAGGCGACCGCGAAGCTGGTCCGGGACGCGGGCCTGACGGTGACGACCCTGTGTCGGGGCGGCTTCTTCACGGCGATCGACCCCGACGAGCGGGCGGCGGCCCTCGCCGACAACCGCCGCGCGATCGACGAGGCCGCGGCCCTCGGCACCGAGGTGCTGGTCCTGGTCTCCGGCGGTCTGCCCGCCGGCTCCAAGGACCTGCACGGAGCCCGCGAACGCATCGCGGACGCCCTCGCCGAACTCGGCCCGTACGCCGAGGAGCACGGGGTGAAGCTGGCCATCGAGCCCCTGCACCCCATGTACGCCTCCGACCGCTGCGTGGTCTCCACGCTCGCCCAGGCCCTCGACCTGGCCGAACGCTTCCCGGCCCACCAGGTCGGCGTCACGGTCGACACGTACCACGTCTGGTGGGACGACCAGGCCCCCGCCCAGATCGCCCGCGCGGGCGCGGGCGGCCGCATCCACACCTTCCAACTCGCCGACTGGACGACCCCGCTGCCCGAGGGAGTCCTGACCGGTCGCGGCCAGATCGGCGACGGCGCGATCGACATGCGCGAGTGGCAGGGTTACGTGGAGGCGGCCGGCTACACGGGCCCGATCGAGGTCGAGCTGTTCAACGACGGCCTGTGGGCGCGGGACGGCCGCGAGGTCCTGACGGAGACGGCGGAGCGGTTCACGAGGAACCTGAACCTCTGAGTGACGGCGCTGGGCCGCACAGGGTCCGAAGGCTGCGGGCGTCGGAGACCGCCGGCGCCCGCAGGCCCTTCCACGTCAGCGCTCCCTGTCCGCCGCCATGATGCCGACGCATTCCACGAGTGCCGCGTGCAGCGACGGTACGAAGGCGGCGAGTTCGGCGTCCGACGACCTGCCTCCCTCCAACACGGCCTCGACGACCGTCACCAGGACGGCGGCGGCCTTCAGCGCGTGCGTGTCGGCCAGCTCCTCCAGCACCCCGCCGGGACGCGCGACCACGAACGCCTCCTTGCCGGTGGCGGGGTCGACGCCGACGCTGCGAAAGCGCCGCGCGCTCATGCGGCGGCCCCCGCCGGTACGTGGAGCTGGTGGCCCAGGGCTACGAGGTACGGGCGCACCAGAGGCAGCCCGTCGGCGAGGATCACGTCCGCGGGGACCGGCCGCGTTCCGGTTGCGCGGGCGGGGTACGGCGGGGGGACGGCCGGACAGGGCGAAGGCCCGAGTGCGCGGTGCGCTCCGCGCGGAGGCAGGAAAAGGCTCAGGATCGCGGCCAGTAGGCCCAGTAGGCTGCGCACAGGTCGACTCCTTCATAGTCGGCACAGCCCCGGCGTGGAAGCTCTCACCCTTCCCACCGGGGCGTCTTGGTATTCGGGAGCCTAGCCCAATAGCGATAGTGGTAGGTAGTGGTTGGTAGTAGTACTAAGTAATGCGCAGTAGAGGGTGGCGGCATACGGTCATCGGGTGGACAAGATCAGCCCCGATTCACCGCAGTACGTCTATGAACAGCTCGCCGCGATCATCGAACGGAAGATTCGAGCCGGTGAGTACCCGCCGGGCACGCGGCTGCCGGGCGAACTGACCATGACGCACGAGCACAAAGTCGGCCCGGGCACAGTCCGTCGCGCTCTGGACATCCTTCGGGACAGGGGGCTCGTGGTGACGGTACGGGCCCGCGGCTCGTTCGTCTCCGACCCCCTGCCACCCGCCCCCGAGACGCCCGCGCCGCCTGCCTAGTACCGCCGGACCGGGGAGCGCGAAGGGGGCCGCCCTCCGCCAGGTGCGAGCGGTAGGCGGCCCCGGTGATGCCTGGGCGTGACGCGGAGGGTCAGTCGGGCAGGCGGTGCAGCAGCCAGGTGCACAGTTCCTCGGTGATCCCGGTGTGCGGCGTGGTCGTCGATGAAAGGACGAAGTCGTCCAACTCGCTGTCCTCCGGGGACAGGTCGTCGACCTTCGCGTACAGGTCGGCCTGTGCCTCGATGTCGCGGATGGCGACCGCGCTCACCGACGGCACGAAGCACACCTCCTCGTGCCGCAGATCCACCGTGCCGCCGAGCTTCCGCATCGCGTCGGCGAGGATCTTGTAGGTGTGCAGGGTGCCGCCGGGCGCGCCGTCCAACTCCGGGAAGCCGTCGGTGGTGATGGTCTCGTCTGCCGCGGGGAACCGCCGGTTCAGGTAGGCGACCGTCACGTCGTCGCCCTGGGCCTGGGTGTAGAAGGTGGTGCCCGGGTAGATCCGGTCGATCCGCAGCGCCATCTCACCGGGCGTGACGTCCGGCAGGCCGATCCCGTCGCCGCGGCCGTTGGCGATGCCGAGCAGACGCGGGATCCGCGGCCAGCCGCCCATCCGGTCGAGCGCGGCCAGGAACTCGGTGCGCTCCTTGGCGACCTCGATCTTCCCGGTGTCCTTGTCGTAGTGGCGCCAGAGCATCTGACGGGCCGCCGGGCTGTCCATCTGCTTCGCGAAGTCGTTCGCGAACGGGATGAAGTACGAGAACGCCTGTACCCCGATGGGGATGGAGGCGCCGCGGTGCGGGCTGTCGTACGAGAAGTACAGCGCGGTCTGGTGGTGCATCCGCTGCGTCTCCAGCTTGGCCAGTGCGTAGCGGGTGACGATGCCGCCCATGCTGAACCCGCCGACGACCAACGGGGCGTCGCCCTGCTTCTCGGCGTTGGCCCGCATGACGGCGGCCACGGCGGCTTCCGCGTTGTCCAGGATCGACGCGGAGCGCTCCTCGAACCCGAGCAGGATCACGTCCCTGCCGCGTCGGCGCAGTTCGCTGATGAAGGGGTAGCCGCCCTCCAGCCCCTGGTACAGCTTGTCGAGCTCGCTGCGGCCCAGGTTGAAACCGTCGGCCATGATCACGGGGCGGACGAGATTGCCGGGGGTGGTGTTGCCCTCGCCCCGGAAGATCCAGGCGAAGCCGTTCGGCAGGGTCCAGTCCTCGTGCTCCGGGACCTCGACCGGGCTGGGGGGTTCGGTGGTGATGGCGGCACCGAGGGTGAAAGCGCCGACGTTGGGCTCGGCCGTTTCCGACATGGTCGTGCTCCTTGTGGGAGGGGCGGTGAACGACCACATCATGGAGGGCGATTTGCCCGCATCACCCGTTTGACCTGCGCCGTTCATTCCAAGTGATGCATTTGTACCCGGGAGGCGTTTGATGCGCACGGCATGTGCCACTGGCCTGTTTCGTTCGCTCCGCTGTTCGCCGAGGAGCGGCGGGCAGCGGCCGTCGATCGGCGGTCACCGTAGTGACAACGGGCCTTGAGAACCACGACGGCCTTGCCCTCCACCACGTACACCGGGCGACGTTCGTCGTTCGGTGCGAGCTTCGGTCCTGGCTGGAAGAGGCCGTCAAGCCTCCCGCTCCGCATCCGGCAGCCCCGCCCGCAGATGCGCCGCCAACTGCTGAAGCTCGGTGAGGGTACGGGCGTCCGTCCCGTCGCCCAGCGGGTAGTGCAGGGCCGGGGCGGAGGCCGGGCCCAGGGCGACGGGGCGCACCGCGAGGGGCGGGCGGCGGGCGTGGGTGAGTCCGATGCCGCGTACGTCGTGCGCGCCCAGGGTGAAGGCCACCGGCAGGGGCGGCGCCTGGAGCACGGGCGCCGTGGTGAGGTCGCGGGAGGCCCGGCGGACGGAGGCCAGCATCGTCGTCAGGCCGTGCCCCTCGACGAGGGCTTCGGCGAGCGGCGTGATCGCGTCCAGAGGCGGCGCCTCACCGTCCCCGTACCCGAGGGTCAGTGTCACGTCCTGCTCGACGCCCGCGGTCGTCCGGGTGACCCGGATCCACCCCAGCGCGGGCCGGTCGGGGTGTCCGGCGACGACCAGGTGGGTGGGCTCGGGGGCCCGGTCGCGTGCCAGTTCGGTCAGCCGCCGCGGCGACCACGGCAGGTTGACGGGTTCCGCGGTGCCCCAGCCGGCCGGGGGCGAGCCGGTGAGCGCCCGCCAGGCCGTCTCCACGCCTTCCCCCAGGACGACGTCCTCCTGCGCGGGGAGCACCGTGCGGAACGCCACGATCAGCTGTCGTTCGGCACTGGGGGACGTCCGCCCGAACGCCTCGGCGACCGACGCCGCGCCGTCAGCTGCGAGCGCCGGCGCGAATGTCCCGCCCTGCCAGCGCAGCACCGCCCCGGACAGTCCGTCGTAGTAGCCCTGCGCCGGGTCCTGGACGACCCAGCGGTTGGGCACCTGCAGGAGGGTGGCGCGGGCCGGGGCGCTGAGCCGGACGTGCGGCGGGGTGACGATCTGCAGGGCGCGGCCCGATTGCGCCGTGCTGCGCAGCAACGCGGAGAGCCAGGTGGTCAGGGCCAGGACGGGCCGGTCGGTCAGGACGACGGCCGTGCTCTCGGTGAGGACGTCCACGACCGGCTGCCCGTCGTCCGGTGCGAGCGCCGCGCTCACGTCCACGACCCCGGTGTTCGCACTGGCCTCGGGCCATGTGCTGCCGCCCAGCAGCAGGGCGAGCCGCCCGCACACCGAACCCGCCAGCCGCTCCGCCTCGGGCACCGCGCCGGAGGCGCGCGCCTCGGTCCACCAGAACGGCACGGGCACGTCCCGGCCGAGCAGCCGTTCGGCCTCCCCGGGGACCTGGACGAGCAGCGGCGCCTCCACGGACACCAGGGGCCTGCCGTCCGGGGCGCACAGACGCAGCACGGCGCCCTCGGACCCGGCGGTCACGTTCGTCCCGGGCCCGCCCGCGTACAGGCCGGCCAGCAGGGCCCAGGTGTCCGGCATCTTGGGGGTGAGGGCGATGACGTCCTTCACGACTCTTCCTTCTCGGCTCCGGTCAGCGCGGTCTGGACGAGCTGGTGGCGGCGGCCGCGGCGGACCAGGGTGCCGCGGCCGGGCGGCTGCTGGGAGGCGTACAGGCCGGGGAAGAGCTGTCCCTCGGTGCGGTCGCCGGTCATCACCAGGGCGCTGGAGCCCGTCTCGCGCAGGGTGGTCAGGAGCGGTTCGTACAGCGCGCGCGAGGCCCCGGCGGTACGGCGTGCGAGGACGAAGTGCAGGCCGATGTCCTGGGCGCTGGAGACGTACGGCAGGAAGGGCGCGAGGGGTTGTTGTCCGGCGGTGGTGAGGATGTCGTAGTCGTCGACGAGGATGACGATCCGCGGGCCCCGGAAGGAGGGCTCGTCGGTCTCCGGCGCGTCCGGATCCGCGGTCTCCGGCAGCCGCTTCTGCAGTTCGGCGGCGATGCCCGTGGAGAGGGCGGCGGCGAGGGTGGCGTTGTGGGCGTATCCGCCCCGGTACGGCTCCGGGACGATGCCGCGCAGCCCGCGGCGCGGGTCGAAGACGCCGAAGACGAGTTCCTCGTCGGAGTACCGCTCGACGAGACCGGCGACGATCAGCTTCAGGAGGTTCGTCTTGCCGCACTCGTTGTCGCCGAGGATCAGCAGGTGCTGGTCGCCGCCGAAGAGGTCGAGCAGCACGGGAGCGAGGGCGTCCTGGTCGAGGCCGACCGGTATCCGCCGCGGTTCGGCGGCCGGCGAGGGCAGCCGGGTCGCCGGCAGCCGGGCCGGCAGCACCCGCACCGGGGCCGCGGGTTCGCCGGGCCAGGTGGCGTGGACGGTCCGGGCCGCTTCGTCCAGGGCCGGCCCCAGGTCGCCGGTCGTTGGCGAGCCGTCGAGGCGGGGCAGGGCCGCCTGCGCGAACAGCTTGCCGTCGGTGAGCACCCGACCGGGTGTGTCCGGGGAGAGGGTCTCGGAGAGTTTGCGGTCGACGGAGGAGTCGGCGGGGTCGTTCAGCCGCAGCTCGACGCGGGTGCCGAAGAGCGACTGGGTGGCGATGCGGACGTCGTTCCAGCGCAGCATGCCCGCCACCACATGGATGCCGTAGCCGCCGCCCCGCTTCAACAGGTCGGCGATCGACTCGTCGAGGTCGGCGAAGTCGTCGCGCAGCGCACCGAACCCGTCGACGACGAGGACCACGTCGGTGGAGCCGAGCCGCGGCAGCCGGCCCTGGGCGCGGAGCCGGCGGAGCTGGTCGACGGAGTCGATGCCGTGCTCGCGGAAGACCGTCTCGCGCTCGGCGAGCATGGCCCGGACCTCGGCGACCGTACGGGCCGCGCGTTCGCGGTCGGCCCGGCCCGCGATGCCGCCGACGTGCGGCAGGGCGGCCAGCGCCGAGAGGCCGCCGCCCACCAGGTCCAGGCCGTACACGGCGACGTCCCGAGGGGTGTGGGTGGCCGCCAGTGACAGGACGAAGGTCCGCAGGAGCGTCGTCTTGCCGGACTGGGGGCCGCCGATCACGGCCACGTGACCGCCGGCCATGGTCAGGTCCAGCACCCACTGGCCCTGCCACTGCCGGGCCGGGTCGTCGAGCACGCCGAGCGGCACCCGCATCCCGCCCGTGGCGCGCGCCAGCTGCAGTCCGCGCTCGGAGACCCGGACCGGTCCCGCGGCCGCGTCCAGGGTGACGGCGTCCGGCAACGGGGGCAGCCAGATGCGGCGGACGGCGGGCGCGGCACCGGCGAGCCGGCCGACCATGAGGGACAGGACGGTCGGGCCGGTCTCCCGTCGGGTGGCGGTGGATTCCTCCGCCGTCTGCTCCTCGGCCCGCTGAGTGGTGTTGTACGTCGGGTAGGGCAGAACCAGCGGGGGTTCCTCGCCGTCCCGGTCGCGCACCGCCGGCCCGCGGTGCGCGCCGGAGACGTACCCGGCCTTGAACCGTTCGTAGGTGGAGGTGTCGACCTTCAGGTAGCCGAATCCCGGCAGGGGCGGCAGATGGAAGGCATCGGTGGTGTCGAGGACCGTGCGGGACTCGTCGGCGGAAAAGGTCCGCAGGCCCAGCCGGTACGACAGGTAGGTGTCCAGACCCTTGAGCTTGCCGCCTTCGATGCGCTGACTGGACAGCAGCAGATGCACGCCGATGGAGCGGCCGATGCGGCCGATGGACAGAAATAGGTCGATGAAGTCCGGTTTGGCGGTGAGGAGTTCGCCGAACTCGTCGATGACGACGAACAGGTGCGGGAGCGGTTCGAGGTCCGGCTTCACCGTGGCGCGCAGCACGGCGTAGTGACCGATGTCGGCGACGTTCCCGGCGTCCTTCAGGACCTGCTGGCGGCGCCTGACCTCGCCGGCGAGGCTGGTGTGGACTCGTTCGACGAGGCCGGCCCGGTTCTCCAGGTTGGTGATCATCCCGGCGACGTGGGGCAGTTCGGCGAAGGGTGCGAACGTGGCGCCGCCCTTGTAGTCCACCAGGACGAGGGCGAGGTCCTCCGGAGCGTGGGTGGCGGCCAGCGCGAGCACGAGGGTGCGCAACAGCTCGCTCTTGCCGGAACCGGTCGCCCCCACGCACAGGCCGTGCGGTCCCATGCCGAGCTGGGAGGACTCCTTCAGGTCGAGCAGGACGGGTTCGTGACGATCGGTCACACCGATGGGCACGCGGAGGAAGTCACGTTCACTGCGCGGTTTCCACAGGGTGGGGAGATCGAGTTCGGCGGGGTCGGCGACGCCGAGGAGCACGGGAAAGCCGACCGGTCCGGTGACCGGGGTGCCCTCGGCGGCGGACTCCGGTGACAGCCGTAGCGGGGCCAGCAGGCGGGCGATGCCCTCCGCGCCGGCGACGGTGACCGGGTCGACGGTGCCTTCGGCGGTGGAGCCGCGCAGATCGTCGACGACCACCCGGTCGCCGTGGACGCTGATGCGGACGCTCACCTCGTCCGGCTCGTGAACCTGCTCCTGGAGGAGGTGCACCACGGTGACGCCCATGTCGGGCAGCCCGACCGCCGAGTCCGGGCGCGGGAGGTCGCAGGCCGGCTCTCCGTGGGCGTCGACGAAGACCAGCAACCGGCCGGCCAGCCGCAGCGCGTTCCGGTCGGCCAGACCGCGCCGTACCTCCGCCGCGTACGCGGATCGTCGGCCCAGCTCATGGCGCAGCCGTTCGGCCAGCTGCCTCAGGTCGGGAGCGATACGGCGGGCGGCCACGGGGCCGTCGTGCGCCTGCGGATCCAGTACATGGGGCAGCCACTTGGCCCACTCCCACTCGGCCGACCGCTCGCCCGGCACGGCCAGTGCGAGCGCCACGTCGTCCGGCGCGTGCGTCACCGCCGTCTGTACGAGCAGCGCCCGGGCCACCCGCAGGACGCCCTCCCGGTCACCGACGACGCTGACGTTCCCGGCGCGGTCCAGCGGCGCCGGCAACGGCACGTCGGTGGCCGTCGCGAACCGGCGTTGCAGGGCGCGCGCCTCGTTGAGCATGAACGGGTCCGGCGGCGTCAGCACACCGCCCGCGCCGCTCTGCTGAAGGACGGGTTCCTGGGCCGGTACGTCACCGAGGCCCACCCGCACCCGCAGGAAGTCGGCATCCTGGCGGCGCCGCTCCCACAGCCGGGCCGGATCCCGCACCAGGTCGTACAGGGCTTCAGGGGACGGGTTCAGCTCCCGCTCCGCATCCCGCAGCCGGCGCTCGGCCGCCCCCAACTCCTCCCGCAGGTCCTCCAGGTACTCCAGGTAGCGCTCGCGCTGGGTACGCCGGGTGCGCTGCGCCTTGCCGCGCTGCGACAGGAACAGGGCCACCGCCCCGAGCAGCGCGAAGACCAGTACGACCGCGCCCAGCACCGCGAACCGGCTGTTGCGGATCACGGTCATCATGATCACGGAACCCATGACGCCGGCCATCGGCAGCAGCGCGGTGGCCGCGTTGCCGATCTTCCCCTCGGGCAGGTTGGGCGGCGCCTCGACCGTGCGGGGCCGGGCGGCTTCGAGGGGTCGGGTGCTGCGGGCGGGCCGGTGGACGATCTGCAGGGTCACAGGCGGACTTCTCCGGAGCGGGTCGTGACGGTCGTGAGGTGGGCGGGGCGGGGCGGACGCGGAGCGCGCCCCGCCGGACGGGTGCTCATCGCACCCTCACCGCGCGCCCCATCACCTCGGCGGCCAGCCGGAGAACGGCGTGCTGCGTGGTCTGCGCCAGCAGGTCGGTGCGGATGGGACCGCCACCCGCCAGATGACGGTCGTACGGCACGGTGACGACGGTGACGCCCGGCTCCCTGAGATGCGCGGCGGCCGCCTTGTCGTCGAGGACGGTGTGGGGAGTGCCGGAGACCAGTGCCACGACCGTCGTGGCCAGTGCCGAGTGCGGCAACCGCGCCAGCCAGTCCAGCACCTGACGGGTGGCGCCGACGCCCTCCGCCGTCGTCGGCGCGACCACGACCCGGGCGTGCGCGGTGTCCATGGCCGTACGGGCCACCTCGCCGGGCAGCGTCTCGCAGTCGACGACGGTCACGGCGAAGTAGCGGCGCAGCGCCAGCGTCACCTTGCGGTACGTCGTCATGTCGAGCGGGGCGCCGACCTGGCCCCGGCTCGCGGGCAGCAACCAGCCGCCGTCCGACACCGGTACCAAGTAGCCGGTCACGTCGGTCAGTTGCATGGACGGGTTGAGGATCGGCGCGAGATCGGCGCACGTCCAGCGCACCGCCTCCGCGCCCATGCGCACCGGCAGGGTGCCCAGCGCGGCATCCGCCTCCAGCGTCAGCACCAGGTCGTGTCGGTAGTGGTTGAGGGTGCGCCCGAGCAACGCGGCGACGGTGGACTTGCCGACGCCGCCGCGAATGGAGGTGACGGCCACCACCCGGCCCGTCGTGACGGGCTGCTGCAACTCCCGGGCGATCCGCGTCTGTTCGGCGACGTCCTGGGCGACGGACGAGGTGAGTTTGCGCAAGGCCCGCCCCGTGCGCCGGGTCACGGGGTCCCCGTGCAGGGGTCGTCCCAGGGCGAGGAGGAGACGCGGATCGAGGGTGGGGGAGGACTCGGGAGCGGGGGGCGCGGGGAGGCGGGGGTCGCGGACGGGCGCGGCGGGTGGAGCAGGCGTCGCGGGCCGCTCCGGGTCCGGCTGGTCGACGGCCGGAACACCGGATTCGAGGGCGGGGGACACGGCACTGCCCGGTGTCCCGGGCGCGGTCGAGGGGACGGCCGCGGGCGGGGCCCCCGGGACGGGTGTGCGCGGGCCGGACGGGCCGCCGTCGGAGGCCGCCCCCGCCGCGGCTGCCGCGGGCGGCGAGGGTGTGGGGTGCGAGGGTGCGGGCCGTGAGGGTGCCGGGTGCACGAGCCGCAGCGCGGGCTCGCCCGGCCGGGCGGAGGAGGCCGCCTCCCGGCCACCGCCCGCACCGGCATCCGGCTGCCCGGTCCCATCGGCCCGGGCGTCCGTGTCCGGGCGGCCGCCTGCCATGCCGCCGCTCAGCTCGCGCAGCACGTCCCGTTGCCAGTCGCCGCCACCGCCGTGTGCCGGCGGCCGCTCCCGCCACTGATCCCCCTGTGTCATGCCGCCGCGCCTCCTAAGCGAAGGTGTCGAGCAGTCGCCCGTACACACCGAACACGCCGACGAGCAGCGGAAGCAGCGCGATGACCGCCACCGACTCGAGGAGGTCGCCGACCCGCCGCAGCCGGACCCTCACGTGCTCGGCCGGCTGCACGGCGAGCACGACGAGCGGCAGAACCGCCAACACGACGAGGACGACCAGCGGTTCCGCGGCCGAGGACCGCTCCGCCCACACCACCAGCAACCGTACGGCGACGCCCGCCGCGGCGGCCAGCAGCACGACCACCTCGGCGACCAGCGGAAACGCCCGGGCCCGCAGAGCCAGCGCCACCGCGACGACCACGGCGAGCGGCACTGTCCACAAGGAGGGGGACCGCAGCGCCAGCACGGCGGCCGCGGCGGCCGACGCGGCCACGGTGATCGTGGCGAGCACCAGCCCACGGTGGGCGGCCGCCAGAGCGGCGGACACCTGGTAGCGGCTGACGGAGACGCCGCCGGCCCGGCGGTCGTCGAGCCCCGAGAGACCGGACGCCATCAGCGCGAGCCGTGGCAGCACTCCGAGCACCACCACGCAGACGACGCCGAGGACGGCCCCGACACGGGCCTGCTGCTCCGCCGTCCCGGCGCCCGACTGCACGGCGATCACGGCCTCCCAGCCGACGGCGGTCAGGGCCACGGCGCCGGCGCCCACGACGCCGCCCCGCCCCAGCGGCGTGAACAGTCCGAGCAGGACGAGGACCACCGCGCTCACGGCGGCCACCCCCGCGAGCCGCAGAGCCCCCGCGGCATCCCCGCCGAGACCGTCGACGAGGCTCCACACGCCCAGCACGCCGAGGGGACCGGCGGCGCACAGGAGGGTCGCGGCCGAGGCCTGTCTGCGCAGACGCCCCAGGACCGCACCGGCGACCGCGACCGCACCGGCGCAGGCGAGCAGCGCACCGGCGACGGCGGTGCGGTCGTAGTGCGCACGCGCGAACAGAGCGGCGACGACCATCCAGCCCACGCACGAGATCCCCGCAGTGACCCGCCGCGCACCGGGCCCCCACTGCCCTGCCCGGTGGCCGAGATCCTCCGCCGCCTCGTCGCTGACGTCGTGCACGACGGGTGCGGGCGGAGCGTCCTCCACACGGACGAGACGCAGGACGGCGCCGTCGCGGATGCCCGCCGTCTCCAGTGTGCTGTCGTGATCGAGTGCGGAGCCGTCGACCGTGACGAGGTGACGCGCGGCGGGCCGCTCCTGTGCGTGGTCGTCCAGCAGCCGCATGATCTCGGGCAGCAGCACCCCGACCGGCTCCTGCGCGGGCAGCACGAGGTCGACACGGCGCCGCTCACCGACGAGGGTGACGCGACTCAGCACGGCCGGCCCACCGGCCGCCTTACGACTCAAGGCCCCCGTAGACATCACGTTCGCGAACCTATCACCGGCCGGTAGGACTGTCGGATGGTGTGGAAACACCGGGGGAGTAGGGGCTCGTGCTCTGCCCGATCACCCGGTGCGACACGAACGACCACCCCACACACCCCGCGCACAGCACGGCCGCGACCACCGTCCCGGCGACCGCCTTCCCCACCCGCTCGTCCACGGCCCGCCGTTGCCGCTGCGCCCCGAACAGCAGGGCGTCCCGCAGCCGCCTCCGCCGCACGGACACGGACTCGAGAAGCTGGCTGTCGTATTCCTGCGCGGTCATGCCGGTTCACCTACCTCACGTCGGGAACTCGCCCAGCCAACTGCGCTTGAGCAGGTGCTCGGGCAGGTACTCGGATTCGACCTCGATCGGACGGCCGGCGTCGTACGCGAGACAGGTGATCGCGAGGACGGCGAGAGGGATGTCGCCGTCACCGGACTCCTCACGTTCCGGGTTCGCGGTCCAGTACTCCTTGTGCAGCTCGAGCGCGCGGACGAGCGCCTCGTTGAACTTGACGGGGTCCTGGGCGACGAACCGGTGGAAGAGGTTGAGCGGCGGGAACAGGACCTTGAGCATCAGCTCCCGGTCGACGATCCGCAGCCGGTCCGGATCGGTGCCGTCGAACGCGGCGACGAGCTTGTCCCCGAGCCCCGGCCTCTCCAGCCAGTACGTCTGGAGGGCGTCCACCCAGTGGTAGATGTACTCCTCGAACACCGCGCCGGACGCCCGCAGCGTCTCGATCGGCACCTCGCACAACGCGGTCATCCGCGCCTGGTCCCGGCAGACCACGGCCAGCCAGAAGGCGTCCAACCAGGTACCGGCGTCTGTGAAGTGGGTGGGCCCCACGGCCGGGATGTTCCGCACCTCGTGCGCGATGAGGCAGGGCACGGTGGTTCCCTCGGGAGCGGTCGCCGCCGCGAACAACGCGGACCCCACCTGCATGGCCATGACCCAGGCCTCCCAGGTCTCGAGCACCTTGGCCGTGGGGTCGTCCAGCGTCAGAAGGCTGGCACTGGACAACGCACCGCTGAACGTCAAACCGAAGCTCTGCGGGTGCTCTTCCAGACGCTCGATGTAACCGAGGGTCTTCTCGTTGATCCTTTGCCGAAACTCATCCGGATTCGGATTATTTCCGTCCACGGGGCGAGTAATGCGCGTGGGCATGAGGGATCTGCTCATTTCGTGAGGTCGAACTGCTTCATCTGGTACCCAGCGTATGTGGGCCCGTTAAAATCTGCCTTGACCAGGACATAGTCCACGTTGCCGTCGTCAAGCGCGGTTCGCAGGTCCTTGGCCAAAGCGCGCTCGGCGTCGGCTGCGGCAGGGGCTTTCCGTGCGTTTCGATCCGCCCTTTTCTCCATTTCCTTGAGGATGGTCTCGAAGTACTCCCGTGTCCCCTGGGTCACCAACCGCCCGCTGTGCCCCTTGCGCACTCCGAGGTCGGCCTGGGTGGAGCCCTTCGCCTCGACGACGACATAGCGGCCGTCCGGCGTACGGTAGACCTGGTCGAACCGGTTGTTGCCGAACGCCCCGTCGTCCAGGCGCACCGCGCCCTCGTAGTGCTCCGGTATCGCGTGGTGTTCGGCAGCGTCCTCGCCGAGCAGTTCGGCCTGCCGGTTCGCGTCGCCGTGGAGCGGTGAGTGCGTCTTGTCGGCGAGATCCCTCGCGGCGGCCAGCTCGTCCGTGGGGTTCGCGCTGTACGCCTTCTCAGCCGCGTCGAGCCTGCGCTCGGCAGCCTTGTCGGCCGTGACGGCCGCGTCCCGCTTCGCCGCCTGCTCGTCCATGTGGCGCAGTGTGTCGGGGGAGAGATCCGAGCGCTTGCCCAGCACGGGATCCTTGTGCACGTAGTGCTCTCTGATCGCCGGGGGCATGTCCTTGGCCGCGATCCACTCGGGCGGCGCGAACGGGTTGCGTGCGAGCTGGGGCACGGCCTGGCCGTATCCGCCCTCGGCGGTTGTGGAGCGCCGGTAGCCGTTCTCGCGGTAGTGCTCCTTGAACCACTGGGGGTCGTTGTTGGCCCGCTCGACCTGCTGCCGCATGATCTCGCGTTCGTGCTCCAGCTGGTTGTGGCTGCCCGACGGCGACCCGTCCGAGCCGTCACCGCCTCCGTGGCCGCCCCCGGTTCCGCCGTGCTGGGCGGGTACGTGGCCGCTGTCGGCCCCGCCGCCCGCATGGCCGTGGTCGCCGCCCGTCGCGTGTCCGCCGGTGTCGCGCGCCGGGACCGTGTCGGTGCGCCGGCCGCCGCCCGCGTGCTCGGTGGCGTGAGCGGTCGGCGTCGTGTGGCCGCCGCCCCGTGCCGTCGCGTCGCCGCCGACATGGCCCACCGTGTCTCCGGCGGCATGGGCGCCCGCCCGGTCGCCCGCCCCGACCAGCGCCCCCTCGTCGTGCGGCAGGCTCTGCCTCAGCAAGTCCCGGTCCGCTGCCGACAGTTCGACCTTCGCCGGGGCCGCCGTGCCGTCCGGGCGGACGACCGAGCCGTCGTCGAGGTTGAGGCGGGTGCCGTCCGGCCACTGCACGACGTTGTCGCGGATGACCGGCATGTCGTCCGCGACGCGCACCACGCTGCCGTCCGGCTGGACGCGCCCCGCTCCGGAGAGCAGGTCGTCGTAAGCGCCCGCGTGCACGCCGCGCAGGCCGGTGAACAGGTCGGCGACCTTGACCGTGCCGAACTTCGCGGCCTTGCCGATGTACGTCATCGGGTCGACCAGCCGCGCCGTCTTGCCGAGCGCGCCGATCGTACGGGCCACCGCCCCGCCCTTCGCCGCCGCTCCGGCGCCTCCGGTGAAGACCGTCGTCAGGACGTTGAAGGTGACCGCGCCGCCCGCCCGGGCGGGGTTCTTGCCCCACTCGTCCCAGGCCACCAGCGCCTTGCCCGCCTCCTTGACCGTGTTGCGCGAGTCGCGCAGATAGGCGGGCAGCTTGTCCTCGGGCATCCTCCAGTACACGTCGCCGAGCACGGGGACCGCGGTGATGGCCAGGCCCGTCACGAGCTTGCCGAGCCCTTTCCAGGCCTCGCCCGCCGCGTCCCAGCCGTCGACGCCGACGAGGGTGCCGAGGCCCCGGATCGTGCCCCACACGCCGTCGACGAAGAAGCCCTTGCCGAAGTCCAGCACCTGGTGGCCCAGCCAGTCCAGCCCGTGCCGCTCCTTCTCCACGGTCTTGCCCCAGGGCAGTTCCTCGGACTGGTTCAGAAGGTCGGCGGTGAAGCCGTAGGTGCTGGTCCCGCGCTTCATCAGCCGCTTCTGAGCGCCGTCCTCGAGGATCAGCGTCGTCCCGCCCACCAGCGCGGTGATCTTGTTGTGGCAGGTGATCTCGGCCTGCCAGAAGGCGGCCGTCGTGGCGGTGACGTCATGCACCAGGTCGTTGTTGAGCTGGACGTTGTCGTCGTCCTCGCGCCAGTGGTCGTCCCCCGCGATCTCGTGCCGGAAGGTCTCCGCGCGCTGCTTGAGGCTCTTCAGCTTCGCCACGAGCGGCTGGACCTCCGTCTCGTACGAGCTGAGGGCCGCCGCCACCTTCTCCAGGTCGTCGGCGAACTCGTCCGCCTTGGCCGCCACCGGGGCCGTCGTGGCGAACAACTGATCCGCCTCCGGGGCCGTGTAGCACGCGGACAGCCCCTGGAAGCGGGTGTGCACGTCCGACCCCGACTGGCGGAAGACGAGCGCCTCCGCCGTCAGAAGCATCGAGTCCGTGCCCAGTTGTTCCAGGTCGCCGGTGAACTGCGGGATGTTCTGCGGGTCGATGAGGTCCGCGCTCACTTGCCCCCCTGCTGCCCGCCCGCACCCGGCAGGTCGATCTTCGGTTCCTTCAGCGCCTTCGCCTGGGCCTGCGCGGCCATGTCCAGATCGCCCTTGACGTAGGCGTTGGTCGCGGTGGCCGCCCCGTTGAGGGAGTTCGACGTGCGCACCGCGACGTACGCCAGCTTCTCCTGGTAGGCGGTGAAGAACTCGCCCAGCGCCGCCGCGACCGGCCCCTGGACCCCGCTCTTCTCCACGCCGCCCTGCTGGATCGTGCCGGCGGACGCCGCCGCGCTCGGCATGGTCTCCTGCAGGGCCTTCCCGGTGTCCGAGAGGCCCTCGGCCGCCTTCGCCGTCTCCGTGAGAACGTGCTGCACGCCCGACGGCGAGATGTCCCACCCCGTCATGTGGATTCCCCGTACTCCCGTGTGCCGTCGTATCGCCGACGCGCTCGCGTCAGCCGATGTTGTCGACCGCCGCCCGTGCCTTCGCCATCGTCGACTGGGCCGTCCCGTCGTTGTCCTCGAGGGTGGTGCGCACCAGTTGGATGATGCTGCGCACTTCGTTGGCCGCCCGGTTCCAGCGGAGTTCCTTGCCGTGGTACTCCTCGGACACCCCGTCGGCCTGGAAGTCGGCCATGGCGGCCTTCACGGCCTTGTCGCGGTCGGCCAGCACGGTCTCCAACTGTCCGACGATCCCCTGCAGTCCACCCTGCACCTCGCCCGAAGCGCCGGTGTCGTACGAACGGCGGTCCAGATTCTGGCCCATCGTCACAAACCCCCTGTGGTTGTCGGTCTGCGGCTCTAGCGCGCGCCGAAGCGGGCCGCGTCGAAGTTGGCCGCGCCCATGTTCTTGTTGGCGTTGTCGTGCTGCTCTGTGTCGCCGCCGGCGAACGCGGTGTCCATGCCGCCCTGGCCTTCGAGGATCGCGCCGAGCGACTCGTTGAGCGCGGCGGTGATTTCGTCCGCACGCGTCTTGAACGAGTCGAAGGCGACCTTTCCGGAGCCGTTGAACTTGCCCTCCAGCGGCTCGGCCGCCTGGATGAGCCCCCGAATCAGCGTGCCCAGGTCGGTGCTCGAACCGACCGTGCTCTTGCCCAGATCCGAAAGGGCCGTGGATCCCATGTCGAACTTCACGTGTCACCCCCGCGCGTCACGTACGCATCACATACCTGTTCGAGCATGCTGTCGCACAATCCGTTGCGGACGCAACGCCGTTGATCACGGTGTGACGCAATCCGGACAGGTTCGGGACAGGGGCGACCGCCGCCGGACGCTGCTCGCCGGGCGCTCCGGGCCCTATCCGTCGGACGAGGACCCCGCCGGGACGCGGCGCGAGATGCGGGAGGCCTCGGCCGCTCACCGTGCGGTCCTGGCCGACGGGGAGCCGTACCGTTGAGCCGGACCGAGCACCACGTCCTCGACCCCTCCACTCTCCTGGCGATGGGCGGCGACGAACAGGTCTCCGGTCTCATCCACGCCTGCGCCGCGGTCGGGCTCGTGGACCCGAACCGTTGCGCCCGCTGCTCCATCGCCGCGCAGGTCGGGCGCGTGCCGGACGCCCGTCGCATTCACTCCGAGAAATTCCGCGCAGTCGTGCAACCCTCACCCGCCCATGCCTGTCGTACAGGGCATCAGGGCGTCAGGGCTTCTGGAGGGGGATCCGGGGGGATCGCGGGGGTTCTGATGCGGAGGGGAAAAAGCCGAGGGGGGCCGGTCGACGGACCGGGCCCCCTCGAAGCTTTCCGCGGCCCGGTGCCGGCGGGGCCGCGGGCGGCGTGGTTCCGTCAGAAGAACACCCCGCACCGCAGCAGGACGTTCGCATACGGTCGCGCCTCGCCCGTGCGCACCACCAGCCGGGCTCCCGCGGACAGTTCCTTCAGCTCCTCGTGCGCGACGTACGACAGCGCCGGGAAGCGGCCCGCCAGCAGTCCGGCAGCCGCCGGGTTGGCGTCCCTGATCTCCTCCGCCGCCGTCGCGCCCTCCACCACCAGCTCGGCGAGCAGCCCGTCGACGACCTCCGCGAACGACGGCACCCCCGCCCGGAAGGCGAGGTCGACCACCCGGGGGCCGTCCGGTATCGGCATGCCCGCGTCGCACACGAGCACCCCGTCGCCGTGCCCCAACTCGGCCAGCGCGCCGGCGAGATGACGGTTGAGGATCCCGGCCTTCTTCACTGGGACCCACCTCGCCGAGAAGCCCCGGCCACGTGGTCCGACCCCCGGCCGGGCGGGGAGCTGCCCTCCGGGTCGGCACCGCACAGGGCGTCGACCTCGTCCGCCGTCGGGAACGACTCCTGCGCGCCCCGCCGGGTCACGGCCACCGCCCCGACGCGCGCCGCGTACGCCGCCGCCTCGGCCAGGGACGCACCCGTGCCCAGCCGCCACGCCAGCGCCGCGGTGAACGAGTCACCCGCCCCCGTCGTGTCCACGGCGTCCACCCGCACCGACGCCACCCGTGTCACGCCCTCCCGCGCCGACGCCACCAGCGCGCCCTGCGAACCCAGCGTCACCACCACCGACTTCGGCCCCTTGGCGAGCAGGATCCGCGCCCACTCCTCGGGCTCGTCGCCCACGCACGCCTCGCCGAGGATCACCCTCGCCTCGTGCTCGTTGACGATCAGCGGGTCGCAGGCCGCCAGCACCTCGGCCGGCAGCACCCGCGGGGGCGAGGGGTTCAGCACGAAACGGCCGTCCGGCGGCAGGTTCCGGACGACCTCCACGACCGTCTCCAACGGGATCTCCAGCTGCGCCGACACCACCCGGGAGGCGTGGAAGAGGCCGGTCGCGGCCCGGACGTCCGCCGGGGTCAGCCGGCCGTTCGCGCCCGGCGACACCACGATGCTGTTGTCCCCCGACGGGTCCACGGTGATCAGCGCGACGCCCGTGGGCGCCCCGCCCACCAGCACGCCCACCGTGTCGACCCCGGCAGCCCGCTGCGAGTCGAGCAGCAGTCGCCCGTGCGCGTCGTCGCCGATCCGGGCCAGCAGCGCCGTGCGGGCCCCGAGACGCGCGGCCGCGACGGCCTGGTTCGCGCCCTTGCCGCCGGGGTGGAGGGCCAGGTCGGATCCCAGCACCGTCTCCCCGGCCGCCGGCCTGCGCTCGACCCCGATCACCAGATCGGCGTTGGCCGACCCCACGACCAGGAGGTCGTAGTCGTACATGGAAGAACTCCCCTGATACGTGACGTGAGGCGGGCGGTCCCGCTGAGGACCGCCCGCCTTCCCGCCGATGTCAGCCGCTGAAGCCGGCCACGTTCTCCTTCGTGACCACCTTCACCGGCACCTTCACCGTCTCCTCGACCTTCTTGCCCTGCAGCGCCTTGAGCGCGTTGTCCACGGCGATCTTCCCCAGCTGCGACGGCTGCTGCGCCACGGACGCGTACAGCGTGCCCTGTCCGACGGCCTTGAGGCCGTCGGGGGTTCCGTCGAAGCCGACCACCTGGACGGACGTGCCCGCCTTGGAGCCCAGCGCCTTGATCGCGCCGAGCGCCATCTCGTCGTTGGCGGCGATGACGCCCTGGACGTCCGGGTGGGCCTGGAGCAGGTTCGTCATCACGTCGAGTCCCTTGGTCCGGTCGAAGTCGGCCGGCTGCTGGGCCACGACCTGGATGCCGGGGTAGGCCTTCAGGCCATTGGCGAAGCCCTCCGCCCGCTCCCGGGCCGCGGAGGTGCCCGCCTGGCCCTGCAGGATGACGATCTTGCCGGTGCCGCCCAGCTTCTCGGCGACGGTCTTCGCGGCCAGCTCGCCGCCCGCCACGTTGTCGGAGGCGACCAGCGCGTCCACGGGGGCCTTGTTGACGCCCCGGTCGACGGCGATGACCGGGATCTTCGCCTTGTCGGCGGCCTTCACCGAGTTGCTCGCCGCGTCCGAGTCCACCGGGTTGACGATGATCGACCCGAAGCCGGAACTGGTGAAGTTCTGCAACTGGTTGGCCTGCTGAGAGGCGTCGTTCTGCGCGTCGGTGACCGTGAGGTCCACGCCCAGCCGCTTCGCCTCGGCCTTCGCGCCCGACTGGATCTGCACGAAGAACGGGTTGTTCAGCGTGGACAGCGCCAGGCCGACCTTCGGGTTCGCCGCCGACGAGCTGCCGCTGTGCAGGAAGGACGTCGCGCCGACGACCGCCACGGTGACGACGGCCGCAAGACCGTACGTCGCCGCCTGCCGGCCCTTGCCGCCGCCGGAGCCCGTCCCGGCCGCCACCGGGGTGGCCCCCGCCTTGCGGCGCAGCGTGTCGAACAGCACCGCCAGCGCGATGACGACGCCGATGACGACCTGCTGCCAGAAGGCGGAGACGGACAGCAGGTTCAGGCCGTTGCGCAGCACCGCGAGGATCAGCGCGCCGATCAGGGTGCCCGAGGCCTTGCCGGTGCCGCCCGCGAGGGAGGCCCCGCCGATGACGACCGCGGCGATGGCGTCCAGCTCGTAGCCGTCGGCGGCCTGCGGCTGGGCCGAGGACAGCCGGGAGGCCAGGACGATGC
This sequence comes from Streptomyces sp. NPDC037083, assembly GCF_055606485.1. Lineage (NCBI taxonomy): Bacteria > Bacillati > Actinomycetota > Actinomycetes > Kitasatosporales > Streptomycetaceae > Streptomyces > Streptomyces sp. NPDC037083. Next base: position 797,951 of record NZ_JBVJSQ010000002.1, on the reverse strand, counting down.
CGGCCGCGGCCGCGAAGACGCCGGACAGCGCGTAGATCGCGAGCTTCTGCCGCTTCACCCGCAGACCCGACAGCCGGGCGGCCTCCTCGTTGCCGCCGATGGCGTACATCGAGCGGCCGATGTAGGTGCGGCCGAGCACGAACGCGGCGATCAGCCCCATCACGACCATCACGAGCACCGGCACCGGCAGCCAGCCGCCGAGCGTGTCGCCGAGGTGCGAGACCGAGTCGGGGAAGGCGATCGGCGAGCCCTCGGAGATGACCAGCGACAGACCGCGCCCGACCGACAGCATCGCGAGCGTCGCGATGAACGGGGGCAGCTTGCCGTAGGCGATGAGGAAACCGTTCACCAGACCGGCGGCGATGCCGGTGGCGACGGCCAGCACCACCGCCATGACCACCGGTACGCCGTGCTGAGTGGCGCTCCAGGCCAGCACGGTCGCCGACAGCGCCGCGACCGAACCGACCGACAGGTCGATGCCCGCCGAGACGATCACGAAGGTCACGCCGAAGGCGAGGATGGCGGTCACGGCCGCCTGGACACCCACGTTGAGCAGGTTGTCCGTGGTCAGGAAGTCGCCCGACAGGGCCGACATGGCGACGACGAGGACGATCAGCGCGGTCAGCGCGCCGTTGTCGAGGAGCAGACGGCGGACCGCCGCGGCGCCACCGGCGCCCGATGTGCTCAGATGCGTGTCAGCGGCCACGGCCGGCCTCCACTTCAGTGGTCGTAGGGGTGGTAGGGGTTGCGGGCGCGCTGACGGCGAGCGCCATCACCGCGTCCTGCGTGGCCTGCTCCGCAGGCAGTTCGCCGGCGATCCGGCCCTGGGCCATCACCAGCACCCGGTCGCTCATGCCGAGCACCTCGGGCAGATCGCTGGAGATCATCAGGACCGCGGCGCCGGCCGCCGTCAGCTCGTTGACGAGCTGGTAGATCTCGACCTTGGCGCCGACGTCGATGCCGCGCGTGGGCTCGTCGAGGATCAGCACCCTGGTGTCGGCCAGCAGCCACTTGCCGATGACGACCTTCTGCTGGTTGCCGCCGGAGAGGGTGCGCACCTGCTGGCCGAGCCCGGCCATCCGCACGCCGAGCTGTTCGGCGATCCGTGCCGCCGCCGTGTGCCGGCCCCTCAGGTCGACCAGCCCGCACCGGGTCGCGGCCCGCATGGTGACCAGGCCGAGGTTCTCCTCGACCGACTGGTCCAGCACGAGTCCCTGGCCCTTGCGGTCCTCGGGCACGAGTCCGATCCCGGCCGCCGTCGCCGCGTTCACGTCGGACCGGGGGAGGGCGGCCCCCGCGACGCGGACGGCCCCGCGGTCGTACGGGTCCGCCCCGAAGACGGCCCGTACGACCTCCGTACGACCTGCGCCGACGAGCCCGGCGATGCCGACGACCTCACCGGCGTGCACCTCGAAGCTGACGTCGTGGAAGACGCCGTCCCGGGTGAGTCCCTCGACGGACAGCAGGGCGGCGCCCGTCCCGGCGCGCTCCCTCGGGTACTGCTGGTCGATGGAGCGGCCCACCATGAGCCGTACGAGTTCGTCCTGAGGGGTGGAGGCCGGGACCTGCCCGACGCTCCTGCCGTCCCGGATGACGGTGACGCGGTCGCCGAGGGCGGCGATCTCCTCCAGGTGGTGGGTGATGAACACGATGCCGACGCCGTCCTCGCGCAGCCTGCGCACGATGGCGAAGAGCTTGTCGACCTCCTCGGAGGTCAGCACGGCGGTCGGCTCGTCCATGATCAGCACACGGGCGTTCAGACTGAGCGCCTTGGCGATCTCGACCATCTGCAGCCGTGCGATGCCGAGTTCGCGCACCCGCGCGCGAGGCGAGACGTTCACGCCCACTCGCTCCAGCAGGACGGCCGCCTCGGCCTCCATCCGCTTGCGGTCGATCATCCCGAAGCGACGCGGCTGTCGCCCCAGGAAGATGTTCTCGGCGACCGTCAGATCGGGAACGAGGTTGAACTCCTGGTAGATGGTGGCGATCCCGAGCCGCTCGGAGTCCTGTGCGCCGTGGATGCGCACCTCCTCGCCGCCGGCCAGGATCCGCCCGGCGTCGGGCCGGTACGCGCCGGAGAGCATCTTGATGAGGGTGCTCTTGCCCGCGCCGTTCTCACCGAGCAGCACATGCACCTCGCCCCGGCGCAGGTCGAAGTCGACGCCGTCGAGCGCGACCACGCCGGGGAAGGTCTTGCGTATGCCTTCGATGCGCAGCAACTCGTCCGCGTTGCTCACGTCTGGCTCCTGTTCGTTGCGGGGGATGGCTGCCGGGGAGCGGGGGACTCCTCGGCGGCGGGCGGCTCCTGGGGAGCGGGCTCGCCGCACGAGCGGCGGACGACGAGCCGGGCGGTCAGGGTGACGGACTGCGGGGGCCGCCCTTCGATGCGGTCGACGAGCGCCCGCACGGCGGCCCGCCCCAGCTCGCCCGTCGGCTGGGCGATCGCCGTGATCGGCGGATCCGTGTGCACGAACCACGGGATGTCGTCGAACGCGGCGAGCGCCAGGTCCTGCGGAACGCGCAGCCCACGCGCGCGTACGGCGTCCAGCGCGCCCAGCGCCATCAGGTTGTCGGCGGCGAACACGACCTCGGGCGGCTCGGGCAGGTCGAGGAAGCCCTCGGTGACCCGCCGTCCGCTCTCCGCCTGGAAGTCGCCCTGCCCTGTGTAGGCGTCCGGGAGGGGAAGCCCGTACTCGGCCATGGCGGCCCGGAAGGCCTCGACGCGCTCGCTGCCGGTGGTGGTGGCGGCGGGCCCCGCGATGATGGCGAGCCGGCGGTGTCCGAGCCCGTGCAGATGCGCGACGAGGTCGCGCACGGCGGCCCGTCCGTCCGCCCGGACCATGGGCACGTCCAGGCCCGGGATCCAGCGGTCGACGAACACCATGGGCGTTCCGGCGCGCGCCGCCTCCAGCATCCGCGGCGAGCCGCCGTCCGTGGGGGAGAGCAGCAGACCGTCGATCCGGCGGTCCAGCAGCGTCGTCACGTGGTGGTCCTGGAGGTCGGGCCGCTCGTCGGCGTTGCCGATGATCACGCTGTAGCCGAGCGCGCGGGCCTCCTCCTCGACGGAGCGGGCCAGTTCGGTGAAGTAGGGGTTCATCACGTCGCTGATGACCAGACCGAGGGTGCGGGTCTGGTCGGTGCGCAGCGACCGGGCGACGGCGTTCGGGCGGTAGCCCAGTGCCTCGACGGCGGCCAGCACGCGGGTGCGTGCGTCCTCGCTGACCGACGGATGGTCGTTCAGGACGCGTGACACCGTGGCGACGGAGACCCCCGCCTCGGCAGCGACGTCCTTGATGCTCGCCATCGCCGCTCCACCTCCTCGTGGACTCGGATCATGAACGCCATGTCGTCGTGGAATCGATTACATCGGCGTGTACGAAGGATTGGAATCGATTACACGGGGGTTAATCAAGACTCCGGGGTGGCCGAAACCGGATCGTGATGAATGCCGGTACGAAGGGATCTAGGCTTCCCCTGTCCGTCACGGGTGGCATGCCCGTGCCAAACAACAGGGGAGAAACAGATATGCGCTCAGGCCGGATACTCGGTGCGTCCATGGCGGCGGCCGCCCTGGTCGGGACCTCGTTCGTGGCCGCCACCCCCGCGGCGGCGGCGAGCTGCACGGCCAAGGCCCTCGAGACCGTGATCATTCGGTCCACGACGAGCACCAGCGGCACGGCCCTCGCCCAGATCAACAAGGGTTCGAGCGCGTCGGCGTCCTGCTCGGACTACTACGGCACCTCCTCCTACGAGAAGTGCGGCATCGTCAGCAAGCGCTGGGTGAAGGTCACGAGGAGCGGCGTCACCGGCTACGTGGTCGGCACCTGCGTGATTCTCGACCAGGTCTGATCCGCACTCCCGGCGCCGACTCCCTCCGGCACCGACAGGACCGGCAGCACCGACAGGACCGACAGGACCGACAGGACCGGCAGGGCGGACCGGACCGATCCGGCGGGCCTGTCGGTGGCGGGCGGTACCGTCGGATCATGTCCCAACAGACGGGGGCCGCCCAGGGGGCGGGAGAGCGGCGGCTCGCCACGCTGGAAGGCGTGCTGGAGCGCATCACGTACGCCAACGAGGAGAACGGTTACACGGTCGCCCGCGTCGACACGGGCCGAGGTGGCGGCGACCTCCTCACGGTCGTCGGCGCACTGCTCGGCGCCCAGGTCGGCGAGTCCCTGCGGATGGAGGGCCGTTGGGGCTCCCACCCGCAGTACGGCAAGCAGTTCACGGTCGAGAACTACACCACCGTGCTGCCCGCCACCGTCCAGGGCATCCGCCGCTACCTGGGATCCGGCCTGGTCAAGGGCATCGGCCCGGTGTTCGCCGACCGGATCACCCAGCACTTCGGCATGGACACCCTGCAGATCATCGAGGAGGAGCCGAAGCGGCTCGTCGAGGTGCCCGGCCTGGGCCCGAAACGCACCAAGAAGATCGCCGACGCCTGGGAGGAGCAGAAGGCGATCAAGGAGGTCATGCTCTTCCTCCAGACCGTCGAGGTGTCCACGTCCATCGCGGTGCGCATCTACAAGAAGTACGGGGACGCGTCGATCTCCGTCGTGAAGAACCAGCCCTACCGGCTGGCGGCCGACGTCTGGGGCATCGGCTTCCTCACCGCCGACAAGATCGCCCAGTCCGTCGGCATCCCGCACGACAGCCCGGAGCGCGTCAAGGCCGGCCTGCAGTACGCCCTCTCGCAGGCCACCGACCAGGGCCACTGCTACCTCCCCGAGGAGCGGCTGATCGCCGACGCGGTGAAGCTGTTGCAGGTCGACACGGGCCTCGTCATCGAGTGCCTCGCCCAGCTCGCGACACCGCCGGAGGACGGCGAGGACCCCGGAGTCGTCCGGGAGAAGGTTCCGGCGGCGGACGGCGGGGAGCCCGTCACGGCCGTCTACCTGGTCCCCTTCCATCGAGCCGAACTCTCCCTCTCCGCCCAGCTGTTGCGTCTGCTGCGCACCGACGAGGACCGGATGCCGGCCTTCCGTGACGTGTCCTGGGACAAGGCGCTGGCCTGGCTGAGGACCCGCACGAAGGCCGAGCTCGCGCCCGAGCAGGAGGCGGCCGTCCGGCTCGCGCTGACCGAGAAGGTCGCCGTGCTCACCGGCGGCCCGGGCTGCGGCAAGTCCTTCACCGTCCGCTCCGTCGTGGAGCTGGCTCGCGCGCGGAAGGCGAAGGTGGTGCTGGCCGCGCCCACCGGCCGCGCCGCCAAGCGGCTGGCCGAACTGACCGGCGCCGAGGCCTCCACCGTCCACCGTCTGCTGGAGCTCAAGCCCGGCGGCGACGCGGCCTACGACCGCGAACGCCCGCTGGACGCCGACCTGGTGGTGGTCGACGAGGCGTCGATGCTGGACCTGCTCCTCGCCAACAAGCTGGTCAAGGCAGTTCCCCCGGGCGCGCACCTGCTCTTCGTCGGGGACGTCGACCAACTCCCCAGCGTCGGCGCGGGCGAGGTGCTGCGCGACCTGCTCGCCGCCGGCAGTCCCGTCCCGGCCGTCCGCCTCACGCGCGTGTTCCGCCAGGCGCAGCAGTCCGGCGTGGTGACCAACGCGCACCGGATCAACGCCGGGCAGCACCCGGTCACCGACGGCATGAAGGACTTCTTCCTCTTCGTCGAGGACGACACGGAGGAGGCCGGCCGGCTCACGGTGGACGTGGCCGCGCGCCGCATTCCGGCCAAGTTCGGCCTCGACCCGCGCCGGGACGTGCAGGTCCTGGCGCCCATGCACCGCGGGCCGGCCGGCGCCGGCGCCCTCAACGGCCTGCTCCAGCAGGCCGTCACGCCCGGCCGCCCCGATCTGCCCGAGAAGCGGTTCGGCGGTCGGGTGTTCCGTGTCGGCGACAAGGTCACTCAGATCCGCAACAATTACGACAAGGGCAAGAACGGTGTCTTCAACGGCACCGTGGGCGTCGTGACCTCGCTCGATCCGGTCGACCAGCGCCTCACGGTGCTGACGGACGAGGACGAGGAGGTTCCGTACGAGTTCGACGAACTGGACGAGTTGGCCCATGCGTACGCGGTGACCATCCACCGTTCACAGGGAAGTGAATATCCCGCTGTGGTGATCCCCGTCACCACGGGTGCGTGGATGATGCTGCAACGGAACCTTCTGTATACGGCCGTCACCCGCGCGAAGAAGCTGGTCGTCCTCGTCGGCTCCCGCAGGGCCATCGGCCAGGCGGTGCGCACGGTGTCGGCGGGCCGCCGCTGCACGGCCCTGGACTACCGGCTCGCAGGCCGGTGACCTGAGCGGTTCCGGGGGCCGCCGGGAGACACGTAAAAAATGATCGATCAAATGAGTCACGAAGGTCACAGAGCACTTCCACAACGGTGACCAAGGCGGCAGGATGAGCTAGTTGGCGGCACTGAGTGCCGCCGATAAGCCCAATGGTCGACCCCGAGTGCACTCTCCTGCGCCAAATGGGGGATGGTAGAGACAGTCAGGGCAACCTCGAAGAAGAGGCACAACGTCGGTGAGGGATGACGTGAGCGACAACTCTGTAGTACTGCGGTACGGCGACGGCGAGTACACCTACCCGGTGATCGACAGCACCGTCGGCGACAAGGGCTTCGACATCGGGAAGCTCCGCGCCCAGACCGGTCTGGTGACCCTGGACAGCGGCTACGGCAACACCGCCGCCTATAAATCCGCCATCACCTACCTTGACGGCGAACAGGGCATCCTCCGGTACCGCGGCTACCCGATCGAGCAGCTGGCCGAGCGGTCGACCTTCCTCGAGGTCGCCTACCTCCTGATCAACGGCGAGCTGCCGACCGTCGACGAGCTCACCGTCTTCAAGAACGACATCACGCAGCACACCCTGCTGCACGAGGACGTCAAGAACTTCTACAGGGGCTTCCCGCGCGACGCCCACCCGATGGCCATGCTGTCGTCGGTCGTCTCGGCGCTGTCCACGTTCTACCAGGACAGCCACAACCCGTTCGACGAGAAGCAGCGCAACCTCTCCACGATCCGGCTGCTCGCCAAGCTTCCGACGATCGCGGCCTACGCCTACAAGAAGTCGATCGGCCACCCGTTCGTCTACCCGCGCAACGACCTCGGCTACGTCGAGAACTTCCTGCGGATGACGTTCTCGGTGCCGGCGCAGGAGTACGACCTCGACCCGGTCGTCGTCTCCGCCCTCGACAAGCTGCTGATCCTGCACGCGGACCACGAGCAGAACTGTTCGACCTCCACGGTCCGTCTGGTCGGCTCGTCGCAGGCGAACATGTTCGCGTCGATCTCGGCCGGCATCAACGCCCTGTGGGGCCCGCTGCACGGCGGCGCCAACCAGTCCGTCCTGGAGATGCTCGAGGGCATCCAGGCCAACGGCGGCGACGTCGACTCCTTCATCCGCAAGGTGAAGAACAAGGAGGACGGCGTCCGCCTGATGGGCTTCGGCCACCGGGTGTACAAGTCCTTCGACCCGCGCGCCAAGATCATCAAGGCTGCGGCGCACGACGTCCTCTCTGCCCTCGGCAAGTCCGACGAGCTGCTGGACATCGCGCTGAAGCTGGAGGAGCACGCGCTCTCCGACGACTACTTCGTCTCGCGCAACCTCTACCCGAACGTCGACTTCTACACCGGCCTGATCTACCGGGCCATGGGCTTCCCGACCGAGATGTTCACGGTCCTGTTCGCCCTGGGCCGTCTCCCGGGCTGGATCGCCCAGTGGCACGAGATGATCAAGGAGCCGGGCTCCCGCATCGGCCGCCCCCGCCAGATCTACACGGGCGTCGTCGAGCGCGACTTCGTGCCGGTCGAGGAGCGCTGACGCCTCCGGCGGTGGGGCGGGTCACCAGGCGCCCTTCGTGTGATCTCTGACTGCCCGGGACCTGTGTCCCGGGCAGTCGCGTGTGCGGGCCGCGTGCGCCAGCCGCGTGCGCGGGGCCTCGTGCGTGAATCCTGGGGCACGTCTTCGGGTGCGGGTGTGTGGGGGCTGGTCGCGCAGTTCCCCGCGCCCCTGGGTGGGACCAGTGGCCCTTGCGCCTTGGGGTGGTCGGTTGTCGCCCGCGCCCCTGGGTGGGGTCAGTGGCCCTTGCGCCTTGGAGGTGGCCGGTTGCCCTTTGCGGCCCTGGGCGGGTCTGTCGTCCTTGCGCCTTGGGGGTGGAGTGCGGGCATACGGAAGGCGCCCCGGCGCCAGTCCCCCCACGGGCCGACGACCAGGGCGCCTTCCCATGTCCCGGTGCGGATTCCCCCCACGGGATCCGGCCGGGCGTTGTGAGGACAGCGCCTGAATTCGCTGTTTCGTAACCATCTTCGGTTGTCGTGCCTGCGGTTGAGCAGAACGAGCAGAACTCGCCGTACCACCGCTGTGTGCGGTCTGCCGGGACAGCGCACGCTGGGAGGGCCGCTCAAAGCTTCCCGGTGTGCGTGCCCCGGCAACGCATCTCTGAGGAAGTCCCCCAAGACATCCCCAGATGTCAGGTCACGCCCCCCAAGACGCTTCCCGACATCGTCAACTTAGACCTTCGAGCCCCTTCGATGGTTACGTTCACATCACTGTGATCTGTGTCTCTTGCATATGTCCGTTAGATGCGCAAGAGACCGGATACAGCGATCGAGGCCCAAGCGTAAGGATGATGCGCGAGCCTTGTGAAGAGCTTATGTGAGGCTCGCGCAGGACTCCAGGGGGTCTCCGCGAAAGGCCCGCCCCTACTCGGCGGTATCTCCGACCGGGGTGTCCGAAGGCCTCACCTGAACGTGCGCAGCCGCAGACTGTTCGTCACCACGAACACCGACGAGAAGGCCATCGCCGCCCCCGCGATCATCGGGTTCAGCAGTCCCGCGGCGGCCAGCGGCAGCGCGGCCACGTTGTAGCCGAAGGCCCACACCAGGTTGCCCTTGATCGTGGCGAGGGTCCGCCGGGACAGCCGGATCGCGTCCGCGGCCACCCGCAGGTCCCCGCGCACCAGCGTCAGGTCGCTCGCCTCGATCGCCGCGTCCGTGCCCGTCCCCATGGCCAGCCCCAGATCGGCGGCGGCGAGCGCGGCCGCGTCGTTGACCCCGTCCCCGACCATGGCGACGACCCGGCCCTCGTCCTGGAGCCGCCGTACGACGTCGACCTTGCCCTCGGGCAGCACCCCGGCGATCACCCGGTCGATGCCCACGGCCCGCGCGACCGCTTCCGCGACCACCTGGTTGTCCCCGGTCAGCAGCACCGGCGTGAGTCCCAGCGCGCGCAGGTCGCGCACCGCCTCGGCGCTGGTCTCCTTGACCGCGTCGGCGACGGAGAGCACCCCGCGCGCGGCCCCGTCCCAGCCCACGACGACGGCCGTACGGCCGCCCCGCTCGGCCTCGTCCGCCGCGCGCGCCACCTCCGGCGGGACGGACTCGAAGAGGCGCCCCACGGCCACGTCGCGGCCCTCCACGCGTCCGCGCACCCCTCGTCCGGGCACGTTCTCGAACCGCTCGGCCGTCGGCAGCTCGCCGACCCGCTCCTCGGCGCCCGCCGCCACGGCCCGGGCCACCGGATGCTCGGAGGCGTGCTCCACGGCGCCCGCCAGTCGCAGCAGCTCCCGCTGGTCCACGCCGTCGACGGCCCACACGTCCTGGAGGGTCATCCGGCCGGTGGTCACGGTGCCGGTCTTGTCCAGTACGACCGTGTCGACGCGGCGCGTGGACTCCAGGACCTCCGGACCCTTGATGAGGATGCCGAGCTGGGCGCCGCGGCCGGTGCCGACCATCAGCGCCGTGGGCGTGGCGAGCCCGAGCGCACACGGGCAGGCGATGATCAGGACGGCGACGGCCGCCGTGAACGCGGCGACCGTGTCGCCCGTCGCGCCGAGCCAGCCGCCGAAGACGGCGAGCGCGAGCAGCAGCACCGCCGGCACGAAGATCCCGGCGATCCGGTCGGCCAGCCGCTGGGCCTCGGCCTTGCCGTTCTGCGCCTCCTCGACCAGTTGCGCCATGCGCGCGAGCCGCGTGTCGGCGCCGATCCGGGTCGCTTCGACGACCAGCCGGCCGCCGGCGTTCACGGTCGCGCCCATGACGGCGTCACCGTTACCGACGTCCACCGGCACGGACTCGCCGGTCAGCATCGAGGCGTCCACGGCGGACACGCCCTGCACGACCGTCCCGTCGGTGGCGACCTTCTCACCGGGCCGTACGACGAACCGGTCGCCGACCGCGAGCCGGTCGACGGGGATCCGCACCTCCTTGCCCCCGCGCAGCACGGCCACGTCCTTCGCGCCCAGCTCCATCAGGGCCCGCAGCGCCGCCCCCGCGCGCCGCTTGGAGCGGGCCTCCAGGAAGCGGCCCAGCAGGATGAAGACGGTGACGCCGGCGGCGACCTCCAGATAGATCGCCGAGGCCCCGTCGGTGCGCGAGACGGTCAGCTCGAAGGGGTGCCGCATGCCGGGCATGCCCGCGTCGCCGAGGAACAGCGCCCACAGCGACCAGCCGAGCGCGGCCATTGTGCCGACCGAGACCAGGGTGTCCATGGTAGCCGCGCCGTGCCGCAGGTTCGTCCAGGCGGCCTTGTGCAGCGGGCCGCCGCCCCAGACGACGACGGGCGCGGCGAGGGTCAGCGACAGCCACTGCCAGTTGTCGAACTGCAGGGACGGAACCATCGCGAGCAGGACGACGGGCGCGGCGAGCAGCGCGGAGACGAGGAGCCGGTGGCGCAGGCCCGCGAGGTCGGGGTCCCGGGGGGCGCTCTCCTCCTCCTGCCGGACCGGTTCGGGCGCGGGTTCCTCGGCCGTGTACCCGGTCTTCACCACGGTCGCGATGAGATCGGCGACCTCGACGCCGGCCGGATAGCTGACCTTCGCCTTCTCCGTGGCGTAGTTGACCGTCGCGGTGACGCCGTCCATGCGGTTGAGCTTCTTCTCCACGCGGGCCGCGCAGGAGGCGCAGGTCATCCCGCCGATGAGCAGTTCCACCTCGGCGGCGGGTCCGTCCGGTCCGTACGGTCCGTCCGGTCCGGTGGGTCCGTCCGATCCGGCTATCGGCGTGTGGGTGACGGTGCTGGTCATGTCCGTGCTCCAGAAAGCAGGCCGGGCCGTACGGAACCAGTATCAGCTGGTCGGTACGGCCCGGTGGGTGGAGGAGGGGTTCCCGGGCGGCGCGGGCGGCCCGGGGAGGGCCGTGCGGGAGGGCGCCTCAGGCCTGGCCGGCCAGCTCGAACCCGGCCTCGTCGACGGCGGCGCGCACGGCGGCCTCGTCGAGCGCCTCGGTCGAGACCACCGTGACCTCGCCGGTCGAGGCGACCGCCTTCACCGAGGTGACGCCGGCGAGCTCCGAGAGTTCGCCGGACACGGCGCCCTCGCAGTGGCCGCAGCTCATGCCGCTCACCTTGTAGACGGTCGTCACGGAGCCCGGGGTGTCGGTCGGTGCGGTCATGTCGTTCTCCTCGTGGAGGCGGGCGGGGCGGTCGGGACCTCAGGAGGTCTCCCGTTACCCGAAGACTATACCCCTAGGGGGTATTTCTCAAAGAAGTCCCCGCCGCGTCGGCGTCCGGCCCGACGCGGCGACAACTCCGGCGCGCGGGGTTAGCGTTCGCAGTGATCTTCAGCGAAGAGGGCGAAGGCGAGGCGGCGGCGCATGCGGGCTGTGGTGTTCGAGCGGTACGGGGAGCCGGCCGAGGTGCGGGAGACGCCCGACCCGCGGCCCGCGGAACACGGCGTCGTGGTGCGCGTCGAGGCCACCGGCCTGTGCCGCAGCGACTGGCACGGCTGGATGGGCCACGACCCGGACATCGTCCTGCCGCACGTGCCCGGACACGAACTCGCCGGAGTGGTGGCGCAGACCGGCGCCGGGGTCACCCGATGGAAGCCCGGCGACCGGGTCACCGTCCCCTTCGTGTGCGGCTGCGGCAGCTGCCCGTCCTGCGCGGCCGGCGACCACCAGGTGTGCGAACGCCAGACCCAGCCCGGCTTCACGCACTGGGGTTCCTTCGCCCAGTACGTGGCCCTGGACCACGCCGACGTGAACCTGGTCGCGATCCCCGACGACCTGTCGTACGCCACCGCCGCCTCCCTCGGCTGCCGGTTCGCCACCGCGTTCCGGGCGGTGGTGCAGCAGGGCCGGGTCGCGGCGGGGGAGTGGGTGGCGGTGCACGGCTGCGGAGGCGTGGGCCTGTCCGCGGTGATGATCGCGGCGGCGAGCGGGGCGCGGACGGTGGCGGTGGACGTCTCCGGGAAGGCCCTGGACCTGGCGCGGAGGTTCGGCGCGACGGAGTGCGTGGACGCCACGCGCGTGCCGGACACGGCGACGGCGGTCCGCGAGCTGACCGGCGGCGGCGCGCACCTCTCCCTGGACGCCCTCGGGTCGCCCGCCACCTGCGCGGCCTCCGTGAACGGCCTGCGCCGCCGGGGCCGTCACGTCCAGGTCGGACTGCTCCCCTCGGCGGACGGGACCACCCCCGTCCCGCTGGCCCGCGCCATCGCGCTGGAACTGGAGATCCTGGGCAGCCACGGCATGGCCGCCCACGCGTATCCGCAGATGCTGGAGCTGGTCCGGTCGGGGGCGGTGCGCCCCGACCTCCTGGTGACGTCGACGATCACCCTGGACGCCGCCCCGGCCGCACTGGCGGCCCTGGGCACGGCGCCGGGCGCGGGGGTGACGGTCGTCGAGCCGTGGGCCTGAGCGCCCGGGGGCCTCAACGAGCCCGGGTCGTTCCCCCGGCCCGGCTCAGTCCGGCCTGCGGCCCCGGTTGCCCGGCCGGGAGGCGACCCAGGCCCGCACGGTGTCGGCGTACCAGTAGGGCTTGCCGCCCTCCACGTGATCGGGCGCGGGCAGCAGTCCGTGCTTGCGGTAGGAGCGCACGGTGTCCGGCTGCACCTTGATGTGAGCCGCGATCTCCTTGTAGGACCAGAGCCTTCGGTCGGTCATGAGCCGCACCTCCCTGCGCGCGCGGGGCGGCGGCCGGGAGGCCGCCCGGGGGAGCCCGGCGCTGCGCTGGCGATCAACAAGCCTGTGCCCCGCTGAACGACGCCCGGTGACCGTGGGGAAGCGGCTGTTGACGGCGTGTGACGCAAGAGCCGCGTACACGCGACATGTGTGACACGGAGGTGGTTTTTGTGACACGGGTGACGCAAAGGCGCAGGCGTTACGCCCCGCAGCTGCGCAGGAACGCCCGCGTCCGCTGCGCGATGGGCAGCGGGGTGTCCGGTGCGCACGGGTACATGTCCTGCTCGACGATCGCGAACAGGTCCACGTCCAGCTTCTGGGCGGCCTCCAGGACGGGGCCCAGCGCGGGCACCCCGGCGGGCGGCTCGCACATGACCCCCTGGGCCACGGCCGGTCCGAAGGGCGTCCCCTTCGCGCGCACGTCCGCCAGGATCTCCGGGTCCACCTGCTTGAGGTGCAGGTACCCGATCCGCTCCCCGTACGTCTCGATCAGCTTGACGCTGTCGCCGCCGCAGTACGCGTAGTGCCCGGTGTCCAGGCACAGCGAGACGAGGCCGGAGTCCGTGCCGTCCAGGAACCGGACGACGTTCTCCTCGCTGTCGATGTGGGTGTCGGCGTGCGGGTGGACGACGATCCGCAGCCCGTACCGCTCCCGCACCTCCCTGCCCAGCCGCTCGGTGAGCGAGGTCAGGTTGCGCCACTGCTCGGGCGTCAGCGTGTCCGGTTCCAGCACCTCGCCGGTCTTGTCGTCGCGCCAGAAGGAGGGGATGACCACCAGGTGCCGGGCGCCCATCGCCTGGGCGAGCGCCGCGTTGTCGGCGACGTGCGCCCAGGTCTTCTCCCACACGGCCTCGCCGTGGTGCAGGCCGGTGAAGACCGTGCCCGCCGACACCTTCAGTCCGCGCCTCGACGTCTCCTCGGCGAGGACCGCGGGGTCGGTCGGCAGGTACCCGTAGGGGCCGAGCTCGATCCACTCGTAGCCGGACTGCGCCACCTCGTCCAGGAAGCGCTGCCAGGGGACCTGGGCGGGGTCGTCCGGGAACCAGACGCCCCAGCTGTCGGGGGCCGATCCGATCCGGATGCGGGAAAGTGAGGACTCAGGTGACAACGACGTCATGGCCGTCAGCGTGCGGTCTCACCGGAGGGGTGTCAAGGGCTGGTCCGAATGTCTGGACAAAACATTGACAGGGCCCGCCGCGCGGGGCTACAAAGCCGTGAGAGCCGATACGGGACGTGCGCCGGGGAGGTGCCACGAGCGGTCTCCCGCGACGAGCCGACACGAAGGGAACTCGATGGCGTACGACCTGATCACCATGGGGCGGATCGGAGTGGACCTCTATCCGCTGCAGACGGGCGTCCCGCTCCCGCAGGTCACGTCCTTCGGGAAGTTCCTGGGCGGATCGGCGACCAACGTCGCCGTCGCCGCCGCCCGACTCGGCCGCGAGACGGCGGTGATCTCCCGCACCGGCGACGACCCCTTCGGCGTCTATCTGCACGAGGCCCTGCGCGGCTTCGGCGTGGACGACCGCTGGGTCACCTCCGTGCCCGGGCTGCTGACGCCGGTGACCTTCTGCGAGGTCTTCCCGCCGGACGACTTCCCGCTGTACTTCTACCGCCGGCCCAAGGCGCCGGACCTGGAGATCGACGCCCACGACCTCGACCTCGACGCCGTCCGCGAGACCCGCGTCTTCTGGGTCACCGGCACCGGCCTGAGCGAGGAGCCCAGCCGCACTGCGACCCTCGCCGCGCTCGCCCACCGGGCCAAGGCCGGCATCACGGTCTTCGACCTCGACTGGCGGCCGATGTTCTGGTCCGACCCCGACCAGGCACGCCCGTTCTACGCCGAGGCCCTCAAGCACACCACCGTCGCCGTGGGCAACCTCGACGAGGTGGAGGTCGCCACCGGGGTGCGCGACCCGCGGGCGGCGGCACAGGCGCTGCTGGACGCGGGCGTCGAGCTCGCCGTCGTCAAACAGGGCCCCAAGGGCGTCCTCGCCGTCAACGGCGCGGGCGAGTCCGCCGAGGTCCCGCCGCTGCCGGTGGACGTCCTCAACGGCCTCGGCGCCGGCGACGCGTTCGGCGGCTCCCTCTGCCACGGCCTGCTCGCCGGCTGGGACCTGGAGAAGATCATGCGCCACGCCAACGCGGCCGGCGCCATCGTCGCCTCCCGTCTGGAGTGCTCCTCCGCGATGCCGACACCGGGCGAAGTGGAAGCGGCGCTCGAGGCAGGAGCCGTCCTGTGACGACCGTCGACGTCTCCGAACTCGTCCGCCTGCGCACGCAGTACCCCGAGGCGATCGCCGAGGCCGCCGCCCGCCGCCCGCGCAGACCGCTGCTGGGCGACTCCGGCCGCCTGATGATCGTCGCCGCCGACCACCCGGCCCGCGGGGCGCTCGGCGTCGGCGGGGACAAGCTGGCCATGGCCAACCGCGCCGACCTGCTCGAGCGCCTGTGCCTCGCGCTGTCGCGCCCCGGCGTCGACGGCGTCCTCGCGACCGCCGACATCCTCGACGACCTGCTCCTGCTCGGCGCCCTCGACGGCAAGGTCGTCATGGGCTCCATGAACCGCGGCGGCCTCCAGGGCGCCGTCTTCGAGCTCGACGACCGCTTCACCGGCCACCGCGCCGAGGACATCGAGCGGCTGAACTTCGACGCGGGCAAGCTGCTGCTGCGCATCGACTACGACGACCCGGGCTCCCTCACCACCCTGGAGGCCACCGCCCGCGCCGTCGACGACATGGCCGCCCGCAGGCTGCCCCTCTTCGTCGAGCCGTTCATCAGCCGACGCACCCCCGACGGCAGGCTGGGCAACGACCTCTCCGCCGAGGCCGTCACCAAGTCGATCGCCATCGCCTCCGGCCTGGGCGGCACCTCCGCCTACACCTGGCTGAAGGTCCCGGTCACCGACAACCCCGACGACATGGCCGAGGTCATGGCGACCTCCACCCTCCCCGCCGTCCTGCTGGGCGGCGAGGTCGGCGACGACCAGGACGGCGCGTACGAGAAGTGGCGCGGGGCGCTGCAACTCCCCACCGTGCGGGGCCTGGTGGTCGGCCGTTCGCTGCTGTATCCGGCGGACGGGAACGTCGCCGCCGCCGTGGACACCGCCGTAGGACTGCTGTGAGGGCCGCATGACGAACACAGAGCCGCACCACGACCTGTACATCCCGCACGGCGCCACCGCCGACGCCGACCACGCGCTCGCCATCGACCCCGAGCGGGCCGGCTGGGGCTACTGCAGCCTGCGGATCGTCGAGCTGGAGCCGGGCGGCACCCACACCCTCACCACCGGTGACAGCGAGTGGATCGTGCTTCCGCTGGAAGGCGGATGTACCGTGCGAACAGCCGATGAGAAGTTCCAACTCCTGGGCAGGGAGAGCGTTTTCGCGTCGGTCTCCGACTTCGCGTACGTTCCCCGCGACGCCCGGGCCCAGATCGCCTCCGGCGCGGGAGGCCGCTTCGCCCTGGCAGGAGCGAAGTGCGAGCGACGACTCCCCGCCCGCTACGGCCCCGCGCCGGAGGTCCCCGTAGAAGAGCGCGGCAGCGGCAACTGCGCCCGCGAGGTGCGCAACTTCGCCTCCGCCGACGCCTTCGACTGCGACAAGCTGATCGCCGTCGAGGTGATCACCCCCGGCGGCAACTGGTCCTCGTACCCGCCGCACAAGCACGACGAGCACCGGCCCGGCGAGGAGGCCGAGCTCGAGGAGATCTACTACTTCGAGATCGACGGCCCCGACGGCTTCGGCTACCAGCGGGTGTCCCCCTCGCGCGCGGGCGGCTCCGACGTCCTCGCCGAGGTCCGCTCCGGCGACGCCGTCCTCGTCCCCGACGGCTGGCACGGCCCGTCGATCGCCCAGCCCGGCCACGCCATGTACTACCTGAACGTCATGGCAGGACCCGGCGAGACGCGGGAGTGGCGGATCTGCTTCCACCCGGCTCACGTAGAAACCACAGGGGGTTACCGATGACCACCAGGCTCACAGTCGCCCAGGCGCTGGTGCGCTTCCTCGCCGCCCAGTACACCGAGCGCGACGGGGTACGGCAGCGGCTGATCGGCGCGACCTGGGGCATCTTCGGCCACGGCAACGTCGCGGGCATCGGCCAGGCGCTGGTCGAGTACGGCGACGACATGCCCTTCCACCAGGGCCGCAACGAGCAGTCCATGGTCCACGCGGCCGTCGGCTACGCCCGCCAGTCCAACCGCCTGTCCACCCACGCGGTGACGACGTCGATCGGCCCCGGCGCGACCAACCTGGTCACCGGCGCCGCCCTGGCCACCATCAACCACCTCCCGGTCCTGCTGCTGCCCGGCGACATCTTCGCGACCCGCGTGGCGGACCCGGTCCTCCAGCAGCTCGAAGTGCCGTACGCGGGCGACGTGTCGGTCAACGACTGCCTGCGCCCGGTGTCGAGGTACTTCGACCGCGTCACCCGCCCCGAGGTCCTGATCCCGGCCGCGCTCCAGGCGATGCGCGTCCTCACCGACCCGGTGGAGACCGGAGCCGTGACCCTGGCGATGCCCCAGGACGTCCAGGCCGAGGCCTACGACTGGCCCGACGAGTTCTTCGCCGAGCGCACCTGGGTCGTACGCCGCCCCGGAGCCGACCCGACCGAGCTGGCCGAGGCCGTGGGCGTGATCCGAGCGGCCGTGCGCCCCCTCGTCGTCGCGGGCGGCGGTGTCCACCACAGCCGCGCCGAGGAGGCCCTCGCCGAGTTCGCCGAGGCCACCGGCATCCCGGTCGCCTCCACCCAGGCCGGCAAGGGCTCGCTGCGCCACGACCACCCCCAGGACGTGGGCGGCGTCGGCCACACCGGCACCGCGACCGCCGACGAACTGGCCCGCACGGCCGACCTGATCATCGGCGTCGGCACCCGCTACACCGACTTCACCACGGCCTCCGGCACCCTGTTCCAGGGCGAGGGCGTCCGCTTCCTCAACCTCAACATCGCCCCCTTCGACGGCCACAAGCTCGCCGGCCTCCCGCTGGTCGCGGACGCCCGCAGCGGTCTGGGCGAGCTGACCGAGGCCCTGCGGATGCACGGCCACCGGGTGGCGGACGCGTACGTCGCCGAGTACAGCGAGGACAAGGAGCGCTGGGAGCAGCGCGTCGACGCCTGCTACGAGGCCGACGAGCCCGACGTCCGTCCGACGCAGCCGCAGGTGCTGGGCGCCCTCGACGCCCTCGTCGACGAGTCGGACGTGATCATCAACGCGGCCGGTTCGCTCCCCGGCGACCTGCACAAACTGTGGCGGGCGCGCTCCCGGGACCAGTACCACCTGGAGTACGGCTACTCCTGCATGGGCTACGAGATCCCGGCCGCCATCGGGGTGAAACTGGCCGCTCCCGAGCGCAACGTCTGGGCGCTGGTCGGAGACGGCACGTACCTGATGATGCCGACGGAGATCGTCACGGCCGTGCAGGAGGGGATCGCGATCAAGATCCTGCTCGTGCAGAACCACGGCTACGCCTCGATCGGCGGTCTGTCGGAGTCGGTGGGCGGCGAGCGGTTCGGCACCGCGTACCGCTTCACCTCGGAAGACGGCACGTTCACCGGGGCTCCGCTGCCCGTCGACCTGGCCGCGAACGTGGCCAGCCTCGGCATGCGGGTGCTGCGCGCGAAGACCGTCCGCGAACTGCGCGACGCCCTCGCCGAGGCGCGCCGCGCCGACACTCCCACATGTGTCTACGTCGAGACCGAAACGGCCGACACTGTGTCGGGCCCGCCGCCGGCGCAGGCCTGGTGGGATGTACCTGTGGCCGAGACCGCGACCCGACCGTCCGCGGTGAAGGCACGTGAGCTGTACGAACGGCACGTCTCCACCCGACGCCGCCATCTGTGAAGGAGCACTCGGTCATGACGAAGATCGTCAACCACTGGATCGGCGGCAAGACCGTCGAAGGCGCGTCGGGTACGTACGGGCCGGTCACCGACCCCGCGACCGGCGTGGTCACCACGAAGGTCGCGTTCGCGACGGTGGACGAGGTCGACGCGGCCGTTGCGGCCGCCAAGGACGCCTACGCCACCTGGGGCCAGTCCTCGCTGGCCAGGCGGAGCACGATCCTGTTCAAGTTCCGGGCGCTGCTCGACGCGAACCGGGACGCGATCGCCGAGCTGATCACCGCCGAGCACGGCAAGGTGCACAGCGACGCGCTGGGCGAGGTCGCCCGCGGCCTGGAGATCGTGGACCTGGCCTGCGGCATCACCGTGCAGCTGAAGGGCGAGCTGTCGACCGAGGTGGCGAGCCGCGTGGACGTCTCGTCCATCCGCCAGCCGCTCGGCGTCGTCGCCGGCATCACGCCGTTCAACTTCCCGGCGATGGTCCCGATGTGGATGTTCCCGATCGCCATCGCGTGCGGCAACACGTTCGTGCTGAAGCCGAGCGAGAAGGACCCGTCGGCGTCGCTCAAACTCGCCGAACTGCTCGCCGAAGCCGGTCTCCCGGACGGCGTGTTCAACGTCGTCCACGGCGACAAGGTGGCCGTCGACCGTCTCCTGGAGCACCCGGACGTCAAGGCCGTCTCCTTCGTCGGCTCGACGCCGATCGCCCGCTACATCCACACCACCGCCGCGGCGAACCACAAGCGCGTGCAGGCGCTGGGCGGCGCGAAGAACCACATGCTGGTCCTGCCCGACGCGGACCTGGACGCGGCCGCCGACGCCGCCGTCTCCGCCGCCTACGGCTCGGCCGGCGAGCGCTGCATGGCGATCTCCGCGGTCGTCGCCGTCGGCGCGATCGGCGACGAGCTGGTGGAGAAGATCCGCGAGCGCGCCGAGAAGATCAAGATCGGCCCCGGCAACGACCCGACGTCCGAGATGGGCCCGCTGATCACGAAGGTCCACCGCGACAAGGTGGCCTCGTACGTCACCGGCGCGGCGGCCGAGGGCGCGGAGGTCGTCCTCGACGGCACCGGCTTCACGGTCGACGGCTTCGAGGACGGCCACTGGATCGGCATCTCCCTGCTGGACAAGGTGCCGACGACGGCGAAGGCCTACCAGGACGAGATCTTCGGCCCGGTGCTGTGCGTCCTGCGGGTGGACACGTACGACGAGGGCGTGGCCCTGATCAACAGCTCCCCGTTCGGCAACGGCACCGCGATCTTCACGCGGGACGGCGGCGCGGCCCGCCGCTTCCAGATGGAGATCGAGGCCGGCATGGTCGGCGTGAACGTCCCGATCCCGGTTCCCGTCGGCTACCACAGCTTCGGCGGCTGGAAGGACTCGCTCTTCGGCGACCACCACATCTACGGCAACGACGGCACGCACTTCTACACCCGGGGCAAGGTCGTCACCACCCGCTGGCCCGACCCGGCCGACGGCCCCGGGGGAGTGGACCTGGGCTTCCCGCGCAACCACTGACCCCCCACGCCTCCGGCGCCCTGCCTCCTCCCCGGCAGGGCGCCGCGGTGCGTCAGCCCGCCGCGCCGGCCTCCTTGAGGGCCTCGGTGAGGTCGCCGGTCTGCACGGCGGGCGGGGCCTGGACCGGGGCCGTTTCGCCGAACTTCTCGAAGTCCATGGTGACCTTCATGGCGCCGATCGCCTGGATCATGCGTACCGGCAGGTCCTCGGCTCCGACCCAGACGTCCATGGTGATCGAGGTGGCGCCGCCGGTGAGCGAGCCGAAGAGGTTGTCCTGGTTGCCGTAGGCCTCCTTGTACTTCCCCATGCCCTTCTGGTCGACGACGGCCCGGTAGTGCGTCGCGGTCCTGCCGTTCACCGTCTCCTGGCCGAGGTCCTCGACGTCGTCGGCGTACTTCAGGCCCTTCATGGAGGCCGACGGGCTGCCGTTGCCGCTTCCGCTGAGCGCCTGCGCGCCCTGCTCGCCGAAGACGGCCGAGCCGTCGACCTTCATCCACTCCTTGCCCTTGAGCGGGCCTGAGGCCTGCGGGTCGACGTCGTAGTAGTACACGCCGTCCACGAACAGCATGCGCATCGTCGGATCGTCCTGCAGCTGCTGCATCTGCGCGGCCGCGGTGTCCATCCGGACGTCGAACGCGAATCCGTCGCCCCAGGAGTACGTGCCCTCCATGGCGACCGGGGCGCCGGTCCCGAGGGAGGTGGTCATCTTCACGTCCGCCGAACCGATCTGCTCGGTCCGGTCGGTCGCCCGGCCGAGCGCGGCCATGATCGCGTCGGTGCCGTCCACGGCCCCTGCCGTGCCCTTGGCGGCCTGTGTGCCGCATCCGGCCGTCGTGATCAGCGCCGCCGCCGTGACCGCCGTCCACACGCCCGCGTATCGCAGCTTCATGAGTCCCCACCCCTGTGCGTTGTCTGTGATCCCCGAACCCTCGCGAGACACACTGACATGTCCGCATCCCGAACGTCGCCCCACTTTTTTGCCGGACGCCCTGCGGTTCCCGTATGCGCCAAGCGACGGAAGCGGCCTGACCGAAACTGTCGTATCCGCGACCGGAGCCCCCTCCGGGCTACGGATTCCGTAGGTAACCACCTATTGACGCACCGGTTTCCGTCGGGATTCCATGCAGCCGCCGGGAGCGGACGAAGACGTACGACCAATGCCGCCGGAGGCGATAGCGCTCCCGCCCCTCACCCCGCCGCACGAGTCGATCGGAACCGCCGCATGACCGACACGCTCCGCCCTGTCGAGACCGCCCTCCCCCAGGCGCCCGACAGCCCCCAGAAGCTCAAGCGCTCCATCGGAGTCGTCGGCGGCACCCTGCTCACCCTGTCCTGCGTCACCCCCGCCTCCACCCTCTTCGTCGTCGTCCCGGACCTGTTCGGCTCGCTCGGCACCGCGACCGCCCTCACCATCGCGATCGGCTCGCTCCTCTGCATCGCCGTGGCGTTCTGCTACTCGGAGCTGGGCACCCTCATCCCCAGCGCGGGCGGCGAGTACGCCATGGTGTCGACGCTCGCCGGACGGCTCGCCGGCTGGCTGGTGTTCGTCCTCTCCCTGCTCGTCGTGATGATCGTCCCGCCGGTGATCGCGATGGGCACCGCCGACTACCTCGCCCCGGTCGTCCACCTCGACCCCTCCCTCGCGGGCGCCGGCGTCATGCTGCTCGCCACCCTCGCCGGCCTGCTCGACCTGCGCGCCAACGCCTGGATCACCGGCGTCTTCCTGGTCCTGGAGGTGATCGCCGCCGCCGTCGTCGCCGTCCTCGGCTTCACCCACGGGCACCGCGGCGCGAGCAGCCTGGTGTCCATGCAGGTCGCCGGAGCCGACGGCCACGCCGACACCGTCACCGCCATGCTGGTCGTCTC
Source organism: Streptomyces sp. NPDC037083 (assembly GCF_055606485.1). Classification (NCBI taxonomy): domain Bacteria; kingdom Bacillati; phylum Actinomycetota; class Actinomycetes; order Kitasatosporales; family Streptomycetaceae; genus Streptomyces; species Streptomyces sp. NPDC037083. Next base: position 775,872 of record NZ_JBVJSQ010000002.1, on the reverse strand, counting down.
CGGCCTGGCCATCGCCCTCTTCGTCACCCAGGGCTTCTCGACCGCCGTCTACCTCTCCGAGGAACTGGAGCACCCGCGCCGCAACGTCGCCCGCACGGTCCTGGCCACCCTCGCCATCTCCTCCGTGATCATCCTGGTCCCGGTCGTCGCCATCACCTTCGGCGCCTCCGACCTCGCCGAACTCACCGGCGGCGACATCAGCGCGATGGTCACCGCCTGGTCCGATTCCGCCGTCGGCACCTTCGTCAGCCTCTGTGTGGCCCTGGCGATCGTCAACGCCGGCATCGTGATGGTCATCCAGAACTCCCGCGTCCTGTTCGCCTCCGCCCGCGACAAGGCCTGGCCCGAGCCGGTCAACGACGTCTTCGCCAGGCTCGGCCGCTTCGGCTCCCCCTGGGTGGCCACCCTCGCCGTCGGCGTCCCCGGCGCCGCCCTCTGCTTCGTGAACCTGGACACCCTGTACGGCGTCACCGGAGTCTCGGTGACCGGCATGTACCTCCTCGTCGCCGTCGCCGCCCTGCTCGCCCGCCGCGGCCACCACCGGCACACCTCCGCCTGGCGCATGCCCCTGTGGCCCGTCCTCCCGGCCGTGCTGATCGCCGTCCTCGGCTACGTCCTCACCCGGCAGGACACGAGCTACCTCCTGTGGACCGGCGGCATCACCGCCGTCGCCACCCTCTACTGGGCCCTCTACCTCCGCCCGCGCCGCGACACCCGCTGGCTGGTGTCCCTCCCCGAGGACGCCCGCACCTGAGCCCGCGGGTACCGCGCCCGCGGTACGCCGGGAGCGCCGCGTACGCCGCCGGGAGGGTGTCAGGTTCGGTCCACGGTCGACAACTCCACGACAGGTTGACCCCGTACGGTTGAAGCATGGATCTTCGACTGCCCGGTCTGCGAGGACCACGGCGGCCGCGACGGATCGTCTCCGCCGCGGCCGCCGTGGTCGTACTCGCCGGTGCCGGTACCTGGACGGCCGTCGCCGGCGACGACGACACGCCCGCGGTGCACCGCGCCGACCGGCTCATGAAGGTGGACGGCGTCCGCCTGGACACCTCCTACTTCACCGCCGGCGGCTCCGGCCGCCGCCCCGCCGTCCTCCTCGCGCACGGCTTCGGCGGCAGCAAGGAGGACGTACGGCAGCAGGCCGAGAACCTCGCCCGGGACGGATACGCGGTGCTCACCTGGTCGGCGCGCGGCTTCGGCGAGTCCACGGGCAGGATCGGGCTGAACGACCCCAAGGGCGAGGTCGCCGACGTCTCCCGGCTGATCGACTGGCTCGCGCGCCGGCCCCAGGTCCAGCTCGACAAGAGCGGCGACCCGCGCGTGGGCGTGGCCGGCGCCTCCTACGGCGGCGCGATCTCCCTGCTGGCCGCCGGCCACGACGACCGCGTCGACGCCATCGCCCCCGCGATCACCTACTGGAACCTCGCGGACGCCCTGTTCCCCGACGGCGTGTTCAAGAAGCTGTGGGCCGGAGTGTTCGTCAACACCGGCGGCGGCACCGCCCGCTTCGAACCCCCGCTGGCCACGATGTACGAGCGCGTCGCCGAGTCCGGCACCCCGGACGCCGCCGCCCGCCGGCTCCTCGAGGAGCGCTCGCCGTCCGCCGTCGCCGACCGCATCAAGGTCCCCACCCTCCTGCTCCAGGGCCAGACCGACTCCCTGTTCACCCTCGCCCAGTCCGACGCGGCCGAGAAGGCGATCCGCAGGAACGGCGCGCCCGTCGACGTCGACTGGATCGCCGGCGGCCACGACGGCGGCGACATGGAGGCCGCCCGCGTCCAGGCCCGCGTGAACTCCTGGTTCGACCGGTACCTCAAGGGCGACAGGTCCGCCGACACCGGCCCCGCCTTCCGCGTCACCCGCACCGGAGGCGTCGACTCCACCGACGGCGCCGCCCGGCTCAGGGGCGCGAGCGCGGACAGCTACCCGGGCCTGGCTGCCGCCACCCGCTCGTTCCCGCTGACCGGCCGCCGCGAGGAGCAGTCCTTCGCCAACCCGCCCGGCGCCACCCCGCCGGCCGTCTCCTCCCTGCCCGGCCTCGGCGGCGGGGGGCTCGCCCAGCTCTCCTCCCTCGGCGTCGGCGTCTCCCTCGACTTCCCCGGCCAGTTCGCCGCCTTCGACTCCGCGCCCGTCACCGGCGACCTGCGCGTCACTGGCTCCCCGACGGTCACCGTCCATGTGAAGTCCACGTCCGACGCCGCCGTCCTCTTCGCCAAGGTCTACGACGTCGGCGCCGACGGCTCCCGGCAGGTGCTGCCCTCCCAGCTCGTCGCCCCGGTCCGCGTCGAGGGCGCCAAGGCCGGCAAGGACGTCACGATCACCCTCCCGGCCATCGACCACAAGGTCGACGACGGCCACCGGCTGCGCCTGGTCCTCGCCTCCACCGACCTCGGCTACGCCTCCCCGACGGCCCCCGCCACGTACACCGTCTCCCTGAAGAGCGACCTCGAGGTCCCCACCGCCCCCACCGTGACGACGGCCGCCGCCCCGCTGCCGTCCTGGGTCTGGTGGCTCCCCCTCACGGGCGCGGTGATCGCGCTGGCCCTGCTGCTGACGGCCCGCCGCCGCACCGCCGCCCCGGCCCCGGACCCCGAACTCGCCGACGTCCCGCTCCGGATCGCCGACCTGAGCAAGAAGTACGGCGACAGCGACCGCTACAGCGTCCGCGACCTCTCCTTCCGTGTGGAGAAGGGCCAGGTCCTCGGCCTGCTCGGCCCCAACGGCGCGGGCAAGACCACGACCCTGCGCATGCTCATGGGCCTGATCACGCCCGACGGCGGCGAGATCCGCGTCTTCGGCCACGCCGTCCGCCCCGGCGCCCCGGTCCTCTCCCGCGTCGGCTCCTTCGTCGAGGGCGCCGGCTTCCTGCCGCACCTGACCGGCCGGGAGAACCTGGAGCTGTACTGGCGGGCCACCGGCCGCCCGGCCGAGGACGCCCACCTCGACGAGGCCCTCGAGATCGCCGGCCTCGGCGACGCCCTCGCCCGCGCCGTGCGCACCTACTCCCAGGGAATGCGCCAGCGCCTCGCCATCGCCCAGGCCATGCTCGGCCTGCCCGACCTGCTCATCCTGGACGAGCCGACCAACGGCCTCGACCCGCCGCAGATCCGCGAGATGCGCGAGGTGATGATCCGCTACGCGGCGGCCGGCCGCACGGTGATCGTCTCCAGCCATCTGCTGTCCGAGGTCGAGCAGACCTGCACACACCTCGTGGTGATGGACCGCGGGCGGCTCGTCCAGGCCGGCCCGGTCGCCGAGATCGTCGGCTCCGGCGACACCCTCCTCGTGGGTACCGCCGTCCCCGTGGACGAGCCGGTCGTCGAGAAGATCGCCGCGCTGCCCTGCGTCGCCTCCGCCCTGCGCGCCGACGAGGGCCTGCTGGTCCGCCTGGACGCCGAGGGCACCGCCCAGCGCCTGGTGGCCGAACTCGTCCGGCTCGACGTGCCGGTGACCTCGGTCGGCCCGCACCGCCGCCTGGAGGACGCCTTCCTCACCCTGATCGGAGGTTCCGCATGAGCACGCTCACCGAGGTCGCCTCCGGCTACCGGGCGGGCCGCACCCTGCCGCTGCGCGTCGAGCTGGTCCGCCAGCTCAAGCGCCGCCGCACGCTGATCATGGGCGGCATCCTCGCCGTCCTGCCGTTCGTCCTGCTCATCGCCTTCGCCATCGGCGGCGAGCCGGGCGGCCGCAACGACCAGGTGACCCTGATGGACACGGCGACCGCCTCGGGCGCCAACTTCGCCGCGGTCAACCTCTTCGTCTCCGCGGGCTTCTTGCTCGTCATCCCGGTCGCCCTGTTCTGCGGGGACACCGTCGCCTCGGAGGCCGGCTGGTCCTCGCTGCGCTACCTGCTCGCCGCGCCGGTGCCGCGGGCCCGCCTGCTGTGGTCCAAGCTCGTCGTCGGCCTCGGCCTCAGCCTGGCCGCGATGGTCCTGCTGCCCGTCGTCGCCCTCGCCGTCGGCAGCGTGGCCTACGGCTGGGGCCCGCTGGAGCTGCCCACCGGCGGCGCGCTCGACCCGGGCACGGCAGCCCAGCGGCTCGTGATCGTCGTCGGGTACGTCTTCGTCTCCCAACTGGTCACCGCAGGACTGGCGTTCTGGCTCTCCACCAAGACCGACGCCCCCCTCGGCGCGGTCGGCGGCGCCGTCGGCCTGACCATCGTCGGCAACGTCCTCGACGCCGTCACCGCCCTCGGCGACTGGCGCGACTTCCTGCCCGCACACTGGCAGTTCGCCTGGGCCGACGCCGTCCAGCCCACCCCGGAGTGGTCCGGCATGATCCAGGGCGCCGCCGTCTCCGTGACCTACGCCCTGGTGCTGTTCGCCCTGGCCTTCCGGGGCTTCGCCCGCAAGGACATCGTCAGTTAGGTCACCGGCACATCACCCGCCGGTCTCGAGGACCGTCCCCCGTGCCCACTTCGAGACGGATCCGCAACACCCCGTGTCGCACGTTCCGGCCCCCTGATCCGTCACAGTCACAGACGTCGACGGACACAGGGGGCACAGGACATGAACCATCACCGGACATCACGGCTGCTCGCCTTCACGGCGGCCGCGGCGATGCTGCTGACCGGCTGCGGCGCAGGCGACTCCGCCTCCAGCGACGCCTCGGACGGAGCGGCCCGCGGCAGCAAGGCCTTCCCCGCGCCGAGCGCGCCCCGCGCCGACGAGGACGGCGACAAGGCCGCCCCCGACCACCTCTCCACCTTCGCCCTCGACGTCGACACCGCCTCCTACGGCTACGCCCGCCGCACCCTCGCCGACGGCGGCCGCCCGGACCCCTCGACGATCCGTCCCGAGGAGTTCGTCAACAGCTTCCGCCAGGACTACGAACGCCCCGACGGCAACGGCTTCTCGGTCACCGTGGACGGCGCCCGCACCGGCGACGACGACTGGGCCCTGGTCCGCGTGGGCCTGGCCACCCGGACGGCCCCGAAGCGGAGCGAACGCCCGCCCGCCGCCCTCACCTTCGTCATCGACGTCTCCGGCTCGATGGGCGAGCCGGGCCGCCTGGACCTGGCCAAGTCCTCCCTCGGCACGATGACCGACCGCCTGCGCGACGACGACTCCGTCGCGATCGTCGCCTTCAGCGGCGAGGCCGAGACCGTCCTGCCGATGACCCGGCTCGGCGACCACCGCGCACGCGTCCACGACGCCGTCGACAGCCTGGAGCCCAGCGACTCCACCAACCTCGGCGCGGGCGTCGAGACCGGCTACGCCACCGCCGTCGAGGGCCTGCGCAAGGGCGCCACGAACCGGGTCGTCCTCGTCTCCGACGCCCTCGCCAACACCGGCGACACCGACGCCGACTCGATCCTGGAGCGCATCGACACCGCCCGCCGCGAACACGGCGTCACCCTGTTCGGCGTCGGCGTCGGCAGCGACTACGGCGACGCCCTCATGGAACGCCTCGCCGACAAGGGCGACGGCCACACCACGTACGTGTCGGACGAGGGCGACGCCCGCAAGGTGTTCTGCGACGAACTCCCGCAGAACATCGAGCTGACCGCCCGCGACGCCAAGGCCCAGGTGGCCTTCGACCCCCGGACGGTCGCCGACTTCCGCCTCGTCGGCTACGACGACCGCCGCGTCGCCGACGACGACTTCCGCGACGACCGCGTCGACGGCGGCGAGATCGGTCCGGGCCACACGGTCACCGCCCTGTACGCGGTGCGCACCAAGCCGGGCGCCGACGGCCACCTCGCCACCGCCACCGTCCGCTGGCTCGACCCCGTTACCCGCACCCCGCACGAGACCTCCGGCCAGGTGGAGACCCACGCCCTGCACGACCGACTCGCCGACGCGCCCGCCCGCTTCCGGGTCACGGCGACGGCCGCCTACTTCGCCGACGCCCTGCGCCACCCGGAGACCCCGCTGCCGGACGCTCCCACCCTGGACGAACTCCGGCAGACGGCGGCAGAGCTGGCGGACGAGACCGAGGACAGCGCCGTCGGCGACCTGGCGCAGGCCATCAGGGAGGCGGGCCGCCTCGACCTCTAGCGCTGCACGGTCTCCGGCCGCCGGAGACACACGAAACGGCGGGTCACCGGAGAACCGGTGACCCGCCGTCGCGGTACGTCAGGCTGCGGCTCAGCCGTTGCCCGCGCCGTTGCCCGAGAGGGCCGAGATGTCGTCCAGGATGTGCGACAGCGGCTCGTCGCCCTTGGCCTGGGTGCTGTTCTCGACGCACTGCTGGTTCTGCGGCGAGGACAGGACGTTGATGTCCTGGAGGGTGATCGGGACGGCGCCGAGGACCCCGCCCACATTCGCCTTGAGCGGCAGGCCGATGCACGGCTTGTTCAGCGAACCCTGGACCAGCGAGAGCTGCGGGCTCATGTCGCCGAAGGTGGCCGAGTTGCCGAACTCCGACGAGGCGCCGTTGCCGCTGGCGGACGTGGTGCCGCTGTCGTCACCGATGGCCAGGGCCTGCGGGGCGCTCACGGCCGCGAGACCGGCGACCGAGGCGGCGATAGCCGCGGATGCCCACAGCTTCTTCATGTTCGTTCCCTTCGAAAAAGCGGACTCCGGGGGAGGAGCTGCGTGATCAACAACGCTCGACACCCGCCCCGGGTTGCGTGTTGTGCCCCGATCGGCCCAGCGCACCGCGCCCGACGGCCGTGCGCCCCTCATGTGCACGCGTACGCGCTCCCACGCACCGGCACCGTGCTGCCGAGGATGGTCGGCGGGTCCTTCGGCTCGGGGTGCGCGCCCCGCGCCACCAGCGGCTTGTCCGCACGCACTTTCGTGAACAGCGCCTCCGCCTTCTTCGCGTCCCAGGCCAGTGCCGAGCCGATCCCGAGGGAGGCCGGGGCGAACCCGCCGATCGGCACGGTGGTGAACTCCGTCGCCGAGGACGGCAGTCCGCGCAGCGCGGCCGCCTCCTGGGCGAGCTCGTTCACCGAGAAGCCCTGCGGGCCGGACCCGAGCACTGTGCGCACCAGGTGCACCGTGCGCCCCGGGTCGCCGAGCAGCCCGCCCTTCTGCACCCCGCGCAACGCCTGTACGAGGAACCGCTGCTGACGCTGAATACGGCCGAGGTCGGCGCTGGAGTCGACATGCCGTGAGCGCACGTACTCCAGTGCCCGGCCGCCGTCGAGGCGGTGCTTGCCGGGCTCGAGGTCGAGCTTGGTCGCGGAGTCCTTCAGCGGCCGCGGGGTGCACACCTCGACGCCGCCGATCTCGTCCACCGTGTCGACGAAGCGCCGGAAGTCCACGTGCACGAACCGGTCGACGTTCACCCCGGTCATCGACTCCACGGTCCGGACCGTGAGCTCCGGCCCGCCCTCCTGGAAGGCCGCGTTGAGCTTCGCCGGATGCGACGGCCGCTGCCTGCCGTCCGCCCCCTCGCGGTACGGCGGGATCTGCGCGTAGGAGTCGCGGGGCAGGCCGATCACGCTGACGCGGTCCCGGCGGGCCGAGAGGTGGACCAGCATCAGGACGTCGGTGCAGCCACAGGGCCGGCCGCCGGCATGGAACTCGTGCTTCTCGGCGACGCTGATGGTGTCCCGTTCGTCGGTGCCCATCACCAGGACGTTCAGCGCCCGCGGGGCGTGTTCCCGGCCGGGCAGCGCGGAAGTGCCGAGCACCGTGCCGGCGGCGGCCAGGACGAGTCCGGGAATCGCCAGGCGGCGGGGCCGAAGGTTTCTCTTCATCGTCACGCGCGCACGCTAGAACAGCGGGCCGCCGATGATCCGGCGGCCCGCTGCCCGGGCGGAGAATCCACCCCCGGGGCTCAGGGAATGAGCCCGTTCACCACGTCGGACTCAGTGGTTGGCCGCACCGTTGCCGGCGAGGACGGAGATGTCGTCCAGGATGTGCGACAGCGGCTCGTCGCCCTTGGCCTGGGTGCTGTTCTCGACGCACTGCTGGTTCTGCGGCGAGGACAGGACGTTGATGTCCTGGACCGCGATCGGAACCGCGCCGAGGACCGAGCCGGCGTTGATCTTGGCGGGCAGGCCGATGCAGGGCTTGTTGAGTGAGCCCTGGATGAGCGCCATCTGGGGGCTCATGTTGCCGAAGGTGGCCGAGTTGCCGAACGACTGGCTCGCTCCGTTGCCGCTGGCGGACGTGGTGCCGCTGTCGTTGCCGATGGCCAGCGCCGGGGCTGCTGCGGCGGCGGAGACGCCGACGACGGAGGCGGCGACCGCAGCAGCGGCCAGTACCTTCTTGATCACTTGTATAAGTCCCTTCATGAGAACCCCGTCCACCGGAGCGTTCTGGTTAACTCCGCCCACCCTGTTTGGTTGCACGGATTCACTCTGACGGCCCATAGGGCGAACCGTCGTCGTCGGCCCGGAAAAACCGATCGGGTGACGTGCCGCAACTAATCCCGACGCGTCGGGTTGTTCGGTGGCAGGCACGTGGTCCTGGCTTGGCGTCAGGGCAGGGAAAGGAATCGAAAAATGCTGAAGAAGGCAATGGCCGCGGCGGCGGTCGCCGCTTCCGTCGTCGGAATGTCCGCGGCGGCCGCCCCTCAGGCGCTTGCCATCGGGGACGACGCGGGCACCACCTCGGCCAGCGGCAACGGGGCGCACGAGGCGTTCGGGAACTCGGTGACCAAGGGCGACATGAGCCCGCAGGCCACGTTGGTCCAGAGCTCCCTCAACAAGCTGTGCGTCGGCCTGCCTGTCAAGGTGAACGTGGGTGGGGTCCTCGGCGCCGTCCCGATCACCCTCCAGGACATCAACGTCCTGTCCTCCCCGCAGAACCAGCAGTGCGCCGAGAACAGCACCCAGGCCAAGGGCGACGAGCCGCTGTCGCACATCCTGGACGACATCTCCGTCCTCGCCGGCAACGGTGTGGCCAACGGCTGACGTTCACCCGCCCGCCGTACGGTCCGCCGCTTTTCCGCGGTCCGTGCGGTGGTGTGGTTCCCGGCCTCTTTGCCGCGCGTGTGGCGTCCTCGGAATCGCCCTCCAGGAGGAGCGTTTCTTCTTCGGTGGGCCCGTTGTGTCGATCCTGTGAAGGCGTTCGAGTGAATTACCCGGTGCCAGGTGTTCCTGAGTTTCTTCGGCTGTCTATCTCTCGTTTGCAGCCTGCGGGTCATGGTGCGAGCCGCTCCAGTTGCGCTCGCTCGGTTTCGACCGTCATCTGGGCATGACCGCAGAGAAGGGAAACTCATGAAGAAGAGCGCTGCTGTTGTCGCGGGTCTGATCCTGGCCCTCGGCGGGGCCGCCCCCGCCTTCGCCGACGCCGGAGCCAACGGTGCGGCCATCGGCTCCCCGGGTGTCCTGTCGGGCAACGTCGTCCAGATTCCGATCCACATCCCGGTCAACCTGTGCGGCAACTCGATCAACGTGATCGCCGCGCTGAACCCGACCGGCGGCAACGTCTGCGTCAACGACTGACGCTATGGCACACCAGCCGCCGACGGCTGGAACGAGGCCGGTCCTGGACGACTCCGTGTGGTCCAGGGCCGGCTTTTCCCACTTCTTCGAGCAGGAAGACAACGAGATTGCGACAGACCCTGAGCAGGGGAATGGTCGCGGCGGCCGCCGCGACGGGCATTCTGTCCCTGTGCGCGGGCGGCAACGCCTTCGCCGACTCGAACGCCGAAGGGGCCGCCAAGGGTTCGCCCGGGGTCCTGTCGGGCAACTCCGTCCAGGCCCCGGTGCACGTGCCGGTGAACGTCTGCGGCAACTCCGTCGACGTCGTCGCCGCGCTCAACCCCGCGTTCGGCAACTTCTGTGCCGACCAGTCGGCCACGCACGAAGCCCCGCACGCCACACCGCCCGGTGACAAGGACTCCGGACACGGGGACTCCGGGCACGGCGACTCCGGGTACGGGGACTCCGGGCACGGCGACTCCGGGTACGGGGATTCCGGGCACGGCTCCGGGTACGGGGATTCCGGGTACGGGAGCCCCGAGCCGGAGGAGGAGTGCGGGGGCTACGGCGACACGTGCGGCGGCGGGGGCCAGACGCCGCCGGGCGGTGGACACACCACGCCGGGCGGCGGTCACAGCACCCCGCCCGGCGGGGGTCACTCGACGCCTCCCGGCGGTGACCACAGCTCGCCCGGCGGCGGTCACAGCACTCCTCCGGGCGGGGGCCATTCGACGCCTCCGGGCGGCGGTCACACGTCTCCCGGCGATGGTCACAGCACCCCGCCCGGCGGCGGCCACTCGACGCCCCCGGGCAGCGGACACTCGACACCGCCTCCGCACGAAGACCACAGCACGCCTCCGTCCGAGGGCGAGCACAGCACTCCGCCCGGCGGCGGGGGCGGGCACACCCCGCCCGAGCTGTCGCACACCGGCGGTGACAGCGCGACGCTGCTGGCCGCCTCCGGCGTCAGCGCCGCCCTCATCGCCGGTGGAGCCGTCCTGTACCGGCGGGGCAGGGGCGCGTCGCGTCGCTGAGCGGGACCGGGTGCCGGACGCCCCCGCCCGGCACCCACGCCCCGCCCCGCTCAGCTCCGTACGGTCTGCGCCGGCCGGCGTCGGGTCGGCGCCGGCACGGTCCCGCTCGGCATGCCGGTGTACAGCCGGCGCCGTACCCCCTGCACGAGCGTCCCCGCGGTGAACGTCGCGCCGTGGACGAAGCGCATCGACGGGCCGAACCCGGCCGCCGTCGCCAGGCCGGCCAGGAACAGGCCGGGGTGGGACGACTCGAAGTCCCGGCCGACCTCGGGGGAGCCGTCCGCCACCGTGGCCAGCGCTGCGCGCAGGTCGGCGCAGAGCAGCCCGAGCCGGTCGCGCGTCGCCCTGAAGCCGGTGGCCGCGATCACGTGCTCGGTGTCGAAGGGGGCCGCGCCGGCCACCTCCAGCCGTACCCCGCCCGGCACCGCCCGGGCGGCCGTCACCTCGTGGCCGAGGCGCACCTCCACGGCGCCGCGCACCCGGTCCCGCAGCCACCACGCGCCGGCCGGTCCGAGCGCCGTCGCGGCGATCCGGGCCCGGGTCGGCTCCCTCAGCCTGCGGTACGCGCCGGGGCGTTCGGCGTAGAACCAGTTGCGCCAGCCGCAGCCGAGGCCGCTGTGCGGTGCGCGGACGGACTGCCACCACGGGCGTTCCCGGGGCGGCGGCACGTCGTTCCATCTCAGCTGTTCGGTGCGGGCCAACACCCGTGTGCGGGTGCCTTGTTCGGCGAGCAGGGCGGCCGTCTCCAGAGCGGCCTGGCCGCCGCCGATCACCGTGACGTCCCGGCCGCGGAAGCGGTCGAGGCAGCCGTGGTGGCTGCTGTGCGTCACGAGGTCGCGGGGCAGGGCGCGCAGGACGGAGGGGATCTCGACGAACGGCATCACGCCGACGGCGAGGGCGACCGTCCTCGCCCGTACGGTCTCGCCGTCCTCGGTGACCGCCTCGAAGCCGCCGGGGTGGGACGCGATCCGGGCCACCGTGCGCTCGTCCACGGCGGGGACGGCGTTGCGGGCGAACCACAGGCCGTACTCGGCGAACGTCTCCACCGGGATGGGCTCCCCGTGGCGGGCCGTCACTCCCCGGGCCGCGCAGTACGCGTCGAGCCGCCAGCGGGCCGCGGGGTCGGAGAGGTTCGAGGCCCACGGCTCGGACTTGAGGAACATCCCGCGCGGCATGCTGTCGCGCCAGGAGGCCATGGGCCGGCCGAAGACGCGCAGGCTCAGGCCCGCGTGCGCGGCGTGGGACGCGATGGACAGGCCGTACGGGCCCGCGCCCACCACCAGCAGGTCGTACATCAGCAGCTGCTCGCCTTCTCGTCGTCGGTCGGGTCGGTCGGGGCCGGTTCGGCGCACCCGGGCGGGCGTGCCGGGGACGGCGCGGGCGACTGGCGGACCACGCGGGGCCGGGCCCCGGCCGGGTCCGCCGTGCCGAGCCGGCGCAGCCGGCCGAGCAGCCGACGGGCGGCATGGGCGCCCCACAGGCCCCACAGGGCGCGGCCGGGGGCGGTGTCGTCGCCGGCGTGCCAGGCGAGTTCGCGGCCCCGGCGGGTCGGTCGCAGCGCGGCCAGCGGCGCGTAGTTCTCCACCACGAACCGTCGCCCCGGCAGCGGCGACGCCGAGACCGGCAGCGGACGGTGTGTCAGGTCCAGGTGCTGGGCGCGGACGACGTCCAGTCCGCAGGCGTCGGCGAAGAGCCGGAACTGGGCGCCGGGCCGGGGGTTGAAGTCGAGCAGGTGGTAGTCGCCCGTCATGCCGCAGCGGCGGAAGTCGAGGTCGAGGATGCCGCGGTAGCCGAGGCTGCCGGTGAGCCGCTCGGCCAGCGCCCGCACCTGCGGGTTCTGGGTCCACTCGCCCACCGCGGTGAGGCCCGCCCCGCGCGGCCAGGCGCGCAGCTTGCGCCCCGGTCCGCCGGCGCCGAGCGCGCCGGAGCGGTCGGCGTACCCGTGGAAGAACCAGTCGCGGTCCGGGCCCGGCGGCAGGAAGGCCTGCAGCAGCAGTCGGCTGCCCGCCTCCTCGGCGCGCAGGTAGAGCTCGCGCGCCTCCTGGGTGGAGCGCACCACGATCGTGCTGCGCAGCCCCGACCCTGCGGGCAGCAGCCAGGGCCGGCTCCACTTGGCGACCACCGGCAGGCCGAGCCGCCAGGCGGCGGAGGCGGCCTGCGCCGCGCTGTCCGGGACCACGGTGTGCGGGTGCGGAACGTCCGCCGCCGCGCACAGTCCGGCCAGTTCGGCCTTGTCGGCGACGCGTTCGGGCACCGTGCGGGGCTGCTGCGGCAGAAGATAGGCGGGCGCCAGGTCCTCGCGCAGCCGGCTCACGGCGACCGCGCCCGCGTCGTCCATCGGGATCAGCACGGCCGGCCGTTCGATGCGGGCGGCCACCCGCAGCAGGACCGCGGCGATGTCGGCGGGGGAGGCGCCGGGCGGTGGCGGGGGGTGCCATCGGCTCACGAACCGGGAGGCGCGCACGGGACTTCCCGTCGAGTCGGCGATCAGATGCACATCGACTCCGGCTCGGCCGAACGAGCGCACGGCACCCAGCGTTCCGTGGTGAAAGGGATTCCGGTCGATCCGCAGGAGAACGGCGGGGACGCGGGTGTCGAGCAGCGACTCGGTCATTTTTGCGGGTCCTTCGGCTCAGTTCACCGGTATGGGCGATCGATCCACTCGAAAGCCGTAGCGGCGGTGGCGTGAATCCTTTTCGTGTGACTTTCATATGACTGAGTGTCAGTAATGCGCGGGGAGTGCGCGTTACGCGAGAGTGGAGAAGGGAGCAGGCATGGCCCCACAGCAGCGTCGCGCACGGTCCCGGCGGCTGGCCGTTGTCGCGGCGGCCGTCGCGGCCTCGGCCGCCCTGGCGTCCGGACCTGGATTCGCCGCGGGCGCGGGGGCGGCGCGGGCCGCCGATCCTCCCGCTCCCACCCCGACCGTCCCGGCGTCCGCCGCGCCCGCCGTGCCCGCCGCGGCCGACCCGGCCGTCCCCGCGCCGAGTGCGACACCGGACCCGCCGGCGCCGTCGGCGGCGCCCGTGACACCGGCACCGTCCGCCGACCCGTCCGCCGGTTCCACCGCGCCGGCCCCGTCCGCCGAGCCCGTGAAGCCGGCCCCCGCCTTCGGCGCCTACCTCGACTACGGCGCCCGGGGCGTGGCCCGGATCGCCCGGCTCAGCCAGTGGCTGGGCGGCGCGGAACTGCGTGTCGGCCACACCTACCTGCCGGGCGACCGGTGGCGCAACATCGAGGGCCCGCCCGGATTCCTCGACGTGTGGGCGAGCTGGCGGCGGGAGCGGGACGACCGGATGCTCGTCCTCAACGTGCCCATGCTGGAACGCAACGAGGAGGGCGTCTCCGACGCCGAGGTGCGCCGGCTGCTGGGGGAGGGCGCGGCCGGGGAGTTCGATCACCACTACCGGGCTCTCGCCGAGCGACTGGTCGCGCTGAAGGTGCCGGACACGGTGATCGTGCTCGGCTGGGAGATGAACGGCATCACGTACACCCATCGCTGCGGGCCGGATCCGGAGGCCTGGAAGAAGTACTGGAACAGGATCGTCTCCACGATGCGTTCGGTGCCGGGCCAGAAATTCAAGTTCGACTTCACGCCGGCCCGCGGCAAGGACGCCATTCCCTGGACCCAGTGCTATCCGGGCGACGACACGGTCGACATCCTGGGAATGGACTCCTACGATCAGCCGACCGGCCTCTCCTTCGACGAGCAGGTGAAGGAACCGTACGGGCTCCAGGATCACGTGGATTTCGCCAAAGCCCACGGCAAGCCCATTTCCTACCCGGAATGGGGACTCTTCCGCAACGGAGACAACGCCGAGTACATGCGGCGCATGCTCGCCTGGATGGACGAGCACGAACCGCTGTACAACACGGTGACCGACTACTGCCCGCACGGTGTGTGGCAGTGCCGGCAGAACCCCCGGTCGTCCGAGGTCTACCGCTCGCTCCTGTCCGGCCGCACCGACGAGCCCGGCGCCGAGCCGACGACTCCGGGGCCCACCCCGCAGCCCCCCACGACCGACCCCACCGGCGAACCCCCGGCGAACTGCACGCCGATGGACCTCGGCGACTGGGTCGAGTACTGGCTGGGCGGCAAGCTGTGCCTCCGCCTGGACTGGTGGTCGCGCAACGGGTGACGCGCGGTGCGGTGGCGGCAGGTCCGCGTCAGGAGCTGCCGCCACCGGCGCGCTCCTTCCGCTGCTCCAGACGCAGCAGCAGCTCCTTGCCCCGCCGGCGCGCGGCCACGTCGCAGACGGCCGCCGACAGCAGCGGTGCGGTGCGCCGACGGGCCAGCAGGAGCCGCTGGTTGACGACCGGTTCGGGCCGCCAGTGGTGCTTGTACGGCTCGTTGCCGCGCAGCAGGCTCAGCGCCGCGCGTCCCCCGCCCCGGGTGTGCTCGGCGCAGGCGTCGAGCAGCATCACCGCCACGTCCGCCTTGCGCTCGCGCAGCCGCGGATGGGCGCCGTACAGATAGCCCCCGGCCAGCCGCCGCGACAGCAGGGTCAGGTCGACGGCCACGACGTCGTCGTCGAGCCGGAACTCGGTGACCACCGCGTCCCCGGAGCGCACCATCGGTCCGACCGAGCGCACCAGGTGCTCGCAGAACCGCGATCGCAGGTGCTCACCGGTCACCTTCCGTCCCTGCCACTGCAGTTGGTGCAGCTCCAGCAGCCGCCGCAGCGCCGAGTCGACCTCCTCCGGGTGCACCGCCTTGCGCTCCACGCCCAGCGCGGTCAGCTTGCGCAGCTTGGCGCGCACCCGCTGGGCCTTCGCCGACGGCAGCCGGGCCACCAACTCCTCCATGGGGACGGCCGGCAGCTCCAGGCACACCGAGTCGCTCACCCGCCGCCGCGGCCCGCGCCAGCGTTCGTAGACCTGCTCCACCGCGCCGCCCGGCCGGACCTCGCGAAAGTCGATCAGCGCGGTGCGGGCGGCCGCCGCGAGGCCCTCGGTGAGCGCGTCGACGGCCTGCTCGCCGCGTTCGTCGTCGACGAGGACGTCCCCGTAGTCGGAGATCGCCCCGCCGAGCGGCACGAGCGCGGGCAGCGGGCGGCGGACGGCCGTCAGCGGGGCCGCAGCGACGAGCTCACCGCCGTCGCGGACCAGCAGCAGACGCAGCCGGCCGCGGCGGCCGTACGACAGCCACCACGAGTGCAGCCAGGGGTGGCTCTGGAAGGGGGTGGCCGTCGCGCACCGCTGGTACAGCCGTTCCCAGGCGGGCGCGAGCTCGGCGAAGGCCCGTTCGTCGGTGACGAGTTGGGTCCTGAGCGTCGGCTTCACAGCGCTCCGTGGGCGTCGGCGGCGAGGGCGGGACCGGGGACGGCGGCCGGGCGGGCGGCGTCCTGCGCCGAGCCCCGCTTCGGCCGTACCAGCAGCGCCAGGCCGCCGAGCAGGCCGCCCGCGCTCGCCCCCACCAGGCCGGTCACCGCCGAGGACGCCGAGGAGGGCGCGGTCGGCCGCACCGCGCGGGCGAACTGCTGGAGTTCGACGTTGGTGGCGGCCTTGGAGCTCTTGGCGTGCTGGGTCAGCGAGCGGGAGACCGCGTTGGCCATGTCGGCGGCGAGGTCGGCACGTGCGGAGGTCGCCGTGATCGCGACCATCGGGGCGTCCGGCGAGGTCGCCGTCTGCACACTCTGCTGGAGCGTCCCCACCGGCACGCCCGCCCACACCTGGGCGTCGCCGAGCACCGCGAGCTGGGTGGCGACCCGGCCGTAGGCCTGCGCGAAGCCGAGCGCGGACGCCGGGTCCGACTTCGCGGTGGGCACGGCGACGACATAGGCGGTGGCCGTGTACACGGGCGGCTCGACGACTCCGTACGCGCCGCCGAGCAGACCGCCGGCGACGGCTCCGGCCACGAGCAGGGACCACGGCGGGAGCGCCCTGGCGCGGCGCAGGGCGGCAGGACGGCGGGGGTTCTCGGTCATGGGGAACTGACTCCCTGGGGTGTCGGGGAAGCGGAGGACGACCGGGGTGGTCCGGTAACGGTGGCCGCGTACACGTCCATGAGCTGGGCGGCGCTGCGGGTGATGTCGTAGTGGCGGGCGGCGTCCGGGGTGGTGCGCGGGCCCGGGGCCTGCGCGCGCGCCTCGGTCAGCGCGCGGGCGAACGCCTCGGCGCCGCCGGTCACCCGACGGGCTCCCGACGCCTGCGCGGGCAGGTGCTCGAGGGCCGGGCAGGAGGCGTAGAGCACGGGCAGTCCCGAGGCGAGCGCCTCCACTGCCGCCAGGCCGAAGGTCTCCTCGGGAGAGGGGGACACGAACACGTCCATGGCGCAGGTGAGCGAGGGCAGGTCGGGGCCGGGGGTGCCGTCGGGGACGTAGGGGCGTTCGCCGGTGAACAGGACGCGGTCGGCGACCCCCGCCTCGTGCGCGATGCGCCGCAGCACGTTCTCCTCGGGTCCGCCGCCGACCAGCAACAGCCAGTGGTCGGGAGGCAGGTGGGCCAGGGCGTGGATGAGCACGTCGAAGCGCTTGCCGGCCGTGAGGCGGCCGACGCCGCCGACGACGTGGGCGTCGTCCGGCAGACCGAGGCGCCTGCGGGTGCGCCTGCGGGCGTCGGGGTCGAAGCGGAAGCGCGCCAGGTCGATGCCGTTGGGAACGACCTCGATCCGGGGCGCCGGCACGCCCCAGCTCAGCAGCCGGTCGGCGACCGTGGGGGAGACGGCGACCGTGGTGCGGCCCAGCCGTTCGCTGGCCAGGTAGAGGGCACGCACCCCGGAGGTCAGCCTGCGTCCCTCCAGCTGCGAGTCGCCCAGCGAGTGCTCGGTGGCGACGACCGCGCGGACCCCGGCCAGGCGCGCGGCCAGCCGGCCGTAGACGCAGGCCCGGTACAGGTGGGTGTGCACGAGGTCGTAGCCGCCGGATCGGATGATCCTGACCAGGCGCGGCAGCGCGCCCAGATCGCGGTTGCCGGCCATGCCGAGGTGGACGACGCGGACGCCGTCCTCGGTCAGTCCGTCGGCCACCGACCCCGGGTTCGTCAGCGTCACCACGTCGCAGTGTGTCGGCAAGTGCCGCAACAGCAGGCGCAGTTGCTGCTCGGCGCCGCCCACGCCGAGCCCGGTGATGATGTGCAGCGCCTTCACCGCAGGCCCTCCACGGGCCGTCGGCGCAACCGGTGCAGCCGGTACTTCAGATGCAGGCGCAGGGCGTTGTCGTCCTGCCCGATGTGCACGCGGGGCAGGGCGTGGAGGCCGTTGAGGGAGCCCGGGTCGATCGCGCAGGCGTAGGCGTAACCGGCCTCGCGCACGGCGTCCACGGCGCGCTGGTCGATCGTCCCGTACGGATAGCAGAAGCCGCCGACCTCGGCGCCGAGCAACTCGGTGAGGGCGGCCCGGCTCTCGACCGTCTCCGCCTTGAGGGTGCGGTCGTGGGCCGCGGTCAGGTCGACGTGGGTGAGGCCGTGCGAGCCGATCTCGACGCCCTCGTCGGCCGCGCGGCGGATGCCGTCGGCGGTCAGCAGGGGTTTGCGCGGGCCCAGCGGATCCCAGGCGTTGTCGCCGCCGAGCCGGCCGGGCAGCACGAACAGGGTGGCGGTGCAGCCGTTGCGGCGCAGGACCGGCAGGGCCCCGGTGAGGAAGTCGGCGTAACCGTCGTCGAAGGTGAGGCCCACCAGGTCGCGCCCCTCGCCCCGGGCGCGGGCGGCGAGCAGTTCGGCCATGGAGACGCCGCGCAGTCCGCGCCGGCGCAGCCACGTCAGCTGCTTCTCCAGCCGTTCGGGGGTCACCGTGATGCGGTACGGGTCCTCGGAGCAGTCACCCACGGAGTGGTACATCGCCGCCCACAGGACGGGCGCGCGGGTGCTGTTGTCAGGAGCGGCCATGGAAGAGCCTTCGGGTCGCGGAATGTACGGAACGGAGTGCGCGGACGACGCCCTGGGCGCGCAGGGCCACCCCGAGCGCCAGGAAGACGGCGGTCACGGTGAACCCGCCGACGGCGAGGCCGAGGAGCGCGTCGTCGAACTGCGCGGCGGCGATCGCCCCGGCCACGGTCGCCGCCAGGGCGGCCAGCACCGGTCGGCCCAGCTCGCGCAGCACGCCCCGGACGCCGATCGGGACGCTGCGCGGACCCATCCCGGCCAGCAGCACCAGGGCGGTGACGGTGATGCCGGTCGCGTTGGCGGCGGCGATCCCGTAGACCCCCCGGGTGTGGACGCTCAGTGCGCCGATCCAGGTGGTCACGCCGATCCCGCAGGCCATCGCGCCGACCGGGTACCAGCTGCCCCGGCCCGCCGAGAAGTAGGAGCGGACCAGCACGCCGACCAGGGTCTGGCCGAGCAGCCCGAGCGCGTACACCCGCATCACGCCGGCCGTCGCGGCCGTGTCCCGCGCGGTGAACGCGCCCCGCTGGAACAGCACCTCGATCATCTGCGGCGCGCAGGACACCACGGCCGCCGTGCCCAGCAGCACGATGCACGCGGCCAGCGCCAGATCTCGCTCCACCCGGCCGCGGGCGCGCTCGACGTCCCCCTCGGCCAGCGCCCGCGCGACCACCGGGAAGGTGACCGTGCACACCATCACCGACAGGATCATCGGCATCTGCGCGACCTTCTGCGCGTAGTTGAGGTGCGAGATCGCCCCGGACGGCAACTGCGAGGCGAGGAAGCGCTCGACGAGGACCTGGGACTGCCGGCACAGGGCGAACAGCAGGACGGTCGCGAGGAGCGCGGTGTCGAGGGGCCGGGGCTCCTCGTGCGCGGCGGCCTCCGCCCCCTCCGCCGTGCGTCTCCGCAACTGGCGCAGCAGCGACGGCAGTTGGACGAGAACCATGAGCAGCCCGCCCACCGCGACCCCGGCGGCAGCCGACCGCACCCCCCAGCGTCCGCCGAGGGTGTACATCCCGGCGACGATGCCGACGTTGTACGCCACGTAGATCGCCGCCGGCGCCACGTACCGCCGGTGCGCGCGCAGGGCCGCGCTGCAGTACCCGGCGAGCCCGAAGCTCACCGCGCAGGTGGCGGTGAGCCGGGTGCAGTCGACGGCGAGGGCGGGGTCGGGCAGTCCGGGGGCGAGGACCTCGACCAGGTGCGGAGCGGTGCCGATCAGCAGGGCACCGACCGCGACGAACGCCAGCGACAGCCGGGGGAGCGTGCCGGCGACCAGTGCCCGGACCGGGTCGCCGGGAACGCCCTGGGAGCGGCGGGCCAGCGCCATGCTGAACGCCGGGATCAGGGCGAACGCCAGCCCGTCCTCGATGAGGAGGGTGGCCGCGAACTCGGGCAGGGTCCACGCGACGAGGAAGGCGTCGGTCTCGCTGCCGGCCCCGAACAGCCGGGCCAGCGCCTGGTCCCGGAGCAGCCCGAGCAGGGCGCCGGCGACGGACAGGACGGCGGTGACGAGCGTGGCCTTGGCGAGGAACCCCCGCGACACCGGGGGGAGTTCGCCGCCGTGCCGCCCCTTCTCCCCGGCGGTCGCCCCGGCCGTCCCCCCGGACTGCGCGGCGGACCGCGCCGGCGGCACGGACACGGGGCCGTCCGTGTGGGGCGTCCGGGGAGGCGTCACCGTCATCGTGCGAGCGCCTCCTCGCGGCTGTCGCCGCCGACCAGCGCCCACCAGGCCACGAGCCCGAGGACGACGGCCGTCAGAACGGTCGAAGGCCCGCCGATGTCGGCGTACACGAAGTCGGTCAGCTGCCAGACCAGAAGGCCGCAGGCGACGAGCGCGCAGTCGAGGCCGGGCCCCGAGCGCCGCACGCGGTACCAGCCGCGCAGACCGCACGCGAGCATCGCCAGCCAGCCGCCCGCGAGGGCGAGCAGGCCGATCAGGCCCTGCTCGGCGAGGACCAGCAGGTACATGTTGTGCGGGGACAGCAGCGGCTGCCGGACGAAGCCCGAGCCCGCGCCGTCGGTGTCGCTGCCGGAGGACAGGGCGAGCGAGGCGTGCGCGTCCCGGTGCTCGGGGAAGCCTTTCAACCCGACGCCGGTGAGCGGCTGTTCGCGCCACATGCCGACCGCGGCCGCCCACATCGTGTACCGGTCGGTGACCGACTGGTCGGGCGCGTCGGCGACCTGGGTGATGCTGTCGACGCGCTCCTGGAGCATCGCCGAGCCCACCCCGAACCCGCCGACCAGGACCACGCCGGCCGCCAGCGCGACCGCACCGATCTTCAGCGCCCGCCGCAGTCCGGCAAGGGCCAGCTGGACCGTGCAGGTCAGCGCGGTCGCGATCCATGCGCCCCGGCTGAAGGACAGCGCCAGCGGCACCAGCAGCCCGAGCGCGCAACTCGCGGCGATCGCCCCCTGTCGCACGGAGGGGCGGCCGAGCGCCAGCCCGACCGCGCAGACCAGCCCGAAGGACACGACGGTCGCCATGCCCATCACGTCCTGCGGCCCGAAGGTGCCGACCGCCCGGATCGTCTCGCCCTGGTACGAGGCGCCGGTCGCGGTGACGAACTGGTGGACGCCCACCGTCCCCTGCCACCCGGCGAGCCCGACGAACGACCAGGCGAGCAGCCGGAGGTCGGCCCGGTTCCGCACGAGGAGGACGACGGCCGCCGGGACGAGCACGAAGATCTGCAGATAGCGGCCGAGGCCGGTGACCCCCGCGCCCGGCGAGGAGGCGCCCATCGCGGCGAGCGCGAGCCCGGCGACCGGCATCCCGAGAACGAGGGCCGCCGTCCGGGACAGCCCCCGCCGCCGCTGCCGCAGCAACAGGACCGCGCAGAACAGCACGACCAGCGCGGACAGCGCGTCGGCCGGCCCGGCGCCGCCCTCGCCCCCGGGGGTGAGCGGCAGGCCCAGCAGGGCGACCACGGCGACCACGGGCAGAACCGGAGACACGCTCCGGGCGGCCGGCAGGGGCAGGGCGAGGACCGGTCCGGGGTTCGCCGTCCCCTGCCCGGGCGGCGGGCGAAGCGGCGCCGGCGCGTCGCCCGGCGGAGGCGCGCCCGCGTACTGCGCGTACGCGGGCGTCCCCGGCATCGCGGCGAGGCGCCGTGCCAGGCGTCGCAGCGCAAGCGGGACACTCCGGACGGGTCCTGGGGTCATCGGCGGTTTCAGCTCCCGGTCGGTCGCACGAGGGCGGCCGCGGTGCGCAGCAGGATGCACACGTCCTGCCACAGCGACCAGTTGTCGATGTACGCGTTGTCGAAGCGGGCCCGGTCCTCGATCGAGGTGTCGCCGCGCAGTCCGTTCACCTGGGCGAGGCCGGTGATGCCGGTCTGCATGCGGTGGCGGGCCGCGTATCCGGGGTAGGCCTGGCTGAACTGGCCGACGAAGAAGGGGCGTTCGGGGCGCGGACCGACCAGGCTCATGTCTCCGCACAGGACGTTCCACAGCTGGAGCAGCTCGTCCAGCGAGGTCTGGCGCAGGAAGCGGCAGAACCGGCTCATCTCGCGTTCGCCGGCCACGCTCCAGCGGGTGGCGGCCTCGTGCTCGTCGACCGGGCGATGGGTGCGGAACTTCAGCAGGGTGAAGGGCCTGCCGTCCTTGCCGATGCGCTCCTGCCGGAAGACCACCCCCGGACCGTCGGTCAGCCGCAGCACCGCCGCGCACGTCAGCAGCAGCGGGCTCACCAGCAGCAGCAGGGTCCCGGAGACCGCGACGTCCAGCAGCCGCTTGCCGAGGCTGCCCCGGCGCCGGGCGCCCAGGTCGAGCAGCCGGCAGGAGAACCCGGCGAGCTGCTCGCGGCTCGCGTACGAGGGGGTGTCGGCGTCGACCTCCCACACCCTGCAGCCCGACTCGGCCAGCGCCCGCAGCAGCGGGCCCTGCACGCTGCGCACGGCCGGGTGGACGCACAGGACCTCCCGGACGCCGTTCTGGATGAGGGCCCGCTGCACCTCCTGACCGCTGGTCAGCACAGGGAGTCCGTCGGCGGCGTCGGGGCTCTCGGCCACGATCCCCACCGGCTGGACGCCGCACCGGGGATGGCGCAGAACCGCGGCGGCCACCCGCTGCGCGGTCGTGGCGGGGCCGATGACGAGGGCGGCGCGCGGGCGGCGCAACAGCGCCCGCCGCCGCAGCAGATGGACGACCGCGCGGCCGGCGCAGCAGGCCACGGCCTGCGCCGCACAGCCGAGGAGCAGGGTGCGGGCCGAGAGCGCGTGCGCCGGGTTCCACGCTGCGACGAGTGTGCCCAGCGCCAGCCAGACCACCAGGACGCGGCCGCAGACGGCGGGCACTTCGTCCAGCACTCCCGCCACCGGTCGGGAGGGCTGCGGGCGCAGCAGTATCGTCGCCGCCACCAGCAGGGCCACGAGTAAGGGGCGGTGCTGCGCCCCGGTCAGCGCCGGCGCGCCCGCGCACGCGGCGAGGCCGTCGGTGAGCAGCGGCGGCAGGGGCGACGCGGGCCGCGCCGGGGGCCGCCCGGTGGGGAACCGGAATCCGGCTGTGCTCTCCCGCCGCGGAATGACCGAGACGGGCGAGTATCCGGGCTGCGCGCCAGGAGAGGGGACGGTGC
Source organism: Streptomyces sp. NPDC037083 (assembly GCF_055606485.1). NCBI lineage: Bacteria > Bacillati > Actinomycetota > Actinomycetes > Kitasatosporales > Streptomycetaceae > Streptomyces > Streptomyces sp. NPDC037083. Next base: position 753,116 of record NZ_JBVJSQ010000002.1, on the reverse strand, counting down.
TTTCCGCAGTCACGAGTGGATGGACTCCCTGCACTCGGTGGGCGCGACGCGCGCCCCTTGGGTGGTCGTGAGCAGCTCGCGGTAGACGCCCGCGACCGCCTCGGCCGTGCGTCGCACGTCGTGCGTGGCCAGGACGTGTCGGCGGCCCTGGTGACCGAGCGACTCGCGCAGCAGCGGGTCGAGCAGCAGTGCCGCGACGGCGTCGGCCAGTGCCGCGGGGTCCTCGGCGGGCACCAGACAGCGGGACGCGAGCGCGGCCGGCAGGCTTTCCCGGGCGCCGTCCACGTCGGTCACCACCACGGGCCGCCCGCAGGCCAGCGCCTCCAGCGGGGCCAGCGCCATGCCCTCCCAGCGGGAGGGCAGCACGACCAGGTCGGCGGCCTGGTACCAGGGTGCGGCGTCGGCGACGGCACCGGCGAACAGCACCGACTCCGGTGCGCCGGAGCGGAGTTGCTCCGCGTCCGGTCCGTCGCCGACCAGCACCAGATGGGCGCCCGGCGTCCTGTGCGCGACGGCGTCCCACGCCCGCAGCAGCACGTCCTGCCCCTTCTGCCGGCACAGCCGCCCGACGCACACCACCAGCGGGGCGGCCGGGTGGAGCCGGGGCAGGAGAGCGGCCCGCACGGTGTCGACGGGCGCCGGGTGGAAGCGCTCGGGATCGATGCCGTTGGGGACGACGTTCCAGCGGCCGTCGATCCCGGCGCGCAGGCCGGTCGCGCGCTCCGCCTCGCTCACGCACAGCAGCCGGTCCGCCCAGCGCGCCCCCGACCGCTCCCACCTGAGAGCCAGGGCCGCGGTGACGCCGCCGACGGCCTCGAAGGACCAGGCGTGCGGCTGGAACACGGTCGGGATCCGCCCGCGCACCGCGAGCCGCCCGGCCAGTCCGGCCTTCGCGCTGTGCGCGTGGACCAGGTCGGGGCGTACGTCGTCGAGCACGCGTGCGAGCCGTCGCACCTCACGGGGGAGCGTGGGCCCCGGCGACCGGGTCGCCGACCAGTGCCGGACGTCCGCGCCCAGGGACCGCAGGTCCTCGGCGAACGGCCCGGGCGGGCAGGCCACGGCGACCTGTATCCCGGCCGCGACCTGGGCCCGTGCCAGGTCCGTCACGACCCGGGCGACCCCACCGTCCACGGGCTGGGTGAGGTGCAGGACCCGGGGGCTTACATCGGGTTCTGGCTGATGCATTGCGCGGTTTCCTCGCTCACGGTGGCGCTCGGGACGTGCGGGAACGCGCCTGACTACTTCTTCCGTGTGTCGACGGCGACGAAGAGCGCCCCGGCCCACGCCGCGTCCCGGTGGGCAACGAGCCGGACCGTCAGCTGGTCACCGCCGCGCCGCAATCCCCTGCGTAGATCGAACACGTCGGAGTCGTAGCCGAGGGTGTTGGCGTACGCCGGTACACGCGCCGCCGGAGCCGCCCCCGGCTCGCTGATCGTGGAGTTCAACACATCGTCGGATGGATTGACCGGATCCGTGAGCGCGGTGGCCGCGGCGCCACCGGTCGAGAACATGAGCGAATCACCCGAACGGCCGCGGTCGCCGTCGTAGGCGACGAGCCCGGCCAGGCCGCTCGCGCCCCTGCGGATGCCGAGCCCGCGCAGCCGGATCTCCTTGCCGACGGCGTCGAGGGTGTCGAAGCCGTCCCAGAGTGAAAGGTCGCGCAGCGGCTCGGCCGCGTTCTCGTACGCCACGACCAGCGTCCAGCCGCCCCAGGCCCCGGCCGCCGACCTGCCCATGGCCACGTTGATCTGCGCGACCGTGTACAGCCCCCGACCGCTGTCGCGCACCAGCTCGGTGACGTCCGCGGAGGCCTGGAAGGCGTCGGCGCCCTGGGCCGTCCGATGGCCGACGACCGTGTCGGCGAGCACCGCCTTGTACTGCCCGCCCGGCTCGGCGATCAGCACCCGCCCGTTGTCCCTGGGCGGCTTCTGCTCGCCGACGCGCAGGTTGCCGCCCCAGTACAGCCGCGCGTACGACACCCGCGCGCCCTGGGGGAGGCGGACCTCGGCGCGGGAGGAGTTGTAGGTGTTCGGGTCGCTGTCGACGTCGACGTAGAACATGTCGAAGTCGCCGTTCTGTGCCGCCTTGCCCTCGCGCACGGCCGGGCAGGCGGGCGCGGCCCCGGCCGTCGGGGCGGCGCGGCAGCTGATGGCGGTGTTGGCCGCGCGGACGATCCCGCCGTGCTGCGTGGCGTGGTAGCGCCGCGCGAAGGCGAGGCGTTCCGCCTCCGGGGACGGCGGGGCGTCGGCCGCCCGGGCGCCGCCCGCTGCCCACAGCGCGGTGAGTGCCAGGACGCCGGCCGTTGCGCGTTGCAGCAGTGGCCCCAGGGAAGTGCGCATGACCGGCGGTGCCCTTTCGTGCGATTTGCTGGCAATAGGCGTGCGTCGGATGAGGCGCCACTGTAGTCGCTGTCCTGATTAATCCACAGAAAGCGGACAAGTGTGTCGGAATGGTGAAGCTCGCCCTCTGGAGACATCACTCATTTGGCGGCACAACCCCGGTGAGCCCTGCGCGTTGACTTCAGCGCCGGGCATCCCCGCCCGGGTGTTTGTGTCAAAACCTCAAGGAGCATTTCTCCATGTCGCGTATCGCGAAGGGCCTGGTCCTGACCTCCGTTGCCGCCGCGGCCGTCGCCGGCGCCTCCGGCATCGCCGCCGCCGACAGCGGCGCGAACGGCATCGCCGAGCACTCCCCGGGCGTGCTGTCGGGCAACGTCGTCCAGGTTCCCGTTCACGTTCCGGTCAACGTGTGCGGCAACACGATCAACGTGATCGGCCTGCTGAACCCCGCGTTCGGCAACACCTGCATCAACGACTGACGTCACCTCCCAGAGGTCACGACACGTCATTCGCCGAACGGCCGCTCTCCCGCCAGGGGGGTGGCCGTTCGCGTTTTCGAAGGCGTTGCCCCGAACGGGGGTACCCGGCCCGACGCGCTCGACGGGCGTCGACGGGCCGTCCATCAGCGCTGATGCGAGCCCGGTGACCTGCGCGGAGTCACAGTAAGCGCTCGATAGGTTGCGGTGTGCGACGGACGTTTGCACGGTGGGCCCGAGACCCGACGCAATCGAAAGGATTTCCCATGCGTGGTCTGCCCGTACGGCGTATCGCTTCCACCGCACTGTGCGCCTCCCTCGTCCTCGGCTTCGCCGCACCCGCCGCCATGGCGGCCGACGGAGCCGCAGCCCGTGAGCGCACCGCGGCGGCCGTCGGCGCGCCCGTTTCCGGCGCCGCCGCGCTCCTCGCCCAGGGCAAGGGCCTCGGTGATCTCGGCATCGTCCTCGCCCCGGTCACCGACGCCCTCGACACCGTCGTCAAGTCCGACAACGGCCGCCTCACCCCCGACCAGGCGACCCGGCTCGGCGACACCGTCAGGACAGCCGTCGCCAGGATCACGGCCGAGACCCCGGTAGCCCCGGCGCTCCCCGCCGCATCCGCCGCCCAGGTCCGTGACGAAGGCAAGGCGAAGGCGGCCGCCGCCGACCCCCTCTCCGACGCGCTCGCCGCCGTGCAGAAGACCGTCGACGACCTGCTCTCGGCCGTGACCTCCCTGGACGTCGGCCAGGTCGTCTCGACGGTCACCGGCGTGCTGGACGGCCTGCTCGACCTGCTCTCCTCGACGCTGGACGGACTCGGTCCGACCCTGCCGGACCTGCCCGCCCTGCCGGCCGAGGCGCCGGCGGCGCCCGCGCTGCCGCCCCCTCCCGTCGGCTGACGGCCGCTTCCGCGTCTCCGCACCCCGGCACGTGCGCCGGGGTGCGGAGATTTTCCGCGTACAGGGTTTCCGCGCCCGGCAGGGATCGTTAGGCACGGCGTCAGAATTTCCCCTGGTGACTTGAGTTGCCGAGTCGCCGAAGAAAGGAATCCGATGAAGTCCCTGAAGGCTGCCGCTGCCGTCGCCGGATCCGTGGTCCTCGCCGGCATCGCCGCGCCCGCGTTCGCCACCCCCGCCGACCTCACGCCCACCAGCCTCAACGGCGCCGTGGACACCCTCGCCAGAGGCCCCGTGAACCTGGAGGACGCGATGCCGCTGCAGCACCAGTCGGACGCGCTCGACACCGAGAACAAGGACTCCGTGCTCAGCGCCGTCAAGGGCGCGACGGGCGCACTCAACACCCACAACCCGCTCCTCGGCGGACTCCCGCTGCAGGGCTGAGACGCCCCCGCCGTCAGGGCCGGTCCCGTCACCGACGGGGCCGGCCCTGACGCTGTTCGAGGCGGGTCGAGCGGCGCGTCCCTCGTTCGTGTGGAGCAGCGGACCGACGTCCCCCGGTCGGGTGAGAACACGTCGGGCGGCCCGCCGACGCGCCGATATGGTCGCGCGGTGACCTCAACCCCAAGCGCAACCCGCCCTTTCCGCGTGGCCGACCTGGGCACCCTCGTCGTGATGCCGTGGAGCGGCGAGGCCCCCGACGGCCATGACATGCCCTACCTCCTGGCCTACTCCCTCGGTGACACCGAGGAGGGGCCCGAGGGGACGGCCCTCGCCATCGGGCGGTTCCTCTCCGACAACGGCATGTCCGTCGGCGGGGACGTCGTCGACGGCACCGAGCGGCCGAGTCTGCCGTTCAGCCTGCTCGTCGAGTCCGGCGCTGCCGTCCTGAACATGCCGAGCCTCAACGCCCAGTGCCTGCCGCCGCGGGAGTGGCTCGCGGCCGTCGAGGAGCGCGGCTACGCCTACCTCGTCTTCACCGCCCGCGCCTGGCCGGAGGCCATGCCCGGCCAGGCCGTCACGCCCGAGGCGCTGGCCGCGTTCGCGGGCGCCGAGGAGACCCTCACGGCGGCGGCGCACATCGTCCTGCCCGCCCGTCGCCTGCGCGGCTGATGCCGCAGCCGCGCCCGCAGCCGGGGGCCGTGGGCGGCGGCCGCGCGTACGCCCTGCTGCTGGTCCTCGCCGGTGCGGCCGGGCTGCTGGCCTCCTGGGTCATCACCCTCGACAAGTTCAAGCTGCTGGAGGACCCCGGCTTCACCCCCGGGTGCAGCCTGAACCCCGTGGTCTCCTGCGGCAGCGTCATGCGGAGCGACCAGGCCTCGGCGTTCGGGTTCCCCAACCCGATGCTGGGCCTGGTGGCCTACGGGATCGTCGTGTGCGTCGGGGCGAGCCTGCTGGCCCGGGCCGCCTTCCCCCGCTGGTACTGGCTGACGTTCACCGCCGGCTGCCTCTTCGGCCTCGGGTTCGTGTCCTGGCTGCAGTTCGAGTCGCTGTACCGGATCAACGCGCTGTGCCTGTGGTGCTGTCTGGCGTGGGTCGCCACGATCCTCCTGTTCTGGTACGTCCTTTCGTTCGACGTACGCCACGGCTTTCTGCCCGCCCCGGCGGGCGTGCGGAGTTTCCTCGCCGAATTCACCTGGGTGCTGCCGCTGTCGCACATCGGGGTGATCGGCATTCTGATTCTGACCCGATGGTGGGATTTCTGGACGAGCTGACCATGTGTCCGTCGTACCGACGTCAGTCGTCCTCATATGCCCGTCGCGCCGATGTGTCCGTAGCACTATTGCGACACTCGGGGGAATTGTGAACTGATGCCGTTTTCCGGCTCGTTACCCGGTACGGACGCAACGCCCCCGAACTCCACCGAAAGGGCCCGTACCCGAGATGAAGTCGACCACCCGAGGAACCCTCGCCGCAGTGATCACCTGTGTGGCGGCCGCGGCCGGAGCCGCCGCTTCCGTGACCCCGGCAGCCGCGATCGGCACGGTCCCCGTCCCCGTTCCGCTGGACGGCGTCGAGAAGTCCCTCAACGTGGAACTGCCCACCGTCGGCGGCGAGATCCCGCTGCCGACGCCGGGTGCGCCCGAGGGCCCGCGGTTCGTCGAGGGCCGCCTCCTCCCCGAGCGCGCCGTCCCGCAGCTGCCCGTCGCCGCCGGGCTGCCCGGTCTCGGACTGCGGGCGCCCCTGCCGGAGATCCTCGGGAACGAGTTCAACCACGTCGGCCTCGACGCCCCCGCCTCCGACCTGCGCACGCTCGGCCCGGGCCTGACCCTGGACGCCCCGCTCACCGCGCCCAACCCCGACCACTTCGGCCTGCCGGACCTGAAGCTGCCCGAGGCGGGCGTGATCACGCCCGTGCTGCAGGCGGTGCCCGGCGCCGACCTCGACCTGAGCAAGGGGCTCTAGGGCGGCGGACCCGACGCCACGACCACGGGCCCGGACACCGTCGTCCGGGCCCGTCGCCATGCCCGGCGCCCGGATCGGCGCGGGCCGTTCGGGTCCCAGGCGGTGACCAGCGGGCCCACTCGGCGTTTACCCCACCGAAGAACCGAACCGGACCACCTCTCCCGACGAGGAGCACACCATGGTCGTCAGCGTCGACGGAATCCCCGTGAACGCAGTCGCGGTGGACGCGGCCAGATCCGGCCCGGCACGCCGCACACGGCGCAGGGACCTGCTGCGCGCACTGCTCGGCGGAGCCGCCGCCCTGGCGATCGTCCCCGTCGTCGCCGCCTCCCGGCCCCTGCGCCCGGGGGACGGCGACCTCGGGGACTCCTTCGACGAGACCTACCGGGGCCGGCACATCCAAGGGGTCCTCACCTCGCCGGGACGCGCCGCCGAGGCCGACGCCGAGTGGGAGGTCACGGTCGACGGCCGCCCCCTGCACCTGATGCGCCGCGCCGACGGCACCTGGCTGAGCATGGTCGACCACTACCGCTCGTACGCCACCCCGCTGGAGGCGGCCCGAGCCGCCGTCGACGGTCTCGGCCCGGGGGAGGGGCTGCGGGAGGACGGTCCGGCACACCACCACACGCTCATGGGGGGACACCATGGCCTACATCCGTAAGGACGTCAGCACGCTCACCGGCGCCGAGCGTCGGCGCTTCGTGAACGCGCTGCTGGAGATCAAGAGGAGGGGCGAATACGACGAGTTCGTCCGCGTGCACATCGACCACTACGTCTCCGACGGCGACGGCGGCCTGCGCGCCGCCCACATGGCGCCCTCCTTCCTGCCCTGGCACCGCAGGTTCCTGCTGGACCTGGAGGGTGCGCTGCGCCGGGTCGACTCCTCGGTGACGGTGCCGTACTGGGACTGGACGCGCGACCGCACCGCCACCGCCGCGCCCTGGACCAAGGACCTGCTCGGCGGCAACGGACGCCGCTCCGACCACCAGGTGACGACCGGGCCGTTCGCGTACGCCACGGGCAACTGGACCATCAGGGAGAACGTGACCGACGGCGAGTTCCTCACCCGGGACCTCGGCCGCGCCGCCGCTCCGATCGACCTGCCGGCCGGGAGCGACGTGGAATGGGCGCTGAAGGACCCCGTCTACGACGTCTCGCCCTGGGACTCGACCGTCGTCCAGGGCTTCCGCAACAAACTGGAGGGCTGGGGGACCGGCTCGGGCAGCGCGGCCTGGCGCACCCACAACCGGGTGCACCGGTGGGTCGGCGGGGTCATGCTCGGCGGCGCCTCCGTCAACGACCCCGTCTTCTGGCTGCACCACGCCTTCATCGACCTGCTGTGGACACGCTGGCAGAGGCGTCACCGCGAACACCGCTACCTGCCGGCCCGGCCGCCGGGGCCGGGCAGCCGCCAGTACCGCAGGGTCGTCGCCCGCCACGAGAAGCTGCCCCCGTGGGACGTGACCCCGGACCAGATGGAGGACGCGTCCCGGATCTACCGGTACGCCTGACCCGGCGCGGGACGCCCGACCCGGCCCGGTACGCATCAGCCGGCCGGGTACGCCCGACCGCGCAGGCCGCCCACAACAGGGGCACGCAGGCCGCCCACAACAGGGGAGAGCCCCGGCGCTCGAGGTGCCGGGGCTCTCCTGGGAAACGCCGATCAGTCGCCGTAGCCGTTGTGGTCGCCGTGGTCGCCGTGGTCGCCGTGACCCTGGTGGTCGCCGTGCTTGTCGCCGCCGTCCTTGCCGTGGTCGCTGACGTTGGCGCAGGTGTTGCCGAACGCGGGGTTCAGCAGGCCGACGACGTTGACGGTGTTGCCGCAGACGTTGACCGGGATGTGGATCGGAACCTGGACGACGTTGCCCGACAGGACGCCCGGCGAGCCGATGGCCGCGCCCTGCGCACCCGCGTCCGCCATGGCCAGGCCGGCCCCGCTGACCACCACGGCGCCGGTGCCGAGGGCGACAGCGGCCGCCTTCGCGATGCGAGACATCACGTTCTCCTTAAGTGATTCGGTTCGCACGACGGCAGGGGGCGCCGTCGCACTCCCCGTTCAACGCCGCCGCCCTGACCGGGTCACGGCACGGCCGTACGGATCACCCTTTTTGAACAGGGCACGCGTACAGACGGGTGGCTATGCGCGCTGGAGGTGTGTCGTGACGAAGTCGGCCAGGGTGGCGATGGACTGCAGACTGTCCAGACTCAGGTCCAGCGCGGCCACGTCCACGCCGAAGCGCTGGTCGACGGCGCCCAGCAGAGTCACCCCGGCCAGTGAGGTGAGCCCGATCCGCGGACCGAACAGGTCGGTGTCGGCGGGGAGTTCCGCCATGTAGGCGTCGTCCAGGCGGGCGGCCTCGGCGATCATCGAACGAAGTTCGCGTTCCACCGCGACCCGGTCTCGGGTGTCCGTCACGCCTCGGCGTCCTCTCGTTCGGCCACATGCAGCCATGCGGGCGGTTCGGGCAGGTCGCCGTGCAGGCTCCTGCCCAAAACCGCGGAATCGGCGGTGACGCCGGCGCCGCCTCCGGCGGCGGAGTCGTCCGTACGGCGCAGTCCCGCCTGGCGGAGCAGGATGCGCATCTCCAGGTTGGCGTCCGTGGGACGCAGCGTCACCCGGAACTGCTCGGCCCCCGACGCGCGCGCCCGCCGCATCAGCCGGAACAGGAAGGCCGCCGCCGCGCCCCGGCCGGCGACCCGGCAGGACAGGGCGAGCAGCGGGACGGACCACACGCCGGGGGCGCTGCGGTCGACCAGGGCGGCGCCGATGACGCCGTACTCGCCGAAACGGTCCGTCATGCGGGCCGTGTACAGCTCGTGCCCCTCCGACGCGGCCAGCTCGCGCAGCCGCCCGGGGGTGAGACCGGAGGAGTTCAGACGGTGGGTGCGGGCGGCGAGCTCCAGCGCGCGGGGGACCTCGCCGGGCGTGGCCGCGCCGACGGTGAGGCGCATCTCGCACCAGCGCAGGAACTCCTCACGCGAACCCCGGAAACGCTCGCCCTCGGCCCGGCGGGTCTCCTCGGTGCGGTAGCGGCGCACGCGCTCACGTGACTCGGGGGTGACCTCCCGGCCCTCGAACGCGGCCAGCAACGCGGGCACGTCCTCGGGGGCGAGGGTGCGCACGCCCGGCAGGAGTGCCTCGACCTCGGCGCGCTCGTAGGGGGAGTCGTCGACCAGGAGCAGGGCGTCCACCGCTATGCCGAGGTCCTTCGCGATGATCCGCAGCGACTCGCTCTTGTCCTGCCAGGACACCTGCGGGGCCAGGAACCGCTCACGCAACGCCGGCACGGTCTCCAGCCGGTCGAGCACCGAGGGCGCGCTGCGGCTCGCGATGCTGCTGAGCACGCCGAGGGCCGCCAGCGCGTCGATCGCGGCGAGCGTCCCGGCGCGGGGCGTGGGCAGCGCGTCGGTGGCCGACTCGACGGCGACCTCGTCCCACAGGGTGCCGTCGAGGTCCCAGACGACGCACTTGACCCGGTCCGGGTCGAAGCTGTCCGTGACGCTCATCGTGCGCCGTCCTCCTTCGGCAGGAACAGCTTCATCGACAGGCTCGTCGGATCGAAGCCGAACTTGCGGTAGACCGTGCGCATCGGGACATTGCCCACGTGCACCCGGCCGACGACCTCGGTGATGCCGTTCGCCAGACAGAACTCCAGGCCCGCCGTCAGCAGGAGTTCGGCGACGTCGCTGCGGTTGTCCACCGGGGAGGCCGCCAGGGAGCGGAAGTTGGCGTAGCGGTCGCCGGTCATCGCGTTCTGGTTGATGCTCACCCAGCACCAGCCGACCGGTTCCTCACCCGGCCGGTGGGCGACGATCATGCCCTCCTTCGACTTCTCCATGGCACGGCCGAGACGGGACTCCCAGCGGGCCGGGTCGTCGATGGCGTCCTCACCGAACGACACCCGGGCGATCTCGGCCTCGAACCGCCCGATGGCCGGCAGATCGCGCTCGTCGGCCTGCCGGGTGACGTACGGCCGCGCCCGCTCGGCGAGCGCGGCGCGGTCGGCGTCGGTCGGGGGACGCCAGCCGTACGCGCGTCCGGCGGGGGCGGCGGGGACGGTGGCGGGCGCTACGGCGGCGGCGGGGGCGGTGGTGGCGGCCGCGACCGCGGTCACGGGTGACTGGGCGGGGGATTCCGGAGCCGTGGTCGTGACCGGGGCCGCGGCTTGTCCTGCCGGGGCCGGGGCCGGGGCTTCCTCCACCGCCACCAGGCGGCCCGGGCGGAAGGGGCCCTTGCCGCATTCGGGGCAGCCGTCCTCGCGCAGGGCGGCGACCGACGTCCAGCGGGCGCCGGGGCCGACCCGCACCCGGGCGTCGCACGCCACGCACGTGTACTCGCGCTGACGGGTCCGCTTGTCGCCCGTGTAGAGGGGGCCGCTGAATTCGCCCTGCTGGGACGGGGCGGTCGAGCTGGTGGTGAGGAGGTGCTGGAAGAAGCCGACCCCGCCGAGGATGCCGCTGCCCTCGTACTCGTTGAAATTGCGGATGTAGCCGTTGGTGACCAGGCCGAGCGCCATGATCTCCCGCTGCACCTCCAGCATCTCGTCCGGGCTCTTGCCGCCGAAGGAGAAGAAGACGCTGTGCGCGGGACCGGGCCGCAGGCCCTCCACGGCACGGGAGAGGAAGAGCCGGGCGCCTTCCGGGGTGTACGGCGGGTCGGTCATGGCCACGTCGTGCCGGCCGTGGAGCTCGGCGGGCAGCGGAGCACGCAGATCGTGCTGGACCGTCTCGACGCGTGTGCCGAGGCCGGTCGACATCTTCTGGATGTGGTCGAGGATCTCCGGGGAGATGTCCACGACGGTGATCCGCTCCACGATGGGGCCGCCGAGGACGTCTCCCACCACGGCGACGGCGAGGGAGACGAGGTCGTCGTCGCCGATCAGCAGCAGCGAGCCGCCCGGCAGCGCGCCCGCCGTGAGCAGCGCGAGCACCCGGCGCACCTTGGTCTCGGCCGTGCAGTGCGACTGGTCGATCGCCATGTCCGCGGCGGGGCCCGACTCCATGAGCGCGCGCAGCCGTGGCACGGCCTCGGCCAGCACGTCGGGGATGACCAGCTCGCGTCCGTCGCAGGTGCGGCAGGTGGCGTCGAGGACGAGATCCATCCCCAGCCGGGCGACCAGGTCCGCCCCGGCCTCGGTCAGCCGGGACGGACGCGCCTCGGTGACCAGGCCCCGGCGGCGCAGCTCGTTGCCCAGGGCCGCCACGATCGGGACGGGCAGACCGGTCGCGCGGCTGAGTTCCTTCGTGGAGGCGGGGGCCAGCCGGCGCAGGGCGCGCAGGACGGACCGCACTCCGGGCGGACCCTCCTGGAGCCGGACGGCGTCCGCGACTTCCGTGAGCACGGAATCGGCGGTGGTACTCCGAGGATGCCGACGCGCGTTCGTCACAATGCTGCTCCAGGCAAGCTGATTGGTGGATTCCGGGGCTATCGAGTATACGGGCTGGTGGGGAGCCGTCCGGCCCCGCTCCGACGGCGGGGAAACGAGGGAGGGGCCGCGGGGATAAAGAGAGAGGCGCGGCGGGGAAAGGAGAGAGGGTCGGCGGGGAATTCGAGTAGGTGAAAAGGGAAACCGAGTATTTCGAGCCGAGGCTCTCCCCGTTCTTCTCCATCCTGTTTTCCAGGGAGGATCGGGCGGGGGATCGGGCGGGGCTTTCCGGAAGGGCTCGGGCTGGTTTTCCGCTGAATCCGTCCGGTACCCCCCGGCCCCCTTGCCCCTCTGTGCGCGCGAGCCCCGGGGCGTCCCGGATGCTACCCTGGGCACCACCGAGCGCCTATATGAAAGGAGACGGGGGCAGCGGTTCGTCACCCCCGGTTTCCCCATGACCAACTCCGCCAGCCTCGCCACCGAGGGTATAAACGTCGACGATCTCTGCTCTTATGCCGTCGACGTGTGGGTGAGCGACCACAGCATCCTGACCGACGAGGAGCGCCTCCTCCAGGTGCTGCGCACGGCCGCCGAAAAGGGAAACGCCACGGTACTCGGTGAGGCGTCGCACGTTTTCCCGAACGGTGCCGTCACCGCGATTCTTCTTCTTTCCGCCTCGCATCTGAGCATTCACACCTGGCCCGAATTCAGCCTGGCCAACGTGGATCTGCTCGCCTATGGCCGCCTCAACGGCGAGCGGATGATGCAGAGCGTGGAACTCGGCCTTTCGCCGACGCGCATCAACGTGACGCGCATGCTGCGCGCCGTGCACTGATCGGCCTTTCGCCTCCGCCGTCCGGACGAGGCCCCGCGCCGGGACACCCCGTGCAGGTGTGGTGGGCCCGTCTGGACGACGCCCGCGCGGCTCTCCTGGGACTTCTCGACCCCGTGGAGCGCCGCCGGTACGAGACGACCGTCGACCAGGCGGCGCGGGAGCGGTTCCTGGTCGGCTGCGCCCTGAGCCGGCTGGTCCTGGGCGAAGCGCTCGGCCTGCCCCCGGCGGACGTCCCGCTGCGACGCGTGTGTCCGCGTTGCGGCGGCCCGCACGGCAAGGTCCGGCTGGCCGTGCCGTCGGACGAGCCGTCGAACATGCCGCCCGACACGCCCCGGGAGGGGCCGGCCGAGGAGCCGCCGGCCGGTCGGCCGCCGTACGACTTCTCCGTCACCCACAGCGGCGCGCTGATCGGCGTCGCCCTCTGCGCACACGGACAGGTCGGCCTCGACGTCGAGGAGGCCGACGTCCGTCTGGACGTCGACTCCGCCGCCCGCGTCGCACTCGCCGACTCCGAACTCGCCGCGCTGTACGGCCGTCCGCCCGCCGAACGGAAGTCCGCCTTCCTGCGCACCTGGACGCGCAAGGAGGCCGTGCTGAAGGCGCTCGGCGTGGGCCTGGGGGCCCCGCTGCGCGACCTCGAGCTGTCCGGCCCCGAACAACCCCCGGCGGTGCTCGCCTGGCCCGGACGGCTCAACGCTCGGCCCGACACGCGTCTCACGGACCTGCTCGTGGACGGCGTGCATCCCGCGGCGGTCGCGGTGGTCGGTGTCCCGGGGAGTGTGGGCGCCACGGAGGCGATGGGCGGGATGCGAGTCGTCCCGCGGAACGGCTCGGCGGTTCTCGCCGAGTACGTACGGACAGCGACCCTCCCATGAACGCCGCAGTCGTGCGGGTCCGGCCGACGGGAGGCGTCCCTTCACCCGGTCACAGCCACCCGGGGGCCGCTGACCACGGAGGAGAAGACCTCGTGGTTCTCCTGACGGCCGGTCACCCGGACCGCGGCGACAGAGCTGCCCCGGGTGGGCAGCGGCGTGGCCTCGATCCAGCAGGGTGAGTCCAGTTCGGCGTAGCGGTAGAACGTGGTGGAGATCGCTGACGGGCGCATCGGGGGGACGGCGCGGTGACGGGTCGCCGCCTGCCGGGCCGCCTCCAGCAGCACCATCCCGGGCAGATGGTCGCCGGCGTGGTCGAACAGCACGGGATGGCCCGGATCCGGGGTGAGCAGCCACCTGTTCGGCCGGGTGGTGGAGGAGAGGACCACGTCGCTCGGCCTGAGCCGACCCCCCGGCGGCGGCACGGCGACGCTCGACCGGTCCGCTCCCGGGCCGCGCAGCCTGCGGTACACGGCCGGCGCGACGCAGGTGAACTGCCCGCCGCCGGTGGCGATGACCGCGCCGTCGCGGCGCAGCGTCAGATCCATGCGGAACCCGCCGGTCGTGCGGCCTCGGCGGGTGATCTCCCCGCAGACGGCGGTCAGCGTTATGTCCGTGGGCGTCAGACCGACGGACAGCCGGTGAAGTCGGGCGGCGAACGCCAGATCGCGCATGACGAAATGGTGACCGAGCGGTACGCCCAGCTCGGTGTGCGCCAGGAAGAGACCGGTCTGCCGGAAGGTTTCCGCGACCAGCAGCGGATCGTGCTCCCTGCCGTCCGCACTCTGGAAGAAGGTGTGTGCGCGCGGCCATTGGCCGGTGAGTTCGAAGTGCGTCCCGTCCTGCTTGGTGCAGGCGGTGAGAAAGACCTCGGCCAGACTCGCTCTGTGGACGTACTCGCGGGGAACGGTCGACGTCAACCGTGGCAGTTGCGCGGCGGGCGCATCGATGGGGGGCTGAACCAAGGTCATCGACATCTCCACTGATCGAGTGAAGGACGGGTAGCTGGTGCCGGGCCCCTAAGATACGTACCTACCGGTTTTCTTCTCAACTGCCGCCTGGGTAAAAGTCGTTTCAAACCATGCGGATGGCGATATTCCGTAAATGAGGGTCATTGTGCGCCTTTTCCTGGCTGTGTCGTGTCAGTAGGTTGGGCGGACCGGCCGCTCGGTCCCCGAGCGGCCGAAGCGGCCCACGACATTGCGAGCTGCCCATGGCGAAAAGAACCGACCGTGCGGTAACGAAACCAGTGACGCTGGACCCGACCGGGCGAGACGTCCAGGCGGAGGCGGCGCTGCTACGGGACCGCGGCCCGGTCACCCGCGTGCTGCTGCCCGGCGGGGTGGCGGCCTGGGCCGTCACCCGGCACGCCACGGTCAAGCAGTTGACGGTCGATCCCCGGGTGTCGAAGGATGCCTACCGGCACTGGCCCGCCTGGATCGACGGCGAGGTCGACGACTCCTGGCCCCTGGCCATGTGGGTGTCGGTGCGCAACATGCTCACGGCCTACGGAGACGAGCACGCCCGGCTGCGCAAGCTCATCGCCCGGGCGTTCACGGCTCGGCGCACCGGCCAACTCCAGCCCCGGATCGCCGACATCACCGAGACTCTGCTCGACGGGTTGTCCCGCCTGCCCGCGGACCGACCCGTCGATGTGCGACGGGAGTTCGCCGTCCCGCTGCCCATACAGGTGATCTCCGAACTGCTCGGCCTGCCCGAGGCCGTCCGGGAGGACCTCCACCGCGTGGTCGACGTCCTGTTCACCACGAGCACCACCTCGGAACAGGCCCAGTCCAACCAGGCCGAGCTGTACGCCCTGTTGAGCGATCTCGTGGCCCACAAACGCGCCCGCCCCGCCTCCGACATGACCAGCGACCTCATCGCCGTGCGCGACGACGAGGGAGCCGGGCTCTCCGAGAAGGAACTCGTCGACACGCTGTTGCTCGTCATCGGCGCCGGCCACGAGACGACCGTCGGCCTGCTGGACCACGCGATCACCGTGCTGCTGGCCGAACCCGGGCAACTGCGCCTGGTCCGGGACGGCGGCGTCGACTGGGAAGCGGTCGTGAACGAGACGCTGCGCTCCCAAGGTCCGATCGCCAACGTCCCGTTGCGCTTCGCCGTCGAGGACATCGACGTCGACGGGGTGAGGATCGGCAAAGGAGAACCGATCCTCCTCTCCCTGGCCGCGGCGGGACGCGACCCCGACCGGTACGGGCCCCACGCCGACCGCTTCGACCCCACCCGGGCCGCCTCCCACGACCACCTCGCCTTCGGGCACGGCGTCCACCACTGTCTCGGCCGACCGCTGGCGATGGCGGAGGCGACGACCGCCCTGCCCGCCCTCTTCGAGCGTTTCCCCGAGATGGCCCTTGCCGTTCCGCGGGAGCGCCTGCGCCCGCTCGAATCGTTCATATCCACCGGTCACCGCGAGCTTCCGGTGCTCCTCGGGCCATCCCGCGCGGTCCGGTCGCGATCCGACCGAGAGAGGGGCTGACGTGCCCGTCCCCTTGCAGCACCTGCGACTCGCCGCCGTCAACATCGACGGAGTCCTGCTCAACGACACGTTCAGCCCCGTCATCCGGGAGATGGTGATCGCCCACGGGGGCGCGTACACGTCCGAGGTCGAGTACGCCCTCCTCTCCCAGCCGCAGATCGCCGCGGCCACCGTGTTCGCCGAGGCGACCGGGGCGAGCGTGCCTCCCCGCGAACTGGTCGCCGAGTACCTCGCACGGCGGGACGAGTACGTGACCCGGCACCCGGTGCGGGTGCGCGAGGGGGCCGAGGAGCTGTTGCGGTCGCTGCGCGACCTGGGCTTGCTGGTCGTGTGCTACGGAGGTCTCGACAGGTCCCACTTCGACGGCTGTCTCGGCGCGTTCGCCTCCCTCTTCGACGGCCCCGGCTACATCTGCACGGACGGCTTCCGCCCAGGCGTCCACGAGATCACCCGCGACGTCTTCGGCCTCGGATACGACCGGGCCGTCTTCGTCGACGACGTGGCCCGTGTCGCCGAGACCGCCCGATCGCTCGGCGTGCCGTTCATCGGGCACCCCAGCGCCGAATCGGCTCACCAGCGCCGCCTGATGGCGGCGGCCGGGGTGCGGCACGTCGTCGACGCGCTGAGCGACATCGACGAGAGTCTGCTGCGGACCGTCGACCGCGAGGCGGCGACCGGGACGGCGTGGAGTCGCGGGCCGGACGGCGACGACCGTCCCGCGACGGAGGGGGTGGACGATGGCCGGTGACCGGGCGCCGCTGGGCGAGAAGATCGTGCTCATCACGGGCGCCGGCAGCGGCATCGGCGAGGCGGCGGCCCACGTCTTCACCCGGCAGGGGGCCACCGTGGTCCTCGCCGGACGCCGGGCGGAACGACTGCGCCGGCTCGCCGAGCGACTGCGGGAGAAGGGGGCGTCGGTGAGCTGGGTCGCCGCCGACGTCGTGGACCCGGCCGACGTCCGGGCCATGGTCCAGTTCGCGCTTTCCGAGTACGGCCGCCTGGACGCCGCCTTCAACAACGCGGGGGTCGGCGTGGAGAAGAGACCCCTGCACCTGACCGACGACGCCGACTACCGACACGTCATGGACGTCAACGTGACCGGGGTGTGGAACTGTCTGCGGCACGAGATCGCGGCGATGCTGCCGAACGGGAGCGGTTCCATCGTCAACACCAGCAGCGTGGGCGGGCTCGTAGCCACATCGGTGGCCGCGCCCTACATCGCCTCCAAGCACGCGGTCATCGGATTGACCAAAGCGGCGGCGGTCGAATACGCGGAACACGGCATCCGCGTCAACGCGCTGGCTCCGGGGCTGACCCGCTCCGAGATGGTCGACCAGTGGTTCACCGTGCACCCGGAAGCCGAGCAGGCAGCCCTTCGGTCCGCTCCGCAACGGCGAGCCGCCGATCCCGACGAGGTGGCCGAAGCGGCCGCCTGGCTCTGCAGCGACCGGGCCTCCTTCGTCACCGGTGCCACCCTCACCGTTGACGGGGGGCGAACCGCCTGGTGAGCCCGGCCCTCCTGGTGATCCGGACGTCTCCTCAACGGGAGCCGGCTGCATTAAAATACGTGCTATTCGGTTTGATATCGGCGGGAAGGCTCCCCGGTGGCTCAGCAGGAACGTGCTGTACGTACCCGCCGTGCCGTGTTGGAGGCCGCCGCGGCGGTCTTCGCCGAACGCGGCTACGCGGCAGCCACGATCGTCGAGATCCACAATCGCGCCAAGGTGACCAAGGGCGCGCTGTACTTCCACTTCGACTCGAAGGCGGCGCTCGCCCAGGGTGTGCTCGAGGCCCAGATAAGCGATGAGTACCGGCTGCCCCGCGAACTCAAGCTGCAGGAGTGGGTGGACGCGGGCATGACCCTCGCGGCACGTCTGCCGCGGGAGCCGATGCTCCTCGCCGGAGTTCGGCTCTCCTCGGATCTCCAGGGCCGCGACATCTTCGGCAGCGCGTGGCCGGCCTGGACGGAACTCACCGCCGGTTACCTCTCCGAGGCCAAGGCGCGGGGCGAGGTGCTTCCCCATGTGGTGCCGGAGCGGACCGCGGAGGTCTTCCTCGGCGCGTGGATCGGCGTGCAGTTCGTCTCGCAGGCCAGGTCCGGGTGGGCCGATCTGGAGCTGCGCATGTCCGAACTCTTCGACCACGTCCTGCCGTCCATCGCGACACCGGCCGTGCTCGTGCGGCTCGACACCTCGCCGGACCTGGGGGGCCGGGTCCTGGCGGAGGTGCACGCGGCGTCGGCGGAGGCGGGCGCCGACGCGGACGTCTGACCCGAGGAACGCGAGTCCTCACCCGGTTCGATCCCGGTTCGATCCCGGCTGGGCGCGGCCGTCCGACCGTTCCACGCGCGCACACGTCACCAGCGACTCCGGACCGGCTCTCGAGCTGTTCCCGGTCAACTCATGATCCGGATGCGGCCGAGCATTAAAAACCGTCTATACGGTTTGCTAACTTGGTCGGGCAGGTGCCGTAGAGGAGGCGGGGCGAGGCGGTCGGCCGCGGCCGCGGGCGTTCCGGAGCCGGGGAGGCGTGGATGGCGAGGCAGGGCCGTGCGATTCGAACCCGTGAGGCGTTGGAGCAGTCCGCAGCCGAGATATTCGCCAGGGAGGGCTTCGCGCGAGCGTCGCTTCCCCTGATCAGCCAGGTCGCCGGGGTGAGCAGGGGGGCTCTCCACTTCCACTTCGGCAGCAAGGACGACCTGGCCAGAGCGATCGAGGAGGAGGCCGGAGCGCGCGTGGAACGCGTCCTGGAGCGCATTCAGGGGAACGGCGGGCAGGCAGCGTTACAGCTGGTGGTCGACGCCACGCACGGGCTCATGGAGGGCGTGGAGAACGATGCTGTCGTACGTGCCGGCTTCCGGCTGGACGCGGACGTCGCTCGGGAGAGCAGCGTCGATCTGTGGGGGCGCTGGCAGGCCTGGGTGCGGGCGATGCTGGTGAAGGCCGAGGAGTCGGGGGAGTTGGCGGCCGGGGTGTCCGGGCCCGCCGTCGGTGCGGTCGTTCTGGCCGTGATGGTCGGTTTCGAGACGCTGGCGATGAGGGACGAGGCGTGGGTTTCCCGCGAACGGCTCGACCGTTTCTGGGGTCTGATGCTTCCTCTGTTCGCGGCACATCCGTACCGGACCCGGGCGGCGTCGCGGGCCGGGTCCGGTACGGCCGGGACTTCTGGCGTGGCCGGGGGGCCGGGGACGTTCGGGGCGTCGGAGTTCTATGGGGTGCCGGAACACATGGACGAGAAGAAACCGTCCATCTAGTTTCTTAACGGTGAGGTAAATCAAGCTTTGCCGTTTCATTGCTCGCACTTCCAATGATCCATTGAGGAAATTTCGTCCGCCTTTCACCTTGTTTGTGGAGGTGACATCGCGGGTCGGGCTCGTCGAACGGGGTGTCTCCTGCCTTCGTTGACAAACCGTCTGGATTGTTTTTCGATGACGTGGTCACTGGGATCCGTTGTTCGAACGGGACCGCGCAGCCGACAGCGACAGGGGGACAAGGCGTGCACATCCAGGTACTGGGCACATTGGCCGTATCGGTGAACGGGATGACCGTGACTCCGACCGCACCCAAGGCACGGCAGGTACTCGCTCTGCTGGCCGTACGGGCGGACCAGGTGGTTCAGGTGGACGCGCTGGCCGAGGAGCTGTGGGACACGGACCCGCCGCGTAGCGCACGGACCACCATCCAGACGTACGTTCTCCACCTGCGGGAGCTGATCACCACGGCGCTCGAGAGCTCGCCCGAGGGGGAGGGGCGCACTGCCAAGGACGTCCTGATGACCCTTCCGGGGGGCTACCTCCTCCGAAGCGGTGACGGCACCAGTGACGTCCACGAGTTCGAACGGCTGTCGGGCCTGGGCTACCGGGCCATGGACGCCGGCGACTTCTCGCAGGCGGCACGGTATCTGTGCGAGGCGCTCGCCCTGTGGAGCGGCCCCGCCCTCGTCGACATCCAGGCCGGCAAACAGCTGGAGACGGAGACCCGGCGGCTGGAGGAGACCCGGCTGTGCGCCTTGGACCGGCGCATAGAGGCCGAACTGAGGCTGGGGCAGCACAGGTCGCTGCTCGCCGAACTGACGGTGCTGGTCAGGCGGTATCCCACCCATGAGACGCTGTGCGGCCAGTACATGCTGGCCCTGTACCGGTCGGGCCGGCGAGGGGAGGCCCTCGACGCCTACCAGCGCCTGCGCAACACCCTGGTGCGCAGCATGGGACTGGAGCCCTCGGCCTGGCTGCGCAAGCTTCAGCGCTCCATACTCATGACCGGCGGGGACGGCGGCCGGTCGGCCAGGGACGAACACGGCGACGTTCGGCTCAGCACGGTGGGCTGACGCCGGCGACCCGTCCTGCCTGCCCAGCCCCGCCCGTGGCTCCACGTGCCTGCCCGTGCCGGTTCCGGGTCCCGTCAGGCCCTGCCCCGGGTGTTCCGCCGGTCGCTTTTCCGGTCCTTCAGAGGAACATGAGACGCCGGCCTCAGGCTTGCCGCCGGCGTCTCACCGCGGGATTCCGGAGGGAGTGCACGTGGCGGCTACGGAGGTACTGATCGTCGGGGCCGGCCCCAGCGGACTGGTCCTCGCCTGTGACCTGGCCCGACGGGGCATCCGCTTCGACATCGTCGAACGTGCGGACGGAGCGCTGCCCGGCTCGCGCGGCACCGGCGTGCAGCCGCGCACCCAGGAGGTCTTCGAGGACCTCGGCGTACTGGACGCCGTACGAGCCGCGGGCGGCCCCTGCCAGCCGATGCTGTCCTGGGACGGAGAGACCCCGCTGGGCACCTGGGACCTCGTCGAACGACGCGCGCCGGACCCGCACGTCCCCTACGGGGAAGTCCTGATGCTGCCGCAGTGGAGGACGGTCGAACTGCTCACCGACCGGCTGCTCGCACTGGGCGGCCGGGTCCGGTACGGCACCGAACTCACGGAGCTGGTCCAGGACCCGGACGGCGTCAGCGTCCGGCTGCGGCACGGCGACGGTTCGCGACGCACCATGCGGGCGGCCTACGTCGTCGCGGCGGACGGTGGACGCAGCGCCACCCGCAAAGCGGTCGGCGTGGCCCTGACGGGAGACGACGTCGACCCGGGTCCGGCGCTCGTCGCGGACGTCGCGGTCGAGGGGCTCGACCGCGACCACTGGCACATGTGGCCCCACGCCGAGGGCGGGGTATTCCTGTTGCGCCCCCTCGAAGGGACGGATCTCTACCAACTGGTGGCCCGCTTCGACACCATGGAGGAGGCGCCCGACGCCGACCCCGAGGCCGTCCGGCGTCTGATCGCCCGCCGTACGCGGCAGCCGCGCCTGCGGCTGCGCGAGGTGGCATGGGCCTCCGTTCACCAGGCCCGCGCGGCTCTGGCCGACCGCTTCCGGGCCGGCCGGGTCTTCCTCGCGGGCGACGCCGCCCACGTCCACACGGCCGCGGGCGGCCAGGGCATGAACACCAGTGTCCAGGACGCCTACAACCTCGGCTGGAAGCTGGAGCGGGTGCTGCGCCACGGTGGGGACGACGCTCTCCTGGACACCTACGAGGAGGAGCGCCGGCCGGTCGCCGCGGACGTACTCGGGATCAGCACCCGCATCCATCGCTCCTACCGAGGGCGTCAGGAAGGCCAGGACGTCCGGCGCAGCGGAGATCTGCAACAGCTGGAACTCGGTTACCGCGGTGGACCGCTCTCCCGTGAACTGCGCTCCGGCGTCGCCGAGGACGCCCTCCAGGCCGGCGACAGGGCTCCCGACGCCCCCTGCGCGGATCGTTCGGGCGCGCCGACGCGCCTTTTCGAGGCGTTCAGGGGCCCGCACTTCACTCTGCTCTCCTTCGGTACGGCCCCACTTCCAGCCCCTTTCGCGGACAGAGCGGCGGTCCGTGCCCTGCGCGTCGGTCACCCGGGGGAGGATGCGGACCTCGTCGACGTCGACGGCCACGCCCACCGGGCGTACGCGGCGCACGGGCTGTTCCTCGTTCGCCCGGACGGATACGTGGGCCTCGCCGCCACCGACCCGGCGAGCGTGCGCGACTACCTGCAGTGACAGAGGCTTTCCAGGAAGTCCTCAGTGGCAGAGGACAACGTGGGGCCCGATGCGGGACACGATGCGCTCGTGACGGCCGGCCTCGGCAGGCCGACGGGCGTCGTCCGCCCCGCATGCCGCCGTCCGCGGCCGCTCGCAGTGATCCGCCCGTCGTCCGCCGTCATTGTGCGGCTCAGGGTTCGAGGAGAGACCGTGATGCGTATCGCCGTCACAGGATCGATCGCAACTGACCATCTGATGACCTTCCCCGGCCGTTTCTCGGAGCAGTTGCTCACGGACAGGCTGGAGCATGTCTCGCTGTCCTTCCTGGCCGACCGGCTCGACGTCCGGCGCGGGGGAGTGGGCGCCAACATAGCCTTCGGACTCGGCAGGCTCGGGCTGCGCCCCGTGCTCGTCGGCGCCGCGGGTCTCGACTTCCCGGAGTACGACGCTCTGCTGCGAGCGGCCGGCGTCGACACCGCCTGGGTCCGTGTCAGCGACACCCTGCACACCGCCCGTTTCGTGTGCACCACGGACAACGACCAGAACCAGATCGCCACGTTCTACGCGGGCGCGATGGCCGAGGCCAGGATGATCAGTCTCGCCGAGGTGGGACGCGGCTGCGGGGGCCTGGACCTGGTGCTCGTCGGCGCCGACGACCCCCGGGCCATGCTGCGTCACACGAGGATCGCCCACGATCTCGACGTCGCGGTGGCGGCCGATCCTTCCCAGCAACTCGCCCGTCTCGACGGCCGGCAGACCAGAACCCTGATCGAGGGAGCCCGCTGGCTCTTCACCAACGAGTACGAGGCGGCCCTGCTGCAGGAACGCACCGGCTGGAGCGCCCCGGAGGTGCTGCGCAGGGTCGGCGTGTGGGTGATCACCCGGGGAGCGGAGGGCGTGACGATCGCCTCCGCCCACACGACGAGCGTGACCGTGCCGGCTGTGCCGGCCGAGACGGGCGGTGAGCCCACCGGCGCCGGCGACGCCTTCCGCGCGGGATTCCTTGCCGGGATCGCCCGGGAACTGACCTGCGAGAGCGCGGCCCGCCTCGGCTGCGCGCTGGCGACCCTGGCACTGGAGTCGGTGGGCACGCAGGAGTACAAGCTCGTGGGAGCCGAGCTGGTGAGCCGGATCGACCGGGCCTACGGACGTGCGGCCGCCCGATCGGTCGAGCCCCTGCTGGCGGGTGTGTCGTGAAAGGGGACCGGGCGTGGCGCACCCGGGCGTTGCGAGAGGCCCTGGCCGCCCCTGTGGTGGCGGCCGACGGAGCCATGGGCACGACGCTCCAGGCCCAGGAGCCGACCCTCGAGGACTTCGAGAACCTCGACCGCTTCGACACGGGAGGCGGGCGGGCATGACGACGTTCTCGTTCGAGTTCTTTCCACCCCGTACCGACGACGGCGAGCGGACCCTTTGGGAGTCGATCCGCCGGGTGGAGGCGCTGCGCCCCGACTTCGTCTCGGTCACCTACGGCGCGGGGGGCTCCTCCCGTGATCGGACCGTCGCCGTCACGCGCCGCATCGCCGCCGAGACCACCCTGCGTCCGGTCGCCCACCTGACGGCGGTCGGCCACTCCGTCGCCGAACTGCGCCACATCATCGGGCAGTACGCCGACGCCGGGGTGCGGGACGTGCTGGCGTTGCGGGGCGACCCACCCGGCGACCCGAAGGGGCCGTGGACTCCGCACCCGCACGGCTTCACCCATGCCTGGCAGCTCGTCGAACTCGTCCGCTCGCTCGGCGGGTTCACCATCGGGGTCGCGGCCTTCCCGGAGGCGCACCCCCGATCGCCGGACTGGGAGTCGGACGTCCGCCACTTCGTGGCCAAGTGCAAGGCGGGCGCCGACTACGCCATCACCCAGATGTTCTTCCGGGTCGAGGACTACCTGCGGCTGCGCGACAGGGTGGCGGCGGCCGGCTGCGACATCCCGATCGTCCCGGAGATCATGCCCGCCACCGACTACCGGCAGATCCGCCGCTTCGCCGGGCTGTCCAACGCGGCCTTCCCCGAAAACCTCGCCCGGCGACTGCACGCCGCGCGCCACGACCCGGCCGCCGGCCACCGCATCGGCGTGGAGCACGCCGCCGCCATGGCGGAACGGCTGCTCGCCGAAGGCGCCCCAGGACTGCACTACATCACCCTGAACCGTTCGTCCGCGGCACTCGACATCCACCGCACGATCCGGACCCCAAGGAGCCTCAGTGTCCGCTGACTCCACCGACGTCAAGGTCGCCGACCTCTCCCCGGCCGGCTTCGGCCACAAGGACCACTACCGCTACTGACCCTGTCAAGGAGGACATCGTGTACGACGAGGAGACTGACGAGACCTCCCCACGAGCCGCCACGGCACCCCTGATCCATCTCGCGGGCACGGACGAGGACATGGAGGAGGAGGCGCACATCGTCCGGGGCATCGACTGAGGCGCGTGACCGGGTGTGGGCCCCCTGCCCCGCCCGCCTCACCCGGGTCTCTGGACGACCGATCGACGCCCGCTCGACAGGCGCTCAAGGAGTCCGGAACGCGGTCCCCCGGCCGAATACGGTTCCTGAACCGTACTCACGTACTGGCTTGGTACGGGACTCCGACAGGTCTGGAGGAGACTGTGAAGGTTCGAATTCTGGGCCCCTTCGACGTCACGGCGAACGGAACGTCGATCCTGCCGACGGCGGGCAAGCCGCGTCAGATCCTCGCCCTGCTCTCCCTGCACGCCGGATCGATGGTCCCGCTGGCGACGCTGATGGACGAACTCTGGGGCGCCGAGCCGCCGCAGAGCGCGCTGACCACCCTCCAGACCTACGTCTCCCAACTGCGCAGAAGACTCGACGCGACGCCGGGGCCGGACATCCCGCGCCCCGCCAAGGACGTCCTGGTCACCTGCCAGGGCGGATACGCGCTGCGGATCCCGCCGGCCGCGGTCGACGTGCACGCGCAGGAGCAGCTCGTCGCGGCCGGCCACGCGGCCTTCGAAACCGGGCATGACGAGAGGGCGGCGGCCTCCTACCACGCGGCGTTGGCCCTGTGGCAGGGGCCGGTGCTGGCCGGCGTGCCCTGTGGCCGGATCCTGGGCATGGAACGGCGGCGTCTGGAGGTGGCCCGGCTGGTGGCGCTGGAACGCCGCATAGACGTGGATCTGCGACTCGGCCGCCACAGCGAGCTCCTGGCCGAACTGGCCGGGCTCGTCACCCACCATCCCCTGCACGAGGGGCTGCACTCGCAGGCCATGGTCGCGCTGTACCGGTCCGGCCGGCGGGCCGCGGCCATCGGCGTCTACCGGCGCTTGCGCAGGCTCCTCGTCGGAAGGCTGGGCGTCGAGCCCGCACCGCAACTGCAACGGCTCCACCAGGCCATCCTCACCGTCGACCCGGCGCTGAACGTCGCCGCGGGTCCCCGCCACACGCCGACCTTCGACCTCTACCCGGCCTGAGCCCCCCGGGATGCCCGGCGCGGGTCCGACCCAGTAGGACGTGACGAGATGGAATTCAAGCTGCTCGGACCGGTCGAGGTCGTCCATGAAGGGCGGCCGCTCCCGCTCGGCGGCAGCAAGCCCAGGACACTGCTGGCCGCTCTGCTCCTGGCCGAGGGAAGGGCCGTGTCCGAGACCCGGCTCAGCAGGATGCTCTGGGACAACAGGCCGCCCCGCACCCGGCGTGCACAGATCCACACGTACGCTTCCCGGCTGCGCAAACTGCTCGCCCCGTACGCCGACGTCGTGCACACCGGGTCCGGGTACGCGCTGCGCACCCGGCACGGGAGCCTCGACCTGACGGAGTTCCGCCGCCGTGTCGAGCTGGGGCACGACGAGGCACGACGCGGCCACCCCGTGCAGGCCTCCATCCAGCTGGCCGACGCCCTGGCCATGTGGCGCGGCCCGGCCCTCGGCGGGACCACCGACTTCCTCGTGGAGGCGGAGCGGGCGCGGCTGGAGGACGCCAGGCTCGCGGCGCTGGAGGAGCGCGTCGGCGCGGACCTGGCGCAGGGCAGGCACGGCCACCTCCTGGTGGAACTGGGCGGTCTGGTGGAGGAGCATCCACTGCGGGAACGGCTGCGCGCCCAGCTGATGACGGCGCTGTACCGCTGCGGCAGGCAGGCGGACGCGCTGGAGGTGCACCAGCGCGGACGCGACCGGCTCGCGGCGGCGGGATTGCGCCCGGGGCCGGTCCTCGACCGGGTGTTCCACGCCATCCTCGACGTCGACCCCGCGCTCGTCGTCCCGCCCCTCGCCCCGCCGGCCGCGGCACTCCGGAGCCGGCCGCGCGCCGACGGACCGAGCCTCCTCCCCGCGGACCTCGCCGACTTCACGGGCCGGGAGGAGTGTCTCGACCTGCTCGGCGCCCGGCTCCGGTCCAGGACCCCCGGCCCCGTGGTGATCTCCGGTGCCATCGGCGTGGGGAAGAGCGCGCTGGCGGTCCGTCTCGCGCACCGTTGCGCCGACCGCTTTCCCGACGGCCGGCTGTACGTCGACCTCGGCGGCATGCCTTCGGGCCGGGAGCGGGTCCACGTCGCGGCGGGCCGTCTGATCGGCGCCCTGGATCCGGGGCGTCCGCTGCCCGACTCCGCCGAGGAGCGCGCCGCTCTCTACCGCGCCGTCGTCAGCGAAGGCAGGGTCCTCGTGCTGCTCGACGGCGCCGACGACGAGGCCGAAGTGCGCCCCCTGCTGCCCGGCCCCGGGCCGGCTCGGGTCGTCGTGACCGCGCACGTCAGGCTGGCCGCGCTGGGCGACGCACAGCGCGCCGACCTCCGCGCCTTCACGACGTCGGAGGCCCTGGAACTGTTCGGCAGGACCGCCGGAGCGCAACGGGTCGCGGCCGAGCCGGAGGCGACGGACCGGGTCATGACGTCGTGTGAGCGTCTTCCGGTGGCGGTGCGCGCGGCCGGCGCCCGGTTGGCGGCGCGCCCGCACTGGACCGTGGCCCGGCTGGCCGCCCGGCTCGCCGATCCGACCCGCAACAGGCTCGACGAACTGAGCGTGGCCGACCTGGACCTGCGCGTCGGGCCGGCCAGGTTCTGCCGCGAGCTGTCCGCCCGGTCCAGGAGCACCCTGACCAGACTGGCCTTCCTGCGCAGGCGTCTGATCACCTCGGACGAGGCCGCGGAAGCCCTCGGCGTGCCGGAACGCGACGCGGAGGACCTGCTGGAGGCTCTGGCGGACGCCCGCGCCCTGGACGTCGTGCACCCCGACGAATCCGGTGACACCGCCTACGCCCTCTCGGAATTCCTCTCGCTGTTTCTGCGTGAACAGTACGTAAGCGATCGTGACGTGTGGGAAGGCCTGTCGATTCTCTCGTCAAGAGCTCCTCTCTAGCTTTCGTATAGCGCAGGCGGTCTCTCATATAGGGGCGTTCGACAGTATGGCCGAGGACGGGGGCCCGAACGGAACACCGATGTTGCGCTCACTATGCGGTCCCGGCATCACGACGGCAATTCCGTGATAAAGCCGAGGTGGTCGAGTGAAATTCCGCTTGCTGGGAAACCTTGAAGCACAGTCGGACGAGGGCGGCGAACCATTGGTGCTCGCTCCGAAACTACGCGCCGTACTCGCCTTGTTGCTGATCTCCAGGGGACGCACGGTCCCCATGAGCCAGTTCGTCGAGGAACTGTGGCTGGACCGGCCGCCCGCCACGGTCTCGGCCACCATGCAGACCTACATCTATCAGCTGCGCAAACTGCTGAGCACCGTGGGCGGCGAGGCGGGATCGGCGGCCCTGGCCACGGACTCCGCCGGCTACGCCTTCCGGGCGGCCGTCGAGGACGTCGACGTGCATGTCTTCGAATCGTGCTTCGACGCGGGCCGAGCCGCCATGCGGGCGGGGGACCACGAGCAGGCCGTCGAGAGCTTCGACCGGGCCCTCGCCGTGTGGCGCTCCACGGCGGTGCTCGCCGACGTGCCCAAGGGGCCGTTCCTGGAGGCATACGCAGTCCGGCTGGAAGAGGCCCGGATGCAGACGATCGAGCTGCGCATCGAGGCCTACCTGCGACTCGGCCGGGAGCTGGACGTACTGCCCGAGCTCAGGGCGCTCACCCTCAACCACCCTCTTCACGAGGGGCTGCACGGCAGGCTGATGCTGGCTCTGCACCGGGCCGGGCGTCGGCACGAGGCGCTGGCGGCCTACCGGACGGTACGGGGAGCCCTGGCGCAGGAGTTGGGCCTGGAGCCGTGCGAGGCTCTCCAGCGGCTCCACCGGTCCTTGCTCGCCGGAGGCCCTGAACTCGATCACCTCGCCGACCCGGCCGGCGCCGCCGCCCCCACCGTGGTCCCCGCTCAACTCCCTCCGGACATACCGGAGTTCTGTGGACGCCAGGCGGAGACGGTGCGGCTGGAGGGGCTGCTGACCGCGACCTGCGGATCCGGCCCCCGCATCGTGGCCCTCAGCGGAATGGCCGGCGCGGGCAAGACCGCGCTCGCCGTGCGGCTGGCCCACCAGGTGCGCAAGCGGTATTCCGACGGCCAGTTCTTCGCATGCTTCCAGGGAAGCCTCGCCGCTCGCAGCGGCCTGCCCCCCGACCCCTACACGGTCATCGGCTCGTTCCTGCGCGGCGTCGGCTTCCTGCCCGGACAGATGCCGGACGACCTGGCCGGCCGCAGCCAGCTGTTTCGCAGCTGGTGCGCGGACCGCAGCGTGCTGATCCTGCTGGACGACGTCCGCTCCGCGGAGCAGGTGCGTCCGCTTGTCCCGGCCGGTCCGAACTGCGCGGTCGTGACCACCAGCCGCTCCCCGCTCTACGCGCTCAGCGGCGCCAGGAGCGTCGAGGTCGGCCCCTTCGAGCCCGCCGACGCCGTCGAGTTGCTCTCCCGCGTCTCGGGGCGCACCTGGGACGCCCACGACCGGGCCATGGCCCGGTCGATCGCCGACGACTGCGAACATCTGCCGCTGGCCGTCCGCGCCGTGGGTTCGCTGCTGGCGCTGCCTTCGCGGATGCCTCTGCGCCGGGCGGCGCATCGGATGGCCGACCGCAGACAGCGCCTGCAGCTGCTCAGGAGCGGCAGCGCCGATCTGTGCGCCAGGCTGGAGCACTCCTACGCCTGTCTGGACCCGGTCGCCAGGCGTCTGCTGCGGGTCCTCAGCCGGGCGACGGTGGCGTGTTTCGCCGTGGAGGCCGTCAGTCGGCTGTCCGGTCTGGACGAGGCAGAGGCCGAGGCCGCCCTGGACCGGCTGTACGACGCCAGGTTCCTGTTCGCCCGCGCCGACGAGGAGCAGGGCGCGACCCGTTACGGGCTGATGGAGCTCACCCGTCTGTTCGTCCAGCAGCAGGGCTCCGACGACCTCGCCGACGAGCTGTCCGAGGACGCCCAGGACCGTGACCCTTCGCTCTTCACCGCAGTGTGAGGGTTTCTCTAGAAGCCTTTGTCACGCTCTTCCGGAGCGAACCGGAGGAAAAGCGAAACAGGACTGCTGAGGGGAGAAAGAGCGTGCAGGAATTCACCCTCGACGACCTGGTGGGTCTCACCCGGACTCACGCCGGAGAGGCGGAGGAAGGTGTACTCGACGGTGACATCGTCGACGTCCTCTTCACACACCTCGGCTATGACTCGGTGGCTTTGATGGAGGTCCTCAGTCACATCAGGCACGAGTACGGAATCGATCTCGCCGAGGACGCCGTGGACGCATTGAGAACCCCGCGTGCGGTCATCGAGAAAGTCAATGAAGTCATCCGATCCCAGAGCGACGAACGAAAGAAGGTTGTGTAGTGAGTGAGGCCGAGAAGACTGCCGCGGAACAGTTCCTCCCCAACGATCTGTACGGGCTGCAGCTGGTCCTGCTCGCCTCGGGCGGACGGCTGTTCCAGATCGTCAACGCCCTAGCGGAGCTGGGCATCGCCGACCACCTCAAGGGTGGCCCGCTGCCCGTCTCGGAGCTGGCCGAGCGCGCCGGCGCCGACGAGCAGGCCCTTCAGAGGGTGCTGCGGGCCACCGCGATGCTGGGCATCTTCGCCGAAGGGCCGACCGGGGTCTTCAGCTCCACGCCGGTCACGAAGTCGCTGACGCAGGACAACCCGCACGGTGTGTTCCCGCTCATCCGCTACAACCACATGGAGCTCACCGCCCGCCCCTTCGAGGACATCCTGCACAGCCTCAGGACCGGCGAGCCGGCCTTCAAGCAGACCTTCGGCACGACGTTCAACGAGTACCTGGAGCAGAACCCGGAGGCCGACCGGTTCTGCGACGAGTTCCAGACCTACTGGGCCGAGCAGTTCGCGGAGGAGGAGCTCGACCAGTGGGACCTCGGACGCTTCTCCAGCATCGCCGACCTGGGGGGCGGTGACGGCTATTTCCTGGCGCAGGCCCTGCGGCGCTACCCGGAGATGACCGCGCACCTCTACGACCTGCCGTGGATGGCGAAGAAGGGCGAGAAGATCTTCGCGGAGCACGGGGTCGGCGACCGCGTCGAGATCGTCGGCGGCGACCTCCTCAAGGACCCCCTGCCCGTCGGCGCCGCCTGCTACTTCGTCAAGGCCGTCTTCATGCGCTTCTCCGACGACGAGGCCGAGCAGGCCCTTCGCAACATCCGCAAGGCCGTCGGCGACGACGCCGAGGCCCGTCTGCTGATCGTCGACTCCGTGCTCAAGCCCGGCAACGAGTGGGACCACGGCAAGCTGCTCGACATCGACATGCTCGTGCTGCACGGGGGCCGCAAGCGCACCCTCGACGACTGGAACCAGCTCTTCTCGCGCACCGGCTTCGCGCTGCTCAACGAGCCCGTCTACCACTGGGACCTGCTCGAGTGCAAGCCGGTCTGAGACCCCGAACCAGCCCAGCCCCACGGAGGCAGACATGGCGCCGACAGGCGTGACCCGATCGAGGCTGCACGACATCCTCGCCACCCACATCGGCCTGGAGCCGGAGGTCATCGACGGGGCGAACGACTCCTCGCTCGCCGACCTCGGGGTCGACTCGATCGGCCTCATCGAACTGCAGAAGGCCGTCTCCGACGAGTACGACACGGAACTCCCCGACGAGGCGCACGCATGGAGCCTCGACCAGATCATCAACCACCTGAACTCGACGACGAGGAAGGCAAGCTGATGGCGAGCAGCACGGACAACTCGGTGTACATCGCGGCCCCCCTGGACACGGTGTGGCGGCTGACCAACGACGTCAGGACCTGGCCGGACCTCTTCACCGAGTACGCCGCGGTCGAGGTGCTCCACGAGGACGGCCCCACCGTCCGCTTCCGGCTGACCATGGTCCCCGACGACGACGGCACCGTGTGGAGCTGGGTCAGCGAGCGCACCACGGACGTCGGCACGCACTCCGTTCGCGCCCACCGGGTGGAGACCGGGCCCTTCGTGTACATGCGCATCCACTGGACGTACGAGACCGAGGGCCAGGGCACGACGATGCGCTGGCGCCAGGAGTTCGAGGCCAAGCCCACCGCTCCCTTCGACGACGCGTCCATCACCAAGCGCATCAACGACAACACGCGCATCCAGATGGCAGTGATCAAGCAGAAGGTCGAGGCGGCCGTCGCGGCTTCGGCCTGAGCAGGCCGCTGACGCACGCCTATTCCGACGAGGGCGCCCGGACGGGGAGACGATGAAGGACCGAACGCTGCACGAGTGGTTCGCGGAGTCCGCGGCCCGGCACGAGGACGCGGTGGCCCTCGAGGTCGGCGGACGGACGCTGACGTACCGACAGCTCGACCGGGCCGCGGACCGGATCGCCGGGGAGGTCCTTCGCCGTTGCGCCGGCCGGCCCCGGCGGATCGGCCTGTACGCCTCCCGGTCGGTCGCCGCCTACGCCGGTTACCTGGCCGCCCTCCGGCTGGGCGCCGCCGTCGTACCGCTGAACCCGTCGTTTCCCGCGGCCCGCAACGAGCGGATCGTGCGAGCCGCGGCCCTGGACGCGGTGATCGCACAGCGGCCCGCCCCCGGGCTCCCGGCACCCGTCGTCGAGGTGGACCCGTCGCGGCCCGCGCATGAGTCGTCGGCATCGGCGACCCTCCGGCCGTCGCACCGCCCGGGGAGCCTGGAGGCCGCCTACGTCCTGTTCACCTCCGGGTCCACCGGGGCGCCCAAGGGGGTGCCCGTCAGCCACCGCAACGTCGACGCCTATCTGCGGCACGTCGTCCCGCGCTACCGGCTCGGCCCCGGCGCGCGGGTGACGCAGAACTTCGAACTCACCTTCGATCTGTCGGTCTTCGACCTCTTCGCCACCTGGGGCTCGGGCGCCACGCTGGTCGTGCCCACCCGCGGCGAGCTCCTCGCGCCGACGCGGTTCGTGACCGAGCGCGGCATCACCCACTGGTTCTCGGTGCCCTCCGCCGTCTCCGTAGCGCTGCGCCTGGGGCGGCTGGACGAGAACTCCATGCCCCACCTGCGCTGGAGTCTGTTCTGCGGCGAGCAACTGACCGTCGAGCAGGCCGAGGCGTGGCGGCGGGCGGCACCGGGGAGCACCGTCGAGAACCTCTACGGTCCGACCGAACTCACCCTGAGCTGTGCCCAGTTCAGGCTCCCGGCGGACCGCTCGGCCTGGCCGGAGCCGGCCAACGGCACGGTGCCGGTGGGCGAGATGCACCCGGAGCTCGAAGCCCTCGTCGTGGGCGAGGACGGACGCCGGGCCGCGACAGGAGAACTGTGCGTGCGCGGGCCCCAGCGATTCGCCGGCTACCTGGACCCCGCAGACAACCGAGGGCGCTTCCTGACCCTCGACGGCGACCGGACGGCGGTCTGGGAGCGGGACGCACCGCCGCCCGAGGCCGCCTGGTACCGCACCGGCGACCTGGTCCGCGACGAAGACGGCTGCCTCGTCCACCTCGGACGCCTCGACCACCAGGTCAAGGTGCAGGGCTACCGGATCGAGCTCGGCGAGATCGAGGCGGTGCTGCGCGGGCACGAGGCGGTCGCCGAGGCGATCGTGGTGGCCGTCCGGACGGACGGCGGGCCGGTCGTGCTGCACGCGGTGTGCACCGGGGCCGAGGAGGCCGGCGACGAACTGCGGACGTTGCTGCAGTCACGGCTTCCGCAGCACATGATTCCCCGGTCCATCGCCTTCTGGCCCCAATTGCCGCTGAATTCCAACGGGAAGGTCGATCGCAACGCGATCACGACGGAGCTCGCCGGCGAATGAGACGGGTTCCGACGAGTCAAGGCGACGTACACGGACGGAGAACATCACCATGCAGCGAGTCCTTTTCATCGATCGAATGCACCCGCAGGACGCCGACGAGGTCGCGCAGATCTGGCAGGCGCACGACGCGACGGGCCTTCCGCAGGAGATCGGGGTCGCGAGCCGGCGCCTCTACCGGTTCCACGGCTTGTACGTGCATCTCGTCGAGGCGCAGGAGGGCGTCGAGGAAGACCTGACCGACCGGATCTTCGCAGCTCGCGATGCCCGGGAGTTCATCGAGACCCGTGACGCGCTCGCGAAGTTCCTGACGCCCTACTCGCCCGAGTTCAGGAACCTGAAGGCCACCAGGGCCGAGGAGTTCTACCGCTGGCAGGCCTGACCTGCCGCCCGGGCCCGTATCTGTACCGAAAGCCCGCCTGAAGCCCGTCTGAAGCCCATGAGAGGGCTCGAACGAAGAAGGAGAACACCCCTATGTCGGGTCCGGTCAAGATCTCCATGGAGAACGCACCGGTGAGCACGCGGCTGGGCGGGACCATTCGCCCGCTGCTGACGCCGAAGTCGGTCGGCGCGAGTTCGGGATTCCTCGGAACGATGACCCTGGAGCCCGGCGAGTTCATAGCCGAGCACTACCACCCGTATTCGGAAGAGTTCATGTTCGTCGCCCAGGGCGAGATCGTCGTGCGGATCGACGGCGAGGAGATCACGGCGCGCGCCAACGAGGCCATGCTCGTGCCCAAGTTCGGCTCGCACCGCTACGAGAACCGCGGCTCGGAGACGGCCCTGATCGTCTTCCAGATGGCGCCCCTCGCCCCCAGTCCCGAAGAGGGGCACGTCGAGGTGGAGAAGCCGCCGTTCCCGACGGCGACCCCGCCCGTGGTGGGGCAGTGACCATGCCCCGAGCCGTCATCACGGGCCTGGGCGTCGTCGCCCCCGGCGGAGTGGGCGCCAAGCCCTTCTGGGAACAGATAACCTCCGGCCGCTCCGCCACCCGCCCGGTGTCCCTGTTCGACGCCACCGGCTACCGCTCGCGCATCGCCGGCGAGGTCGACTTCGACCCGATCGCCGCGGGTCTGTCCGCGCACCAGGCCGAGAACCTGGACCGCATGGTCCAGTTCGCCCTGGTCGGCCTGGCCGAGGCGGTGGCCGACAGCGGCATCGAGCTGGACACCCTGGACCCCGCGCGGGTCGGCGTCAGCGTCGGCACCGCGGTCGGCCTGACCATGGGCCTGGAACGCGAGTACGCCAAGGTCAGCCACCACGGCCAGAAGTGGCTGGTGGACCACACCCTGGCCGCCGACACCCTCTTCGACAACTTCATCCCCTCCTCGCTCGCCCGCGAAGTGGCCTGGGCGGCCGGAGCGGAGGGCCCCTCGACCGTTGTGTCCACCGGATGCACCTCCGGCCTGGACGCCGTGGGCTACGCACTGGACCTGATCCGCGAGGGGGCGGCGGACGTCGTCATCACCGGCGCCACCGACGCCCCCCTGTCACCGATCACCTACGCCTGCTTCGACGCCCTGCGGGCCACCTCCCCGGACAACCACGACCCGGCCGGGGCGTGCCGGCCCTTCGACCGCACGCGCAACGGATTCGCCCTCGGCGAGGGCGCCGCCGTGTTCGTCCTGGAGAGCGAGGAACACGCCCGGCGGCGCGGTGCGCACGTGTACTGCGAGCTCGCCGGGTTCGCCACCCGGTGCAACGCCTACCACATGACCGGACTGCGTCCCGACGGCGCCGAGATGGCAGAGGCCATCCGCGTCGCGATGGCCCAGGCCGAGGTGGCCCGTGACGGCTTCCAGTACATCAACGCCCACGGCTCCGGCACCCGGCAGAACGACCTGCACGAGACCGCGGCCTTCAAGGACGCCCTGGGCGCAGCCGCCTACGACACCCCGATCAGCTCGATCAAGTCGATGATCGGGCACGCGCTGGGCTCCGTGGGGTCCATCGAGATCGCGGCGTGCGCGCTGGCGATCGAACACGGCGTCGTGCCGCCGACGGCCAACCTGCGGGAGCCGGACCCCGAGTGCGACCTGGACTACATCCCCCTGATCGCCAGGGAGCTCCCGGTGGACACCGCGCTCACGGTGGGCAGCGGGTTCGGCGGCTTTCAGAGCGCGGCGATCCTGCGGCGGGCGAAGGGAGGCCGGAAATGACGGAGCGGATCGTCGTCACCGGGCTGGGCGTGGTGGCGCCCAACGGCCTGGGCACGGACGAGCACTGGAAGGCCACGCTCGCCACCCGCAGCGGCGTGCGCACCCTCGCCCGCTTCGACGCGAGCGGTTACCCGGTCCGAGTGGCCGGCGAGGTGAGCGAGTTCACCCCTGCCGAGCACGTGCCCGGAAGGCTGGTCCCGCAGACCGACCGGACCACGCAGTTCGCGCTCGCGGCGGCCCAGTGGGCCGTCGAGGACGCGGGCGTGGACCTCGCCGCGCTCGGGCTCTACGACGTCGGCGTCATCACCGCAGGCGGGTGCGGCGGCTTCGAGTTCGGTCAGCGGGAACTGCAGAAGCTGTGGAGCGAGGGCCCGCAGCGGGTCAGCGCCTACCAGTCCTTCGCCTGGTTCTACGCGGTGAACACCGGCCAGCTCTCCATCAGGCACGGTGCCCGCGGCGCGGGTTCGGTGGTGGTGAGCGAACAGGCGGGCGGCCTCGACGCGCTGGCGAGCGCCCGACGGCGGCTGCGGCGCAAGGACCTCACGGTGGTGCTCGGCGGCGGCCTCGACGCGCCGCTGTCCCCGTGGGGCCTGACCGCGCAGATCCCCGTCGGCCTGCTCAGCACCCGGCAGGACCCCGACCGCGCGTTCCTGCCCTTCGACGCCGACGCCTCGGGCTACGTCCCCGGCGAGGGCGGCGCCGTCCTGGTGATGGAGGAATGGGAGGCGGCTCGGCGCCGCGGCGCGCCCGTGGTGTACGGGGAGCTCGCCGGCTACGCGGCCACCTTCGACCCCCGCCCCGGCTCGGGCCGTCCTCCCGCGCTGGCCAGAGCGGTCCGCGGCGCGCTCGACGACGCCGGTCTGCGTCCCGCGGACATAGACGTCGTCTTCGCCGACGCGAGCGGCGTGCCCGCGCAGGACGCCGCCGAGGCGGCCGCGCTGCGGGAGGTGTTCGGGCCGCGGGGCGTGCCCGTGGCCGTGCCCAAGACGATGACCGGTCGGCTCTATGCCGGAGGAGCCCCGCTCGACGTGGCCGGGGCCCTGCTGAGCATCCGTGACTCCGTCGTGCCGGCAGCCGCGAACATCCGGGACGTCCCGGACGCCTACGACCTCGACGTCGTCGTGGACGGCCCCCGCGAACTGCCCGTGCGCGCGGCCCTCGTCGTGGCCAGGGGCCACGGCGGGTTCAATTCCGCACTCGTCGTGCGCGCCGTCTGAGAAGGAGACCCCGACCGATGGGAACCATCGCCCAAGAGAACGACTACTACACCCTGGTCAACGTGTTCACCGTGACGCCGGAGAACCAGGAGCGCATCTACGACGCCGTCGTCGAGGCCACCGACATCATCGAGACGTTCCCCGGCTTCGTCTCCGCCAACGTCCACAAGAGCTACGACGGCACCCGCGTCATCAACTACGCGCAGTGGCGCAGCAAGGACGAGTTCGACGCGATGCGCGCCCACCCGGACGTGCAGGACCACTTCCGGGCGTGCCGTGCCATCACGGACGACATCGTCCCGATCTTCTGCGAGGTCACGCACGTCCACCGATCTCCCACGGCCGGGTCGCGCCATGCCGACTGATACGCACGAGAGGTGGTTCCTGGGCGGGGCGCCACCGGTCGGCGCCGGAACCGTCCTGTACTGCCTGCCCAACGCCGGCGGGGGAGGCACCCACTACCTGTCGTGGCGTGGCCTGCTCCCCAAGAGCCTGTGGGTGCAGCCGGTTCAGCTGCCGGGCCGCGAGAACCGGTTGGCCGAGGATCCGCGTTTCGACGTGGCCGAGTTGGCCGACGCCCTGACGGAACGCGCAGACCGGCCGTACGTCCTGTACGGCCACAGCATGGGCGGCGTCCTCGCCTTCGAGGCGACGGCCGAGCTGGCCCGGCGCGGAGCCTCGTTGCCGGAGCGGATCCTGGTCGCGGCCAGCCCCGCACCGCACGTGGACGCCGGCTGGGCCCGCCGCTGGGCCGCCCTCGGCGAGCAGGCACTTCTCGACGAGGTCGTCGCGCTGGGCGGAGTGCCCCGGCAGGTGCTGGAACACCCCCGGCTGTGCCGGCGCATCACCAAGGTGCTCGCCTCGGACGTCGCCTGGCTCGCGAACCGGCCGATCGGGCCACGCGCCGCCCTGCCCGTGCCGATCGTCGCCCTGGCCGGTGAGCGGGACCCCCTAGTCC
This sequence comes from Streptomyces sp. NPDC037083, assembly GCF_055606485.1. Lineage (NCBI taxonomy): Bacteria > Bacillati > Actinomycetota > Actinomycetes > Kitasatosporales > Streptomycetaceae > Streptomyces > Streptomyces sp. NPDC037083. The sequence continues at coordinate 716,034 of NZ_JBVJSQ010000002.1, read as the reverse complement.
GCGCCGAGTCCATGGCGGACTGGGCCGACTGCACGTCCGAACACTTCCGACTGCACGTGATCGACGGTGGCCATCTCTTCCACACGGAACGGGCCGACGCCGTCACGTCAGCGATTCTGCAGAGTTTTTCCGCCGAGAGAGGAGACCTCCATGGGGTCCGTTGACGCTGATGCCGAACTGCAGCACGTGATGGACGTCGCCAGTGGGTTCTGGAGGGCGCGTGCGCTCTTCAGCGCCGTGGAACTGGGACTGTTCACCCGGCTGGCCGAAGGGCCGGCGACACGGGAGGAGATCGAGCAGTCCCTCGGGCTGCACCACAGCGCCGCGGCCGACTTCCTGGACGCGCTGGTCTCGCTGGGCCTGCTCGACCGCGAGGACGGACGCTACGTCAACACATCGGCGGCCGCCCGCTTCCTGGACAAGACCAAGGACGGCTACGTCGGAGGCTTCTTCACCTTCATGAGCTACGCGCTCTACCCGGCCTGGGGCCGCCTCACCGGGCTGCTGCGCAGCGGATCGCGCCAGGAGGGGCAGGACGACTTCGGGGACTGGTACAAGGACCTTGACCAGGTCCGCGGCTTCATGGACGCCATGGACAGCGTCTCCGCACCCGTCACCGAGGAACTCGCCCGGCGCTTCGACTGGTCCGCGTACTCGACGATCGCCGATCTCGGCGGCGCGCGCGGCAACCTCACCGGCCGCCTGGTGCAGGCCCACCCGCACCTGCGCGGCATCACGTTCGACGTCCCGGCCGTCAAGCCGCTGTTCGAGGAGCACGTCACCAGGCTCGGCGTCGCCGACAAGGTGGCCTTCCAGGGCGGGGACTTCCGCACCGACCCGCTGCCCGAGGCCGACGTCCTGATCTTCGGCCACGTCCTGCACGACTGGGACGACGAGACGCGGGCCCTGCTGGTCGGGCGCGCATACGAAGCCGTCCGCCCGGGAGGGGCTCTGCTCATCTACGAGGAGCTGCTCGACGACGACCGCCGGGGCCCGGCCCGTTCGCTGCTGATGAGCCTGAACATGCGGCTCGTGCGCAGCGGCGGTTCCGAGTACACGGCGGCGGAGAGCCGCGTCTGGCTGGAGGCGGCCGGCTTCGCCGACATCACGGTGGAGGACCTGACGGCCACCGAGCGCCTCATCGTGGCGCGCAAGAAGTAGCCGGCCCGGCGCCGCGCGGCGGCCCGGACTCCGTTTCGTACCCGGAGTCCGGGCCGTCGCGCGTGTCCGGGCCGACCGCGGCACCGGCGGGCGGCCGGCCGCACAGCACCGCACAGCACGATGCCGGCCCCCTGGCGAGGGCCGGCATCGGGGTGCGCAGGGTCAGGAACGTGAGCGGTGCCGGGCGGTGAGCTTCTCCAGGAGGGGGACGACGTCGTTGGGGCTGGGCATCCGCCCCACCTCCTCGTGGAGCGCGTCCGCCCCGGCCCGGAAGGACCGGTCGCCGAGGATCCGCTCCAGCTGCGCCCGCGCCTCGGTGGCTGAGAAGTCCTCGCTCTCGATGTCCGCGGCGATCAGTCCCGCGCCCCGCCGCTCGACGTAGCGCGCGATGTCCATGGACTGGCCCGAGGGACGCGAGGCGATGAGCTGGGGGGTGCGGTGCGCCACCGCGGCCGCGAACGTTCCGCCGCTGCCGTGGTGCATGATGGCCGCGCAGGTCGGCAGCAACTGGTTCAGCGGCACGTAGTCGACCGTGCGGACGTTGTCGGGTATCCGTCGCACGGAGGCCAGCTGGTCGGCGTTGAGCGTGGCCACCAGCTCGATGTCCATGTCGGCCACGGCGTCGAACAGCTCGGCCATCGGAAGCCTGCTGTCCTGGCCGAAGAACTTGCGGTTGCTCACGCCCAGGGTCAGACAGACGCGGGGCTTGCGCGGCCGCTCGTGCAGCCACTCGGGAACGGCCTGCGCACCGGTGTAGGGGACCCTGCGGACCGGCACGTACTCCAGGTCGACCGGCAGGCGCATGTCCGCCGGCATGGGGTCGACGCTCCACTGGCCGACCAGCAGTTCCTCGTCGAAGGTGAGCCCGAGGCGCTCGAGGGTCGGCGCCGTCATCGCGGCCATCAGGTCCTCGCGCGTCCCGTCCGTCGAACCGGACAGCCAGGTGCGGTACTTGCTCCTCGTCCACGCGAAGTAGTCCGGGGCCCACAGCAGCCTGGCGTGTGCGGCGCCGGACGCCCGGGCCGCGACGGCGCCGGGGAAGCACATCGGGTCCCACAGCACCAGGTCGGGCTCCCAGTTGCGGGCGAAGGACACCAGCGCGTCGGTGAAGGGCCGCTCCCCGGACGCCGGGGCCTCGGCGGGGAAGTGCATCCAGAACGGCGACATCAGGATGTTGCGGATCACCTTCCACAGACCCGGCTCGGCGGGGTCGACCAACGGGTCGATGATCGGGTCCAGCCGCTTGTCCGCGGCGCAGTCGTCGACTGCGGCCGCGAGGTCCACGGGGTCGCCCAGCCCGACCGCCGTGAGCCCGGCCTCCGTGATGGTGTCGACCATGTCCGGATAGCTGGCGACGCAGACGTCGTGCCCCGCACCCTGCAGCGCCCACGCCAGGGGAACGAAGGGATGCAGGTGGGTCGGGGATGGCATGATCGCGAACAGGACTCGCATCGAAACTCTCCAATTGTTGGTCCCTGGGCGAACACGTAATTTTCTCCGGAGCATCCCGGACGATTCAAGCGGTCCGTGAATGGGAATTCCTTTTCCCGGCAATTCTTCAGCGTTTCTTCAGTAACCCTGTACCGGTCATGGGGAGTATTTCTCGACCTGTCGGACCTGAATAATCGGAGAGACCTCATGGCGAGCCCGGACGGCAACAGGAGCGTCATCCTTCGTCTGTACGACGAGGCGCTGAACCAGGGGAATTTCGAGAAGATCACCGATGAGCTCGTGGCCCCGGACGCGGTCATGCACCACGCGCCCTATCACGACCAGACCGGGCCCGAGGTTCTCAAGGCGACCTGGCGCGCGCTGCACGAAGCGTTCAGCGACCTGCACTTCGAGGTCGAGGACCTGCTGGTGGACGGCGACGTGGTGGCCGTGCGCGGCACCACGACAGGCACTCACACCGGGACCTTCGCGGGGACCGCGCCCACCGGTCTGCGCGTCTCCGAGCGGGCGCACGTCTTCTACCGGCTCGACGACGCGTCGAGGGTGACGGAGATCTGGCCCATGGTCGACCGTGCGGGTCTGCTGCAGCAGCTGAAGTCCCTCTGACCTGGACGCGCATGAGTGAGCCGCCGGCCCGCTGGGGGCCGGCGGCTCGTCCGTGCGTGAGGTGACGGGGGACGAACACCCGCGCACGGAGTCGGTGTGTCAGTGGGCCTCGGCCGCCTCCTTGCCCGCCGGGGCGTGCGGCGGCGCGGCCTGGGCGCGCTTGCGGATGAAGACGGCCGTGCCGAGCGCCGCCACCAGGGCGAGGCCTGCGGAGGCCAGGTACACGGAGGTCAGACCGTGTGCGCCGGCGTCGTGCAGCACGTCCAGGGTGGTGCTGCGCCCGCTGGTGAGGGCGTCCTCGGCGGCGGACGGGTCGTCGACCTTGCCCTTCAGGTCGCCGCGGATGACGTTGGCGAAGACCAGGCCGAGGACGGCCACGCCCAGCGCCTGTCCCAGCTGACGGAAGGTGGCCATGGCTCCCGAGCCCATGCCGGCCCGCTGGGGCGGCACCGAGGCGAAGACGGCGGACCCGGTGGCCGGCATGCCGACGCCGACGCCGACGCCGATGACGAGCAGTCCCGGCAGGGCCGCCACCCAGGACGAGTCGCCGTCGATCACAAGTCCGTTGACGGCGCAGCCGGCGCCGATCAGGACCAGCGCCGCGGTGATGGTCACCCGCGGGGAGACGTCGTGCAGGCGCTTGCCGGTGAGCGTCGAGGCGGCGAACGTCGCTGCGGCCAGTGGCAGCAGCGCCAGACCCGCCTTGATCGGGGTGAGTCCGACGACCGACTGCAGCCACAGTGAGGTGAACACCAGGCTGGAGAAGCCCCAGGCGGAGGCGATGGTGCTCAGCATGATGGCGAGGAACGAGGGGTTGCGCATCAGCGAGATGTCCAGCATCGGGCTCGGATGACGCTGCTCGACGACGACGAAGAGCACGGTGCTCAGGATCGCGAGCGCGAACAGGCAGAGGGTGAACGCCGAGGTCCAGCTGTCCTCTCCGGCCCGGATCAGACCGTAGGTCAGGGCGCCGGAGGCGAGGGCGAAGGTGATGATCCCGGGGAAGTCGATGCGGGCGCCGCCCGGCTTGCGGGACTCCGTGAAGCACGCCCTCGTCAGCAGCATCGTCACCAGGCTGATCGGGATGTTCACGTAGAAGATGGCGCGCCAGCTCATGCTCTCGGTGAGCAGACCGCCGAAGATCGGTCCGACCGCGGCGGCGACGCCGATGACGGCGGACCACACGCCCATGGCGGTGCCGCGGTCCTTGCCCTCGTACGTGGTGCCGAGCAGCGCCATGCTGGTCACGAACATGGCGGCCCCGCCGATGCCCTGGAGACCGCGGGCCGCGATGAGCACCTCGGGGCTGGGGGCGAGGGCGCACAGGAGCGAGGCGCCGGCGAACACCGCGAGCGAGAGCAGGTAGACCCGCCGGCGGCCGAGCAGGTCGCCCACGGAGCCGGCGCTGAGCGTGAGCGCGGCCAGCACGAGCGTGTAGATGTTCATGACCCACTGCAGGCTCGACAGTGAGGCGTCCAGACCCGTGCCGATCTCGGGCAGCGCGACGGTCACCACGGTGGTGTCCACGATGAGCATGAACGACCCGAGGCACACCGCGACAAGCGGCAACCACTTGCGCATCAGATGTCCTTTCGTTTGCGGGAACACTCACAGAGTGGCGGCGAAGGGTCGTGCACACCTAACCGGCGGTGAGATTCTGACGGATATCCGCACCGAACGATGATCCGGAAGTGGAAATCGTCGAGTCGATCGGCCTCACAGGAGGGCCGCCTCACGGAACGCCTCGCTGGGCAGGGCCGTCCCGGCGCGCTTGACGGTGCGGTCGACAGTGGCCATCTCCACGTTGTGGACACCGTCCAACGACGCCACCCGTTCCGTGAGATAGCGGTAGAGGTCGGGGTGGTCCTTGCAGATGACGGAGGCCATGAGGTTCGTGGGGCCGGTGGTGACGGCCGCGAAGGAAACCTCCGGGTGCGCGGCCACCGCCTGCGCCGTCGCGACCAGCTCGGACGGGCGCACCGACATCCACAGCCGGGCCTCGGCGCGGTAGCCCAGTGCCGTCATCGGCAGGTCGACCTCGTAGCGCAGGACGCCGGTGCGCCGCAAGTGCTCCATGCGGCGCCGGACTGTCGACTCCGACCAACCGGTGGCGTCCGCCAACTCCCCGAAACCCGCCCGTCCGTTGCGGGAGAGGACCTCCACGAGGGAGTGGTCCTCGTGCGAGAGGTCCGTCGGGCCCTCGTCCGCGTCGGCGGGTTCCGGGCGCAGGGCTTCGGCCTGTTCGGGCGAGAGCGACGTCAGGCCCGACCACTGCGCCGGGCTCGCGAACCCCTGGAGCATCGCGTGCGCGCTGACCGACACCACGCGCGTGGTGCGCGACAGCTTGTGCAGGAGCAGCGAATCGCCGCTGCCGCCGCCGGTGCGCGCCTGCGTGCTGCAGGAGATCTCGGTGCCACCGGACAGCAGATGCACCCAGAACGTGTCGGTGCGGCGGGCGAGCGCGGCGGCGATGCCGCCCGCCGCGTCGGGGGTGCACTGCAGCCGGATGGTCCACGGCACGTATCCGAGCCGGGAGAGGTTCACCGAGGCCACCACCCTCAGCAGGCCGGCCGAGTAGAGACGGTGGTAGCGGCGGGCGACCGTGCTGTCGGAGATGCCGAGGACCTCGGCGATCCTGTTGAACTGGACGCGCCCGTCGATCTGCAGCGCGTGCGCGAGGTCGCGGTCGACCTTGTCGAAGACGGTGGAATTCATCTCCCGATGCTATGCGCGTGCATGGATCCGTCAAAGAGTGCGCCCTGTGTGCACCTGGACGGGAGGGCCCGGCCGATGCCGGAGCGGGTCAGATGCCCAGGCCGAGGCACATCCCCCCGGTGGCGTCCAGGAGGTGTCCGGTCACCCACCTGGCGTCGTCGGAGGCGAGGAAGGCGACGATGCCGGCGATGTCGTCGGGCTGCCCGATCCGGCCGAGCGCGGTGGCGGCCGCGACCGAGGCCATGGCCTCGGGGTACTGGCGCAGGAGGGCGATCATGTCGGTGTCCGTGACGCCGGCCGCGACCGAGTTCACCGTGATGCCGCGGGCGCCCAGACTGTGGGCGAGCGTACGGGCCATGGTGTCCAGCCCCGCCTTCGTCATGCCGTAGACGAGTTCGTGGGAGACCGCGATCCGGGTCACCGACGAGCTGATGTTGATGATGCGCCCCCCGTCGCTCAGCAGGGGCAGCACCTGCTGGGTGAGGAAGAACGGCGCCCGCAGATTGACGGCGAAGACCCGGTCGAAGTCCTGCGGCGTGGCGCTGTCGATCGAGCCGGTGTGACCGACGGCCGCGTTGTTGACCAGGATGTCCAGCGGCCGCCCCGACAACTCCTCGCGCAGACCGGCGACCAGCCGGTCGACGTCGCCCTCGGTGCCGAATTCCGACCGCAGGACGAAGCCCCGTCCGCCCGCCGCCTCGACCCCCGCCAGAGCTTCCTTCGCCTCGGCCTCGTCCGTCGCGTAGTGGACGGCGACCAGCGCGCCGTCGGCGGCCAGCCGTTCGGCGACGGCCCGTCCGATTCCGCGGGACGCCCCGGTGACCAGCGCCGTCCTGCCCGAGAGATTACCCATAGCGCGCTCCTGTAGATGAGTCGACACAGTCGCCCCACCGTCGCCGGGCCGGCTGAACGACCGCTCGGACGACGCTGAACCCGCGGCCGGCGCCCGCCGCCGACATCCGCGGCGGCCGACCGTGCGCCTCCCCGGGGACCGCTCCGACGTGCCGGTTCATCGACTCTTCAGTTCGTGTGGAGAGCTGCTCGACATTCTTTTCGCAGCGAATTGGAGAAGTTTCGTCGAATGGCACCGGATAGGAAAAACATCATGGCAGACGTTCAGGTTCCGGTTCTGGTGGTCGGTGGTGGCATGTCCGGCCTCGCCTCCGCGTTGTTTCTTCGCCAGCAGGGAATCGACTGTCTCGTGGTCGAGCGCAATTCGGGCGTCTCCCAGATGCTGCGCTCCACGCATGTCAGTCCACGCACCATGGAGTTGTTCCGCACGCTCGGCATCGAGCAGGGAGTGCTGGACGTGGCGGAGAAGTTCGTGCTCGGAAAGCACTGGGCGGACCGGGATCTCCCGCCGCACCATCTCCCGCGCGCCATCCTGCGGGCCCAGTCCCTGGCCCACATCGTCGAAGGCGACGTCGTGGTCATGGCCGAGGGCGAGAACGACTTCCACGACATCGGACCGTCGGAGGCGGTCTGGTGCGGCCAGGACAAGGTCGAGCCCGTCATGCTGGAGGAGGCGCTCCGGCTCGGCGCGCAGATCTCCTTCCGCACCGAACTCACCTCCTTCGTCCAGGACGAGGACGGCGTCACCGCGCAGCTGCGCGACCTGGAGAGCGGCCGCACCAGCTCGGTCCGGGCCCGGTACCTGATCGCAGCGGACGGGGCGCACAGCCCCCTGCGCAAGGAACTCGGCATCGAGCGGCACGGCCACGGCGCACTGGGCCACGTGCTGAACATCCTGTTCACCGCGGACATCGACTCGATACTCGACGGCCGCCGCTTCATGATCCTCTACCTGCAGAACCGTGACGCCCCCGGCATGCTCTTCAAGGTCGACGACGAGCGCTGGATCTACGGCATCTTCGGCGACCCACGGGTCCTCGACGCCTCGAAGATCACCCCTGAGGAATGCGTGGAACTGGTCCGCAAGGCGACCGGAGTCCCCGGCCTGGAGGTGAACATCCTCGAGTCCAAGGGATGGTGGATCGGGCACGGCATAGCCGAGACCTATCGCGAGAACCGGGTGTTCCTGGTCGGCGACTCCGCCCACGTGCTGCCGCCGACCGGCGGCTTCGGGGCCAACTGCGGCGTCCAGGACGCCCAGAACCTGGCCTGGAAACTGGCCGGCGTCCTGCGCGGCTGGGCGGGCGAGGGACTGCTCGACACCTATGAGACCGAACGCCGTCCCGTCGGCCGGGCCACCATCGACCAGGCCTGGATGCGGCACATGCGGTGGAGCGACCCGCAGGACGCCGACGAGCGCGACGAGCGCGAGCAGACCATCGTGACCACTGCCTACCGCTACACCTCCCCGGTCATTCCCGGCACCGACTTCGACGACCCGCTCAGCCACGAACTCGTCATCGACGGCCGGCCCGGGATGCGCGTACCGCACACCTGGCTGACCGACTCACGGGGCGGTCGGGTCTCTCCCATCGACCTGACCGGCGAGGCCTTCCTGCTCTTCACCGGCGACCAGGGTGACGACCGGGCGAAGCGGGCACTGGCCGCCGCCGACGAGCTCGGCATGCCGCTGAAGGTGCACCGGCTCGGTCCTGACGGCGAGGTGCGCGACCCGCACGACGAGTTCCGCAAAGCGAGCGGCATCGGCGCGCACGGCGCCCTGCTGGTCCGGCCCGACGGCTTCGTCGCCTGGCGCTCCCAGGACGCCGAGGACGCCGAGGACTTCGCGGACATCCTCGCGACCGTCACTGGCCGGACCCTCTGACCTTCCCGTTCCCTCGCCCCCGTGCCGCCCGTGAGGAGCAGACATGACCAGCGCCACCATCGCGCCGGAGAAGTACTTCACCACCGTCAACATCTTCCACACGACCCCGGAGAACCAGGACCAGCTGACCGAGGTGCTGCTGAAGGGCATGCCCCTGTTGGACCTGCAGCCCGGGTTCGTGGCCACGAGCCTGCACCGAAGCCACGACGGCGGCCGTGTCATCGCCTACGTCCAGTGGGAGTCGAAGGAGGCCTTCGAGGCGATGCGGGCCCGCCCGGACGCCCAGGGTCATTTCGCCTCCGTCGGACAGCTCGTCACCTCTGTCGACGCGATCCCCTGCCGCGTCGCCTACACCCACGAACAGCCCTGAGACGCGCGCTTGCGCACTCTCCCGTACCCATTCACCAAGGAGTCTCGATGCGAGCAGTGACCATCACGTCCTTCGGAGGCCCGGACGCCCTGACGGTCGCCGATCTTCCGGTGCCCGAGCCCGGGGACGGCGAGGTACGCGTCCGCGTGCTCGCCGCCGCCGTCCACCCGCTGGACGTCGTGGCGCGGTCCGGCTTCCTCGGCCCGATGCTGCCGGCAGGGCCCCGCTACGTCCTCGGCGCCGACGTCGTCGGCACCGTCGACGCGGTGGCCGCGGACGTGAGCGGGTTCTCCGTCGGCCAGCGGGTGGTGGGCATGTCCAACTGGCCCGACACCAAGCGGGGCACGCAGAGCGAGTACGTGGTGCTGCCCGCCGACGTGCTCGCCCTCGCGCCGGCCACGTCCGACCCGGCCGCCACGGCCACCCTCCCGCTCAACGCGCTGACCGCCCTGCAGGGCCTCGACCTGCTGGCCCTCCCGGCAGGCTCGACCCTCGCCGTGACGGGCGCCGCGGGCGGGGTCGGCGGGTTCGCCCTGGAACTGGCCCGTCTGCGAGGCCTGAAGACCGTCGGTGCGGCGGGTCCGAACGACGAGTCCTTCGTCACCGACCGGGGCGCGACGTTCGTCGCGCGCTCCCAGGACGTGGCGGCCGCCGTCCGCTCGGTGGTTCCCGAGGGGGTCGACGGGCTTCTGGACGCGGCGGCAATAGGCGCCCCGGCGCTGGGCGCGGTCCGTGACGGCGGCGCCTACACCGGCGTCACTCCGCCGTTCCCGCCGCCCGGTGAGCGCGGCATCCGCACCGCTGTCGTCCTGGCCCGCGGCATCGGCGAGCAGCTCGCCGAACTGGTCGCCCTCGTGGAGAAGGGCGAGCTGACCCTGCGCACACCGCGGACCTTCGCCTTCGAGCGGGCCGGCGAGGCCCACGGAGCGCTGGCCGCCGGCGGGACGCGCGGCGGCGTGGTGCTGGTCCCCTGACTCCCCCGACTCGGCGCCCGACGCCGAACGCCGTGGGCCCCGGGCACAGCGCCCGGGGCCCACGGCGTTCGGGCGGCGCGTGGGTCGCAGCCTCTACGGCCGGCCCTCGCCGACGGGCGCACCGGATGTCTCGGCCGACCCGTTGCCCGAACCGCGTGGGCCCTCCGCGCGGGGTCGGCAGGGCGGGGGCGCGGAGGGCGGCGGCCGGGGACGGTCCGGGCGACGACCGTCACGGTCCACGGCGTCCGGCGCCGAAACCGTCATCGGCGCCGGACGCGGCGCGGCGGACGCGCTCCAGGAGCTCGGCCTGGTCGAGACAGGACTGATCCGGGCCGGTGCCGTTGCGTACCGCGTCCACGAAGGCCCTGACGGTGTTGGCCACCTGGTCGTCCGGGTCCAGCCGGATCTCCTCGACCCCCGAGCCGCGGTGCAGGAGGATCTGCGGAGGCCGGTCGACCGGCGGGGTGAAGGCCCGCTGCACGGTGATGCGCCCACCGCTGCCCCACAGTTCATAGCTGTTGGCGTAGGCGTGCTCCAGCCCGAACGAGAGCTGGGCGCCGACCTCTTCGGCGGAGGCCAGCAGGACCGCCCCCGAGGTGTCGACCGAGCGCCCGGCGCCCGCGAACAGACGGGCGCCCACGACGTCGAGGCCGCGACCGAGGAAGTGCAGCGCGGCCCGCAGCGGGTAGACGCCCACGTCCCAGAGCGCGCCGCCGCCGAGGGCGGCGTCGTAGCGGATGTCGTCCTCGGCGCGGGCGGGCACCGCGAAGGAGGACTGGAAGAACCACAGGCGGCCGATCGCCCCGTCCGCCACCAGCCGGCGCACGGCCTCGTGCTGCCGGTGGTGGACGAACATGACGTTCTCCATCAGGGCCAGTCCCCGCTCGCGGGCGAGGGCGACCAGAGCCCGGGTGCGGGCCTCCTCGGTGGTGAGGGGCTTCTCGGCGAGCACATGCAGGCCGGCCCGCAGCGCCGCCTCCACCCAACGGGCGTGCAGCGCCGCGGGCAGCGGCACATACACCGCCTCCACCTCTCCCAGCTCCAGCAACCGGCGGTAGCCGACAACGGCCCGGCAGCCGAACCGTTCCGCCGTCAGACCGGCCTTGCGGCCGTCCCGGCTCGCCACGGCGACGAGTTCCACCTGCGGGGAGGCGGCGAAGGCCGGCAGCATCCGGCGCACCGCGATGTCCGCACAGCCGAGGACGCCCAGGCGCAGCGCCCGGCCGGTCACGGGGCGATGCCCCCGACCGTGTTCAGGCAGGCCAGCAGGGTGCGTGCCTGCACGTTGACGTAATGGCCGTGCCGGACCAGTGAGCGCAGCTGGCCGGGCGTCACCCAGGCGAAGCCCGGCGGCGCCTCGGCGGGAGCCTGCTCCTCGTCCGCCTCGACCACCAGGTACCGGCTCTCGGCGGCCAGGAACCTGCCGCCCTCCTCGGAGTGCACCGCCGCGTAGCGGATCCGTGCGGCGTCCGCTTCCAGCACCTGGTCCAGGAACGGCGGCCGGTGCTCGGAGGGCAGATGCGCGTAGTTGTCCACCGTGCACTGGACGGTGGGACCCAGCTCGACCGTGTCGAGGAAGCCGCCCTCGACCCGGGCGCGCGCCAGGACGTGCGGGACCCCGTCGAAGTCACGGGTCAGGAAGGCCGTCACGCCGCGCCCCACGGGCTCGATCAGGGGCTGGGCCCAACTCTTCACCTCACGGTTCCCCGCCGTGACCGAGACGCCCACCACACGGAAGTACCGGCCGTCCGCCCGCTCGACGGTCCCTTCGTTGCGCCGCCAGCCGTCGAGGGCGCCCAGGGGCGTGAGGCGGGCGTTCACCGAGTAGCGGGCTCGTTCGCCCGTGATCCAGGACAGCAGTTCGGTGTCCGTGAACCGGGCGCGGCCGTGCCTGTCGGGCAGCGGAAGGCAGGACAGCACCGTGCGCGAGTCCATGTTCACGACGTCGTCCCGGCACATCAGTTCCCCGATCTGCCCCAGCGTCAGCCAGCAGAAGTCGTCGTGCGGCGGCACGTCGCCGGTGGCCTCGACGATCATGTTGCGGTTCGACTTCCGGAAGAACCACGAACCGTGCTCGGACTGCAGGACGTCGGCGATGACCCGATGCCGGTCCGGCCGGACGAAGTGCTCCAGATACGGCACGTCCGCGCCGCGGTGCACCTTGGTGTAGTTGCTGCGGGTGGCCTGCACGGTGGGGGAGAGCTGCAGGAGGTTCGGGTTGCCGGGCTCCATCTTGGCCTGCATGAGGCAGTGCAGGACTCCGCCGAAGTCCTTGACCAGGATGCCCAGGATGCCGACCTCGGGCTGCCGGATGACGGGCTGCTGCCACGAGGGCGGCACGTCCGCGGGCAGTCCGCTCCCGTCCGCGGACACCGTGACGTCCAGTCCCTCCACCGAGAAGAACCGCCCGGTGTGGTGGACGAGGTTCTGCGTGCCCGCGGCGAACGACCAGCCGTCCAGTGCGGTGAGGGGGACACGGTCCACCCTGAACGCGTGGGCGGCGCGGAGCTCGGCCAGCCATGGGCCGAACCGTCCGGTCGGCATCAGGGCGCCGTCCGTGGCGGCGGCCGAGCGGCTCAGCCGTTCGGCCGCCGCGTCCTGCCGGCGGCTCGGCACGGTGACCGTGGCCGCGGTCATGACCGGGCCGCCGTGAACTCCGCGATCGAGGACACCATGTAGTCGGTCATCTCGTCGGTCAGTCCCGGGTAGACCCCGATCCAGAAGGTGCGGTCGGTGACGACGTCGCTGTTGGCGAGCCCGCCGACCACACGGTGCGGCTGGTCCACGTAGGCGGGGTGGCGGGTGAGGTTGCCGGCGAAGAGCCGACGGGTGCCGATCTTGCGTGACTCCAGGAAGTCCACGAGCTCGGCCCGGGTGTAGGCCGCCTCGTCCGTGACGGTCAGGGCGAATCCGAACCAGCTCGGCTCGGACCGCTCGGTGGCCCTGGGAAGCAGCAGGCCGGGCAGCCCGTCCAACCCCTCGCGCAGCCGGGACCAGTTCCGCCTGCGCGCGGCGATGAACTCGTCGAGCCTGCTCAACTGGCTGAGCCCGAGGGCGGCCTGGAGGTCGGTGGCCTTCAGGTTGTAACCGACGTGCGAGAAGATGTACTTGTGGTCGTACCCGGCTGGCAGCGTGCCCATCTGGTACTTGAACCGCTTCAGGCACCGGTCGTTCTCGCCCGGCTCGCACCAGCAGTCGCGCCCCCAGTCGCGCAGCGACTCCACGACGCGCGCCAGCGTCAGGTCCGAGGTCAGCACGCAGCCGCCCTCGCCCATCGTGAGGTGGTGCGCCGGGTAGAAGCTGACGGTCGTCATCTCGCCGAAGGTGCCGGTGAGCCTGCCGTCGTAGAGCGCTCCGATCGCGTCGCAGTTGTCCTCGATGAGGAACAGGTCGTGCCGGGCGCACAGTTCGGCGATCTCGGCGACCTCGAAGGGGTTGCCCAGCGCATGGGCCAGGACGACGGCACGGGTACGGGGGCCGACGGCCTCGGCGACCCGCTCCGCTGTGGTGTTGTACGTGCCGAGCTCCACGTCGACGAAGACGGGCACCAGCCCGTTCTGCAGGATGGGGTTCACCGTCGTCGGGAACCCCGCGGCGACTGTGATCACCTCGTCGCCGGGGAGCAGCCGCCGGTCCTCCAGACGCGGCGAGGTGAGCGCCGACACCGCCAGCAGGTTGGCGGACGAGCCGGAGTTGGTCAGGTGCGCCTTGCGCCGTTTGAGCCTGCGGGCGAACGCGGACTCGAACCTGCGCGCGCTGGGGCCGGCGGCGATGTTCATGTTCAGCGCGGCCTCGACCAGCGCGACCCGGTCCGACTCCTCCAGCACGGCTCCCGACGGCCAGATCTCGGTGACACCCGGGACGAACCCGCCGGCGCCGTTCGCCCGCTCCTGGTGGTACTTGCGTGTCGCGTCCAGGACGAGGTCCTTGTGATCGCTCACCTGTTCATCCTCTCCAGCTTGGGTCCATGAGGGGCGAGTCCTGCGGGGACAGCAGATGGCCGAGCATCTCGTCCAGGCCTCGTCGGGGCCGCCAGCCGAGGAGGCGGTGGGCGAGCTCGATGTCGAGCAGCTGCCAGTCGGCCGCCGTGGCCCGGCCGCCACCGGGCGCCTCGACCACGGTCAGCGGGACGCCGCCGAGCGCGACGGCCCGGTCCACCAGCGCCCGCATGTGCACGGCGCGTCCCGCACCCACGTTGATCACGCGTCCGGCCACGGCGGCCTGCGGCGCGCAGGCCGCGACGACCGCGTCCGCCACGTCCCGTGCGTCGACGACGTCCCGGTGGGCCCGCAACGGCGACACCCGCAGGGCAGGCGGCGTCCGGCCCGCGGCGCGCGCTCGCCCGGCCTCGCGCACACTCGACGCGACCAGCCCGAAGAGACTGCCCCGGGGCGCTCCCGCACCGCACACGTTGGCCACGCGCAGCACGGTCGCGTCCAGCTGCCGGCGGTCCACGGCGTCCAGCACCGCGCGGGTGGCCTCCAGCTTCGTTCGGCCGTACGGGGTGACGGGACGCGGCGGGTGGCTCTCCGCCATCGCCGTGCCCTGCTCGGCCGTCCCGTATTCGTGCACGCTGCCCAGCTGCACGAGGCGTGGCCGACGGCCAGTCAGGTGCAGCGCTTCGAGCACGTTCCGCACCAGGCGCACGTTCCCCTGGGCCATGTCCCGCGCGTCGGCCTGCCAGGCCCGGCCCGCCGCGTTGACCACCGCGTCCGCCTCGTCGAACACGGCGGCCAGGGCCTGCGGAGCGCTCCGCAGGAGATCCAAGGGCCTCGGTCCTGCGCGGGCGACGGCATGTACCGGACGGCCCGCGTCCCGCAGGGCCGCACAGATGTGCCGTCCGAGGAAGCCGGTGGCTCCGAGCACCACGACGGTCATGCGGGGGCCTGCCGGTACTTGGAGCCCTTCCACCAGTCGGGGTGGTCGCGATACCAGGCGACCACCGCGGCCAGGCCGCGGTCGAAGTCGACCTGGGGAACGTAGCCGAGTTCGGACCGGATCTTGCTCTCGTCGATGGAGTACCGCAGGTCATGACCCTTGCGGTCGGGAACCCGGCGGATCATCGAGGAGTCCGCGCCGCAGAGCGCGAGCAGCCTGCTGGTGATGTCGATGTTGGTCTGCTCGTTGCCGCCGCCGACGTTGTAGACCTCACCGGCCCTGCCGCGTGCCAGCACCAGGTGCAGGGCCCGGCAGTGATCGTCGACGTGCAGCCACTCCCGGATGTTCATCCCGTCGCCGTACAGCGGCACCGGGATGCCCTCCAGCAGGTTGGTGATGAACAGCGGGATCAGCTTCTCGGGGTGCTGGTGCGGCCCGTAGTTGTTGGAGCAGCGGGTGATCGAGATGTCCAGCCCGTGCGTCTTCCAGTAGGAGCGCGCGACCAGGTCCGAGGCGGCCTTGGAGGCGGCGTACGGGGTGTTCGGCTGGAGCGGCCACTCCTCGGTCCAGGAGCCCTCGGCGATCGATCCGTACACCTCGTCGGTGGAGACGTGCACGACACGCTCCACGCCGGTGCGCCGGCATGCCTCCAACAGGCACTGCGTACCGCCCACGTTGGTGTGCACGAACGCGGCGGACGCCTCGATCGACCGGTCGACGTGGGACTCGGCGGCGAAGTGCAGCACCGCGTCGTGCCCGGGCAGCACGTCCAGCAGCAGCGGCAGATCGCACACGTCGCCCCGTACAAACTCCAGACGCGGGTGCCGGGCCGGGAGGTTGTCGCGGCTGCCGGCGTACGTGAGCTTGTCCAGGACGGTGACGTCGACGGCCGCGCTGTCGGGCAGTTCGCCGTTCAGCACCGCACGGACGTACGCCGAGCCGATGAACCCGGCTCCGCCGGTCACGAACAGTCTCATCCCGTCACCTCGATCCGGCAGTGGTCGCCGACGACGAGCCGGTGCTGCGCCGGGTCCTGGGCGCCGAGGGAGATCCTGGCCTCCCGGCCGATGAGGGAGCCGCTCAGCCGGCGCACTCCGGTGATCACCGCTCCGTCCAGCGCGATCGACGCGTCGAGCCGGGTCCACCGCACGACGCACCCGCTGCCCAGGCAGGTGTAGGGGCCCACGGCGCTGTCCTCGACCACCGTGCCGGGGCCGATGATCGTCGGACCCTCCACGAGGGAACGCACGACGCGCGCGCCTTCCTCGACGACGACGGGCCCCTTGATCACGCTGGCGTCGTCCACCTCGCCCGAGATCCGGCTCTCGACGCCTTCGAGCAGAACCCGGTTGCATTCGAGGACGTCCTCCACGTGTCCGACGTCCTTCCAGTAGCCGCTGTACTGCGTGGCCTCGACGGGCGCTCCGTGATCGACGAGCCACTGGATGGCGTCGGTGATCTCCAGCTCTCCGCGCGGGCTGGGGGCGATCGCGGCAACCGCTTCGTGAATGGCCGGAGTGAAGAAGTAGACGCCGATCAGGGCCAGATCACTGCGCGGATTCTGCGGCTTTTCCACGAGGTTCTCCACCCGGCCCGCGGAATCGAGTTCGACGACTCCGAACGCGCTGGGATCGGCCACCTTGTGCACGACGACATGTGCGGCCGGCCGGTTTTCCGTGAAGTCGGCGGCCACCTGGCCGATCCCGGCCGGCAGCATGTTGTCGCCCAGATACATCACGAAGTCGTCCTCGCCCAGAAATTCCCGCGCCAGCCGGACGCAGTGGGCGAGGCCGAGCGGACTCTCCTGGCGCAGATAGGTGATGCGCACACCCGATCGCGCGCCGTCGCCGACCGCACGTCTGACGTCCGCCGCCCGGTCGCCCACGATGACGCCGACGTCGGTGACACCCAGATCGCGGATATTGGCCAGGACGTGTTCGAGCACCGGTTTGTTGGCCACGGGTATGAGCTGTTTGGGCATGGAATGGCTGAACGGTCGTAGGCGGGTACCGGAACCGCCCGACAGCACCAGAGCCTTCATGGAGGCATCCCCTCAGGTGGACTGCTACCCGGTGTGATGACTTGGACCATCGGGGACGGCTCTGAAGAAGCGCTCATGTGCCGGTGTTGACGCAGATCACCCCGAAAGGATCCCGGAGTCGAGCGCCTCCTTCAGGCTCTGCGCCGACGCGTCCTTGTCCGACAGCACCGGCGGCTCGTCGAACCCCCAGGGCAGCGCCAGCGCGGGATCCAGCGGATCGACGTCGATCTGGGTGCCCGGCACGTACACGCTGGACAGCACGTAGCAGACACAGCTGTCGTCGGCCAGGGTCAGGAAGCCGTGCCCGACCCCTTCCGGCACGTAGACCGCCCGGCCCGACGCGGCGTCCAGGGTGTTGACCGCGTGGGCGCCGAAGGCGGGCGAGCCCGGCCGCAGATCCACGACGATGTCCCGTACCGCCCCGCGGACACAGGTGACGTACTTCGCCTGACCGGGCGGGGAGGCGACGCTGTGGATTCCGCGCAGCGTATTTCGCCGAGACGTCGAGCAGTTGACCTGGAGCGGACGAAAAGCGTGACCGAGAACGTCCTCCAGCAGATCGACGCGCAGCGATTCGAAGAAATTTCCCCGTGGGTCCGGATGAATCTCCGGGGTGATCACATAGGCCCCGGGAACGGAAAGCTCGTCAAAACGCATATAGGAACCCCTCGATGACGGCACAACCGGGTTCTGTGAAACGCCCACAGGCTAAGCGGCGGGCGTTGAGCGCGGCAACGACCTCCCGTTCCCCTTCAGTCGTTCTCCAGAGTCTCTGTATGCGGCGCCGCTGACATGGTTTTCGGCATCCACGATCCGTGGCATGTTCCAGCGCCCACGAGCACGGAGTGAATCGATGACGAGCACAGCCGAGGCCAACAAGGCCGTCATTCTGCGCCTGTACGAAGAGGCCGTGAACCGGGCCGATTTCGAGGTCGCCGACGAGATCACGGCGCCTGACGCCGTGATGCACAACGCCCTTTACTCGGGACGGACGGGCCCGGAGGTGATCAAGTCGACCTGGGAGTCCCTCCACGAGTCCTTCAGCGACCTGCGCTTCGAGATCGAGGGCATCGTCGCCGACGGCGACTCGGTGGCGGTGCGAGGGGTGACCACGGGGCGGCACACCGGCACCTTCCGCGGCCACGCGCCGACGGGCAGGAGCGTCTCCCAGCGCGCCCACATCTTCTACGGGCTCAAGGGCGGCCGGATCACCGAGGTCTGGCCGCTGGTGGACCACATGGGACTGCAGCAGCAGATCACCGGAGCCTGACGCGGGCGCGACGGGGTCCGGCAGGTCCGGCCCGAGAGCCGGGTCGAAGGCCCTCGTCCCCTCGGGGCGCGTTCGTACGCCGGCCCGGCCCCCGTCACCCCTTCCCGCCGCTTCGCCCCCAGTCCGCTCCGTTACAGGAGGTACGCGTGTCTCGACGTCTTTTCACCTCGGAGTCCGTGACCGAGGGACATCCCGACAAGATCGCCGACCAGATCAGCGACACGATCCTCGACGCGCTCCTGCGCGAGGACCAGGCTTCCCGCGTCGCAGTGGAGACCCTCATCACGACCGGGCAGGTGCATGTGGCGGGCGAGGTGACCACCACCGCTTACGCCCCGATCGCCCAGTTGGTGCGGGACAAGATCCTGGAGATCGGTTACGACTCCTCCGCGAAGGGGTTCGACGGGGCGTCCTGCGGCGTGTCGGTGTCGATCGGCGCCCAGTCGCCGGACATCGCCCAGGGCGTCGACAGCGCGTACGAGGCGCGCGTCGGCGCCGAGGCGGACGACGGCTCCGCCGGAGCAGTGGACGATCTCTCCCTCCAGGGGGCCGGCGACCAGGGGCTGATGTTCGGCTACGCGTGCGACGAGACGCCCGAGCTGATGCCGCTGCCCGTTCACCTCGCGCACCGCCTGGCGCGCCGCCTGTCCGAGGTGCGCAGGAGCGGTGCCGTCCCGTATCTGCGGCCGGACGGCAAGACCCAGGTCACCGTCGAGTACCTGGGGAGCAGGCCGGTCCGTCTCGACACGGTGGTGGTCTCCTCCCAGCACGCGGCCGACGTCGACGTGAACGCGCTGCTCGTCCCGGACGTCCGGGAGCACGTCGTCGAGCACGTGCTCGACGAACTGCAGGAAGAGGGCGTCAAGCTCGAGGTGGACGGCTACCGCCTGCTGGTCAACCCGACCGGCCGCTTCGAGATCGGCGGTCCGATGGGAGACGCCGGTCTCACCGGCCGCAAGATCATCATCGACACCTACGGCGGCATGGCCCGCCACGGTGGTGGCGCGTTCTCCGGCAAGGACCCCTCCAAGGTGGACCGTTCGGCGGCGTACGCGATGCGCTGGGTGGCGAAGAACGTGGTGGCCGCGGGCCTCGCGACGCGCTGTGAGGTGCAGGTCGCCTACGCCATCGGCAAGGCGGAACCCGTCGGCCTGTTCGTGGAGACCTTCGGGACCGCGACGGTGGCGCAGGAGGTCATCGAGCGCGCCATCCGCGAGGTCTTCGACCTGCGCCCGGCCGCCGTCATCCGGGACCTGGACCTGCTGCGCCCGATCTACGCGCAGACCGCCGCCTACGGCCACTTCGGCAGGGAGCTGCCGGACTTCACCTGGGAGCGCACGGACCGCGTCGACGGCCTGCGCCGGGCCGCGGGGGTCTGACATGGCTCTCACCGAGCACCTGCAGACCGGCGCTCCCGTCCCGGCACACCGACGGGCGGACCGGGACGACGGGCCGGCGCCCTCGCAGCGCCGTCTCGCGGAGGAACTGGCGCAGCGGCGCGGCGAGGTGCTGCGCGGCCCCGGCACCCAGGCCACCGACGCCCAGCATGCCAAGGGAAAGCTGACCGCACGGGAGCGCCTGCAACTGCTCTTCGACGGCGGCGACTTCACCGAGGTGGAGCCCTTCCGCCGGCACCGGGCCAGCGGGTTCGGCCTGGAGGACAAGCGGCCCTACACCGACGGCGTGGTCATCGGATGGGGTCTGGTCGACGGCCGCCCGGTGTTCGCCTATGCCCATGACTTCCGCATCTTCGGCGGAGCGCTCGGCGAGGCGCACGCCCAGAAGATCCACAAGATCCTCGACATGGCGGAGGCGGCCGGCGCGCCTGTGGTCGGACTGTGCGACGGAGCCGGGGCCCGCATCCAGGAAGGCGTCACGGCACTGGCCGGCTACGGCGGCATCTTCCAGCGCAACGTGCGCAACTCGGGTGTGATCCCGCAGATCAGCGTCATCCTCGGGCCGTGCGCCGGTGGCGCGGCCTACTCTCCGGCCCTGACCGACTTCGTGTTCATGGTGCGTGGCACCTCGCAGATGTTCATCACGGGACCCGACGTCGTCCAGGCGGTGACCGGCGAGCAGGTGACCCACGAGGAGCTGGGCGGCGCGCAGGTGCACGCGTCCCTGTCCGGGGTCGCCGCGTTCGTCTACGACGACGAGGAGTCCTGCCTGGAGGAGGTGCGCTACCTGCTGTCGTTGCTTCCCTCCAACAACCGTGACCTGCCTCCCGAGCAGCCGACCGACGATCCGCCGGACCGTTCCTGCGAGGCGCTCACGGACCTGGTCCCGGCGGACGCGAGCGTCTCGTACGACATGCGCAGGGTCATCGAGGAGATCGTGGACGACGGCGACCACCTGGAGGTGCACGAGGCTTGGGCACCCAACGTCGTGTGCTGCCTGGCCAGGCTGGGGGGCCGTGTCGTCGGCGTCGTGGCAAACCAGCCGTGCAGTACGGCGGGGGTCCTCGACATAGGCGCCTCCGAGAAGGCGGCCCGCTTCGTTCAGATGTGCGACTCGTTCAACATTCCCCTGGTCACGCTCGTGGACGTGCCGGGCTTCCTGCCCGGCGTGGACCAGGAGCACGGCGGAGTGATCCGTCACGGGGCGAAACTGCTCTACGCCTACTGCAATGCGACCGTGCCGAGGATCTCGGTCGTCCTGCGCAAGGCGTACGGCGGCGCGTACATCGTCATGGACTCACGGTCGATCGGGGCCGATCTCGCCCTGGCCTGGCCCACGAACGAGATCGCGGTGATGGGCGCCGAAGGCGCCGCCAATGTGATCTTCCGCAGGGAGATAGCGGCCGCCGACGACCCGGAGAAGGTGCGCAGGGCACGGGTCGAGGAGTACCAGCGGGAGCTGATGCACCCGTACTACGCGGCCGAGCGGGGCCTCGTCGACGACGTCATCGACCCCGCGGACACCCGGCGCAGGCTAATCGACGCACTGTCGGTGCTGCGTTCCAAGAGCGCTCCGGTGCCCACCCGCAAGCACGGGAACCAGCCGCAGTGAGCGTCGGCGAACCGGTCGGTGAGGCGCTGCGGATCGTGCGGGGACGGCCGACTCCGGAGGAACTGGCCGCCGTTTCGGCGGTGTTGTACGCCCTTGCGGCACAGCGCCGTGAGCGATGGGAGGAGCAGGCCGAGCGGGAGGAGCGGGAGTACTGGGAGCTGGTCGCCGCCGAGCACCCGTCGTCCCGGTCGCGCCTGCGGCGTCTTCGCAGAGCCGCGCGCCCCTGGACCGCGATCCCCTTTCCGACGTGGCGCGCATGGCGGGGCTGAGCCGGCCCTGGGCGGGGTGCGCCGCCGCCCGCCCGGGCTGGAAGAATGGCCGGCGGACGGGTCCGCAGCTGCTGTCTTCAGCTGCGGACCCGTCCCTCCGGCGGAGCCCGGCCGGCGCGGTGCTACTTCACCGGGCGCGGAAACGCGTGGACGTGCAAGCGCAGGGCCAGGTCGTCCGCGGGCTTGTCCGCCTCCTTCTCGCGGTAGCTCTCGATCAGGTCGTGGATCTTCCCTTCCAGCTCACGCGCGTCCGCGGGCGAGAGCCTCAGTGTGAAGTTGCTGATGTCCCAGCTGCCGTTCCACTCGGCAGGCATGTCCTCCATGGAGCGCAGCCAGGCCGAGAGTTCCTTGGTGTGGTTGTGGGCGGCCTCGTGGATGTGAAGGCCGAGCGCACCGCGGACGGCGCGGTCGGGGTGATGCACGAAGTCCTCGATGTTGTCCGCCCGCACGCCCTTGTTCGTGGCCTCCCAGAAGCGGTCGCGGCCGGTGCCGCGCTCGGTGTTCTCCTTGATGAATCCGTGTTCGGCGAGCTGGCGCAGGTGGTAGCTCGCCGTGCCGCTCGTCTCGCCGAGCCGGCTCGCGAGCTGTGTCGCCGTGGCCGGTCCGCCCTCCCGCAGCGCGGCGATGAGCCGCACCCGCAGGGGGTGGGCCAGCGCCATGAGGGCTCGGGGGTCGTGGGACGAGGAAGTGCGTTCCGTGTTCTCCATGTGTCTCACCGTACAACAGCAGAGACATCTCTGCAAAGAAACCTCGGCAAAATTATCTCGGCAGACATTTGTCTGCCGAGATCTCTCTGCATGGGAGGCACGTCGTGAGAGGTGGAAGAGGGCGCGATGTGCCGGGGCGATGGCTCTGGCGGTTCGTGGGTTGGCTGGCCGGTGCGGGCAGCATGTGGATCGCGGCGGAATGGTGGACCGCGACGCAGCAGGGGCCGCCGGAGGGTCACCCCGAACGACTGCGCACGGACGTCCCGCTCACCCCCGCCGAAAGGGCACTGCGTCGAGGCCTGCCACGCGAACTGCGCCGCGCTCCCGGGCCCTTCCTGTGACAGCGGGCGTCGGCCGCCCCCGGCGACCGGGTGACTGCAAGCCAAAGTCCCCGGAACGGCGAATGGCCCGCCTCGGACGATCCCGTCCGGCATGCTGGAGGCGCTCAGTGTGCTGGACGGCTCGCTGAAATCGGATGTGATGCTGCTGACCGGGCTGACCGCGGAGGAGATCGACGCGGTCGGGGGAATCGAAGAATGAGCGGACCCGGCTCGCTGCGCCCGGCCCGCCCGACGCTGCGCTGCTGACGCGAGGATTTATGCCTCGCGGTGCCGCCGGTCACGGTGCCGCTGGACGAGATCGACCACCCGGTGCTGGCCAAGGCGTCCGAGCAGTTCGCGGACGAGGACGGCAAGCACGAACGCATCCGGTCCGTGGACGATCCAGTGCTGTTCAAGGTCAAGGTGCAGCGATGGCGCGGCGCGGTATGGCTGGACGCCGATCTGCCGTGGCTGGTCGCGGCGGGTCGGCGCGAGGACGGCTCGGGTGATGACTTCTATGCAGCCCTGGAGGCCGACGGCCGCGCCGTCCGGCTCGCTACAACGCGGAACACTCCGACGAGCTGAAGACCGCGACACACACCGCTCACCTCCTGCCCGCACGCGAGGACCATGTCCGGTACCGCGCCGAGGCCGGTGTCCGCTTCGTGCGCCGTCTGCGGGCGACTCTGCTGGACCTGGCGCACGCCACGCTGCGCGACGGCCGTGAGCACACACGCGAGTTCGACACCTTCACCCTTGGCCTCCAGGTGCGTGCGGACGACGGCCACGAGACCTACCTCGCCGTCCGGATCACCGGCTCCGTACCGCCGAACCCGACTGTGCTGATCCTGCGCAACGTCCCTGGCTGCGAGGCTGAGCGCTGGTATCCGGAGTACGCCCTGCCGGAGCGGGACCTGCTCCCGGCCGAACAGGCGTGGTCCAACCTCATGGACCCACGCGCGGCTGCCCAGGTACTGGACGAGGAGCGGTAGCCGGGCATCCACCTCCTGGGGGTGAGCGAACCGCACCGCTTCTGAAACAGCAGCCGCAGACTGGTCCCACGGCCCCGCCGAATTCCCCGGGCGGGGCCCCCATGGTGCCCGGCGTGGCACCATGCCCCTTCAGCACACCGTTCATGGGGGGACACATGCGCACCCGCGCCACCATCGCGCTCACCACCGCCCTGCTCGCCACCCTCGCCGCCTGCTCCTCGTCCAGCGACGACAAAGCCGACACCCCGAACAGCAGCCCCACCATGGCCGCCGAGACGCCGACCACCACCCCGACGGCGCCCGACGCCAACGAACTGGAGCGCGTCGCGGACACGTACGTGAACCTCTACTTCGGAGGGGCCGGCGAGGGCGCGTACGCCTTCCTGTCGAAGCGCTGTCGCGCCAAGGCGGACCCGGCCACGTACGCGGCCACCGTGGAGCAGGCAGCGAAGAATTACGGGCCTGACCATCCGGCGACGGACGTGCACGCCACCGTCTCAGGGGCCATGGGCCGCGTCTCGTACAAGGTGAAGGGCCTGCCGAAGTTCGACCAGCAGGGACAGCCGTGGACGGTTGAGGGCGGCGCCTGGAAGTACGACGCCTGCTGACCCTGCGCCACCCAGGGCACCATCGACCAGCGTCGGCGGTGCCCCTGTCGTGCCCGGCGGATTGCAGCCCTCAAGATCCTGCCGCGCCCGGCCCACCGACGACAGCCCGCCACGACGGCGGGTGCGCCGACGGACAGGGCGGGCCCGTATGTCTCGCTGCACCCCCACCGGCCTCAGCCACGCTGCACGGTTCCGCCGACCAGAGCAAGCCGTGATGGCCGGCACATGCTGACGAGGCCTGAGTCCTTAGCTTGGGAAGCTTGATTTCTCGGTGGGGCTGCTTGGCTGACCTGGGGCGGAGCGGGCGCGGGGCCTGACTGGCCAGCGGCCTGGTCCTCGCCGTTCCCCGTGGTTCCCCGCACCATCTGGCACATGTCCGGCACGGGATCGGCCGTCCGACGAAGAAGCTCAATCGGAGACACGAGGTCTTCCGGCGTTGACGGCGCACACTGCCAGCCCCGCCGGGCGAAGCCAACGCGCAGCGTACGGGCAGACGTTGAGGTCGCGTCACGACGGGACAGAGCCGGGGCCGCTGGCCGAGCGCGGCCCCGATCGCTTCAGCGACGATCCCTCTGATCCTCTCGCCTCGCTGCTGGCCAAGGTCAACAAACAAACACATTTCGACTCCTGGAGATAACGCGGGCGGCGAAGACCGCGACCCCCATGACGAGGAGTGGCGGGAACATGATCGCCACGGCCCCTATGCGCAGGGACGTCGCCGGAGGAACTAACGCTCAGGGCGGAGTCCCCGTCTGCGGCAGCGCAGGCGGGGGCTTGTTGTGGAGTGCTTTGCCTGTAGTACGTAGGTCGGGGAAGCCGGTCACTCCGCCCAGGGAAGCGCTCTGACCTGCGGCTTTCGTGCACTTCTACAGGTGAGGCGGATAGCAAGGGGGAGCCTGCTAAGGGTCCCTCGCGCCGCGCATATGCCGAGCGACGCGTCAGCCACCCTCGATCGGGGGCGTTCAACTGGGTTCATGGGTGGTCGGTCGGGGGAGCGGCTACCGGCTTCGGTCTCGTCTGAACGACCGTGAGCGGTGCTGAATGAGACGGAAACTGAGATGGGCGGCGGGGCCGGGGTCGCTAGCATCGTCGCTGCTGAAAGGGGGAGCGATGGCGCTGGTCCGCAGGGGATCACGACGAATCGTTGTCGACGGCACGGCTTACCGCTGGCGGCTGCGGGGCAGGCCGACGTACTCCCAGGGGCTGGCCTGGTCGCCGTGCACGTTCGCGGTCGAGCATGCGGACACCCCGGGGACGACGCTCGTGGTCACTACCGACCAGCCGCATCCGAGCAACTGGATCGGCCGCGAGGCTGAGCCTGTACTGCCGTCCGCTGTTGCCGCGGCTGTTCGGCTTGCCCTGCGTGTGGGTTGGCCCCCGACGGCTTCTGGCTCCACGTTCCACCTCGACCAGTCCGCCGGCTTCACGCCTTCGCACTGAACGGACCGGAGGTCTGAAACCACCGGTGTTGTACGCGCACGATGTGATCTTGAACGAACACGCACTGGGTCTCAGACCGACTGCCAAGGGTGTGCTCAAGCCCGGTGATCTGCTGTTCCAGGGGGAGACGGGCGGCATTCTCGCCGGCTCGGTCATTCGTCGGGCGTGGCGCAGTGCACGCAAGGCCGTCCTGCCCCCGCACGTCTTCGAGTCGCCCACGGGGAAGCGGGTGTACGACAACCGGCACACGCGCCTCACCAAGTGGCTCAATGACGGGATCCCGCCCGCTCAGGTCGCCGAATGGGCCGGGAACAGCGTGCCGGTCCTGCCGGCCACTTACGCACGGTGTGTCGAGGGGCAGCTGCCTGACCTGAAAAGGCGGCTGGAGGCCGCTGGAGATCTCCCCGAGTCGGCCGACGCAGGCTGACGCTTCTCGCCGAAAACTTCGACACGTATTCGTCCCAGCCACCCGCGAAAACCCGATGACAGCCGGACAGCCCCGGCACTTCCCCATGATCGTCGGGGGAGTGTCCGGGGCTTCGCCGTATCGCGTGAAACATGCTCTGACCAGCAAAAATGCCCTCCCAAAGGGAGGGCGGAGACTTGCGCCCCCGGCAGGACTCGAACCTGCGGCCAAGCGCTTAGAAGGCGCCTGCTCTATCCACTGAGCTACGGGGGCCGGTGTGGTGGCCTCGTACGTGCTGCCCGGGTGTGGGCTGATCCGTGACGCTGCCGGGGACAAGGATAGGGCTCCCGGTTCCTTGTCCTGGTTGCTTCGCCTCCGTGGCTCAATGTGGAGGTTCAGTGAAGCGGTCCTGATAATCGCAGGCAGGTGCGAATCGTGCATCGCTTTTGGCGTCCGGGAACGCGGGTGTTGTGCACTCGTTATGCCTGGGCTGTGCCTCTGTCCCAGTCGCACCTTCCGTCCCTTGTGTTCTATCGGCGCGCAGACATGCCTATATGCTTCATAAATCCCTCAAAATTGGGCATTCTTCGCGTGTGGTGACCTTGGACGTACGGCCTCAGCTGCTCGACGCACTCTCCGCCCTGCGCGACCGTGTCGCCGCCGCACGCTTCCCGCTGCCCCTGGCGGGGGCTCCACGCGCGCGTGCCAACCGCGACGAACTGCTCGCCCAGCTCGACGACTATTTGGTGCCCCGGCTCAGGCAACCCGAAGCGCCGCTGCTGGCGGTGGTGGGCGGGTCCACCGGGGCCGGCAAGTCCACACTCGTCAACTCCCTCGTGGGGCGGCGCGTCAGCGAAGCGGGCGTGCTGCGGCCGACGACACGGACTCCGGTGCTCGTGTGCCACCCGGAGGACCATCACTGGTTCAGCGGCATGCGGGTGCTCCCCGGCCTCACACGCGTGTGGGCGCCCCACCAGGAGGCGACGGAGGACCTGTTGCTGCCCGGCGAGGACGCCAGACGCGTGCTGCGGATCGAGACCACCGACACCCTCCCGCCCGGTCTCGCCCTCCTCGACGCGCCCGACGTCGACTCCCTCGTCGCCGACAACCGTGTCCTCGCCGCCGAACTGATCTGCGCCGCCGACATCTGGGTGATGGTCACGACGGCCGCCCGCTACGCCGACGCCGTGCCCTGGCATCTGCTGCGCACCGCCAAGGAGTACGACGTCATGCTCGTGACCGTCCTCGACCGCGTACCCCACCAGGTCGTATCCGAGGTGTCCCGGCAGTACGGCGCCCTGCTCACCAAGGCCGGGCTGGGTGACGTGCCGCGCTTCACCGTTCCCGAACTGCCCGAGTCCGCGTGGGGCGGCGGGCTGCTGCCGGCCACCGCGGTGGCGGCGCTGCGGACCTGGCTGGTCCATCACACCCAGGACGCCGCCGCCCGCCGTTACGCCCTGGCCCGCACGGCCCACGGCGTCCTCGACTCCCTCAAGGCCCGCATGCCCGAACTGGCCGGTGCGGCCGCCGCGCAGTACGCGGCGGCCGTGCGGCTCACCTCGGCCGTCGAGACGGCGTACGACATCGAGTACACGCGTGTGCGGGGCCGTCTGCAGAGCGGCGCCGTACTCGCCGGCGACGCGCTCAAGCGATGGCGGGCCTTCCCACTGGACTGCACCGCCGGTGAACTCCTCGACGCCCTCTCGGAGAGTCTCTGCGCGCTGCTGTTGTGCGCCGTCACCGCCGCCGACGAGCGCGTCGACGAGGCCTGGCGGCGCGAACCGGCCTCAGCCGCCGAAGAGCTGACGGACCGTGACACGTCGTCGGAGAGCATCGAGCACCGGATCGGCCTGGCCGTACGACGGTGGCGGCGCGAGCTCGACGAGTACGCCGAGGACGAGGTGCGCAGCCTGGAGCGAGGCGGCACGCCGGACCCGGAGGCGGTCGCCGCCCTCGTCGCCACCGCCCTGCTGGGCGGCCGCAGGGCGCGTTCGGCGGGCGAGGGACTCGCCGAACGGATCGGCGCCCACGGGGCGCTGAGGCTGCGCGACCGGTCCGGACGGCTGCTCGCCGAGCACCTCGACCGCGTGATGTACGCGGAGCGCGACCGCCGCCTCGCCCCGCTCGAGGGACTCGAAGTCCACCCCGAACCCCAGGCCGAACTCATCGCCGCGCTGTCCGTACTGCAGAAGGAGAGGTGACCGGTGACCGCCGTCACTGACCAGGACCACACGGACAACAGGGACCAGGAGCAGGAGCACACCGAGCACGTCGATCATGAACACACCGACCACACGGATCAGCGCCACACCGGCCAGGACCACACCGGCCACACGGATCAGCGCCACACCGGCCAGGACCACACCGGCCAGGACCACACCGGCCGGGACCACACCGGCCAGGACCACGCCGGCCAGGACCACGCGGACCAGAAGCAGGCGGACCAGGGGCAGGCGGACCAGGGCCACACGCCCCGCGACCGCACGCCCCCGGACCACACGGACCGGGGCCACTCGGACCGCGGGCACGTGAACCGGACCGGCAGTCCGAGGGAGGACGGGACCGCGGAGACCGGTGTTCGAGACCAGCGGTCTCAGGACCGTACGGACCGGGCCCTCACCGATCCGGGCCGTGCGGACCAGGGTCGTCCGGATCCGGGCCACACGGACCAGGGTCGTCCGGATCGTTCGGATCCCGAGGGCAGCGCCGTCCAGGAGCACTCCCGCGCGGGGGAGGCGCGCGCCGAGAGACGGGGCTGGGCGAAGCAGGAGGCGGCCCGCCACGCGCGCGTGCCCAAGGCCGGCGAGGACTCCTCCTCTCGTACGGACTCCGGCGCGGGCGCCGGTGCCGAGTCCTGCGCGGAGGGCGCAGGAGCCTGGGACGACGGTCTCATCGCCCGCCGGGTGAACGAGACCTCCGCCGCCGAGCAGGCCGCCGTCAAGGAGACCCGGAGCGGCGGAGGCGGCGGAGGTGGCGGAGGTGGCGGCGCAGGCTCCCTGCCCTCGACCCCGCTGTCGTACGACGGGCATCTGCGATCCCGGCTGGAGGCCCTGCGTGAGCTCGTGGGGCTCTCCCGCACCCGCGTCGACAACCGGACGCTCGCCCGGGCCGGCCGGGTGCTCGACGAGGCGGCCGCCCGGCGCAGACTCTCCGGGCAGCACACGGTCGTCGCCATCGCGGGCGCCACCGGGAGCGGGAAGTCGCAGCTGTTCAACGCGCTAGCCGGAGTGACCATCTCCGAGACGGGCGTGCGCCGGCCGACCACCTCGGCGCCCGTCGCGTGCAGTTGGAGCGACGGCGCGTCGACCCTCATCGACCGGCTGGGCATCCCGGGCCGACTGCGCAGGCGGCCGGTGCAGAGCCAGGAGGATGAGGCGCAGTTGCGCGGGCTCGTCCTGATCGACCTGCCCGACCACGACTCGGCGGCCGTGCAGCACCGCGAGCAGGTCGACCGCGTCCTGGGGCTCGTCGACGCCGTCATCTGGGTCGTCGACCCGGAGAAGTACGCCGACGCCATCCTCCACGAGCGCTACCTGCGGCCCATGGCGGGTCACGCGGAGGTCATGTTCGTCGTCCTCAACCAGGTCGACCGGCTGCCCGGCGAGGCCGCCGAGCTGGTCCTCGACGATCTGCGACGCCTTCTCGACGAGGACGGCGTCGCCCTCGGGGAGTACGGAGAGCCCGGCACCACCGTGCTCGCCCTGTCCGCGCTCACCGGGGACGGCCTCGGGGAACTGCGCGAGCTGCTCGGTCAGTTCGTCGCGGAGCGCGGTGCCGCGGCCCGCCGCATCTCGGCCGACGTGGACTCCGCCGCGTGGCGGCTGCGGCCCGTCTACGCCACCGGGCGGCGCGTGGGGCTCAGCGAAGCGGCGCGCGACGAGTTCGCCGACCGTCTCGCGGACGCCGTGGGCGCCACCGCGGCGGGCGAGGCAGCCGAACGGGCCTGGCTGCGCAACGCCGGCCGCGCGTGCGGGACGCCGTGGCTGCGGCTGTGGCGGTGGTCACAGGACCAGTGCGACCCTCCCACCGGACGGCTGGCGGTCCGTGCCCAGCCCGACGAGGAGATCACGGCGCGGCAGCGCGTCGAGCAGGCGGTGCGCACGCTGTCCGAGCGGGCCTCGGCGGGGCTTCCCGTGCCGTGGGCGCAGGCCGTGCGGGAAGCGGCCGTACGCGGTGCGCAGGGCCTGCCCGAGGCGCTGGACGAGCTGGCGGCGCGGGCCGGCCTGCCGCCCGGTCGGCCGCCGCGGCCGGGCTGGTGGCCGGTGGCCGTTCTGGCCCAGGCGTCCATGACGCTTCTTCAGGTCGTCGGCGGCCTGTGGCTGGTCGGGCAGATCGTCGGGGTCCTCGCGCCGAATCTCGGGGTCCCGGTGCTGTTGATGCTGTCCGGCATCGTCGGCGGTCCGCTGGTCGAGTGGAGCTGCCGGATGGCGGCCCGGGGGCCGGCCCGGCGCTACGGCCAGGACGCGGAACGCCGGCTGAGAGAGGCTGCGTCCGGGTGCGGGCGGGCGCGTGTGCTGGATCCGGTGGCCGCGGAGCTGCTGCGGTACCGGGAGGTGCGGGAACAGTACGCGCGGGTCACCGGGGTGGGAGCCGGAGCACGGTGAGGGGCGCTCGGCGCGGGTGGCCGCGGCCGTCCACCCAGGACGGGAGGCCTGGTCGGTAGGGGGTTGGGTGGTGATCCGCCCGGGCGGATCACCACGGTTGGCCCACACGGGTTGATCCACTCGGAGGCGATGAGTATCACTCGTCCGGGTGGTGGGGTTTTCCACAGGCGGGTGGTGGTCCACAGCGCCCGGCGGGCCCGGCTCGGCGGAGGCAGTCTGGCTCCACGGCGATCGCGACGGACGCGGTGGCCGTGCGGGCGGCGACGGTACGCGGTGCACGAGGTCGGTGCACCAGGCTGCGGCCGTCGCGGCGGACGCAGCCGTACGGGACGGGCCCGTGGGCGCATCCGGGCGGCGCGACCGTCCGGTGAGGGAGGGGTTCTAGTGAACGAGACGATGGTCTGCGCGGTGGGCAACGTGGCGACGCAGCCGGTCTACCGGGAGCTGACGGCGGGCGCGTCGGCGAGGTTCCGGCTGGCGGTGACCTCGCGCTACTGGGACCGCGAGAAGAACGCCTGGACCGACGGCCACACCAACTTCTTCACGGTGTGGGCCAACCGCCAACTGGCCACGAACGCGATGGCCTCGCTGAACGTCGGCGACCCGGTGATCGTGCAGGGCAGGCTGAAGGTGCGCACGGAGGCACGCGAGGGACAGCAGAACTGGACGTCGGCGGACATCGACGCGGTGGCGATCGGCCACGACATCTCGCGGGGTACGTCGGCCTTCCGGCGGTCGGGCCGCCCGGAGCCGGCGGCGCAAGGGGCGCCGGTGCGTCCCGAGCCCAACTGGGAGACACCGGCTCCGGATTCCGCGGAGCCGGAGCCCGACACCGTGAGGCGCCGCGAACCGGTGGCGGTGACGTGAAGCGGTGGCGGTGACGCGATGCGGTGGCGGTGACGTGAACCGAGGTCCGGTGCCGCGGCGCCGGACCGTTCGCAGCGTGACGAAGCGACCTGGTGACAGAGCGTCAGGGTGCCGCCTGCACCGACGCTGACCGATCCGTGGCTTATCGACGCATGTGCTCCGAACGACCGAGTGTATTTGTCGATAAGCCCGGGCGGTGGACGATCTTGGGGATAACGATTCCGATTCGGATCGGGGATCCGATGAGATGACCGGTAAGCGTGGTGCGTCGCGTCTCTAGGATGCCGGACGTGGCTCACGGGGCTTCTGATTCTGCTGGTGGGACCGTACCCCCCCACATCAACGGGTCCTGCTCGAAGGGGAATTGTGTGATTTCTTCGTTCTCGGCGCCGTTCACGCGCGGGCGGGGCGCGGTTCGCCTCGCCGTGGCGACGTTGGTGTCCGGCTTCGTCGCGGCGGGCGTCATCGCCGGAGCGGGCACGGCCGCCGCCGCCGAGGTGACACAGGGTCAGGGCGGAGCCACCGCGACGATAGGCGGCCTCAAGACCTACGGCACCGCCGTGATCCATGCCGACGGCGGCGACCAAGAGGTGTCGGCCGGTCTCTTCGAGATGTCCGTCGAAGGCGGCGGCACCCTGCAGACGTACTGCGTCGACCTGTACAACCCCACGCAGCGTGACGCGAGATATCACGAGACCCCCTGGAGCGGCACCTCGCTCGGCGCCGACCAGGACGCGGGCCGCATCCGTTGGATCCTGCAGAACTCCTACCCCCAGGTCAATGACCTCGCCTCGCTGGCGGACAAGGCCGGCATCGGCGGCGGTCTCACCGAGCAGGACGCCGCCGCCGGCACCCAGGTGGCCATCTGGCGCTACTCGGACGGCGCACGCGTCGACGCCGTCGACCCGCAGGCCGAGCAGCTCGCGGACTATCTCCAGAAGGCCGCCCGCGTCCTGGTGGAGCCCCAGGCGTCCCTCACCCTCGACGTGGCCGCCGTCTCCGGTCGCCCCGGCGAACTGCTCGGCCCGGTGACGGTGCACACCGACGCGAGCGGCGTGACGGTGACGCCACCGCTGGACGCCGCCACCAGCGGGGTTCGGATCGTCGGCAAGGACGGCAAGGCGGTCACGTCCGCGACGGACGGCAGCGAGCTGTTCTTCGACGTGCCCGCCGACGCGGCCGCCGGTTCGGCCGAGCTGACCGTGCAGGCGTCGACGACCGTCCCCGTCGGCCGCGCCTTCACCTCCGAGAGCCGCAGCCAGACGCAGATCCTGGCCGGCTCCAGCGAGTCGACGGTGACGGCGGCGGCAAGCGCGGCCTGGGCGCCGCAGGGGGCGGCGCCGGTCCTGTCCGCGACGAAGAACTGCGCTAAGACCGGAGTGGACCTCACCGCCGTCAACCGGGGGGACGCGGCCTTCGTCTTCGAGCTGATGGGCGCCGAGCACGCCATCCCGGCAGGCGCGTCTCAGACGGTGACGATCCCGCTGCAGGAGGACCAGGCCTACGACTTCACGATCAGCGGTCCGCAGGGCGCCGACTACCGCTTCACCGGCGTCCTGGACTGCCGGACCCAGGCCGACGAGATCGCCGGCCTGACCACCCAGACCCTCAGCGAACCGAGCCCGGCCACGGTGGGCGGCTCCTCCACAGAGAACGGCACCGACCTCGCCGCGACCGGCGGCACCAGCGCCACGCCCCTCATCGCGGGCACGGCCATAGGCCTGGTCATCATCGGCGGAGCGGCCCTGGTGCTGACCGGCCGGAAGGAGACCGACGTACCCGACTGAGCCCACCCACCGCCCCCAGATCACGCCACGCCGGTCCGAACCGCGCCAGGCCGCATCACGCCAGTTCACGACGCTGATGCGCAGGCGCGTGGCACGTACCCCGGCCGCCGGCGTCGTCGGGCCGGCCGATGACCTTTCGAGCGGCTCCTGTGTGGATCGCGGAGGACCGGACTCGGTGACCGGAGGCGGCATGAGTGGCGAGCTCGAGCGGGGCGGCGGACGCGTTCCGGTTCAGTGCCACCAGTTCGGCATCGGCGACGAGGGCGGGCCGACCGGCCCGGAGATCGAGGGCACACACAACGGGCTGGTGGAGGTTGCCGAAGGAGTCATCGTCGTCCTGACCGGCATCCACGCCGGCGACGTCGACGTGACGGTCACCCTGCACGAGGCCGAGCCCCCGGTGGGCGCGCGCGGCTGGCAGGAGATCGTCGAGGTCTGCGCCCACTCCGCGTCCGGTGAACTCACGGTCCGCGGAATGATGGACGACCTCGATGAAGAACTGCCCGTCCTCTCCTTCGACGGCCCCGGCGACTACCGGCTCCGTGTTCATGCCCGAGGCCGGGACACCGCCGTTGATCTGGCTCCCGACGAGATCACCGAGTGGTACCTGATCCAGGCATGGCCGGCAGCACCCCCCGCGAAACGGCAGTACTGCGCCTGACGGACGGCTACGGCGCATCGGTGCGTTCCCGCTGAACAGGCGACGGGACGGCAGTGATCTCACCGGTGAGCAAGCAGGCGGCCGCAAGCGGGTACTTTTGCGAATTACCCTCGCCGGTATATTCCGGAACCCGAAGACGCTGGCGGTCCAATAGGTCGCCAGCGTCTTTTCTGGTTCCAGCCGGAAGGGTCAGGTGTTAAGGCACGGAGTCTTGATTCCCTGCGAAGCGTTCACATCCGCGGGGTCGGGATACACCATGAGCAGGAAGGCCTTGTAACACTGCGTCCCGGCCTTGTCCGCGATGGTCGTCTCGAAGCTGGAGCCCCTGTCCTTGTTGATTATCGTCTTCAATGGAAGCCTTCTGGCCACCCACGATCTTGGCAGTCCGTCATGACCACTACAAGCAATGGGTGAAGCTTTGAGGTAGATCTGAGGTTGGGGAAATCCTGGCGGCGGACAACAGGCAAAGCGGGGGTATTCAGCCGCTCTGCGGAATTGGTGCAGAACAGCCGTGACGGAATGGTCGGCTCCGATTGTTCAACGTTTCTGACACACATAGTGCGACCGCACCGCAAGCGCACCGGACGGCCAAGGAGCGACGGGGGATCAATTCCCGCAGCTTCCCCAGGCTGAGGGCCGGCACCGACAACGTCATTGAGCCGGTCCGGGGGCAGGGAGGCGCACGCGCGCCTGGTCGGTCGAGGGCCCGCCCGTCAAGCGTGTCGTGCCATGACAGTGATCAGCGCAACCAGCACCGCGGCGGCTTCACCAGCCCAGGAACCGTCCACCGAGAGCCCCCCCGCACGATCATCCACGGACGTCCATGCGCTGCACCGGAGACCAAGGGATACGAGGTCGTGCTCCACGGCGGCAGGAACGCCTCGATCTCCGCGGACATGCAGTGGTCGAGAGACGCAGACTCCCCGTCCACCATGTGGCGCAGCCGGCACTCGTATAGTCGCTGCATGGTGACTGCGACTGTCCGTGAGTGGCACGACGAGGAGGGGTGGGGGGTACTCGACTCTCCCGAGACACCCGGCGGTTGTTGGGGCCACTACTCCGTCATCCAGACGAAGGGCTTCCGTACGCTGTCGCCGGGACAACGTGTAGACCTCCAGTGGGAAGCCCCTGGCTACAAGCAGGACGGCTACACGTATCGCGCAGTGAACATAGTGCCTCAGCCGGCCTGACATCCACGTCTGACATCAACAACGGCAGACAGCAGCAGCTACGAGCGTCCCGTGACGGCCATGCTCCAGGCATCCGAAGCTCCCAAAGCCGCGTTGATCGAACTCCTGAGCCGGAGCTCTCAGAACCCATGCCGCACTCGGCGTGTGCGGTGGCTGTCACCATCATTGGATGGCAGGCAAGCAGCTCCCGGCAGGTTGGACCCTGGAGGAGATCCGCAAGGTCTCCGGCGACCGGGAGGCCACACCTCTCGGCACCGATCGCGTCGTGACAGGCTGGCCCGCGCAAGGCGAGCGCCTCCACCCTGAGATCGTCTTGGGATTCCACGGGCTCTGCCTGGTGAAAGCCGTCAACGACGACGACTGGTACATGGGCAGCCTGAACGACGACGGCAGCGTCAGCTGCTGGAGCGCCTACGCCGACCTCTACGAGGCACTTCGCGGCCTCTAGCCCGACGACACCTGTACCGGCCGGACGTCAACGTCCGTTTCAGTTTCCGTCTCATTCAGCGCCGTTCACGGCCGTTCGGACGAGACCCGTAGCCGCCCCCGCCCCGATGGCCGACCGCCCATGAACGCAGGTGAACGCCCGGGGACGACGCCCACCACCCCACCACCACAGTTGGAGGGCGTGTTGGAGGCACCGGGATTGAACGTACGGCACACCAAGACCAGCGCCCCGTGATCAGCTTGGAGCGTGGAGACCATCATCGCCAGCGCCATAGCCGTCCTGGGCACTCTGCTCGGTTCAGGGATCACTCTGGCGTTCCAGCATCGCACCACCGACAGGAGCCACCAGTTCACCCGCCGCGAGAAGCTCCGGCAGGAACGACTTGATGCCTACTCCGCCTACGCCGGCGCGCTGATCAACTATCGCCGCTGCTTGGTCCACCTCTGGTTCTGCGAGCATGAGCAGCCACCGCCCGAAGACGCCGACACGGTGCGCATTCGAGCATATGACTTGCGCTCCAACGCCCAAGAAGCCCTGTTCAGAGTACAGATGCTTACAGATGACGAGACACTGAGCCGGACCGCGGAGGATGTGCTCGCCGACATCACGGCGTTACCCAAGGTCGGCAGCAGAGTCGAGCTCGACGCCCTCAGGGTGCAGACCCGTGATGACATCGGTCGACTTGTCAGCACGGGCAAGCAACACCTCTGAGGGCTTGCACAGCCGCTTCTGCAGAGTGTCCAGACCAGACCGCACCACAAGCGCACCAGATCGAGCGGGGAACAGTGGGGAATCACGGTGAAAGCAGGCGGACCCAACGAGGCCCCGTCTCGACCTTTCGCTCAGGTCAGCCTCGGAACCAGCCGCCAATGATCGCAGCTTCCCAAGCTGATGTCTCCAACAGAAATCAGAAGGTCGAGCCAGCCGCCGGCAGGGACGATGGCAACACGAACTGCGTGACAACGCCGACGAACAGCAGCGGGCCGGCGCGGACGGCCGGCCACGTCCAAGGTGCCCTCAGTCGGTCAACAGGCCGGACCGGGATGATCAACCCTGGGCAGTCCCTGGGCAGTCCCTGGGCAGTCCCTGGGCAGTCCCTGGGCCGTCCGAGGTTCCCCGAGGCCGCTCGACGGTGACCGGCAGTGACAGCAGTCGAAGGCGTCCACGCCGAACCCCCAGGTCAGCCGCCCCCCACCATTCGGGTTACCACCCAGGGGTGGACCTCAGGCAAGATGGGGTGTATCTGCCCACTGCCTGATTTCAAGCTGCCGGACGGTTTCTCTTGGCTGAGTACATCTACACCATGCGCAAGACGCGCAAGGCACACGGCGACAAGGTCATCCTTGACGACGTAACGCTGAGCTTCCTGCCCGGCGCGAAGATCGGTGTGGTCGGGCCGAACGGTGCCGGTAAGTCCACCGTTCTGAAGATCATGGCGGGGCTCGAGCAGCCCTCCAACGGTGACGCGTTCCTGTCGCCCGGATACAGCGTCGGCATGCTGCTGCAGGAGCCGCCGCTCGACGAGTCCAAGACGGTCCTGGAGAACGTGCAGGACGGCGCCGCCGAGATCATGGGCAAGCTCAAGCGCTTCAACGAGGTCGCCGAGCTGATGGCGACCGACTACTCCGACGCGCTCCTGGACGAGATGGGCAAGCTGCAGGAGGACCTGGACCACGCCAACGCGTGGGACCTGGACACCCAGCTGGAACAGGCCATGGACGCCCTGGGCTGCCCGCCCGGCGACTGGCCGGTCACCAACCTCTCCGGTGGTGAGCGCCGCCGCGTCGCGCTGTGCAAGCTGCTGCTCGAGGCCCCCGACCTGCTGCTGCTCGACGAGCCCACCAACCACCTGGACGCCGAGTCCGTGCAGTGGCTGGAGCAGCACCTCGCCAAGTACCCCGGCACCGTCGTCGCCGTCACCCACGACCGGTACTTCCTCGACAACGTCGCCGAGTGGATCCTGGAGCTCGACCGCGGTCGGGCCCACCCCTACGAGGGCAACTACTCCACCTACCTCGACACCAAGGCGACCCGCCTCAAGGTCGAGGGGCAGAAGGACGCCAAGCGCGCCAAGCGGCTCAAGGAAGAGCTGGAGTGGGTGCGGTCCAACGCCAAGGGCCGGCAGGCCAAGTCCAAGGCGCGTCTCGCCCGGTACGAGGAGATGGCGGCCGAGGCGGACAAGATGCGGAAGCTGGACTTCGAGGAGATCCAGATCCCGCCGGGCCCGCGGCTCGGCTCCATCGTCGTCGAGGTCAACAACCTCTCCAAGGCCTTCGGCGAGAAGGTCCTCATCGACGATCTCTCGTTCACGCTCCCGCGCAACGGCATCGTCGGTGTCATCGGCCCGAACGGCGCCGGCAAGACCACCCTGTTCAAGATGATCCAGGGCCTCGAAACCCCGGACTCGGGCTCGATCAAGGTCGGCGAGACCGTCAAGATCTCGTACGTCGACCAGAGCCGCGAGAACATCGACCCGAAGAAGTCGCTGTGGGCCGTCGTCTCCGACGAGCTGGACTACATCAACGTCGGACAGGTCGAGATGCCGTCCCGCGCGTACGTCTCCGCGTTCGGGTTCAAGGGACCGGACCAGCAGAAGCCGGCCGGGGTCCTCTCCGGCGGTGAGCGCAACCGTCTGAACCTCGCGCTCACCCTCAAGCAGGGCGGCAACCTGCTGCTCCTCGACGAGCCGACGAACGACCTCGACGTCGAGACCCTCAGCAGCCTCGAGAACGCGCTGCTGGAGTTCCCGGGCGCGGCCGTGGTCGTCTCCCACGACCGCTGGTTCCTCGACCGGGTCGCCACGCACATCCTCGCCTACGAGGGCGACTCCAAGTGGTTCTGGTTCGAGGGCAACTTCGAGTCGTACGAGAAGAACAAGATCGAGCGCCTGGGACCGGACGCCGCGCGTCCGCACCGCGCCACCTACAAGAAGCTGACCCGGGGCTGATCGGTCTTGCGCCACCTCTACCGCTGCCCGCTGCGCTGGTCGGACATGGACGCGTACGGCCACGTCAACAACGCGGTCTTCATCCGCTACCTGGAAGAAGCCCGCATCAACTTCCTGTTCCGCCCGGACAAGGACTTCAAGCAGGGGTCCGTGGTGGCGCGCCACGAGATCGACTACAAGCGGCAGCTCGTGCACCGGCACACACCGGTCGACATCGAGCTGTGGGTCACCCAGATCAGGGCGGCGTCCTTCACCATCACCTACGAGGTGAAGGACGGCGACCAGGTCTACGTCCGGGCGTCGACGGTGGTCGTGCCGTTCGACTTCGAGGCCGAGCGGCCGCGCCGGCTCACCGCCGAGGAGCGCGAGTTCCTGGAGGAGTACCAGGACGAGGACCGGGACGCCGACAAGGAGGCCGTCGCCGCATGACGGCGCTCCACCTCGCCGACGAGGGGGAGGCGGCGGACCTCGCGGCCTTCCTCTCCCGGCTGCTCCACTACGACCGAGGAGCGGCGGTCCGGCTGCAGGCGGCAGGCACCGCCCTCGCCGTCTTCGGCCGGCCGCCGTCCTTCGAGGTGCTCGCGATCCGCGCGGTCCGGCTGGCCAAGCCGTACGAGAACGGTCTCGACGTCACGCTGGACGTGACCGTGTCGGCCGGTGAGCTGCTGGAGTCCGTCGACGAGAGCGCCGCCACGGCCGCCGTCCCGGCTGCCGTCACCGGCCCGCCGTGGGCCGGGGTGCTGCCGCCGCGCGGCGGCTGGACGCCCGAGCCGGGGCTTCCCGCTCCGGACGCGCTGCGCGCGACGGTCGGTGCCGCCGTCACGGAATTCCGTTCCCGTACCGAGGAGTTGGCGGACGAGTCGCGCACGCGCGCCGAACTCGACCGGATCGGGCGGGAGATCTGGTCCCGGGCGATCGGGG
The DNA here is from genome assembly GCF_055606485.1 of Streptomyces sp. NPDC037083. Taxonomy (NCBI): domain Bacteria; kingdom Bacillati; phylum Actinomycetota; class Actinomycetes; order Kitasatosporales; family Streptomycetaceae; genus Streptomyces; species Streptomyces sp. NPDC037083. The sequence goes on along the minus strand of NZ_JBVJSQ010000002.1, from coordinate 676,654 downwards.
AGACCGGCCTTCCCGTGCGGGCCGTGCACGCGGCCCAGTCGCTCGGATTCCTGCGGCCCTCCACGCGTGCCGGGGACCTGGCGCTGCTCTCGCTCGGCGCGTGGCTGCGGCTGCGCACCCCGTACGGGTCGATCGCCGTACGGCGGGCGGGGCGGCTGGGGATGCTCGACGTCAACGTCCTCTGACGCCTCTGACGTCCCGCACGTTGCCCCGGGGCTCTCATGCCCCCACGGTCCCCCTGCCCCCATGCTGTCCCCCATGCCCCACGTCCCCCTGGGCGGTGGCTACTCCGGGGTGTTCATCATCGACGCCGCCGCGTAGGTGAGGTAGTTCCACAGGGTCTGCTCGTGCTCCTCGGACAGGCCGAGCTCGTCGACCGCCTCCCGCATGTGCTTCAGCCAGGCGTCGTGCGCGGCCCGGTCGACGACGAAGGGCGCGTGCCGCATGCGCAGCCGCGGGTGGCCGCGGTGCTCGCTGTACGTCGTCGGACCGCCCCAGTACTGCATGAGGAACAGCGCGAACCGCTCCTCGGCCGGACCCAGGTCCTCCTCCGGGTACATGGGCCGCAGGATCGGGTCCTCGGCGACTCCCTGATAGAAACGGTGGACCAGTCGGCGGAAGGTCTCCTCCCCACCGACCTGCTCGTAGAAGGTCTGCTCCTGAAGCGTGCCGCGCCGAATCTCTTTCACGTCTCCCATGGTCTCAGACGCGTGGACGGAGGACTCCAGGCTTAGGACCACGCACCGCGCACCCCAAGCACCGCGGACCACAAGCACCACGCACCGCGAATCACGCACCGAGCACCACGCACCGAGCACCGCCGGTCACACGCCGGCGGCCACGACGTTCGCCTCGGGGCGTGTTCCGCCGCACAGTGGAGTCATGGGTGCGCACGGAATCGGCGGAGACAGCGCGGAGCTCGCCGGCATCGCGGACGTCGCCGCCTCGGCACGGGCCGCGCTGGTGCGCGAGATCGAGGCGAGCGGGGCCTTCGCCGCCGACCCGCGATGGCGGGAGGCCTTCGCGGCCGTCCCGCGCCATCTCTTCGTGCCGTACTACTACGTCGGCGGCGTCGGCGGCTACGAGCGACGCTGGGGCGAGAGCCCCGACCCGCGCAGCAGGGAGCGCTGGGTGCGCGGCGCGTACGCGGACGTCCCGCTGGCGACCCGGCTGCGCGACGGCGTGCTGCTCTCCTCGAGCAGCCAGCCCTCGCTGATGGCGCTGATGCTGGCCGAGCTGCGGGTCGAGGAGGGCGACCGGGTCCTGGAGATCGGCGCGGGCACCGGGTACAACGCGGCGCTGCTGTCGTACCGGCTCGGCGACGCGAACGTCACCACCGTCGACCTGGATCCCGAGATCACCGAGTCCGCCCGCAGGCACCTCGCCGAGGCCGGGTACCGGCCCACCGTCGTCACCGGGGACGGGGCGCGAGGGGTTCCCGAGCGCGCCCCCTTCGACCGGATCGTCGCGACCTGCACGCTTGCGTCGATCCCGCGGGCCTGGCTCGCCCAGTGCGCTCCGGGAGCCCTGATCCTGGCGCCGCTGGCCACCGGCCTGATCGCCCTGACGGTCCGGGACGCCGCTCATGCGGAGGGCCGCTTCCTGCACACCTCGGCCTTCTTCGTGCCGCTGCGCGGCACGGACCGGCCGGAGCCGGAGACGGTGGCGCTCGCCGGGGTCCCGCACCGGGCCAGGGAGAACGACCTGTTCCGCTTCCTGCTGGCCCTGACCCGGGGCTCGCTCGACCCGCAGGAGGCGTACGTCCTGTGGGAGCGCGAGGGCATGCCGGGACGGGAGCGCTACGGCATCACGGTCGGCGCCGGGCACGCGTGGGCCTGGCTCGACGAGCCGGAGGGGCCGTACGCGTGGCCCCTGCCGGGTTCGTCGGGTTCCGCCGCCGTAGAGGCCTAGGCGGCGTTGAGGGCCCGGGCTGTCGCCAGCGTGTCGGAAGGCCCGGATGCCGTGCGGGCCCAGGCCCCTCAGCCGCGGCGGATCGTGATCGTCGTCCAGGCGCCCACGTGCACCTGGTCGCCGTCCTGCAGCGGTACCGGGACGAACGGCTGGATCGGTTCTTCCGAGCCGTTGACCGTCGTGCCGTTCGTCGAGTTCTGGTCGACGACCGCCCAGCTGCCGTCCGGCTGCTGGACCAGCACCGCGTGCTGGTGCGAGACGCCCGGGTCCTCCGGCGGCACCGACAGGTCTATGTCGGGGGTCTCGCCGGTGGAGTGGCGACGGCGGCCGATGGTGATCTGGTTGCCGGTGAGCGTGCGCTGCTGCTCGGGCGAGTACGCGGGCAGGTTCAGCCCCGCGGCCTCGGGGCCCGAACGGTGCATCATCGCCATGAAGTAGGCGCGGTCCGGGCCGATCGTCGCCGTCCAGGTCGCCGGCTGCTGCGGGTACGCGGAGCCGGGCGGGGGCGGGGCCTGCGTGGCGCCGGGCTGCGGGTAGCCGTAGCCACCGCCCTGGGGCCCGCCGGGACCCCTGGGGTCCCCCGGTCCGGGGCCTGTGTTCGACGGCGGGGAGAGCACCCAGTCGTCGTCACCGTCGCCGAAGGGACGGCCGCCGGGCTGGGGTCGTCCGCTCTCCTGCGGGTAGGCGGACGGCGCCGACGGGCCGGACGGCTGGAAGGCCTGCGGAATCCCCGGACCTCCGGGGCCTCCGCCCTGCCCCCCGTATCCACCCTGGCCGCCGGGAGCACCCTGGCCTCCGGGACCGCCCTGGCCGCCGGGAGCACCCTGGCCTCCGGGACCGCCCTGGCCGCCACGGTTGCCCTGGCCGCCGGGTCCGCCGGGACCGCCCTGGCCCGGGAAGCCGGGGCCGCCGGTGGGCGCGGGCCCGGGCGGCGGCGGAACCGGCCGCGAGGGGTCGCCGCCGTAGCCGGACGGGTTGCCCTGGCCGGGACCGCCCTGGCCCGGGGGACGGCCCCCGGGGCCGGACGGCTCACGTCCGAAGGGGTCGCCCTGACCGGAGGGCTCGCGGCCGAAGGGGGCCGAGGACTGCCCGGTCTGCTCACGTCGGTAGGGGTCCGAGGGCGGTCCGGAGGGCTCACGTCCGAAGGGATCTCCGGGCGGGCCCGGGGGACGGCCGCCGGGGCCGGAGGGCTCGCGTCCGAAGGGGGTTCCGCCCGGACCGGAGGGGTCGCGCCCGTAGGCGCCCGGCGGGGGACCGCCGGCGGTGGCGGACGGACCGCCGGGACCACCCGGGCCGGAAGGCTCGCGTCCGAACGGCGGCGGACCGCCGGCCGGGCCCGAGGGGCCGCCGGGGCCACCCGGTCCCGAGGGCTCGCCGCCGAACGGCGGGATCGGTTCGGCGGGACGGTTCACCTGGGACGGCCGGGAGCCCTGGTACTCGAAGGAGTCGCCGCCCCCGTAGGACGGCGGCGGCTGGAACCGCCCGCCCGGACCTGGACCACCGGGACCCTGACCACCCGGACCGGGACCACCGGGGCCCTGACCACCCGGACCCTGACCACCGGGCCCCGGACCGGGCGCCGGCGGGCGCGGGGCGGCCGGGGTGTACGAGGTCGCGGTGTTGGTCAGGAAGTTCCAGCGGCACTCCTCGCAGAACGGAGCACCGCCCTCGCGGGGCGTGCGGCACTGCGGGCACAGCTCGGGCTCGTGGTCGGGCACGGAGGACAGGTGCCGTCCGCCGCCCTGGCCGCCCTGACCGGGGCCGGGCGGGGGAGGCGGGAAGCCGTAGCCGCCGCCGGCGGTCGGGGGCGGTGGGGGAGGGGGCGGGGGCACGGCACCGGCCATGCGGTGACCGCAGACCTCGCACCAGTCGTCGGAACCCGACTGGTGTCCGTTCGGGCAGGTCGGCATGTCGGCGCGTCCCCCTCTCTCCTTCGGTGTCCCAAAAGCTCGTTCAGGTCACTTCTTTACACGAACAGTCTTTGTGGACCGGGTCTCGAGCGTCATCTCGTCGGCGTCCGCGACCTTGGCCTTCAGTCGCACAGTACCTGTCGTGGCGTCGACCACGTCCACCACCTTCGCAAGCAGTTTCGCAGTATCCGCGTTCCCCGAGACGCTGGCGAGCTGCACGGCCCTGCCCAGTTTGGCGGTGGCTCCATCCATATCGCCCGCTTTGCGGAGGTCCAGGCCCTGCTGGATGACCTGGGCCAGTTCGGCCTGGCCCGTGTAGTGCGCCACCTGAGGGTTGATCGACGTGGAGGCGGCCATGTCGTCGGTCCACACGGCCCGTACGAGCCCCTGGGCGCCCAGGTTGTGGACCGCCCCTCCCCCACTCCCGGCTGCGCTGGAGCCGGAGGTGCCCCCCGCCTGCGGGATCACCAGCGAGATCCGCGCGGCCAGCATCTCCTGGCCCAGGTTCGCCGACGGGACCTCGACGCACACGTGGTAGTCGCGGGACTCGTCGCCCCAGGAACCGGTGGGGTAGTCGCCCGCGCGCGGGCCGGCTTCCGTGCGGCGGTCGGTCAGTTCCTCGACCGTCGGCGCGACCTGCTTGACGAACTTGATGGCGGTGCCGACCGGGGTCCACAGCCGCAGGGCGACGTCCGCGACCTCCTTGCCCATCGCCGTCTCCATCATCTGCGTGAAGTCGGCGGCGAGGCCGGCCGGGTCGGCGACGATGTCGGCGGTGCCGAGCAGGGCGGAGGCGATCCCTGTGACTTCTTTCACTTCCCAGTCGGTGCCGACGCCACGGGCGTCACAGGTGAACCGTCCGGCGCAGTCGTCGAGCGCGGCCTTGAGGTCCTGCGGCGACTCGTGCTCGTTGCGGCCGTCGGTGAGCAGGATGCCGTGCCGGATGGCGACGTCGGCCGTGGACAGGAGCCGGTCGGCGAGCCGCAGCCAGGTGCCGATCGCCGTGCCGCCGCCCGCGCTCAGCCGGCGCAGCGCCTGCTTGGCCTGCTCGCGTGTGGTCGCGTCGGCGACGGCGAGCCGGCCGCCGCCCGGATAGACCTCCTTGGCGACGTGCGTGCCGCCGATCACAGCGAAGTGCACACCGTCGCGCAGGGTGTCGACGGCGGCGGCGGTGGCGTCGCGGGCGTTGCGCATCTTGGTCGGCGGGTAGTCCATCGAGCCGGAGCAGTCCACCATGATCGCCACGGCGGCGGACGGGCTCTGGCCCGGCGAGTAGAGGTGCGGCGCCGCTGCCGCGCTGCCCACCGTGCCGCCGCCGGTGGCGGTGACCGTGACGATCGCGTTGACCTCGCGACCGCCCTCCGGCAGGTACTCGTTCTGGTAGACGTCCACTGAGAACTGCGGCACGTTCGACTTCGAGAAATTGGCCATGCCTGCTCAAATCCCCCTCGGAAACCCCACGTTCGCAGGGCGATGTCTGGAAACGGACCGGTCCCCACCGGTCCGTACGCGTCTTTCCCCGTCTTTCCCCGTGTTTCCCGTATTCCCGTTCTGCGGCCTCAGGCCGATCCTGCCCCCTGCGCGGGGGCGGGGAACGGCACGACGGCCACTGTTACGTTGTCGTGGCCCCCGCCGTCCAAGGCGTGGCCGAGCAGTACCCGTGCGCTGTGCAGCGGCCGGACGGAGGCGTCCGGTGGGAGGACCTCGGCCATCTCCTCGGCACCCTCGGCGTAGTTCCACAGGCCGTCCGTGCACACCACCACGACACCAGGCCGGTCCGGCTTGAAGGAAGCGGTGTGCGGCTCCAGTTCGTAGGCGTCGGCGCCGAGCCAGCCGGTGATCGCGTGCGCGCGCTCGTCGGCGTAGGCCTCCGCCTCGCTCATCAGGCCAGCGGCGACCATCTGCGCGGCCCACGAGTCGTCCTCGGTGAGCCGGGCCGGGGGCGAACTGCGGTCCGCCGGCACCCAGTAGGCGCGGCTGTCGCCGACCCAGCCGACGACCAGCAGGCCGGCGGTGACCACCGATCCGACGAGCGTGCATGCGGGGGCGTTCTGGTGCGGGGCGTGTTCGCGGGCGGTGGCGGGCTCCTCGGCCAGCGCGTTGACCGCGTGCGAGGCGGCGACGATCGCCTCGTGCATCGCCTGCTGGGGGTGCGCGCCCTGGGGGAGGGCCGCCAGCAGCGACTCGCTCGCCGCCCTCGAGGCGGCCAGGGAGGCGTCGTCCGGGCGGGTCGCGGAGGACACGCCGTCGCAGACGATCGCCACGAGCGCGGGCGAGCCGTCGGGCAGCACGGCGCAGCCGAGGCCGAAGGCGTCCTCGTTGCGGTGGTGGCGCAGACCGCGGTCGCTGACGGCGGCGATCGGGCCCGACTCCAGTTCCATGTGGTCGCGTTCGCGCGGCTGGGCGTGCCCGCAGTTCTCGCAGTACCCGTCGTCGTCCACCCGGCCCGCACGGCAGGCCACGCACACCTTGGCGGTCTCGGCCACGGCGACGGCCTCGGCCGCCACCCGGGGGTCGGGGGCCTGCAGGGCGTACTCGTCGGGCTCCGAGGGCCGGTCGAACCGGACGCCGGACACGGGAGCGGCGGAGGCCGGGGAGGCCGCGGGGGCCGCGACGGGCGGCGGGACGGGAGCCCCGGCCGCCGACGGCGGCACAGCCGCACCCGGCGTGCCGTGCGTGTCGGCGGTACCCGGTGCATGGGCCGCACCGGGAACACCGGCGGTACCGGGCGCATGGGCCGCACCGGGGACACCGTGGGCGACGGCACCGGGAACACCGGCGCCCGGCACCGCCGTACCGTTCGCCGCCACCGCGTCGGCTCCCGCGAATCCCCCGAATCCCGCGACGCCGGTGACGTCCGTCGTCGCAGCCGTGGGAGCCGGCTGCGCCGAGCCGTTCATCGTCAGGGTCGGATGGTCGTCCGGGCGCGGCGGCACGGCGGACAGGTCGTATCCGCACGCACCGCAGAAACGGTCACCCGCGTCGAGCGGCTCCGCGCAGCTCGGACACGTCGGCAGGGCGGCCTGCCGGGGCATCTGCGACATTGACTACACCCACGTCCGGGGGCGGTAACGATTGGCACGTTCCACCAGGTCGATCCTCTCCTCGCCGCCGGTCGCCAGCCGGGCCAGCGTGCGGTACGAGCGCTCCAGGCCGAAGCGCAGCCCTCGCTCGTCCAGTTCGCTGCCGAGCAGCGTCCGGGCGGCCGGCGCCGCGCCCCGGCCACCGGAGAGTATCCAGTCGAGGGCGCAGCCGAGGACTTCCGCGGACAACTGCTCGCGCCGCGTCGGGTCGAGACCGTACGCGTCCAGCGCCTCGACCTGGGCCGCGGCGGCGGTGAGGTCCTCCAGGAAGGGTACGTCGGAGGCGAGGGCCGTCCGCTGCCGGAGTCGCGCGCGCACGGCGGCGACCCGGGCCGCCGTGTAGCAGATGGAGGACTCCGGCACCGACTCCAGTGTCCGGACGGCTCCGCGGCGGTCCCCGGCGGCGAGCTGCACACGGGCCAGGCCGAACGCGGCGCTCACATAGCTCGGGTCGGTCGACCACACCAGGCGGTAGTACTCGGCGGCGTTGTCGAGCTGCCCCAGCACCTCCGCGCACAGGCCGAGCGCCAGCTTGGGCGCGGGCTCGCCGGGGAAGGCGTCGTAGATCGCGTCGAAGGCCAGTGCGGCGCCCTCGTGATCGCCGGTGACCAGCGCGGCCACGCCCCGGTACCAGACCACCCGCCAGTCGTCGGGCCGTTCGTCCTCCAGCTTCTGGAGGGACATCAGGGCGGCGTCGTGGTCGCCGTTCTCCAGCCAGGCGCGGATCTGCCGCAGTCTGGTCTCCACCGACGGCGCCGGCGCGGCCGTGAGCGCCGAGATCAGCTCGGCCGGCGCCGACGCCAACAGGCCTGCGAGAAAGCCCGCGTTGGGGTCGGAGGGGTCGACATGGGGGACGGGCAGCGCGAGGGCCGCAGCGGGCGCGGGGACGGTCTTCACCAGCCCGCCGGAAACGACGGCCGGTCCGCTGCCGCCCGACGACGCGCCGCCACCCGCGCCCGGCAGCGTACTGCCCACCCCGCCCGCGCCACTCGCCGGGAAGGCCGGGGCGCCGCCGCCGGCGAAGGCGAGCGCGGGTGCGGGTGCGGCGCCGGCCGCGCCGGCCAGGGCGGGCGCCGTGCCCGGGGCGACGGACGGCATGGCCCCGCCGCCCGTGCCGACGGGGAGAGCCCGGCCGGCCCCCGAACTCCCGAACAGCCGCCGGGACGCGACAGCGACCCGTGCCCCCAGCCGCGACACCTCGCCCTCCAGCTTCGGGAACAGCTCGGTGTCCGTGACCTTGACCTCCGGCCCGAACAGCGTCGACAGGGCGGGCCGCGCCCGGCCGCTCTGCAGCGAGACGACCTCGCGCAGCACGCCCGTCAGCTGCTCCGCCATCTCCTGCGCGGAGGCGAACCGGCGTGCCGGGTCGGGGTCGGTGGCGCGGACCAGGAGCCGGTAGAAGGACTCGTACTGGCGGAAGACCTCGATGTTGTCGGGGTCGGGCAGGGAGTCCACGAAGACGGTCGTGTAGCCCTGGAAGTCGAAGGTCAGGACGGCGAGCGTGCGGCCCACCGTGTACAGGTCGGACGCCACGGAGGGGCCGACCTCCGCGACCTCCGGCCCCTGGTAGCCGACCGTGCCGTAGATGGCCGACTCGTCGTCGTCCATTCTGCGGACCGCGCCCATGTCGATCAGCTTTAGCTGGTCCTCGGTCTGGATCGCGTTGTCGACCTTGAAGTCGCAGTACAGCAGGTTGCGGCTGTGCAGATGGCCGAGCGCCTCCAGGGCCTCGATGCCGTACGCGCACGCCTGCTCGACCGGCAACGGGTCCCGCTTGCCGGCGGACGTGCGGCGGGCGTTGGCGATCTCCTTCAGGGACTTGCCGCCGACGTACTCCATGACGATGTAGCCGTCGAGCGAGCCGGTGCGCTGGTCGAGGTGCTCGACGAAGTTGTAGATCCGCACGATGTTGGCGTGCTCGATCTCGGCGAGGAAGCGCCGCTCGGAGATCGCGGCGGCCATCGCGTCCTGGTCGCCGGTGTCCAGCAGGCCCTTCAGCACCACCCAGCGGTCGGACACCGCACGGTCCACGGCCAGGTAGATCCAGCCGAGGCCGCCGTGCGCGAGGCAGCCCACGACCTCGTACTGGCCGTGCACGACGTCGCCGGCTTTCAGCTTCGGCACGAAGGAGTACGGGTGGCCGCACTTGGTGCAGAAGCCCTCCGTGCGGCCCTCCCGCTCACCCCGCGCGCGGCCCACCGGCGCGCCGCAGTCGGAGCGCGAGCAGAACCGCTTGCGCTCGGGCACCTCGGGGTTGTCCAGCACCATCGCGCGCGGGTCGGGACGCGGCACCTGCGGCACCGAGACCAGGCCGACGCCCAGCCGGGCCCGGCCGGAGGAGTTGGCGGTCGAGCCGGAGCTGCGCACCGACACCGAACGGCCCGTCGACTTGCCCGAGAGCGAGCGCGACAGCCGCCCGGACACCGAGCGGCGCGACTTCGACGACTGCGACGACGTACGGGAACTGCGGGCGCTGCGCCCGCTGGCGCGTGAACCGGCGCTGCCCGAGGAGCCCTTGCCGCCCGCGGTCATCCCGGTCGGCGGCGAGCCGACCAGGCCTCCCCCGGAAGAGGGGCCCCCGGACGCGACGACCGGGGCCAGACCGCAGGTGTCGCAGTACAGCTCGCCACCGCCCACGTCCTCGTACGACCCCTCGCAGCCCGGCCGCTGACACGACTGCCCTGCCTGACTCATGGCTACTGCTCCCCCCTGTGGTCCTCGGGTCCGCCCTGCTCCGGCACGCGCGGCGCCGTGAGCAGTTCGGCGGCCGCCTGCTGGTAGCGCAGGACGGCCTGTTCGGCGACGCGCAGATCGCAGGGCGCGCTCCACAGCATGCGACGCGCCGCGTCGTAGCGCTCGATGAGGAACGGGTCCTCGGCGAGCCCGTGCCGGGCGACCTTCGCCTTGTACGCGTCCAGCCGGCCGCGCAGCTCGGCGCGGACCGCCAGCGGCTGGGTGACCGCGCTCAACGACTCGCGGGCGCGCAGCAGTTCGTCCTCCGCCTTCTGCTCCAGGGACTCCAGGAGCGGGGACAGGCGGTGCCACTGGGCGTGTCTGCGGTATTCGGCGGCCGTCGCGAGCTGCTCCTGCAGCACGGTCGGCGGGCCGCTGACCACCGGCACCTCCGTGGCGGCGATCTTCGCCAGCACCTCGCCGCGCGCGGTGCGCGCCTCGGCGAGGGTGCGGTCGGCGCGGCTGAGGAGGTCCCGCAGCTTCACCAGCCGCTGCTCCGCGTCCTGGCGGACCGTCAGCACGGCGTCGATCTCCCGGCGTACGTCCTCCAGGGCGCGCGCCTCGCGGTCGTACACCGTGGTGTCGGGACGGCCGCCGCCGGGCGCCGAACTGCCCTGTGCGCGCACCCAGAAGGCGAGCGGGTCCGACACCACCTGCTCGCGCAGGGAGGTGAGCGTGTGGGTGATGCGTTCCAGGTCGTCGCCCGCCGGGTGCTCGCCCGGACGGACGCCGACGGAGTGCGCCAGCCGGCGCGTGCGCTGAAGTTCCGCGGCCAGTAAATCTATCCGGGCGGGCAGCGCCGACCACACCGCGTCGGCGGCGACGACCATGTCGAGCGAGGACGCGTACAGCTCGTTCATGCGGTCGACGAGGGCGCTGAGGGAGAAGCTCTGGCTGAGCTTGCCCGTGCCGTGCAGCGTCGGCGCGTTGGCCGTGGCGGCGGCCGGGCCGACGACCGATCCCGCGACCGTGACGGACTCGCCGCGCAGCACTTCCGTCAGCTCCGCCAGGTCCTCGCGACTGGACCAGCGACGGCGCGAGCGGATCTCACGGGCGCCGCGCAGCGCGTCGGTGTACGCGTCGAAGTACGCCCACAGCAGCGTGATCGACGCCTCCGCGGACGCCCAGCGCTCCTTGGTGACACCGGTGAGTTCGGCGCCCTCGAGGAGCCGCCGGCCCGCGTGGTCCTGCAGGGCGAGAAGCGAGGTCTCGATCGCCTCGTGCTCCGCGCCGAGCCGCGCCAGCGCACGGTCGACCTCGTCCCGGTCCATCACCGGCCCGGGGGGTCCCGTGACGCCCATCGATCACCTCTCGCTGCTGTGTCGGTTGTCCGCTCGGTCCGTTGCTGTCCTGCCCTGCTCCGCCGTCCTGCCCGTGGTCCGTCAGCTCGTGCGCAGGTACTGCGGCGCGGGCGGCCTGGACGTCGCCGCGTCACTGCCCAGTGTCGCCGACAGCCACTTGTCGTACGACGCCTGCCAGCCGCTCGCGCGGTACTGCACCAGAATCTGGTTGACGCGGCGTACCAGGTCGTCGGCGTCCTTCTTCATCGCCACTCCGTAGTACTCGGTCGTGAACGGGTCGCCCTTGAGCTCGACCGTGGGGTCCTGGGCGGCCTGGCTGGCCGCGAGCGCGCCGTCGGTGACGACGGCGTCGACCTCGCCGAGCTGCAGCCGGACCAGGCAGTCGAGCTGGTTGGGGACGGTGGTGGCGATGTCGACGCCGGGGCCGAGCCTGCCGGCCTTCTTGTCGTCGGCCAGCTTGCTGTTGGCCGTCGAACCGGCCGCCGTGCAGACCTTGTTCTTCGCCAGCGTGCCGTTGTAGCCGGTGATCGGCGACGACTTGGGGGCGAGGACCTGCTGGCCCGTCTTGAAGTACGGCGCGGAGAACGCGACGTCGGTCAGCCGGGTGCAGGAGATCGTCATGGTGCGCACGACCATGTCGACCCGGCCCTCCTGGATGGCCGGGATGCGCTGGTTGGTCGGGATGGCCTTGAACTGGACCGCGTTCGGGTCGCCGAGGATGTCCTGGGCGATCCGGTGGACCAGGTCGATGTCGAAGCCCTCCAGCTCCGCGCCGGTGTTGTTGGGATCGCGGTAGCCCCAGCGGTAGCTGTTCTGGTCGACGCCGACGATCAGCTTGCGCTTCTCGCCCTGCCGGGCCTTGATCGCCGCGATCGTGGGGCCGTCCGCGTTCGACGGCGCCAGCGTCTGCTTCTCCGGGGCCGTGCAATCGGCGTCCGCCACCGGGCTCGCGTCGGCGACCTTCCCGCCGCCCCGGCCGGTGCTCGCCGCCCCGCCGGGACCGGTCCACGGCAGCATCAGCACCAGGGCCAGCGCGAGGACGCAGACGGCTGCCATCGCGCCGACCCCGCCCCAGCCCCTCAGCCCGGCCCGCACCCGTCGCGCATGCATCGTCACGCCCCCCATCACCGGTACTCCGACAGTCTGCGGCCGATGCCGAGGACCGCGCCCGCGGCGCCCAGCACGGCGAGCACGGCGGCCCCGATCGACAGGCCGGCCATCGCGTCCAGACCGTTCCCGGCGGCCTGCCTGAACTCGGCCTGCTCGTGGTCCAGCGCGACCGCGAGGTTCTTGTCGACGCCGTCGAAGCACGCGCCGGTGGCGTCCTTGCCGCCGATCACCAGGGCCAGCGCCTGCTCGTAGTTGCCGTTGTCGTCCTGGGTGCGGGCGGCGGTGTGGCGCTTCTTCCACTCCGCCATGTTGCTCTCGGCCGACGCCACCGGCTTCTCGCCCGACTGGTCGTCGGCGAGCTTCGCAGCGAGGGCGAGGCCCTTGTCGAGGGCGCTCATGTCGGTGGTGAACTCGTGGTCGTACTTGTCGAGGGTGATCTCGTCGCCGTCGGCCGCCACCTTCACCGTCTCGGCGCCGCGCGCCACCAGCGTCAGGTTCTCGTTGCCGCGTGCCTTGAGGGAGGCGATCCGGGCGTCGTGCAGGACGTTCAGCGAGCGGACGCCGTTGTCGTAGGAGTCGTTCAGACCCGCGCGGGCCACCGTGTGGCCGACGACCAGCCAGAGCAGGACGACGGTGGTGGCCGCCGACGCGGCGACCAGACCGTGGTTCAGGACCCGGTTCGTACGGCGGTAGTTGCGGTGCTGCGCCCAGGCGAGACCGGCCAGTGCGACGACGCCCAGCGCGATCGCCGCCCACGGATAGGGCGTCGCGTCGCCGTAGTCGTCCTGCAGGCGCTGGTTCTCCTTCTTGTAGAGATCCTCGGCCGCCGGGAGCATCTCGTCCTGCATCTTCTGATTGGCGTAGCGCAGATAGGCGCCGCCGACCGGGAAGCCCTGCCGGTTGTACGTCCGCGCCCGCTCGACCAGGCCCTTGTACTCGGGCAGCAGCTTGTTCAGCCGGGTGATGAACGCCGTGGAGGGGGAGCCGGGGTCGGCGTTGCTGGCCGCGGTGACGAGCTTGGCGGCCGCGGTGTCGATGTCCTCCTCGTAGCGCTGCCGGGACGCCGCCGTCTCCTGGCCCCCCGCCAGGAAGCCGCTGGAGGCGGCCGTGTTGGCGTCGGCCAGCGAGCGGTAGATGGCGGCCGCGTCCGAGCTGAGCGGCTGGCTCTTGTGCAGGACGTCGTCGGCGGCGGACTCGCGGTCGGCGGTCTGCCAGGCCGTCACGGCGCCGAACGCGACGACGAGGAGAGCCAGGAAGGCGCCGATGATCCGCAGCCGTCCCGGCTCGGTCGTCGCCGCGCCGCGGACCTTGTCGACGCCCTCCGCGAACGCCGTACGGCGTCTCGGCGGCGGTGTCGTTCTGGTCGGCGGGCTTGCCAGGTCTGCCACTGCTTGACCTCCCCCATGGTCATCTCCCGCCGGTAAGTATCGCTGGCGGGAGGTGTCGTGCGCACCGGCCTTCACTCGATCTTGATCAGATCGCAGTCACCCCTGTTCATGAATACGTCGGGAGCGCGCGTTCGGTTCCCTGGAGGCCGCCGCCCCCGGACGCGGCCCGGGCCCTGGACGGACCTGGTTCTCAAGTTCCCCCGAAGGAGTCGTCCCCGGACGGGCCGGGTCCCTCGAAGTGGGCCCGCAGCGACCTCTGCGCCCGCGCCCCCGCGCCCAGCCGGTCCAGGCCCAGCAACGCCGCCCCCAGCACGGGCCGGGCGCGCACCACCCGCGCCACCGCCTTCGGGGCCCTGGCGGCCAGCAGTTCGCGCACCCGGTCGTCCAACCGGGCGTGACCCGCGGTCAGGACGCCCCCGCCCAGCAGCACCGGCGTCTCCTCCTCCAGCAGTTCCAGGCGGGTCAGCGCCACCACGGCCATCGTCACCACCTCCTGCGCCAGCCGGTCGACGATCGCGCGCGCCACCCCGTCCCCCTCCGCCGCCGTCGCGAAGAGGACCGGGGTCAGCTCGTGGCGGCGGGACGGGGGGACGCGCTCCAGATGCAGCGCCTCGATCAGGGCGTACATGGTCGGGAGGCCGAAGTGGGCCGGGAGGGTGCGGGCGAGGGCCGTCGGACCGCCTCTGCCGTCCGCCGCCCGCGCCGCGTGCCAGACGGCCTCCTCGGCCAGGCCCCAGCCGCCGCCCCAGTCGCCGGACAGACGGCCCAGGGCGGGGAAGCGGGCGGTGCGGCCGTCGGGGCGCATGCCCACGCAGTTGATGCCGGCGCCGCACACCACGGCCACGCCCCGGGGGTCGGCCACGCCGGCCCGCAGGATCGCGAACGTGTCGTTGCGGACGTCCACGGACCCGCCCCACGCGCGCGCGTGCAGGGCCGTCGCCAACTGGTCCTCCTCCACCGGCAGGTCCGCGTTGGCCAGGCAGGCCGAGACATGGGCCGCGGCCGTGACCCCGGCCGCCCGGTACGCGCGGGTGACGGTGTCCGCCAGTGCGTCCACGGCCGCCGCCACGCCCACCGCGGGCGGCCGGAAGCCGCCGCCGCGGGCCGTGGCGAGGACCTTCCCGCCGGCCGTCACGACCGCGACGTCCGTCTTGCTGTTGCCCGCGTCGATGGCGAGCACGCTTGCCGTCAGACCCACGCGAGGTGCTCCCGGTTGTGTGCGATCAGCCGGTCGGTCAGCTGTTCGGCGTACTCGTACTGGGCGATCAGGGGGTGGGACAGCAGCGCCTTGAACACCCGGTCGCGGCCGCCGTGCAGAGCCGCCTGCAGGGCCAGGTCCTCGTAGGCCGTCACGCTCGCCGTCAGGCCGGCGAGGAGCGGGTCGAGGGTCGGCACCGGCAGCGGGGCGGGGCCCTTGGGACCCACCGCCGCCTGGACCTCGACGACCGCGTCGTCCGGGAGGAAGGGCAGCGTGCCGTCGTTGCGCGTGTTCACCACCTGGTACGGGCTGCCCGACCCGGTCAGCAGCGCCGCCGCCAGGTCCACCGCGGCCTCCGAGTAGAACGCGCCGCCGCGCCCGGCCAGCAGGGCCGGCTTCTCGTCCAGGGCCGGGTCGGCGTACAGCGCCAGCAACTCGCGCTCCATGGCGGCCACTTGCTCCGCCCTGGACGGCTTGGTGCGCAGTTCCCGCACGACCTCGTCGTGCGCGTAGTAGTAGCGCAGGTAGTAGGACGGGACCACGCCCAGTCGGTCCAGGAGCGGGCGGGGCAGGCGCAGGTCGGCGGCGATGGCGTCGGGGTGCTCGGCCAGCAGGGTAGGCAGGACGTCCTCGCCCCCGGGGCCGTGCAGTCGTACCCCGGTCTCCCAGGTGAGGTGGTTGAGGCCCACGTGGTCGAGGTGGAGATCGCCGGGCGCGACGCCGAGCAGGGCCGCGAACCTCCGTTGCAGGCCGATCGCCACGTTGCACAGTCCGACCGCCCGGTGACCTGCCTGGAGCAGGGCGCGGGTGACGATGCCGACCGGGTTGGTGAAGTCGATGATCCAGGCGTTCGGGTTGGCGCGGCGGACCCGTTCGGCGATGTCCAGGACCACCGGGACCGTGCGCAGCGCCTTCGCGAGGCCGCCCGCGCCGGTCGTCTCCTGTCCGACGCAGCCGCAGTCCAGGGGCCAGGTCTCGTCCTGCCGGCGTGCCGCCTGGCCGCCGACCCGCAGCTGGAGCAGGACGGCGTCGGCGCCGTCGACCGCCGCGTCCAGGTCGGACGTCGTCACGATCCGGCCGGGGTGGCCCTGGCGGGCGAAGATGCGCCGCGCCAGCGCGCCCACCAGCTCCAGGCGTTCGGCGGCCGGGTCGACGAGGACCAGTTCCGTCAGGGGGAGGGTGTCCCTCAGGCGGGCGAAGCCGTCGACGAGTTCGGGTGTGTAGGTCGAGCCGCCGCCGACCACGGTGAGTCTCACTGGGGGGTGCCTCTCTTCTGTGCGCCGGGGGCGGTGGTCCTCCGTGCGCCGGGGGTGGTGGTCATCGGCCGGGGGTCCGGGGGTCGTCCCCCGGCAGGACGCTGCATGCCCTGTCAGCCCTTCACTCCGGTGAGCGTGACGCCTTCGACGAACGCCTTCTGCGCGAAGAAGAACACGAGGATCACGGGGGCCATGACCAGCACGGTGGCCGCCATGGTGAGGTTCCAGTCGGTGTGGTGCGCGCCCTTGAAGGACTCCAGGGCGTAGGAGAGGGTCCACGCGTCCGGATTTTCGGAGGCGTAGATCTGCGGGCCGAAGTAGTCGTTCCAGGCGGCGAAGAACTGGAACAGGGCGACGGCGGCGATGCCGGGCTTCGCCATCGGCACGACGACCTTCAGCAGGGTCCGCAGATCGCCGCAGCCGTCCACCTTCGCCGCGTCCACGTACTCGTTCGGGATGGTCATCAGGAACTGCCTGAGCAGGAAGACGGAGAACGCGTCGCCGAACGCCAGCGGGATGATCATCGGCCACAGGGTGCCCGACAGGTCCAGCTGCTTCGCCCAGAACAGGTACATCGGGATGACGACCACCTGCGGCGGCAGCATCATCGTCGAGATCACCAGCATCAGCGTCAGATTGCGGCCGCGGAAGCGGAACTTGGCCAGCGCGTACGCCACGGGGACCGAGGAGACGACGGTGAGGACCGTGCCCAGTCCGGCGTAGAGCAGCGTGTTCCGCCACCAGGTGAGAAAGCCCGGGGTGTCGAAGACCTTCCGGTAGTTGGCCCACTCCCAGGTGTGCGGGATCAGGTCCCGGCTGAGCGCCTGCGAGTCGCTCATCAGCGAGGTCAGGAACACGAACACGAAGGGCAGGGTGAAGAAGAGGGCGGCCGCGACGCCGAGGGAGTGGACGGCGATCCACTCCAGCAGTGCCTTGCGGCGGGCGGTGCGCGCGGCGGGCGAGGCGGATGTCCTCAGCTCCGCCGGACGGTCCTCCGCCGGCCGGTCCAGTACCTGGGCCATGTCAGTCACCTGCCTGGATGAGACCGCCCCGGCGCCGCATCAACAGCGCGGTGAACGCCATCGACAGGGCGAACAGGACCAGGGCGACGACACAGGCGGAGCCGTAGTCGAAGCGCTGGAAGCCGAGGTTGTAGACGAGTTGGGGGAGGGTGAGCGTGGAGTGCTCGGGGTAGCCCGGTTCGAACATGGTGCCCGCGCCCTGGATCACGCCCGAGGCGACCTTCCCGGCGACCAGCGGCTGCGTGTAGCACTGCATCGCCGCGATCACCCCGGTGACGACCGCGAACATGATGATCGGCGAGATGTTGGGGAGGGTGACGAACCGGAACCGCTGCCAGGCCGACGCGCCGTCCAGCTCTGCCGCCTCGTACTGCTCCTTCGGCACGTCGAGCAGCGCGGCCATGAAGATGACCATCAGGTCGCCGACGCCCCACAGGAACATCAGCGTGAGGGCCGGTTTGGACCAGTCCGGGTCGTTGAACCAGCCCGGGGCCGGGACGCCGGTCTTCTCCAGGATCGAGTTGACCGGGCCCGTACCGGGGTTGAGGAGGAACGCGAACGCCATGGTCGCGGCCACCGGCGGGGCGAGGTAGGGCAGGTAGAAGAGGGTCCGGAAGATCCCCGTGCCCGTCTTGATCTTCGTGATGAGCATGCCGATCCCGAGCCCGAACAGGACCCGCAGCGTCACCATGATCACGACCAGCCAGAGCGTGTTGCGCAGGGCGGGCCAGAAGAACGGGTAGTGCTCGAAGACGTACGTCCAGTTCTTCGTCCCGCTCCAGGTCGGCGGCTTGAAGCCGTCGTAGTGCATGAACGAGAAGTAGACGGTCGAGATCATCGGGTACGCGAAGAACACCGTGAACCCGATCAGCCAGGGCGAGAGGAAGGCGAGCGTCCGCAGTGCCTGTCCGCGCTGCTTCGCAGCGAGGCCGGCCGGGCGGCGCTTCTGCGTCGACGTGGGCGCGCTCATGACTACTTCGCCTGCGCGATGTCCGTGTCGATCTGCTCGGCGGCCTTCTTCAGACCGTCCTGCAGGTCGGTGACCTTGCCGCTCTCGTAGTCGTAGCCGAGCTGCTGGATGGTCGTGAGGTACACGCCGCCGTTGAGCGAGGCCGGGGACGTGGTCGAGTACGGGTTGGCGGCGATGTCCAGGAACGTCTTGAAGCGCGGGTCGTACTTCAGGTCCGGGGACTTCAGGGCGGCGAGCGTGGACGGCACGTTGTGGATGGCGTTGGAGAAGGCGACGACCGCGTCCGTGTCGGTGGTCATGTACTTCAGCAGTTCCCAGGCCGCGTTCTGCTTCTTGCTGGTGGCGGCGATGCCGGCGATGGTGCCGGTGATGTAGCCCTTGCCGTACTGGTCGGCCCGGTCGTCGGGGACGGGCAGCGGGGCGACGCCGATCTCGAAGCCGGGTTTGGCCTCCAGCGCCATGCCGAGGCGCCACTCGCCGTCCATCTGCATGGCCACCTGGCCGGTCTGGAAGGGGTGCTTGGGGCCCCACTCGTCGCCGAGGCCGGCGCGGAACTTCTCCAGCTTTCTGAAGCCCCCGAGTTCGTCGACGAGCTTCTTCTGGAGGGTGAAGGCGTCGGCGACGGCAGGGTCGGTGGCGATCGTGGACTTGCCGGACTTGTTGAAGTAGGTCGGCGAGAACTGGCCCAGGTAGTGCTCGGTCGTCGTCTCCCAGCCGTGGTAGTTCGGCATGAAGCCGAGCTGCTTGTACGTGTCGCCCTGGGTGATCGTCAGCTTCCTGGCGTCGGCCTCGAACTCGGACCAGGTCTTCGGCGGGGCCTTGATGCCGGCCTTCGCGAACGCGGTCTTGTTGTAGTAGAGGCCGTAGGCGTCGCCGAGCAGGGGCGCCGCGCAGCGGTCGAGACCGTACCGGGTGTACTCGTTCATCGCCTTCGGGAAGGTGGTCGCGGGGTCGATGCCCGACTTCTCGAAGAACGGGGCGAGGTCGACCAGGGCGCCGGAGGAGCAGAACTTGCCGACGTTGTTGGTCGTGAAGGACGAGATGACGTCGGGCGCCTTGGCGCCGCCCGCGCGCAGCGCCTGGTTGATCTTGTCGTCGGTCATGTTGCCGACGACGTTCACATGGATGTTGGGGTGCGCCTTCTCGAAGCCCGCGATCAGCGACCGCACGGCCTTCACCTCGTTCGGCGCGCTCCAGGCGTGCCAGAAGGTGAGGGTCTGCTCCTTGGACGCGTCGTCGCTCGCGTCGGAGGCGGACTGGCCGGTGCAGGCGGTGGTGCTCAGCAGAAGGGCCGTGGAGGCGGTGAGGGCGAAAGCCGCCTTTCGGACGACTTCGGGTATGCGTGTGGGCATGGCGGAGCCTTCCAGGAACAGGGCAGGGTGATGTGGAGCGAGGTGAGGGGTGAAAAGAGAGGTGAAGGGATCTACCGCGGGTGTGGCTAGCGCGAGGTGTCGAAGACCTCGTCGCGGACGGCCGCCAGCGCGCTCTCCAGCGCGCCGCGCAGCACGGGTCGTTCGGTGACGTCGCCCATGACCAGCTTCGGCCGGGACGCGGCCAGCTCCTCCAGCTCGTCCTGGACGAGGGCGCGCAGCACCTCGCCGCCGGCCGTCAGGGAGGCGCCGCTGAGGACGACGAGTTCGGGGTCGAGCACGGAGACGAGGGAGGCGAGACCGGTCGCGAGCCGGGTCGCGTACGTCTGGAGCAGCAGCCGGTGCAGGGCGGTGTCCTCGGCGGCCGCCCGTTCCACGAGCGCGGCGGCCACCTCGGCGTACGGTCCGGACGGGATCCCGGTCATGCCGATCTGCCGGGCCAGCTGGGGGAGCGCCTGGGAGCCGGCCAGCTCCTGGTATCCGCCGCTGTTGGCCTTGGTCACCTGCCGGACCAGGGGCGCGCCCGGAACAGGAAGGAAACCCACCTCTCCCGCGCCGCCGGTCCAGCCGCGGTGCAGCCGGCCGCCGAGGACGAGCGCGGCGCCGAGACCGCCCTCGTTCCACAGCAGGACGAAGTCCTCGTGGCCGCGGGCCGCACCGAGCCGTTGTTCGGCGACGGCGGCGAGGTTGACGTCGTTCTCGTACTCGACGGGCATCGGCAGGGCTGCGGCGAGGTCGTCGAGCAGCGCGGGGGAGTGCCAGCCGGGCAGGTGGGAGGCGTAGCGCAGCCGACCGGTGGTGGGGTCGAAGGCGCCGGGGGTGGCCACCACGAGCCGCCGCACGTCGTCCCGGGTGAGACCGGCCGCCTTCACCGCGCCGTCGAGGGCGTCGGTGACCTGCCGTACGACGGCCCCGGCGGTCTTCCTGCCGGGCGTGGGCACCTCGAACGAGCCGACGGTACGGCCGGTGACGTCGGCGACGGCGGCGAGGACGCGTTCAGGGGTGACGTCGAGTCCGGCGGCGTGGGCGGCGGCCGGATTGACCTCGTACAGCTGGGCGTTGGGACCCGGGCGCCCCTCGGTGGTGCCGGTGGCCAGCACCAGTCCCGCCGCCTCCAGGCGGGCCAGGAGCTGTGAGGCGGTGGGCTTGGACAGGCCGGTGAGCTTGCCGATGCGGGTGCGGGACAGGGGGCCGTGCGCCAGCAGGAGGTCGAGGGCCGCCCGGTCGTTCATGGCGCGCAGGACGCGCGGGGTGCCCGGCGTACCGGCGGTTCCTGCCATGGGATCGACACCTGCCTTTCTGAACTGCCCAGCTTCTCAGTGCCGCCGGACGCAAGTCCACATCCGGTCACTGTTAGGAAAGTTTCCTATCGGTGGAAGGGAAGGTAAGCCCGGCGCGAAGGGGACGTCAAGGCGCGAAACGGCAAACACCCCCGAGGCAACGCAGTCGTTACCTCGCGGGCGGGGTCTCCCCGGTGGCGGGCTCCGGGGGCCGGGCTCTCGGGGGAGGGCCCTCGGTGGCGGGCTCCCGGGGGCGGGCTGCGGGGGCGCGCATGCGAGAAGGCGGCGCCCGGAGCCCGTCCGGGTGCCGCCTTCCTGGTGCGGTGCGGGTTACTTCGCCGGCGGCGCCGCCGCCCGCTGGGGGGTGATCGGCGTGGCCGCCGCCACCTGCGGCGAGTCCGCGTTGGAGAAGACGGACGGGGCCGCGACGGCGGCCGTCGGGTCGGCCGGGTCCTCCGTCACCGGGGCGGTCGCTCCCCCCACGATGCGGATGTCGGCCTCGTCGAAGGCGCGCTTGACGCGCCAGCGCAGCTCCCGCTCGACCGCCAGGGCCTTGCCCGGCATCGTCTTCGCGGAGACGCGGACCACCATCGAGTCGAGCAGGACGCTGTCCAGGCCGAGAACCTCGATCGGGCTCCACAGGAGCTCGTTCCAGGGCTCCTCCTTGCTCATCTTCTCCGCCACCTCGTCCAGCGTGGCCTTCACCCGGTCGAGGTTCTCGGACGCCTTGACGGTCACGTCGACGCCGGCCGTGGCCCAGCCCTGCGACAGGTTGCCGATCCGCTTCACCTCGCCGTTGCGGACGTACCAGATCTCGCCGTTCGCACCGCGCAGCTTGGTCACCCGCAGGCCGACCTCTATGACCTCGCCGGAGGCCACCCCCGCATCGATCTGGTCGCCGACGCCGTACTGGTCCTCCAGGATCATGAACACGCCGGAGAGGAAGTCCGTGACCAGGTTGCGCGCACCGAAACCGATCGCCACGCCCGCGACACCGGCGGAGGCCAGCAGCGGGGCCAGGTTGATCTCGAAGGTGGCCAGGACCATCAGGGCGGCCGTGCCCAGGATCAGGAAGCTCGCCACCGAGCGCAGCACGGAGCCGATCGCCTGCGAGCGCTGACGCCGCCGCTCGTTGTTGACCAGCAGCCCGCCCAGCGCCGTCCCGTCGACCGAGGCGACGGTGCGGTTCATCCGGTCGATCAGCTTGGTGATCGCCCGCTGCACCACCACTCTCAGCACCACCGCGATCACCAGGATCAGCAGCACCCGCAGACCGATCGCCAGCCACGTCGACCAGTTCTGCTCGACCCAGCTGGCGGCGTTCGTCGCGCTCTCCTGGGCGTCCTCGAGGGACGGGACGGTCACCGCGGTCGGCGACTCCGAGGGAGTCGGCGACGGGGACGCGCCGGCGGCCAGTAGGACGGCGGGCAAGGACACGGCAGGTACCTCCAGGTGCTGCACTGCTCCATCCGGTGCGGCGGTCACGGTCGACACGCGCTGCGAGGTCACGGGAAGGTCACCGGACAGGCAGAACCACCACACTAACGGGGCATTGTGTGTGGTTCGGCGAGATGAGTGAAGACGAGACGGTCCTCACTTGCGCTTGAACAGGCCATGATCCTGGGGAGAAAACAGGTGTGGTCGAAAACACTCCCAGCCCGTTACCGGGACATGGTGGCGCGTCCACCAGGCAAGAGGGGAGACTGACTGCAGATCGTCCCGGCGCGAGCCACGCGCCGCCGACGCCCAAGGAGGCATCCGTGCCGCATGTCCTGGTCCTCAACGCGTCGTACGAGCCCCTCGGCGTCGTACCGCTCCGCCGCGCGCTCATCCTCGTCCTGGAGAACAAGGCAGTCTCCCTGGAGGAATCCGGCGCCTTCATGCACAGCGCGACTGTCACAGTCCCCGCACCCAGCGTGGTCCGGCTCAAGCGATTCGTCCGGGTTCCCTATCGGGGGCCCGTTCCTCTGACCCGTCGAGCGCTCTTCGCGCGGGACGGGGGCCGGTGCATGTACTGCGGTGGCGTCGCAACCAGCGTCGACCACGTCATCCCGCGCAGCCGCGGGGGCAAGCACGTCTGGGACAACGTCGTCGCGTCCTGCCGTCGCTGCAACCACGTCAAGGCCGACCGGCACCTCGTCGAGATCGGCTGGCGGCTGCGCCACAAACCCGCTCCCCCCTCCGGCCTCGCCTGGCGCATCATCGGCACGGGCCACAGGGATCCGCGCTGGCTGCCGTACTTGCAGCCGTACGGCGCGGACGACGCCCTGGCCCGGATCGACGGCATCTCCGCCTAGCCGATCCGGGTTTCTTCATGGCCCCGTGGCGCCGCACCTCCGACGCCTGCCACGGGGCCCGTCGTGACGCCACCCCTCCGGCGTCGGCCACGGGGCCCGTCGTGCCTCCGCCGCCACCGACAGCCCGCCGAAACGCGCCCGCCGTCGACTGCGGCCCCGCCGCCGGCGCGTGCGCGCCGTTGACTGAAGCCCCGTCGATGACGGAAGCCCGCCGCCCGCGACGCCGGCCACTGTGCGACGACGGCGACCGCATTGGCCGAGAGCCGCCGGGCGCGTGAGAGAGGAAACGGTGCGAACGGGGGCGCGCAGAGGCATCAGCAGCGATCAGCGACGCCGGCCCGGATCCGGATGGGCGCCGTCGCTCCGCCCCGACGCCCCGGACGGCGCCCCGGAGCACCCGGCGAGTGAGGTGAGTGCGAGTGCTGGGTCGCGCGTCCCGAGCGCCGTCGATGAGGTTGTGGCAGGTTGGGGTGTGGTGGGTACGTCTGTCCTCGCGTCCGCTGGGTAGGGCTGCGGTATCCGATGTCGTATCCGATGAGGAGGCCACCGTGATCGCCCCGGCCCGCTCCAAACGCCCGGCGGAGACGTCCGCCACAACCCCCGTCGACCTCGCCGACCCCCACCTGTGCGTCTTCAGCGCCGAGGGAAGCTGTGCCGAGCCCCCGCTGACCAGCGAACCGCCGCTGCCCGACGCCGAGCCCCTGACCAGTGAACCGCCGCTCGCCGCGGACTCCGACTCCACGAGGCCGTAGATGACCGCACCCCCCGGAGAGGAGCTCGCCCGGCTCGCCGCGCTGCACGGCGTCGCGACCTCCTACCAGCCCTCCCCGGACCGTACGGTCACGGCCCCGGCCGCCGCCGTCGTCCGCGTCCTGGCCGCTCTCGGCGTCGACGCGGGCACCCCGCAGGCCGTGCGCGCCGCGCTCACCGCCCGGGAACGGGAACTGGGCGAGCGGCTGCTGCCGCCGACCGTGGTCTGCTGGAGCGGCAGCCCGGCGGAGGCGCTCGCCGCCCTCCCCGACGGCAGCCGGCTGCACGTGGAGACGGAGCAGGGCGAGAGCCGCGACTCCGTCGACGCGCTCCCTCTCGGCGTGCACCGGCTGACGGCCGTCACACCCGACGGGCGGACCGGCAGCGCGCACCTCGTCGTCGCCCCGCCCCGGCTGCCCACGCCCGCCGGCCGGTCGTACGGACTCCTCGTCCAGCTGTACTCCCTCCTGTCCCGCCGCTCGTGGGGCATGGGCGACCTCGGCGACCTCGGCGAGCTGGCCGCTTGGGCCGGACGGGACCTGGGGGCCGGATTCGTGCAGGTCAACCCGCTGCACGCGGCCGTGCCCGGGGCCCCGACCGACCCCTCCCCGTACCGTCCCTCCTCCCGACGCTTCCCCGACCCCGTCCACCTGCGCGTCGAGGACGTCCCCGAGTTCGCGTACGTGCGCGACGAGACGCTGCGGGCCGCGCTGCCGGAACGCGCCGCGCGGCTCCGCGAAGCCGTCCTCGACAAGGGCGAGCTGATCGACCGGGACGCCGTGTGGGAGCTCAAGCGGGAGGCCCTGGAACTCGTGGCCCGGGTGCCGCTCGGGCCCGGCCGCCGCGCCGCCTACTGCGACTTCCTCGCCGAGCAGGGCCAGGCCCTGGAGGACCACGCCACCTGGTGCGCGCTCGCCGAGGTGCACGGGTCGCAGTGGCGGCAGTGGCCGGCCGGGCTCCAGGATCCGCGCTCCGCCGAGACCACCCGCGCCCGCGGCGAGCTGATGGACCGCGTCGACTTCCACTCCCGGCTCGCCTGGCTCACCGACGCCCAGCTCACCGACGCCCAGCGCGTCGCGCGCGAGGCGGGCATGCCGGTGGGGATCGTGCACGACCTGGCGGTCGGCGTGCACCCCGAGGGCGCCGACGCGTGGGCCCAGCAGGAGTACTTCGCCGCCGGCATGTCGGTCGGCGCCCCGCCGGACGCCTTCAACGCCCTCGGCCAGGACTGGGGCCTGCCGCCCTGGCGCCCGGACCGGCTCGCCGCCTCCGGCTACGCGCCCTACCGACGACTGCTGCAGGCGCTCTTCCGCTACGCAGGCGCCCTGCGCATCGACCACGTCATGGGGCTGTTCCGGCTCTGGTGGGTCCCGCAGGGCGAGCCGCCGACCGAGGGCGCGTACGTCCGTTACGACGCCGAGGCCATGCTCGCCGTCCTGGTGCTGGAGGCCTCCCGGGCCGGTTCGCCGGTGATCGGCGAGGATCTCGGCACCGTCGAGCCGGGCGTGCGGGAGGCGCTGCGCGAGCGCGGAGTGCTCGGCACGTCCGTCCTGTGGTTCGAACGCGACTGGGAGGGCGACGGCCGCCCCCTGCTCCCCGACCGCTGGCGCGCCGACTGCCTGGCCACCGCCACCACCCACGACCTGCCGTCCACCGCCGCCCGCCTCACCGGCGAACACGTCGAACTCCGCGACCGGCTCGGCCTGTTGACCCGGCCGCTGGAGCAGGAGCGCGCGGAGGCGGCCAACGACGCGGGGGAGTGGCTGGCCCTCCTCACCCGCCTCGGGCTGCTGGCCGGCGCCTCCGGGGGCGGCGACCGCTCGTCGGAGGAAGCCGAGGTGCAGGCCGTCCACCGCTTCCTGCTGCGCACCCCCGCGCGCATGATCGGCGTGTGGCTCCCGGACGGCGTCGGCGACCGCCGCCCGCAGAACCTGCCCGGCACCTGGGACCAGTACCCGAACTGGCGGCTGCCGATCGCGGACTCGCAGGGCCGCCCGGTCACCCTGGAACAGTTGGCCGCCGCACCGAGGCTCCATGCGCTGATGGACGTCCTTCGTGAGCGGCAGGAGCCCGCAGGCAGCGGCCCCTTCGGGGGCGACCCCGCCGGGGAGGTCTGAGGAACGGACCTGCCGGGTCCGGCGTGGGGGGCGCGCGGGTCCGGCGCGCAGGGCGGGCCGCGGCGGGCGGGTCCGGCGCGCCGCGTCTGGGTGCGGGTCGGGGTGCAGGTCGGGACGCGGGTCGGGGTGCGGCGGTCCCGTGGTCCGGGAGGCGTCAGCGGGCGGCCGCAGGCGTCCGCAGCGCATGCGGCACCTCATACGGCACCCCGGACGCGCGCTCCCCGACGCCGTTCGCTAGCTTTGCACCGTGGACAAGAAGAACGCCCTGCGCGCCGGCGCCCTGGCTGCCGGTACGACGCTGATGATGCTGCTCATGTCGTCCCCCGCGCTCGCGCTGACCCGCGACGACGGCGACGACCCCGGCCCGGGACTGAGCGTCATCGAGACGCTGGGTCTGTTCGTCCTGGCCCCGATCGCGCTGTTCGCGCTGATCACCGGCCTGGTCTGGGTCCTCGACCGGTCGAAGGACCGGGCCGACACCACCAGCTCCAACATCACGGTCAAGGGCGAGGCGAAGGCCAAGGTCTGACCGGCTCGACCCCTACGGGTGCGGCGCCGCCAGGCAGCGCCGCACCGTGGGCGACGGCCACGCCACCGCTTCTTCCTGGGGCGGTGCCACGACCGCCGGCAGGCGCAGGACGTGGCCGGTGAGCCCGAGCTCCAGCCCGAGCAAGTGGGTGGCGCAGAGCAGCCTGTCGGCCCACCGGCGTCGGCCCGTCGTCAGCCGGCGGGCGTCTCCGTCGCCAGCAGCAGCTCCCGCAACAGGTCGGCCAGTCGGTCGGCCTGTTCCGCGTTCAGGGCGCCCGCCAGTGCCTCGGTCTGGACGGACAGACCCGCACCGACCGCCCGGTCGACCAGCTCCAGCCCCTCCCCGGTCAACGTCACCTGCAGGCCACGGCGGTCGTGCGGGTCGGGTGAGCGGCGCAGCAGCCCGGCCCGTTCCAGTTTGTCTAGGCGGCCGGTCATGCCGCCGGTGGTCAGCATGAGCGTCGCCGACAGCTGGCGCGGCGAGAGGGTGTAGGGCTCTCCGGAGCGGCGAAGCGTGGCCAGCACGTCGAACTCGCCACGGGCGATGCCCAGAGCCGCGTACGTCTTCTCCATCCGGTCGCCCATCGCGCGCGCGAGCCGCGAGATCCGGCCGAAGACCTCCATGGCGGCGGTGTCCAGGTCGGGCCGGACCGTCGCCCACTGCTCGACGATCGCGTCGACGGGGTCCTTGCGCGGAGGGTTCTGACTGCTCATGTCCCGAGTATCCAGTCGCTCTCGGTCACATGCAAGAAAGTGGCTTGACGGTAAGTTGCTTGGCGCTAAGCTATTTTCATGAAGAGGTCAGCGACCGTTCTGCTCACCGCCCTCGCCCCCGTCTCCTGGGGCACCACCTACGCCGTCACCACCGAGTTCCTCCCCGCCGACCGCCCTCTGTTCACCGGCCTGATGCGGGCCCTGCCCGCCGGGTTGCTGCTGCTCGCGCTCGGCCGGGCACTGCCGCGGGGCCGCTGGTGGGGGAAGGCCGCGATACTCGGCGCGCTGAACATCGGCGTCTTCTTCCCCCTGCTCTTCCTCTCCGCCTACCGGCTGCCCGGCGGCATGGCTGCCGTCGTCAGCTCGGTCGGACCGCTGTTCGTCGTGGGGCTCTCGGCGCTGCTGCTGGGGCAGCGGCCCACCGTGCGGACCCTCCTCACGGGGGCCGTGGCCGCCTTCGGCGTCAGCCTGGTCGTGCTGAAGGCGGCCGGGGCGCTGGACGCACTCGGGGTGCTCGCCGCCCTCGCCTCCACCGCCTCGATGTCGGCAGGGACGGTCCTGACGAAGAAGTGGGGCCGTCCCGACGGCGTCGGCCCGCTCGCGCTGGCCGGCTGGCAGCTCACCGCGGGCGGCCTGCTCATCGCCCCGCTCGCCTTCCTCCTGGAAGGCCCCCCGCCCGCACTCGACGGCCGGGCGGTCGGCGGCTATCTCTACCTCGCCCTGGCCAACACGGCCGTCTCGTACTGGCTCTGGTTCCGCGGCATCGGCCGCCTCAGCGCCACCCAGGTCACCTTCCTCGCTCCGCTCTCCCCGCTGACCGCCGCCGTCGTCGGCTGGGCCGCCCTCGGTCAGGCACTGACGCCGGTGCAGCTGACGGGGATGGCCCTGGCCTTCGGCGCGACGGTGGCGGGCCAGCTCGGAGCGGGGCGGTTCCGGGCGGGGCCGTTCCGCGCGGGGCGGCTCGGAGCGGGGCGGCTCGCGGGCAGGCCGGTCCGGCCCGCTCGCCCGCGACCGGTCGCTTCCACCGTGGACGAGCCCCGGCCGGCCGCAGAGCGTCCCCTCCTCACCGCCGCCGCCGAGCACCCGACGGTGCGGGGACGGCGGTGAGCCGCCGGCGGTGAGGGGACGGCGGTGAGGCAGCGATGACGAGGGGCGCCCGGTATGGCACCGGGCGCCCCTCGTCACCGTACGGGGTTCGGACGTGCGGGCTACCGCGCGTCGGCCGCCTGGGCCTTCAGCGCGCGCTCCACGCCCGCGCGGGACTCGGAGACGAGACGGCGCAGGGCCGCGTTCGGCTCGGCCGAGGCCAGCCACGCGTCCGTCTTGTCCAGGGTCTCCTGGGCGACCTGGACCGCCGGGTAGAGCCCGACCGCGATCTGCTGGGCGATCTCGTGCGAACGGGAGTCCCAGATGTCCTTGACGACCTCGAAGTACTTGTCCGTGTAAGGGGCGAGCAGTTCGCGCTGGTCGGTCTGGACGAAGCCGCCGATGACGGCCTCCTGGACGGCGTTGGGCAGCTTGTCGGACTCGACGACCGACGCCCACGCCTCCGCCTTGGCCTCCGGAGTCGGACGCGCGGCCCGCGCGGTCGCCGCGTGCCGTTCGCCCGCGGCCGTCTTGTCCCGCTCGTACTCGGCGGAGATGTCGGCGTCGTCGAACGTCCCCACGGCCACCAGGCGCTGCACGAACGCCCAGCGCAGCTCGGTGTCGACGGCCAGACCCTCGATGGTCTGGGCCCCGTCCAGCAGCGCCTCCAGCAGGTCGATCTGCTCCGGCGTGCGGGCCGTCGCCGCGAACGCCCGCGCCCACGCCAGCTGGTGGTCGCTGCCCGCCTCGGCGGACCGCAGGTGGGCGAGCGTGGCGTCCGTCCAGCGGGTCAGCAGGGCCTCGCGGGCGTTCGGGTCGGCGTACAGGTCGATGGCGAGCTTGACCTGGCGGTGCAGCGACTGCACGACGCCGATGTCGGACTCCTTGCCGATGCCGGACAGCACCAGGGACAGGTAGTCGCGGGTGGGCAGTTCGCCGTCCCGGGTCATGTCCCAGGCCGACGCCCAGCACAGGGCGCGCGGCAGCGACGACTCGAAGTCGCCGAGGTGCTCGGTGACGAAGGCGAGCGACTGCTCGTCGAGGCGGACCTTGGCGTACGACAGGTCGTCGTCGTTGAGCAGCACGACGTCCGGACGACGCTTGCCGACCAGCTGCGGGACGGCCGTCAGCTCGCCGTCGATGTCCAGCTCGACACGCTCGTCGCGCACCAACTTGCCGCTGTCGCCGTCGAGTCCGTACAGGCCGACCGCGATGCGGTGCGGGCGCAGGGTCGGCTCGCCCTTCGCGCCCGCGGGAAGCGCCGGGGCCTCCTGGCGGATGACGAACGACGTGACGACGCCCTCGGCGTCCGTCTCGATCTCGGGGCGCAGCACGTTGATCCCGGCGGTCTGCAGCCACTTCTGCGACCAGGTGCCGAGGTCACGTCCGGAGGTCTCCTCCAGCGCGCCGAGCAGGTCGGACAGGCGGGTGTTGCCGAACGCGTGGCGCTTGAAGTACGCCTGCACGCCCGCGAAGAACTCGTCCATGCCGACGTACGCCACGAGCTGCTTCAGGACGGACGCGCCCTTGGCGTACGTGATGCCGTCGAAGTTGACGAGGACGTCGTCCAGGTCGCGGATCTCGGCCATGATCGGGTGCGTGGAGGGCAGCTGGTCCTGCCGGTACGCCCAGGTCTTCATGGAGTTGGCGAACGTGGTCCACGAGTGCGGCCAGCGCGAGTCCGGCGCGTACGCCTGGCAGGCGATCGAGGTGTAGGTGGCGAACGACTCGTTCAGCCACAGGTCGTTCCACCACTCCATGGTGACCAGGTCGCCGAACCACATGTGGGCCAGCTCGTGCAGGATCGTCTCCGCGCGCAGCTCGTACGCCGCGTCGGTCACCTTGGACCGGAAGACGTACTGGTCGCGGATGGTGACCGCGCCCGCGTTCTCCATCGCGCCCGCGTTGAACTCCGGGACGAACAGCTGGTCGTACTTCTTGAACGGGTACGCGTAGTCGAACTTCTCCTGGAACCAGTCGAAGCCCTGCCGCGTGACCTCGAAGATCGCGTCCGAGTCGAGGAACTCGGCGAGGGAGGGCCGGCAGTAGATGCCGAGGGGCACCGACTGCCCGTCCTTCTCGTACACGCTGTGGACGCTGTGGTACGGCCCGACGATGAGCGCGGTGATGTAGCTGGAGATTCGCGGCGTCGGCTCGAAGACCCAGACGTCGTCCTTGGGCTCCGGCGTCGGGGAGTTGGAGACGACGGTCCAGCCGGTCGGGGCCTTCACCGTGAACTGGAAGGTCGCCTTGAGGTCCGGCTGCTCGAACGACGCGAACACGCGCCGTGCGTCTGGCACCTCGAACTGCGTGTACAGGTAGGCCTGTTCGTCGACCGGGTCGACGAAGCGGTGCAGGCCCTCACCGGTGTTGGTGTAGGCGCAGTCCGCCACGACCCGCAGGACGTTACGGCCCTCCAGGAGCCCGGGCAGCGCGATCCGCGAGTCGGCGAACACCTCCGCCGGATCCAGCGCGTCGCCGTTGAGCGTCACCTCGTGGACGGTCGGGGCCACCAGGTCGATGAAGGACTCCGCGCCGGTCCCGGCGACGGCGAAGCGCACCGTGGTCACGGACCGGTAGGTGCCGCCCTCCTGCGCGCCGGAGAGGTCGAGATCGATCTCGTACGAGTCAACGGTGAGCAGCTTCGCCCGCTGCTGCGCCTCTTCGCGAGTCAGGTTTGTGCCAGGCACGCGGTCATCTCCTCGATATGTGTCGGTTGCGTCATCCTTCCACGGGAGGGCTGCCCGCGGCGACGACCTTCCGGGGAGGCCGCCGTCCGCCTCGCGGGACGGGCTGGGAAGCGTCCGCGCTGCGCTGAATGGTGGACGCATGGCTTCCACACCCGGGGCGACCACGTCCTCGGCGGCCTCCCGCACGGCCGTGCGGCACCCCTGGGCCGCCGTCCTCGCGCTCGGCGGCGCGACCTTCTGCGTCGTGACCGCCGAGATGCTGCCGGTCGGCCTGCTGACCTCGCTCGGGGAGGGGCTCGGCGTCTCCGCGGGGACCGCCGGACTCACCCTCACGCTGCCCGGTCTGGTCGCCGCGGTGGCCGCCCCGCTGCTGCCGGTCGCCTTACGGCGGGCCGACCGACGGCACGTGCTGTGCGCCATGCTGTTCCTGCTCGCCGCGGCCGGCCTGCTGTCGGCGCTCGCGCCCAACGTCACCGTGCTGCTCGTCGCCCGCGCGCTGGTCGGCGTCTGCATCGGCGGGGTGTGGGCGGTCGCCGCCGGACTCGCGGTACGGCTGGTGCCGACGGCCTCGGTCGGCCGGGCCACCTCGGTCGTCTTCAGCGGCATCGCGGTCGCCTCCGTGCTGGGCGTCCCGGCCGGCACGTTCCTCGGCGCGCTCGCCGGGTGGCGCTGGGCGTTCGGAGCTCTCGCCCTGACGGCCCTGGGCGCGGCGGGCGCGCTGGCCCTGGCCCTTCCCTCGCTTCCCGCCGAACAGACGCTGCGCTTCGGGGAGTTGGGGCTCCTGGCGGGCGATCGTCAGGTGCGGTGCGGTCTGTCCGCGGTGGCCCTGCTGGTCACCGGGCACTTCGCGGCGTACACGTACGTTCGCCCGGTCCTCGGGCGGGTGCCCGGCCTCGGCGACGGCCAGGTCGGTCCCCTGCTTCTCGGGTACGGCCTCGCCGGTGTGGTCGGCACCTTGGTCGCGGGCGCGCTCTCCGCGCGCGCCCCGCGCCGCACGCTGGGCGTCATCATGGCGGCCCTCGGCGCGGTCGTCACCTTGCTCGTGCCCGCCGCCGGGTCACCGGCCGCGTCGGCGGCCCTGCTGCTGACCTGGGGACTGCTCTACGGGGGCGTCTCCGTCTCCGCCCAGACCTGGCTGGCGGCCGCCGTCCCGCACGCCCGCGAGGCCGCGTCCGCCCTGCTCGCGGGCGTCTTCAACACCGCCATCGCCCTCGGCGCCCTCACCGGCGGCCGGGTGGCGGACGCCTGTGGCCCGACGGCGGTGCTGTGGCTGGACGCGGGACTGTCCCTGACCGCCACCACGATCCTCACCACGCTCGGAGCACGACGTCCGCATGCCACCACCGGTGGGGCCGGACGGCGGGGGATGAGTGGGCGCGGGGGATGACGCCGGGAGCGGGCGCCGGGGATGACGCCCTCGACGTCCGCCCGGCGCGGGTCGCGGGGCGTGGGACGTGGGGCGTGGGGCGCCGGTGCGGGTGCCGGTGCCGCGGTCGTCAGGACGTACGGAGCACGACGTGCGGAACCCGCCGCCGGTGGGGCCGGACGGCGGAGGAGGAGTGGGCGCGGGGGGTGACGCCGGGAGTGGGCGCTGGGATGACGCTTTTGACGTCCGCCCGAGCGCGGGGCGCGGGTCGTAGGGGGCTGGTGTCGGCGCTGTGGCGGGCCGGGTAGGGGGGCCGTTGCGGCGGTCGTCGCGGCTTCCGAGTCGACGTTTCTGACGGAGTGCGACGTCCGGAATCCGCCGGTGGGGGCGGGGCACGAGCGAGAGGCTCGTCGTATGACGACCTCGACACAGACCCCGCCGGTGACCCATGCCGCACGGCCCATCCCGCCGGACGTCCTCGGCGAGCTTCGCCGCACCGACGACGCGGGCCGCCCGACCGTTGCCGAGACCGCCGCGGAGGGCGGTGACCCGCTGCGCTGCTGCCTGCGCCGCAGTGAGCCCGGCGAGCTGATCGCCCTCGTCTCCTACGCCCCACTGCGCCGCTGGGCGGCCGAGAGAGGCGTCGATCCCGGCCCCTACGACGAGCAGGGCCCCGTCTTCATCCACGCGCGCGCGTGCCCGGGCCCGGACGGGGCCGCTCTGCCGTTCGCCGACGCCCACCGCACCGTCCGCCGCTACTCCGCCGACGGCCGCATCCTGGGCGGCCGGCTCGTCGAGGACCGGGACGGGTTCGAGGCCGCCTTCACCGAGGCGTTCGCGGACCCGGAGGTCGCCCTCGTCCACGTACGGGCCGTCGAGTACGGCTGCTTCCTGTACGAGGTACGTCCCCGCTGACGACGGGTGCGGCGGCCGCCGTCGGCGAGCTCGGTTCGCGGAAACGGTCTTCGCGGAGACGGCGACGGAGACGGCGGCGGAATCGGTCCGCGCGGAATCGGTCCGCGCGGAAACGGCGAAGGGGGCGAGGCGCCGCACGGCGCCCGCCCCCTTCGGAGGATCCTGGCGTCAGCCCTTCAGCTCCGCCGCCACCAGCTCCGCGATCTGCACCGCGTTCAGCGCCGCGCCCTTGCGCAGGTTGTCGTTGGAGACGAACAGCGCGAGGCCGTGCTCGACGGTCTCGTCCCGGCGGATGCGGCCCACGTAGGACGCGTCCTGGCCGGCGGCCTGGAGCGGGGTCGGGATGTCGGTGAGGGCCACGCCCGCGGCCCCGCCCAGCAGCTCGGTCGCGCGCTCCACCGACAGCGGACGCGCGAAACGCGCGTTGACCTGGAGGGAGTGGCCGGAGAAGACAGGGACGCGCACACAGGTGCCGGAGACCTTCAGCTCGGGGATCTCCAGGATCTTGCGGGACTCGTTGCGGAGCTTCTGCTCCTCGTCGGTCTCGTGCAGACCGTCCTCGACGATCGAACCCGCGAGCGGGACCACGTTGAAGGCGATCGGGCGCTTGTAGACCTGCGGCTCCGGGAAGTCCACGGCCCCGCCGTCATGGGTGAGCCGATCCGCGTCCGCCACGACCTTCTGCGCCTGGCCGTGCAGCTCGGCCACGCCCGCGACGCCCGAGCCGGACACCGCCTGGTACGTGGCGACGACCAGCGCCTCCAGACCTGCCTCCTCGTGCAGCGGCTTCAGGACCGGCATCGCGGCCATCGTCGTGCAGTTCGGGTTGGCGATGATGCCCTTGGGGCGGTCCACGATGGCGTGCGGGTTCACCTCGGAGACCACCAGGGGCACCTCCGGGTCCTTGCGCCAGGCCGAGGAGTTGTCGATCACGACCGCGCCCTGCGAGGCCACCTTCTCGGCGAGCGCCTTCGAGGTCGTGCCGCCCGCGGAGAACAGGACGATGTCGAGGCCGGTGTAGTCGGCCGTCGCCGCGTCCTCCACCGTCACGCCGTCCAGGACGGTCCCCGCCGAGCGGGCCGAGGCGAACAGGCGCAGCTCCGTGACGGGGAAGTCGCGTTCCTTGAGGATCCCGCGCATGACCGTGCCGACCTGACCGGTGGCTCCGACGATTCCGACCCTCACGGCGACTCCCTTTGTCTCGTTGCGTACGCATTGCCTGGCCGTGGCTTTTCCATCATGCGGCCGACACCGGGCCGCCTGTCCAATTCTTTGGCCCCCATGCCCGAGGAGTGGGACGCCCGGCCGTGATCAACGGTTGCGGAAATTGCTTCCACACCCCGCTGAGCTGGAGGAATTCCCCCGACGGCGGCATCGTGCCGCAAGCTGTGCTGCCGTGCCCGCCGGTGTGACGTACGCCTCTGCACGGTCGTCCGGAATTCGTCGCGCGGGGACCGAACGTTTCCGCGCGCTGCGGCGTCGTAGGTGAAACGCGGCGAGGGAGGGGTGTCTGTGCTGCGCAGAATCACCCGTCGCGGCCAGGGGGACGGGGCCGGGCACGGCGACGACCCGCTGGACGCGGCGCAGGAACGCCGGGTGCGGGCGGTGCTCGCGCTGGGCGGGGTGCCGCAGGCGGACCTGCTGGACGGGGTACAGCAGGTCCGCCTGCGGCTGCTGGAGCGGGCGGCGAAGGGGTACGAGGCGCCGCGCGACGTCTCCGCGTGGGCGGCGGTCGTGGCCTCCAACCTCGCCATGGACTGGCACCGGGCCAGGCGCCGTCAGGAGCGGCTCGGGGAGCGGCTGGCCTCGCTGCGCCAGCACGAGCACCCCTCGGGCGAGGACACGAGCGTGCTCTCCCTGGCCGTCGCCCGGGGCCTGGACGATCTGCCCGACGCCCAGCGTCAGGTCCTCGTCCTGCGCTTCTACGCCGATCTGCCGGTGCGCTCGATCGCCCAGGAGCTGGGCGTTCCGGAGGGCACGGTCAAGAGCCGCCTGCACACGGCGGTCCGGGCCCTGCGCGCCCGCCTGCACGAGGACGAGGTGGTGTGACGTGACCGCGGAACACGACGGCCGCGCCGGGCTGGACGCGCTGATGGCCGCGATCACCGACGAGCCGCTCACGGACGAGGCCCGTGCGGACGACGCCTTCATGGCGGAGCACCGCTCGGCGACGGCCGACGTGACGCTGCTGCGCGAGCAGCTCGGCGTCCTCGCGGACGCCCTGGCGGAGCCGGGGCGCGAGCCCGCGGCGCAGGCGTCCCGCGCGCCGGTGCGGCGACCGCGCGCGCCCCGCCGTCTTCGTCCCCTCGCCCTGCGGGCCGTGGGCGTGGCCGCCGCGGGCGCGATGGTCTTCGGGGCCGGCTGGACGGTCGTCCAGGTGGGGCAGGGGGCCTCCGACGACTCGTCGAGCAAGAGCGCCGCGGGCGACGCCGGGCGCGACGAGGCGGGAGCCAAGGCGTCCGAGGACGCCGGCGCTCTCCTCGGGGACCCGGGGTACCTCGCCTGCGCCCGGCTCGTCGTCGAGGGCGACGTGACGGACGTCCGCCGGCTGCCGGGCACGACCCGCGAGCGTGTCAGCCTGCGCGTCACGCATGTGTACCGGCCGGCGAAGAGCGCGCCCGAGGTCGCCTTCGAGATGGAGCAGGACATGGATCCGCTGCTGGACACGGGCGACCACGTCCTGGTCGGCCTCGGGAGGGGGTCCGCCGTCCCCGACGTCTGGGCGGTCGGCGAACCCGACATCGCCCCCGAGCGGGAGGCGCTCGCACGGGCCCTGCCCGAGACGGAGACGACCGCGGCCTCCTGCGGGTAACCCCGAACAGGTCCTGCGCGGTCCGCGACGGCGGGGCCGGGCGGGCCGGGAAGGGCGGGGGCGGGCGGCCTGGGAACGGCGAGGGCCGGCGGGCCGGGGGCGGCGGGCCGGGGGGCGGCGCGGACCTGGCGCGAAGAGCGGCCCGGGAACGGCGGGGCCGGGCGGCCCGGGGTGGCGACGGGGTGGCCCGGGGATGGCGAAGGGCGGGCCTGGGACGGCCAAGGGGGGCCCGGGAGCGGCGGGGCCTCGTGGCCCGGGGACCGCGAAGGCCGGATGCCGACGGTAGGAGGCGGGCCTGGGAACGGCGGTGCCGCGTGCCGGGGACGGTGAGGGCCCGCCTGTGGACGGGAAGCCCGGGGCCGGCGGTGGGGTGGCCTGGGGCCCGCGGTGGGGTGGCCCGGGATGGCGAAGACGGGCCCGGGGACGGCGAAGGGCGGGCGCCCCTTGTGGGCGCCCGCCCCTTTCGTGCCCGAGGTGTTACGGATTGACCTTCTCGATCGTCACGTTGCCGGAGCCCGCGACGGTGCCCCGCGCGTTCACCAGCTGGACCTGGCCGAAGAGGACCCGGCCCGCCGGCGCGGTGGCCGAGGCGGTGACGGTCGCGGAGACCGCGGCCGAGGCGCCCGTGGCCAGCTTCACCGGCGACGACTCGTCGACGGTGACGGTGCCGAGCGCGGACGACAGGAACGCGTCCACGTAGTCGTACGCCGTCGTGCCGGCCGGGACCGAGTAGCCCGCGACCGCGATGGTGTACGTGCCGGCGGCGGGCGACGGGATGGAGACCGCCTCCTCCGAGTCGCCGTCGGCCTGCTGCGCGACCTGGTTGCCGGCCGCGTCGTAGACCGTCAGGTCCAGGTCGGCGGAGGCGTCGGAGACGTTGCCGATGGAGACGTCGAGCGACTTGGCGCCGGCCGGGACCTCGACCGTGGTGGTCTGGGTCGCGCCGTTCGCGATGGTCGGGCGGTCCTTCTTGGACGAGCCGAGCGGGCCGCCGGCCAGCTTGCCGTCGATGGCGGCGAAGTTGTTCGTGACCTTCCACGAGACGGGGGCCGGGACGCCGACCTTCGCCTCGGGCAGGGTCACGTTCTCCGGGGAGAAGGCCGCGCCGTAGACGGTGGCCTCCAGCTTGTACGGGTTGTCGAGCAGCGGCGAGGTGCGGCGCGACTCGACCTCGATCTCCCAGACCCCGGCCTGCGGGTTCTGGTACGAACGGGCGTCGGGCCGGCAGCCGTTGCCGGCGAGGTAGTCGTTGTAGCAGTAGATCGTGGAGCTGTCCTCGACCGCGACGCCGTACGGGTGGATCGAGATGAAGCGGGTCTGGCTCTTGTCCTTCAGCCCGCCGATCGCGACCTCGAACGCCTTGGCGCCCTCGGGCACGGTCAGGAAGTAGGACTGGAAGCTGTTGCGCTGCACGGTGTTCGACACGGTGAACCGGTGGCTCACCGGCGTCGAGACGACGACCGTGTTGAGGATCTGCTTGTCGACGCCCTCGGTCTTCGGGTCGTCGACCTCGAGGATGGCGCTGGCGATGCCCGCGGCCTTCGGCCTGGCCTGGATCTGGACCGTCACCGGCTTGTTCAGCGGGAGCTTCACGTCGCCCTTGCCGAGGATCCGGAAGGCGCCGGCCGCGTTGTTCGCCAGGTGGAGCTCGTGGCGGATCGCCTTGTCGGCGCCGGAGGTACGGGTGATGGTGACGTCGTACGTCTTCTTCTGACCGGCCTTCAGGCCGCTCTCACGGTCGTAGACGCCGGTGCCGAAGCCCGGCGTCTTCAGCGCCTGGTCGAGCGCGGTGTCGACCGGGGCCTTGACGGTGTAGTCGTGGGCGGTGGCGCCCTTCCTGATCGACTTCCAGGCGTCCACGATGTCGATGGCGCCCGCGCCCTCCTCGTAGGCCTGCAGACCCTTGATGTGGTCGGCGGTCGAGGACAGCGCCGTGCGCAGGATCGCCGGGGTCAGCGCGACCTTCTGCTGCTTGGCGGCGGAGATCAGCAGCGCCGAGGCGCCCGCGGCCTGCGGGGAGGCCATCGAGGTGCCCTGGAGCATCGAGTAGCCGGCCGGCAGGGTGTAGCCCGACTCGGCGACCGGGGAGCCCGGCAGCCAGGTCTGCGTGGTGTTGATCGCGGCGCCCGGGGCGACGAGGGTCGGCGTGAAGCCGCCGTCCTCACGCGGGCCGCGCGAGGAGAAGGGCAGCAGCGCGTACTTCTTCGTCACCTGCGAGCCGTAGTTGGCCGCCCAGGTCTCCTTGGAGATGGCCGCGCCGACCGAGATCACCTTGTCGGCCAGACCGGGGTCGCCGATGGTGTTCGCGCCGGGGCCCTCGTTGCCCGCGGAGATCACGAGCTGGACGCCGTAGGTGTCGATGAGGCGCGTGTACAGCTCGGCGCGCGCGTTGTTGCCGTCGTTCAGGCCCGGCAGACCGCCGATCGACATGTTGACGATGTCGACGCCGCGGTTGACGACCAGGTCGATCATGCCCTCGGTGAGGGCGACGTTGGTGCAGCCCGGGCCGAAGACGCAGGCGCGGGCGGAGACGAGCTTCGCGCCGGGCGCGGCGCCGTTCATCTTTCCGCCGAACAGTCCGTTCGCGGCGGTGATGCCGGCGACGTGCGTGCCGTGCTCGCTGGCGATGAGACCGATGTTGGCGAAGTCGGCCTTCTTGCCGACCCAGTCGCCGCCGAACGGGTCCATCGGCACGTCCTTGCGGATCTGCACGACGAAGGGCTGGCGCTCGGCGACGTCGGTCGACGGGTTGTCGGTGCCGAAGTAGCCGATCTGGTAGCCGTCCTTGTACGGCTTCATCGCGGTGTCGTCGGTGAAGTCGCCGTTGGCGTTCACGTCGACGGTGACCGTGCCGGCCGCCGCGTCGTACAGGACGCCCCACACGTCGGTGGTGTCGCCGTCGCGGTTGACGTCGCCCTTGGCGTCACCGCCCGCGGTGGCGGACTCCCGGAAGAGGTTGATCTGGTACGAGCCGGCCTTCGCCGTCCAGGTGCGGCCGCCGAAGGTGAAGCTGGGGCCGGACACGGAGGTCGTCATCAGGCGCCAGGAGGCGTCGCCGTCGAGGATCGGGTCGGTGGCGGTCACCCAGTCGACGATCTTGCGCTCGCCGGTGGTGGTCTTCTGCAGCGCGGGGTGCGCCAGGTCCACGCCGGAGTCGAGGATGCCGATGGTGACGCCGCGGCCGTCCGCCTTCGGGTTCTTCTTCACGAAGTCGACGGCGCCCGTCTCGAAGGACGGGTTGTACGGGTTCTCGGCGGGGGTGTTCTTGTTCGGCGCCGGGTAGGTCTTCGCCTTCGCGGCGGACCGGGCGCCCTTCGCGGCGTCCGCGCCCGGCGTCGGGTCGTCGAGGACGATGTCCTGCCGCAGGTCGATGGCGTGCACCGAGGACAGCTTGGCCGCGGCGGCGATCGCCGAGTCGGCCTTGGCCGTCGGGACGGTGGCGCGGACGTAGCCGAGCTTGTCGTAGGACTGCCCCACGGAGCCGCCCTTGACCGCGTCCAGCTCCGCGGCGACCTGCTCGGTCTGGCCGGGGGCGGTCGCGACCATCAGCGTGACGTTCTTGTCGCCGGAGGCCTTGGCGTCGGCGAGGAGCGCGGCGTCGTCGGAACCGAGCTTGCGGGGAGCGGACTTCGCGCCCGGGTCGGCCGCGGCCGGGGTCTGTCCGGCGTCGGCGGAGAAGGCCAGGGGTATCGGCCCGGCCGCGGACAGCGCGGCCACCAGGCCCGCGGCCACGGCTATGCGGGCCACGCGTCTGGTGCCCGATATCGGTTCACGCTGGGGGGTGAGGGTCATCGGCATCCCTTGTAGGTAAAGGAACGAGCGGCACGTGATCGGACCGTTCCTGCCTGATCACGGTCGTCCGGAACGCGGTCCCGGATGACCGCAAAGCTTTACCTAAGGGACTGCTGTTTGGGGAGAGTTGACCGAATCGATATGGATGTATGGGGAAAACCCTCTACGAGCCGCCTGTGCGCGGACTGTCCATGATCTGTCCATGGTTCGTCCGCGGTCAGCCCGTGGTCCGTCCGTGGTCGGTCGGTGGTCCGACCGTCGCCGGCCATGGCCTGCCCCCGGTCGTCCACGGCTGCCGGTCACCTCGCCCGGGGCGCCTGCGTCAGCTCTCCTTCGAGCGGGCGTGGTGCCGGGAGGCCTTGGCGCGGTTGCCGCAGGTCGCCATGGAGCACCAGCGGCGGGCGCCGTTGCGCGAGGTGTCGAAGAAGTGCAGCACGCACGCCTCGTGGGCGCAGCCGCGGATCCGGTCGGGCGCGGTGGAGAGCAGTTCCAGGTAGTTGCGGCCGGCCAGCCAGGCCGGACCCCAGGTCCGGTCCGCGAACTCGGCCCGCTCGCCGGGTCCTTCGGCGGTGAGGGTGGGCCGGATGCGCCCATGTTCGAGCACCGAGTCGAGGTCCTTCGTGCGCCGGCCGTCCACGGCCGCCCCGATCGCGTCGCGGGCGTCGAGGACGTGCCGCAGGGTCGCCGCGTCGGCGGCGAACCGCCCGTCCAGTCCGTTCGCCGCGAGCCACACCGCCAGTCCGTCCGCGTCCCGCAGCAGATCGTGCACGGCGCCTTCCCGGGTCCAGCGCGTGTTGAGCAGGTCGAGCGCGAGGGGTTCGCCGGTGAGGGGCCGGGGGTCGAGGGGCCGGGGGTCGGAGTGCTGGGGGGCGGGAGGGCGGGGAGCGGGGGCGCCGGGCATGGGGACTCTCCTTCGGTCTAACCCTTCAAGGGTACGTGACCGGTTGACCTGTCCGGAAAATCTCCCGTCCGCCCGGACCGGAACGGCTAACGTCCCGGTATGCGCAAGAGGTTGAGGGTGGCGGCCTACGCCGTCTGCGTCCGTGACGGCCGGATCCTGCTCGCCCGCTCTCCGGTCCCCGACGGCACCCCCGAGTGGGTGCTCCCCGGCGGCGGGATGGAGCACGGGGAGGACCCCCTGGACACCGTCGTCCGGGAACTGCACGAGGAGACCGGCTACCGCGTCGAGGTGACCGGCCTCCTCGGTATCGACTCCGTCCGCCGCACCTTCGGCCGGGAGGGCCTGCGGGGTCCACGGGACCATCACGGCGTCCGCGTCGTCTACGAGGCCCGCGTCGTCGGCGGCGAGCTGCGCAACGAGGTGAACGGCTCCACCGACCTGGCCGCCTGGCACGACCTGGAGGCCGTCCCGGACCTCGTCCGGGTGCGCCTGATCGACGTCGCGCTCGGGCTGTGGCGCGAACGCCCGGTGGACGGACGGGTGTTCGTCCCGGAGCGCTGAGGCCGCCCCGCCGGTCCACGGCCGCGGCCGTCACGGGGTCGTGGACCGCGTCCGGAACCGGCGTGCGCACGCCCACGGCGCCAACTGCGCCATCCCGAGGGCCGCCTCGACGCCGAGGAACGGCCACAGCACCCCCGGCGCGCCGTGCGTCGCCGCGTAGGACATCCAGGCGGAGAACAGGGCGCGGGCGACGCCGTCGTACAGGCCGTGCACCGGCAGCGTCCCGACCAGGCGCAGCACCGCCCAGACGACCACCACCGCTCCCATCAGGTTGGCGAACAGGGTCTGCACCGGGTCGAGGGGCGGGAAGTCGCCCAGTCCCCAGGCGTCGCTCCACGACGACAGCAGGCGGTGCACCCCGGCGTACGTCCACGGTGTCGCGAAACCGGCCGTGACGACGAGGTCGTACCAGGCGCTCGCGCGGACGACGCGGAGGTAGGAGGGCCGGTCGGGACTGAGGTGATCGGTCATGGGACGACGCTAGACATGGGACTACGCTCCAAGGTCAAGCGCCGGACCGACACTTGACGGAGTCGCACGCATGCGCATCGGAGAGCTCGCCGCCCGCACCGGCATGTCGCGGGACGCCATCCGCTTCTACGAGAAGGTCGGCCTCGTCGAGGGCCGCCGACTGGCCAACGGCTACCGGGACTTCGGGCCGGAGACGGTGGAGTGGCTGGCCTATGTCCGCACCGCGCAGACCCTCGGCTTCTCCCTCGCCGAGATCGCACGGCACGGCGAGGAACTGCGCGAGGCCCCCGACTCGGCCGACGCGCTCTCCGCGCTGTTCGAGGAGAAGATCCGGATCGTCGACGCCCGCATGGCCGAACTCGATGCCCTGCGCGCCGAACTCACCGCCCGCGTCGGAACGGGCTGCCCCCTGCGGGCGGCCGGCGCATGAAGAGGAGCCGTCCGGGCTGACCCGACGGCTCCTCCTCTCCCCTCCTGACACCGCCTCGGTCCGTCACTACCGGGGCAGCACCACGACATGCGCGGCCGGGTCCCGGTCGCCGGACGCCATCAGCGCCGTGCGGACCACCGCCGCCTGCTGTTCCATCCAGTCCCGCAGCTTCCTCGGCGTGATGTACACGACCGTGATGCCCAGCCGCTCCAAGTGCTCCCGCTTGCGGGCGTACTCGGACCACAGCGCGTCCTCGTCCTGGCGCGGGGCCCGGGTGTCCAGCTCCACCGCCACCGCCTGCTCCGGCCAGTAGGCGTCCAGGCCGCCGAGGTGGGGCCCGCCGGGCAGGCGCAGGTCCACGTTCCACACCGGGTCGGGCAGGCCGTACTCGCGCACCATCGTGTACAGCCGCGCCTCCGCGATCGCGCGGCCCTCGGCGAGCAGCGCGTCCACGGCGTCCACGACGTGCGGACGGCTCAGCAGCCTGGCCTCGTTCAGCTCCCTGACGACCGAGGCGGGTTCGCAGTGGCCGCCGCGCACCGCCTCCGACAGCAGCCGCCGCACCACCCCGGCGTCCGTCAGCTGGGCCACCGCGTCGGCCAGCGCACGCGGCACCGGCGCCACCGGCAGTCCGGTCGCCTGCTCGGGCGTCGGCAGCTCGGACGTGCGGACGACGTGTGCGCAGCCCGTCGAGCGCAGCCGGCGCGGCCGCGGCACCAGGACGTCGATGTGCTCCAGGGACGGCAGCGGGGGAGCGGACGCCACGCCGTGCAGGTTCAGCGCCGCGAGGCCCGTGATCATCGCCTCCCTGTACACCGGCCGGTGCGGTTCCCCCGAGCCCGGCTGGGCCGGCACCCCGGTCGGCGTCGAGGTGTCGCGGCCCGCGTACATCAGCACCGCGTGCAGCCGCTCCTCGCTGGTCGGCGGACCCGGGTGGAGCAGGTACACGCCGGGGAGGATCTGCTGCCAGGGGCCGCCGGGGCGGCACTGCTCGTCTGCCTCGGCCGGGGCGACGCCCTGCGTGCGCAGCCGGGTCGCCGTGGTGACGCGGCGCTGGACGTCCGACAGGTGGCGGACGGGGCGGGGGGACGCCGAGGGAACCTGGGGGAGCGGGGAGTTGTGGTTCATGCAACGGGGATTCCGCGCCGGGACGGCCTCGTAACCGCTGTTACACGCCCGTCGACAAATCCGGACAAGCTCGTACTAAAGGACGAGTGTTCGGATGCCGATGGGGCGCCGAAAACCCCTGGTCCCACCGGGGGGCGCCAGGGGTTACGGGTCGGATTGCCTGAATTCCGTAACGGTGACCGTGCGCGGAATTCATGGCCAACGATCAGCCGGTTCCGGCCTCCGCGGCGCCCGCCTGGGCCCGCAGCGACCGCGCCAGGTCGTCCCGCGCCTCCAGCACCAGCCGTCGCAAGGCCGGAGCCGCCGACTCGTGCGCCGCCAGCCACGCGTCCGTCGCCGCCAGCGTCTCCGGCGAGTCCTGGAGCGAGGGGAACAGGCCCTGGACGACGTTCATCGCGATCTGGATGGACCGCCCGGCCCAGATCCGCTCGATCGCCGCGAAGTACTTCCGCGCGTACGGCTCGAGCAACTCCCGCTGCGAGGGCTGGGCGAACCCCGCGATCGTCGCCTCCACCAGCGCGTTGGACAGCGTGTCCGACTCCACCAGCTGGGCCCACGCCTGCGCCTTGACCGCCGCCGACGGACGCGCGGCCAGGCAGCGGACCTGGTGGCGCTTGCCGGACGCGGTGTCGTCGCGGGCCAGTTCCGCCGCCAGCGCCGACTCGTCCGCCCTGCCGTGCGCCGCCAGCGGCTCCAGGAACGCCCAGCGCAGCTCCTGGTCCACCGTCAGGCCGTCGATCTTCGCCGTACCGTCCAGCAGGCCCTGCAGCAGGTCCAGGTCGGGTCCGGACGACGCGACCGACGCGAAGAACCGCGCCCAGGCCAGCTGGTGCTCGCTGCCCGGCTCGGCGGCCCGCAGGTCCCGCAGGGCGACCTGCGCCAGCATCTCCTCGCCCGTCGGCCGCCAGTCCCGCGGGGCGTAGTGCACCAGCGCCGACTCCGCCCACGCGTGCAGCATCTGCAGGACACCGACGTGGGACTCGCGGCACGCGAACCGTGCCACCAGGTCCACGAAGCCCGGCGCGGGCAGCAGCGCGTCCCGGGTCATGTTCCACAGCGC
Organism: Streptomyces sp. NPDC037083; assembly: GCF_055606485.1. Taxonomy (NCBI): domain Bacteria; kingdom Bacillati; phylum Actinomycetota; class Actinomycetes; order Kitasatosporales; family Streptomycetaceae; genus Streptomyces; species Streptomyces sp. NPDC037083. Next base: position 632,504 of record NZ_JBVJSQ010000002.1, on the reverse strand, counting down.
CGACCAGCACAGGGCGCGGGCCAGCGGGTCGGTCAGATCGCCCAGCTGCTCGCGCAGCGTGGCCAGCGAGGTCTCGTCGAAACGGATCTTGCAGTACGTGAGGTCGTCGTCGTTGACCAGCACCAGCTCGGGCGCCTCCGCTCCGGCCAGCTCCGCGACCACCGTGCGCGGACCGTCGACGTCCGCCTCGGCGCGCGCGTAGCGCACGAGACGGCCGTCCTCGCGGCGGTACAGACCGATCGCCACCCGGTGCGGCCGCAGCTCGGGATGCGTCTCGGGCGCCTCCTGGAGCACCGCGAGCTCGTCGATCCGGCCCTGCGCGTCCAGCAGCACCTGCGGTGTCAGCGAGTTGACGCCCGCCGTCTGCAGCCAGGACCGCGCCCAGCCGCCCATGTCCCGGCCGCTGGTCTCCCCGAGCACCGACAGCAGGTCGCCGAGGCGCGTGTTGCCGTACGCGTGCCGCTTGAAGTAGCGGCGGGCGCCCTCCAGGAACGCGTCCTGGCCGACGTACGCCACCAGCTGCTTGAGCACGCTGGCGCCCTTGGCGTAGGTGATGCCGTCGAAGTTGAGCTTGGCGTCCTGCAGGTCGCGGATGTCGGCGGTGATCGGGTGGGTGGAGGGCAGCTGGTCGGCCCGGTAGGCCCAGGCCTTGCGGCGGTTGGCGAAGGTGATCCAGGCGTCGGAGAAGCGGGTCGCGCCGACGTTCGCGAACGCGCCCATGAACTCCGCGAAGGACTCCTTCAGCCACAGGTCGTCCCACCACACCATGGTGACCAGGTCGCCGAACCACATGTGCGCCATCTCGTGCAGGATGGTGTTCGCCCGCGCCTCGTAGGAGGCCCGGGTCACCTTGCCGCGGAAGATGTACTCCTCGCGGAAGGTCACCAGGCCCGGGTTCTCCATCGCGCCGAGGTTGTACTCGGGCACGAACGCCTGGTCGTACTTCCCGAAGGGGTACGGGTAGTCGAAGCGCTCGTGGAAGAAGTCCAGGCCCTGGCGGGTGATCAGGAAGATGTCGTCGGCCTCGAAGTAGGGGGCCAGACCCTTGCGGCACATCGCGCCGAGGGGGATCTCCAGTGTCGTGCCGTCGCCCAGTTCGCGCCGGTAGGTGTCCGTCACGTAGTGGTAGGGCCCGGCCACCACACAGGTGATGTACGTCGAGACGGGCTTCGTCTCCGCGAACCGCCACACCCCGTCCGCGCGCTCGCCGGCGCCATTGCTCCACACCGTCCACTCCTCGGGCGCGCGCACCTCGAAGCGGAACGGGGCCTTGAGGTCGGGCTGCTCGAAGCAGGCGAACACCCGGCGGGAGTCGGCCGGCTCGTACTGCGTGTAGAGGTAGACCTCGCCGTCCTCGGGATCGACGAAGCGGTGCAGGCCCTCGCCGGTGCGGGAGTACGCGCACCGGGCGTCGACGATCAGCTCGTTCTCCGCGGCCAGGTCCTCCAGCAGGATCCGGGCGCCGTCGAAGACCTCGCCGGGGTCGAGGTCGCGGCCGTTGAGGGAGACGGACGTCACACTCGGCGCGATCAGGTCCGCGAAGCTCGACGCTCCGGGCTCGCTGCAGCGGAAGCGGACCGTGGTGACCGAGCGGAAGGTGCGCGGCTCCTCCCCGGCCTCCCCCGCCGGACCGCCCACCGCCGAGCGGACGTCGAGGGACACGTCGTACCCGTCGACGGACAGCAGGGCGGCCCGCTCCCGGGCCTCGTCGCGGGACAGGTTCTCACCGGGCACGGGCGGTACTCCCTCACAGCGTTGCGCGTGGGTCTTGTGGACAGGAGCGATCCTGCCACGCGCACCTGACGCGGAGCAGCAGGGAATGTGCGGCACGAACCGCGGTGTTCAGTGGGAAAGCCCTGTCTGCTGAGGACCTCTGAGGAGAGACATGCCGGAGAAGACCCCCGTCGACTTCTGGTTCGACCCGCTGTGCCCCTGGGCCTGGATGACCTCCCGGTGGGTGCTGGAAGTGGAGAAGGTCCGTGACATCGAGGTCCGCTGGCATGTGATGAGCCTCGCCGTCCTCAACGAGAACAAGCTCGACGAGCTGCCCGAGGAGTACCGCGAGATGCTCGCGGTCAAGGCCTGGCAGCCGGTGCGCGTGGTCACCGCCGCGTGGCAGCTGCACGGCGAGGACGTCCTCGGCCCGCTGTACACCGCGCTCGGCACCCGCTTCCACAACAACGGCGAGGGTCCGACGGTCGAGGCCATCGCGGGCGCGCTCAAGGACGCCGGTCTGCCCGCGTCCCTGATCGAGTACGCCGAGCAGACGGACTTCGAGTTCGACGCCCAGCTGCGCGCCTCCCACAAGGAGGGCATCGACAAGGTCGGCCAGGACGTCGGCACCCCCGTCATAGCCGTCCCCGGCCCCGACGGCGAGCAGATCGCCTTCTTCGGTCCGGTCGTCACCCCGGCCCCCAAGGGCGAGGAGGCCGCCCGCCTGTGGGACGGCACCCTCGCCGTCGCCTCGGTCCCCGGCTTCTACGAGATCAAGCGGACCCGCACGAAGGGACCGGACTTCAGCAACCTGTGACCGTGGGGGTCCCCGCGGGCGACGCCCTCGGGGACCCGTGGGACCGCGCCCGGAAGCCGGCCTCACGGCCGGGGCGGCAGCCCCGTTCCACGGCAACCACCACCGCCCGGGTGCAGGTCCTAGGTGGCCGGCTGCGGAGCCGTCCGGAACTCCTCCGGTAGGTCGAAGCCGGTTTTCCAGTTGAAGTAGGACTGCACCCGCACACAGCCCTCGCTGGTGCAGCGCCGGTACTTGTCGAGATCCGCCCTGTGCACCTGTGCCTGTGTCAGGGCGAAGGCCCGCTCGTCGTCCTGCAGGTGCCGGAAGTGCTGATCGGTGTCCCCACAGTTGGGGCAACGCCTCTTCGGAAGACCCATGCGGGCCACTGTCACCCGTGGGCGCCGCCCTTGGGAAGCACCCACGCCCGCCCGCACACACGAGCGGCGCACACCGGGTCGGCGTACGCCGAAGCGGCCCCGCGAGTCATGTCCTCGCGGGGCCGCTCCCTCCTTCCGCCCGCCGTCGTGAAGGGTGAGAAGACGATCACGAGGCAGGACGCTTCGCCCGCTGCTCAGGGAGCGAGCAGCAGCACATCCGCGCGGGACTTCGCGCTCTCGTAGCGCCTCGCCACGTCCTGCCAGTCGACGACGGCCCACATGGCGTCGATGAAGTCGACCTTCTGGTTCCTGTACTGGAGGTAGAAGGCGTGCTCCCAGGCGTCGAAGACGAGGATCGGCACGGACCCCTGGCCGACGTTGCCCTGGTGGTCGTAGACCTGCTCGACGATCAGCCGGCCGCTGAGCGGCTCGTGGGCGAGGACGCCCCAGCCGGAGCCCTGGGTCGTCGCGGCCGCCTTGGTCAGCTGGGCCTTGAATCCGGCGAAGGAGCCGAAGGACTCGGTGATCGCGTCCGCCAGCTCGCCGACGCCGTCCGCCGCGAGGGGCTCGCCGCCGCCGTCGCCGCTCATGTTGGTCCAGTAGATGCTGTGCAGGATGTGGCCCGAGAGGTGGAAGGCCAGGTTCTTCTCCAGCCCGTTGAGCGCCGCCCACTGCTCCTTGTCGCGCGCCTCCGCCAGCTGCTCCAGGGTGTCGTTGGCGCCCTTCACATAGGCCGCGTGGTGCTTGTCGTGGTGCAGCTCGATGATCTCAGGGCTGATCACGGGGGCGAGCGCGGAGTAGTCGTAGGGCAGTTCGGGCAGCGTGTAGACGGGCATGACGGGGTCCCCTCAACCTCTTATTGCAAGTCACTTGCAAGTGCAGGCTAGCAACAAGAGGGGGGATCCGGGCAACAGGAAGGCCCCCACGCGTCCCGCACGTGAGGGCCGACTGGCGTTCCGGGGGGATCAGTTCACGCCCCGCCTCCGCTGCCACGCGTATCCGACGGCCGCCAGGAACGCCGTCATCCCGCCCGACCAGTACAGCTGCACCCGGGTGTCCGGCTCCCGCGCCATCAGGACGAAGATCGCCGCCATGCCCGCCAGCGCGACCCAGGTGAGCACCGGGAACGCCCACATCCGGACGACCAGCCGGTCGGGCGCCTCCCGCTCCAGACGGCCGCGCAGCCGCAGCTGGGAGAGCGCGATGAAGATCCAGACGACGAGGATCACCGCGCCGATCATGTTCAGCAGCCAGGGGAAGACATCGTCCGGACGCCAGTAGCTGAGCAGTACGCAGCCGAAGCCGAAGACGCAGGACGTGAGGACCGCCACCCGGGGCGCGCCGCCCGACACCCGGCCGAGCGCCTTCGGCCCGTGGCCCCGCTCCACCAGCGAGTACGCGATGCGCGAGGAGCCGTAGACGTTGGCGTTCATGGCGCTCAGCAGCGCGACCAGCACCACCACGTTCATGACCTGGCCGGCCCCCGGGATGCCGAGCTGGTCGAGGGCGGCGACGTACGGGCCCTTCTCGACGACCGCCTTCGAGTCCCAGGGCACGAGGGTGACGATGAGCGCCATGGAGCCGACGTAGAACAGCGCGATGCGCCACATCGCCGTGCGGACCGCGCCGGCCACGCCCCGGACCGGGTTCTCCGACTCGGCGGCGGCGATGGTGACCGTCTCCAGGCCGCCGTACGCGAAGACGGACGCGAGCAGGCCGACGACCAGGCCCTCGCTGCCGTGCGGGAAGAGCTCGCTCAGATGGGACGTCCCCGGGGAGTCAGTGCCCGGCAGGACACCGGCGACGGCCAGCACGCCCAGCACCAGGAACAGGGTGATCGCGCCGACCTTCAGCGCCGCGAACCAGAACTCGAACTCGCCGAAGTTCTTCACGGCGGCCAGGTTCGCCCCGCAGAACAGCAGCATGAACAGGGCCACCCAGGCCCACTCGGGCGTGCCCGGCAGCCAGCCCGTGACGATCTTCGCGGCGCCGATGCCCTCCAGGCCGACGGCCGTGCACAGCAGGACCCAGAAGGCCCACCCCACGGTGAAGCCCGCCCAGGGCCCGAAGGCCCGCTCGGCGTGCGCCGAGAACGAACCCGACGAGGGATACGCGGCCGACATCTCGCCCAGCATCCGCATCACCAGCATCACGAGAAGACCGGAGAGGGTGTAGGCGAGGACGATCGACGGACCGGCGGCGGCGATCCCCGCGCCCGAACCGACGAAGAGGCCGGCGCCGATGACGCCGCCGAGGGCGATCATCGACAGATGGCGCTGTTTGAGGCCGTGGGACAGGGGGGCGCCCGACTCCTGCGGAGTCCTGGCGGTGGTGGTGTCGCTGCTGGGCATGGGCGCGGCTCGTCCAATGCGTGAGATGGGCAAAAAACGCACCCAGTCTGGGCAGCCCCTCCGCCCGGGCGGAGGGGCTGCCCATCATTCGGACGGCCCGGACACGCGCTGTGTCTAGGCGGCTACGGAAGTGTAGTGCGCCGCGTCCCCCTCGATCGCGTAGCTCTCCTTGCCGTCGATGCCGACCGGGATGTCGCCCGCGACCGTCACCCGGTGCAGCCGGCGCGGCCGGCCGTCGTAGTTGTCGACCGCGTAGTGCTGGGTGATGCGGTTGTCGAACAGGACCAGCTGGTTCTCCGACCAGCGGTGCCGCAGGATGTTCTCCGGCCGGGTGACGTACGACTGGAGCAGGTCGAGGATCTTGCGGGACTCGGCCACCGACAGGCCCACGATGCGCTGCGCGAACCCGCCGATGAACAGGCCCCGTTCGCCGGTCAGCGGGTGCACGCGGACCACCGGGTGGACCGTTCGGTACTTGATCGAGGTGAACTGGGCGCGCGCGGCTTCCTGTTCCTCGTCGACCGCCTCCTGCGGCACCGCGTAGTCGTAGTCGTTGGTGTGCTCGGCCCACAGGGTGTCGGCGAGCTGCCGGAGCGGCTCGGGCAGCTGGCGGTAGGCGGCCGCCGCGTTGGTGATCAGGGTCTCGCCGCCGTAGGGCGGAAGGACGAGGCTGCGCAGCGTGCTGGCCTGCGGCGGATTGAGGACGAAGGTGACGTCCGTGTGCCAGTGGTTGGCGGCGCGGCCGCGCTCGCTGTCGACCGGCAGTACGTTCGGCGCGCCGTCGACGGCCGGCACGGTCGGGTGGGCGGTGGTGAGGTCGCCGAAGTGGCGGACGAAGGCCTGCTGGCCCTCGTCGTCCAGGTTCACGTCGTCGAACACCAGGGCCTTGTGGACGTTCAGCGCCTCACGCAGGGCGGAGTAGGTCTCCTCGTCGAGGGGCTTGGCGATGTCGACGCCACGGATCTGCGCGCCGATGTTCGCGGTGACCTTGCGGATCTCGATGCTCATGGAGAAGCCTTTCGGGCGAGTCGGACGGGTCAGACGAGGACGGGTGCGGGAGCGCTCACGTACTGGTTGGCGGGGCGGGGGAGGCCGTACCTCTCGCGCAGCGTGGTGCGCGGGCCGTACTCGCCGCGCAGCAGGCCGCGGGCGCGCAGGATCGGCACGACGTGGTCGACGAAGGCGTCCAGGCCGGAGGGCAGCACCGCGGGCATGATGTTGAACCCGTCGGCGGCGCCCTGGGTGAACCAGGTCTCGATCGCGTCGGCGACCTGCTCGGGGGTGCCCGCGAAGGTCAGGTGCCCACGGCCGCCGCCGAGCCGCCCGATCAGCTGCCGCACGGTGAGGCGCTCGCGCCGGGCCAGCTCCACCACCAGGGTGTAGCGGCTCTTGGCGCCCTCGATCGCGCTCTCCGGCGGCAGATCGGCGGGCAGCTCCGCGTCCAGCTCCAGGGCGCCCGGCTCCAGTTGGAGCAGCTGCTCCAGCCGCTGGACCCCGTGCGTGTGCACGATGTGGTCCTCCAGGACCTGTTCGTTCGCGCGCGCCTCGGCCTCCGTGGAGCCGATCACCGGGACGATCCCGGGCAGCACCTTGATGTGCTCGGGGTCCCGGCCCGCCGCCCGGGTACGCGACTTGAGGTCGGCGTAGAAGGCCTGCGCGTCGGCCAGAGTCTGCTGCGCGGTGAACACCGCCTCGGCGTACCGGGCCGCGAACGCCTTGCCGTCCTCGCTCGACCCGGCCTGCACCAGCAGCGGGTAACCCTGGGGCGAACGGGGGACGTTGAGGGCGCCCTCGACGCTGAAGTACGTCCCCCGGTGCCGGGGCGGGTGGACCTTCGCGTCGTCGCCCCAGACGCCGGCCGCCTTGTCGGCGACGATCGCGTCGTCCTCCCAGCTGTCCCAGAGCTTCAGGGCCACGTCGAGGAACTCGCCGGCGCGGGCGTACCGCTCGGCGTGCGCGGGCTCGGCGTCCAGGCCGAAGTTGCGGGCGGCCTCGGCGCCGGCGGTGGTGACGATGTTCCAGCCCGCCCGGCCGCCGCTGATGATGTCCAGGGAGGCGAACTTGCGGGCCAGGTTGTAGGGGGAGTTGTAGGAGGTGGAGGCAGTGGCGATGAGGCCGATGTGCCGGGTGGCCGTCGCCAGCGCGGTGAGCAGGGTGAGCGGCTCCAGGGCGCCGGCCGGACGCTGGGCGATGTTGCCCCACAGCTGCGGGCCGTCGGCGAGGAAGAGGGAGTCGAAGGTGCCGCGTTCGGCGATCCGGGCGAGGTGGACGTAGTGGTCCAGCTCGACGTGGGCGTACGGGTCGCTCTCCGGGAGCCGCCAGGACGCCTCGTGGTGGCCGGTGTTCATCAGGAACGCGTTCAGGTGGAGCTGTCGTCTGTTCTCAGCCGTGGTCACTGGTGATCCTCCGTGACGCCCAGCGCGGCGAGCAGCCGTTCGCGGTACTCGCCGAGCAGCGGGTCCCGGTACGAGCGCGGGTGCGGGCGGTCGATGGTCAGGTCGAGGCCGATACGGCCGTGGTCGAGGACGAGGACCCGGTCGGCGAGCACGATCGCCTCGTCCACGTCATGGGTGACGAGCAGCACGGAAGGCCGGTGGCGTTCCCACAGTTCGCGCAGCAGGGCGTGCATCCGGATGCGGGTGAGGGCGTCCAGCGCGCCGAACGGCTCGTCGGCGAGGAGGAGTTCCGGTTCGCGGACCAGGGACCGGGCGAGCGCGGCGCGCTGTGCCTCGCCGCCGGACAGCTCGTTCGGCCAGGCCCGTTCGCGTCCCTTCAGCCCCACCTCGGCGAGGGCCTCGCGGCCCTTCTCCTGCGCCTCCTTGCCGTCCAGTCCCAGCAGGACGTTGTCCAGCACCCGACGCCAGGGCAGCAGCCGGGAGTCCTGGAAGACCACCGACACCCGCTCCGGGGCCGTGAGCCGACCGCTGCCGACGACCTCGTGGTCGAGGTGGGCGACCGCCCGCAGCAGGGTGCTCTTGCCTGAACCGCTGTGGCCGAGGAGCGCCACGAACTGTCCGGCGGGGATGTCCAGGTCGATGCCGTCGAGGACCGTACGGTCGTTGAACGACCTGGTCAGTCCGCGCAGTTGGACGGCTGCGGGGCGGGTCAGCTGCTCAGTGTGCGGCGCCACGACAGCACCCTCCGTTCGATGAGACGGACCGCGCTGTCGGAGAGAAGTCCGAAGACGCCGTAGATGAGGAGGCCGACGAGGATGACGTCCGACTGGCCGTAGTTCGTGGCCTGGAACATCATGTAGCCGAGGCCGCTGGTGGCGTTGATCTGCTCCAGGACCACCAGCCCCAGCCAGGAGCCGGTCACCCCGAGCCGGAGTCCCACGAAGAATCCGGGCAATGCGCCGGGGATCACGATCTGCCGGATGAACTGGACCTTCGACAGGCCCTGCACCTCGGCGAGTTCGACGAACCGGTTGTCGATGCCGGACAGCGCGGCATGCGTGTTGAGGTAGATCGGGATGTAGACGACGATGGCGATGATCGCGATCTTGAAGGTCTCCCCGATGCCCAGCCAGAGGATGAACAGCGGGATCAGGCCGAGGGTCGGGATCGCCCGGTTGAGCTGCACGGTCCCGTCGATCAGCGCTTCGCCGGTCCGGGTCAGCCCCGACGCCAGCGCGAGCACCACCCCGGCGGTCAGGCCGATCGCGAAGCCGTAGGCGGCGCGCTCCAGCGAGGTCAGGACGTCGGTGGTCAGCGTCCCGTCGGTCCACAGATGGAAGCCGGTCCGCACCACCGTCCAGGGCGCGGGGATCGCCCCGGTGTCCAGCCGTCCGGCGGCCGAGGCGGCGGCCCACAGGACGATGAGCAGCAGGGGCCCGACGAGCCGGGACGCCGGCCACGGTGCGCCGGGCGCGAGTCCGCCACGTCGGCGGCGACGGACGCCGGGGCCGGTGTCGGCGTGGACGTCGGTTTCGACGGAGGTGGAGGCGGAGGCGGCGGTCGAAGCCGCGGCGGTGGGGGCGGCGACGGCAGGGGGCGTGCTCGTGGTCGTGCTTGAACGGGTGGTCATGGCGGTCAACTCCGGTACTCGGCGGCCACGGACTTGGCGGCGATGCCCTCGAAGCGGTGGTCGAACAGCGAGGCGACGTCGAACTTCTTCACGAAGCCGCCCTCGGCGAGCAGGTCCGCGGTCTCCTGCTCCCACTTGATGGCCTCGTCCCAACTCGGCGGGAAGAGAGGCTTGTTGGCGAGGGCGGTGATCGACTTGGCCTGGTCGAGGGTCAGGTTCTGCGTCTTGACGAAGAACTCCTCGTTCCAGACGTCCGGGTTCTCGTAGCTCCACACCAGGCCCTGCGCCCACTGCGGGATGAACGCGGCGACGGCGGCCGCCTTCGCCCTGTCGTTCAGCACGGACACCGGCGCCCACAGCAGACTGAGCAGGTCGACGACGTCGGTGGTGATGATGCGGGCGCCCTTGGACTCGTACTGCTTGAGGTAGGCGGGCGACTGGGTGTTGCCGAGCGGGGCGATGTCCACCTGGCCCGACTGGAGGGCGGTGAGGAACTGGTTGCTGGTCAGCGGGACGAGCTTCACGTCGTCGTACTCCAGCCCGGCCTTCTTCAGCGCCCGCAGCAGGACGACGCCCTGCGCCTGTCCCTGGGAGAAGGCCAGCTTCTTCCCGCGGAAGTCGTCGACGCTCCTGATGTCGCTGCCCGGCTTGGTGGCGAAGACGTAGTTCGGCCGCCGCGTGATGTTGATCGCGACGATCTTCGCGTCGAATCCCTGGTAATGCGCCTGGATCGGCGGAATGCCCGCGTTGTTGGCGAGGTCGAGGGACTTCGCGCGGAACGCGTTGATGACATCGGGGCCGGCCCCGATGTTCAGCCAGTTCGACACCTTGAAAGGCAGCTCGGGCAGTTTCGCCAGCTTGAGCTGCAACTCCTGCTGACCCTGGAAGGAGGCGATCTTCAGGCTCGTGCCGGCGGGCACCTTGTCGGCGAGCGGGGCCGTGGAGGCGCCCTTCCCGCTGGTGGCGGCACTGCTCTCGGCGCAGCCGCTGAGCCCGGCGACACCGGCGGCGGCGCCCAGCAGAGAGGTGAGGAAGAGACGCCGGTCGACACCGGACGTACGGGAAACGGGCATGGGAGGACCCCCAGGGGAAACGGAGAAAGCCTGGCAGCGGCAGGCGGAATCACGGGCACGACAGGGCGCGGCAGGGTGCCACGAGGCCCAGGAAAGAAATTCACCGGGGGAAGCAATTCACCCGGGAAAAGGCGAGGAGAAGGGCGCGCTCCCGGCGCGCCGGGGCGTCAGCAACAGAAAGTGCGACAGCTCATGATGATTATGTTCCTGTTCCGGTGGTGGGCCTGTCAACATTCAGAGTTTCTGAATTAACTCGGCTCTGGTGGCCGGCCCGGGGAGGTGGCCAGCGGATCGCGGTAGAGCACGTCCAGCGCCACCGCCCCGCCGGCCACGGCCAGTACGGAGTCGGGGAAACTGCTCGGCGCGACGGCGGCGGCGCGACCCGCTCCCACCTCGTCCCGCAGCGCGGTGAGACAGTCCTCCCGGAACAGCACCCCGACCTCCGTGACGACGACACGCTCCGGATTGAGCACGTCCAGCAGCAGCCCGGCCGCGCGCCCCACCATCCGCGCACGCTCCCGCAACAGCCTTACGGCCACCGGGTTCCCGGCGTCCGCGGCGGCGACCACGTGCATCGGGTTCACCCCGTCGATCACTCCGGCCTCGCGGGCCCGCCGGCACAGCGTCCGCTCGCTCAACTCCACCTGCAGGCAGCCGACGCGGCCGCAGTCGCAGGCCTGGGTGCCGCCGGCCAGCGGCAGGTGCGCGATGGCGCCCGCCTGGGAACGCGGCCCGTGGTGCACCTCGTCGTTGGTGGCGAACGCCGCGTCGACCACGTTCCCGACGAACAGGTGCAGCACGCTGCGGCTGCCGCGGGCCCGCCCGAACAACCGCTCCGCGTTGACCAACGCCCGTGCGTGTCCGTCCACATGGACCGGCAGCCCGGTGCGGGCGCCCATCGCCTCGCGCACCGGCACGTCCCGCCAGTCCAGCAGCGGATGCTCGACGACGGTGCCCGAATCCCGGTCCACCCAGCCGCCCGCGGCGACCCCCACCGCCAGCGGACGGCAGTCGTGCGCCTCGCCCAGCAGCGCGCCCAGCCCGTCGGCGGCCCGCGCCAGCACCGCGGACGGTTCGAGGCTCCGATGCTTCAACTCCCGCCGCGCCACCACCCGTCCGCGCAGATCCAGCAGCGAGACGGTCGTGTACGGCACCGCCACGTGCACCCCGCCCACCACGAACCGCGAGTCGTCCAGGTCCACGGGAACGTGCGGGCGGCCCACGCCGTTGCTGCGCCGGGGCGCGTCCGCCTCCCGGATCAGCCCGAGCCGGGTGAGCCGGGAGCAGTGGTCGGTGACGGAGGCGGGGGACAGCCCGGTCAGCCGGGCGATGGTGGAGCGCGCGACCGGGCCGTGCTCCAGCACGGACCGGAGGATCACGCTGGCGCTGGTGCGTCGCCGGTCGCTGTCGGCGACCCGGGTCACGGGAGAGGTCAGGGCGGGGGGAGCCGCGGTACGGGGCATGGGGAACTTCCTCGGAAGTCAGGAACCGGTCCGACACTGCGCCGTCTGTGGAGCGCGGCGCGCCGGATGATCGGCTCCGCCCGCCTCACACCGGAGGGCGACAGGCGGCAGCGCCCACCCGTCGCAGGTCGACATGGCGACGCGACGAGAAGTTGAGGGCTTGGGCCTGGGCAACCATGGCTCGAAGCTAGCAGCGAGGGCCCGTCCTGCCCAGACGGCGACCGACGGGCGAGACGGCCGCTGTTCGATTGGCGAAACCCTACAGAGGCCGCTCGGGGCGCCGACGTCGCCCGCACCACCTCACCTCAGTGACCAGGGTCACCCCGTACCAGGTGTAACCCCCATGTTTTGTCCGGAGCCCACCAAGCTCCCGATCGTCCGTTTGTCGATCGCTGACGGTGATCGCCCCGACGCCCCTGGGATAGCGTCACCGTGTCCTGATCCGTCCGACCTCCGCGGAGTCCCCATGAGCACCGCCGCCGCCACCCCCGCTCGCCCCGGACAGGTCCTCGCCGACCTGCTCCCCGCCTCCCGTGTCCGGGACGTCGCGCTCGTGCTCGGCGGTGCCGCGCTGACCGGTCTCGCGGCCCAGATCGCGGTCCCGATCCCCGGCACCCCGGTTCCGGTGACCGGCCAGACCTTCGCCGCGCTGCTCGTCGGCACGACCCTCGGCGCCCGCCGCGGCGTCTCCTCCCTCGCCCTGTACGCGCTGGCCGGTCTCGCCGGCGTGCCGTGGTTCGCCGGGGGCACCTCGGGCCTCGGCGTCTCCTTCGGCTACATCCTCGGCATGATCCTCGCGACCGCCGCCGTGGGCGCCCTCGCGCGCCGCGGCGCCGACCGCTCCATGCTGCGCATGGCGGGCGCGATGCTGCTGGGCGAGGCGATCATCTACGCCGTCGGCGTTCCCTACCTTGCCTTCGCGGCGGGCATCTCCGCGTCCGCCGCCGTCGCGGCCGGCCTCACCCCCTTCCTGATCGGCGACGCCGTCAAGGCGGCCCTGGCGATGGGCCTGATGCCCACGGCCTGGAAGCTCGTCAAGCGGTAGCCGTCTCGAGCCGTCGCCTGGCCGCCGTCGGCCGCCGCCGGCCGTCGTCGCCCCGAGGGAGGCGTGACCCGACCATCCGCGTCGGGTCACGCCTCCCTCGCGTCCGTCATGCCCTGGAGCGTGTCGTCATGCCCGGCCGGCGTCCGGGCTCAGCTCTCCTTCCGGGCGGGCCGCCGCTGGGACCACCACAGTCCGGCCACGCCCGCCGTGAGCAGCGAGGCCCCGGCCACGCCGAGCGGGATCAGGGCCCGTCCGACGCCGGTCCTGGGCAACTCGTCGCCGCCGGGCGCCGCGGGCGTGTTGTCGGTGCCGAGGAGCAGCGGAGTGGCGGGCGCGTTCGGCGACGGATTCGTCGTACCGAACGGCACCGGCCCCTGCTGCCAGAACGTCTTCTTGCCGTCACTCGTCTGGACGGGCAGACAGATCTTCCCGGTCTTGCTCAGATCGAAGGTCGCGTCGACGTCGTACGACTGCGACGCCCCGGCCGCGAGATTGTCGACGGGGCAGGCGAAACCGCTGTTGGAGCCTTCCGGGAGGTCCTTCTTCGCGATCGCCTCGCACCCCTGAACGCTTTTGACCGTGAGTCCGTCGAAGCCGACGACCAGAAGCCGTATCCGTCCGCTGTCCTTGGTCCCCTCATTCTTCACCGTGGCGGTGATCGCCGTTTTCCCGGAACTGTTGTCGACCGAGATCCGCTCCGGCAACGTCGTCGTCGTCCTCACGCCCGCGGGCGCCTCGTCGACGGGCTTTCCCCCCTTGTTGCTGCCGGGACCCTGATCGTCCGCCCCGGCAGGGAAGGAAAGGATCAACACTGCCGAGAAAGATGCCGCGACCATCGAACCGGCAATGGTCGTCGCACGACGAGAACTCATGTTCGTCCCCCTTGGCTGCGCCTGAATTCGCAGTACTTGAAGAGGTACCACAAGATTTCTCCGCACTATGCTGGTACGGCACTAAGTGTGACTATTGTGTTTCTGGGGCCGGGTAATGGAGGGGGTGCGACGGATTGCCGGGAAATTCGGGAAGCGCAGGGAATTCGGGGATTCCGGGGAATTCGGGGAATCTCGGGAACGGTGGTGAATCAGGGAGGGGCGGTTTTCCTGGGCTGCTGGTGGCGGGGCGTTATCGGCTGGTCGAGAGTATCGGCCAGGGGGGAATGGGCCGGGTGTGGCGAGCCACCGACGAGGTGCTCGACCGGCAGGTCGCCGTGAAGGAGATGCGCATCGACGGCCTGGACTCGGAGGACACCCGCACCCGCCGCGAACGCACCCTGCGCGAGGCCAGGGCGACCGCCCGCATCGACCACCCCAACGTGGTGCGCGTCTACGACGTCGTGGACGAGGGCGAACGCCTGTGGATCGTCATGGAGTTGGTGGCCGGGCGCTCCCTCGAGCAGATCATGGCCGAGGAGGGACCGCTGGGTCCCCGCGAGACCGCCCGCATCGGACTCGGGCTGGTCACGGCGCTGCGCCAGGTCCATGCGAGGGGCGTCCTGCACCGCGACATCAAACCGGGCAACGTGCTGGTGGCGGACAGGGTCGACGGGGGCGACGGAGGCGACGGAGGCTTCCAGGGCGTCGGGGGGAGGGGGACGTTCCCGGGGGGCGAGCAGCGGCGGGAAGGCGGCGGCCGACGGGTGGTCCTCACCGACTTCGGCATCGCCGCGATCCAGGACGCGAAGGCGTTGACCATGGTCGGCATGCTGGTCGGTTCCCCCGACTACATGGCCCCCGAGCGCATCTCGGGACGCCCGCAGGGCCCGCCCTCCGACGTGTGGTCGCTGGGCGCGACACTCTGCGCCGCCCTGGCCGGCCACTCCCCCTTCTCCCGGGACACCACGCTGGCGACGTTGCACGCGGTCCTCTATGAGGAGCCCCGACTCCCGGGCCACGCCGGCCCGTTGCGCACCGTCCTCGCGGCCCTCCTGCACAAGGAGCCCTCGGCCCGTCCGACCCTCGCAGCCCTGGAATCCACCCTCGCCCCCATAGCCTTTCCGCCCCCGACCCCGACCCTGGCGGTGACACCGGAGGCGGCACCACCGCCACCCCCGGGCGACAAGGGTGCGGAAGGCGACCGAGGACCAGGCGGCACGGACGGCCCGTCGGGCGCGGGTGAGCCACCGCCGGGTGAGCCCCCGTCGGGTGAGCCCGTGTCGGGGGAGCCGCGGCTGAGTCAACCGCCGCTGGGTGCGGCCCTGCCGAGTGAACCGCCGCCGAGTGAGCCCTTGGTGAGTGACGCGCCGTCGGGTGAGCCGTTGCTGAGTGAGCCGCCGACCCGCACCCTCCTGGACGCCGCCAGGGAGCCCGCCCCGCAGGATGCCCGCCGCCCGCCGCCCGCGCCCTACCCAGACCCCGAGGCCGGACGCCCCGAGCCGGTATACGGGGAACCCGCATACGTAGACCCCGGACACGCGGAGCCCGGACCTGCAGATCCCGGACACGCGGAGCCCGGGCACCCTGAGCTCTGGCGCTCCCGGCCCCGAGACCCCGAGTCACGTGACTCCGACCTCGCACCCTCCGGGCGACGGGGTTCCGAGGGTGAGCCCCCCACTCCTCCCCAGCCTCCCGAGGCGGCCTCCAGTGAAGCGGCGTCGGAGATGCGTTCCGAGTCGGGCTCCGAGCCGCCGTCCCCCAGCCCGGCCGGCGCCCCGCCTCCTCACTCCGGAGTATCACTGGCCCGCTCCCGGGCGGCGACGGAACGCAGGCCCGCTCCGGACCCTGACCCCGCCCCGGACCCTCATCCCGCCCCGGACTCTTATCCCGGCCCGGACCCCTACCCCGCCCCGGACCCTTATCCCGCCCCGGACTCTTATCCCGGCCCGGAGGCCGAGCCCGCCCCGGAGGCCGATCCCGGTCCCGGCCCGGACGTCCCGGACATCGGCGCTCAGGGGCACACCGGCCCTGCCCTGGAGCCTCGCCCGGCCGAGACCGGCGAATCCTCGAGCACGGCGTCGGGTCCACCGCACAGTCCTGCGCCGAGTCCCGCCTGGCAGGTGACGCAGTCCTCGGACGCGCAGTCGTCCGAAGCGCCGACCCGGAGGGCGGAGGGATGGCCGGCCGGCGGTGAGCTGCCCGGACCCGCTGTCCCGGCCGGCGCGGGCAGCGGCAGCCGTCGCCCGCTCACGGGGGAGTGGACGCGTCGGCGTGCGGGCACGGTCGGCGCCGTCCTCGCCGTGACCGTCGGCGCGGTCCTCGCGATCGTGCTGGTGGCGGCCCCCGGTGCGCACGACGGCGACGATCGGGCCCGGGCCGGCGGTTCCTCGTCCGGGTCGTCGGCCGTCACGGGCGTGAGCCCCTCGTCGTCGCCCACGGTCGAGGGGACCTTCAGGCCGCCGAGTCTGCCCCCGGGCGCGCACCGGGAGGCGGGCGGGTTCGCGTGGGCGACGCCGAAGGGCTGGCGACGCGACGTGAAGACCGGCGCGGAGGTGCACTACACGTCCCCCGACGGCGCCCAGGAGCTCGTCGCCAAGTCCTCCCTGGCCCGGGGCGATCTGATGGACACCTGGCGGACCTCCGAGCGGAACGCCCGCCAGGGCCGGGACTACCGCAAGATCCGCCTGGAGGAGACGACGTTCCGAGGCCTCCCGGCGGTCGTCTGGGAGTACACCTTCACCCTCGGGGGCACCCCTTGGCACGCCCGGCTCCTCGGCTTCGACGAGAGCGGGAAGTCCTACCAGATCAACACCTGGTACCAGCCCGCCGCCGAGGGGCAGGCTCTGAGGACGTACGAGAAGGTCAAGGACAGCTTCACCGTGATGTGACGGAAGGGGCCCGCTGAAGCGGACCCCTTCACTCTTGACGCTCTCCCGGCCCGAAGACCATCGACGACCGAGAAGACCTTCGAAGGACCCGGAGGCCCCCGGGCCGGAACCCGGATCGGGACCCTAGACCTTGCTCTTGGCCTCGACCTCGGCCCCGGTCTCGGCGTGGTCGACGGCGGAGTTCCGTCGGCCCTGCCGGGAGTTCCGCTCCTTGACCAGGGCGATGACGACCACGACGGCCGCGACGAGCAGCGACAGCAGGACGGTCGTCCGTCCGCTGCTCTCGCCCTCGGTGTCGGTCAGCATGTAACCGAGGACGAAGACGATCAGCGCGGCGGTCGCCCAGGTCAGGTACGGGTACAGCCACATCTTCACGACCAGCTTCTCCGGCGCCTCGGCCTGGATGATCTTCCGCATCCGCAGCTGCGAGAAGCAGATCACCAGCCAGACGAACAGGGCCACCGCGCCGCTCGAGTTCACGAGGAAGAGGAAGACGGAGTCCGGGAACCGGTAGTTGAAGAAGACGGCGACGAACCCGAAGACCACGGAGGAGACGATCGCCGCGAGCGGGACGCCCCGGCTCGTCGTGCGGGCGAAGACCTTCGGCGCGTCGCCCCGCTCACCGAGCGAGAACGCCATGCGGGAGGCCGTGTAGAGGCCGGAGTTGAGGCAGGACAGCACCGACGTCAGGACGATGAAGTTCATGATCTGGCCGGCGTGCGCGATGCCCAGGGAGTCCAGGGCGGCGACGTACGAGCCCTGCTCCTTGATGGCGGGGTCGTTCCACGGCAGCAGCGTGACGACGACGAAGATCGAGCCGAGGTAGAAGACGCCGATGCGCCAGATGATGCTGTTGGTGGACTTGGTCACGGCCCGCTGCGGGTCCTCCGACTCCCCGGCCGCCAGGGTCGCGATCTCGCTTCCCATGAAGGAGAAGACGACGAGCAGCACACCGGTGAGGATGGCGCCGGGCCCGTTGGGCAGGAAGCCGCCGTGCCCGGTGAGGTTGCTGAGCCCGGCCTTGTCGCTGTCGACGCCGGGCAGCACGCCGAACACGGCGAGCCCGCCCACGACGATGAACGCCCCGATGGCGACGACCTTGATGCCCGCGAACCAGAACTCGAACTCGCCGTAGGAACCGACGGAGACGAGGTTGGTGGCCGTCAGCACCACCATCACGATGAGGGCCCACCCCCACTGCGGTACGGCGGGGATCCACCCTTCGAGGATCTTGGCCCCGGCGGTGGCCTCCACCGCGAGCACGACGACCCAGAAGAACCAGTACAGCCAGCCGATGGAGAACCCGGCCCAGCGTCCGAGCGCCCGGTCGGCGTGCGCGGAGAACGAGCCGGAGGTCGGGTTGGCCGCGGACATCTCCCCGAGCATCCGCATCACCAGCACCACGAGCGTGCCGACGAGAGCGTAGGACAGCAGAATGCCCGGGCCCGCGGTGGCGATGCCGGAACTGGAACCGACGAAGAGTCCCGCGCCGATGACACCGCCGATGGCGATCATCGACAGATGCCGGTTCTTGAGACCTGCCTGAAGCCCGGAACCGTTTTCTCCGGGGGCTCCAGAGCCGTGTTCGGCCTTGGTGAGGGTCGGCTGCGAAGTCATGGGGATGGTCTTTCCTTTGCGCCGCGTGTGAGGAACCTTGCGCTTCGTGCGTGGGGGCGTACGAGCCGGTCCAGTGAATCCGAGGTGAATCAATTCGGGAACCTCTGAATCCGGATTGTTACTTGAGGTTTTCCTGAGCTTCCATGGGCTTGCTCGCAGTTCGTGGACGCGGCACCCGGCGCTGCTACCCCGCGGCGCCCGTGTCACACTCATCCCATGCGCGTGTATCTCGGCTCGGACCATGCCGGCTTCGAACTCAAGAACCACCTCGTCGAATGGCTCAGGGCGGCGGGCCACGACCCGGTCGACTGCGGGCCGCACATCTACGACGCCCAGGACGACTACCCGCCCTTCTGCCTCCGCGCCGCGGAGAAGACGGCCGCGGACCCCGACGCCCTCGGCATCGTCATCGGCGGCTCCGGCAACGGCGAGCAGATCGCGGCGAACAAGGTGAAGGGCGTCCGTGCCGCCCTGGCCTGGAGCGAGGAGACCGCGTCCCTCGGCCGCCAGCACAACAACGCCAACGTCGTCGCGGTCGGCGCCCGCATGCACACCCAGGACGAGGCGACGAAGTTCGTCGAGACCTTCCTGGCGACGCCGTTCTCCGAGGACGAGCGCCACGTCCGCCGCATCGACATGCTGTCGGCGTACGAGACCACGGGCGACCTCCCGGAGATCCCCGCCCACCACCCCCAGCAGTAACCCGCAGCCGGAGCCCTGGAGCCCCGGAGCCCCGCGCGGCGGCAGAGGCCGGGCGCGGGGCCGCCGCCCGTCCCGCCGCGTCGGACGGGCGGGCGGTGAGGAAAGGAAGACCCCGGTGCCAGAAGGGCACACGATCCACCGGCTGGCGCAGGACTACGCCCGCTTCGCCGGCCGCCCCGCCCAGGTGAGCAGCCCCCAGGGCAAGTTCGCCGACGCCGCCGCCCTTCTCACCGGCACCCCGCTCACCCGCACCGAGGCCCACGGCAAACACCTCTTCCTCGGGTTCGCCGGCGACCGGTGGATCCACATCCACCTCGGCCTCTTCGGCAAGGTCGCCTTCGGCGACGCCCCCGCGCCCCCGCCCACCGACACGGTCCGCCTCCGCCTGGCCGGCCCCACCGGGTACGTGGACCTGCGGGGCCCCACCACCTGCGCCCTGATCACGGACGTCGAGAAGCAGGCCGTACACGCCCGCCTCGGCCCCGACCCGCTCCGCGCCGACGCCGATCCGCGCGTCGCCCACGCCCGCGTCTCCCGCAGCCGTACGACGATCGCCGCCCTGCTCATGGACCAGAAGGTCATCGCGGGCGTCGGCAACGTCTACCGCGCCGAAGTCCTCTTCCGGCACGGCATCGACCCGTACCGGGCGGGCAGGACCATCACCCCGGACGAGTGGGACGCGATCTGGACCGACCTCGTCGCCCTCATGCGCGAGGGCGTCCGCAACAACCGCATCGACACGGTCCGCCCGCAGCACACCCCGGAGGCGATGGGCCGCGCGCCCCGCGTCGACGACCACGGCGGCGAGGTGTACGTCTACCGCCGCACCCACCAGCCCTGCCACCTCTGCGGCGACGCCATCCGCACCGCCGACCTCGCGGCCCGCAACCTCTTCTGGTGCCCGACCTGCCAGAAGGGCTGACCGCCCCGCTCGGAGCCCGGGCCCGGCCCCGTGTCAGAACCCGTGCGGCAGCCACGGAGCCGTGACCGATGCGAACCCCACCGCCGCCTCCGTCAGCGCCCCCCGCCTGAGTTCCCGCACCCGCCCGGCCGCGCCGAGCGCCCCGAGGCTCACCCCGCCGAGATACGCCGACCCCAACTCCCTTGCGGACAGGGCGAGATCGGCGGCGTCGGTCGTGCGCTCGCACACCGCGCCCTTGGCGTCCCCCGACAGTCGCCAACGCCCCGAGTTCCAGGGGCAGAAGGCGTCCTCGACGTCCAGCACCACGTCCACCGGCGCCTGGTACGTCCGCGCCTCCAGCGCCGCCGCGACGTCCACCAGCCGTACGTACAACGAGTCCCGCACCCGCAGTGCACACCGCCGGACGTCGGAGACGAGATGCCGCCACGCCTCGTCCACCGGGCGTCCACGCAGCCTCAGCGTGGTGGTCAGGTCGATCTCGAACAGGAACCGCCACAACGCGGCCTGCGACAGCGGGTCCACCGCGGCCAGGTCCTGCACCTGCACCTGCCCGTCGTGCCCGCTGTCCGTCCACCGGGGCAGCACCCGGAAGCGCGCGTACCCGGTGACCTCGCCGTCCCGCTCGGCGAGCGCGCACTGCAGCGGGGACGCCCCGCCCCGATCGCTCTCCGGATCGAGCAGCCCCAGCCGCTCCCAGCCCGGCCGCCTCGCGAGCATCCCGGCCCGGCCGGGCACCGTCCGCGCGTACACCCCCTCGCACGCCGCGAGTTCGGCGCCGGGGTCGCCGTACCGCACCCGCACGTCGTCCGTGCCGGGCGGGACGGACAGCCGTACCCGGCCGAGGTCGATCTCGGCGTTCAGCCCGAAGGTCGCCGTGCCGTACCCGAACCGCCCGTAGATCGCGGGCTCGGACGCGGTGAGCGCCGCCAGCGGCTCGCCCCAGGTCCGCACGTCGTCCAGCTGCCGCCGCATCATCGACGTCAGCACCCCGCGCCGCCGGTGCGTCGCGCTCACGCCGACCATCGTCACGCCCGCCGTCGGGACCGACGCCCCGCCCGGCACGGTCATCCGGAAGTCGTACGCCCCGGCCGTCGCCACGCACGCGGCGCCGTCCCACACTCCGAGGGAGCGTTCGTACGGGGTGAGCGCCCTGTAGAGCGCCCGCTCCTCGTCCGATTCTCCGACCCCGCCGAAGGCGCGAAGGAGAGTGTCGTACCACTCGTCCCATTCATCCCGCCGCAGTACCCGCATTCGCCCTGTCGCCTCGCTCGCCATGAATCCATGCCTAGCAGTCCGATGCGGGACGAGCCAGGGAATTTCACCCACCTTGCGGCGCGAGCGCTTTCCTTCAAGTTCACTGTGAAGTTGAGCCTCGGAGGGGGGACAAGTGGGACCTCCCGTGCCAAGCGGCGGGTTCGATGGATAGGGTCCCGAACTAATGGCAGCAGGACGACAGCGGCGCGCGGAAGCCGAGACGTTGACGGCCCGGATGAGGCACTGGATGCACCGGGTCCGGACCGGCGTGCGCAGAAGCGCCGTGGACTACTTCCGCGGCGACGGCTCGGACTGGATCGCGCTCGCCTTCCTGCTGCTCACCGTCCCGCTGATCGCCGTCACCACGCTCGCCAACTCGGTGTGGTGCTCCCCGGCCGCCCTCGTCCTGCCGATCGTCGCCGGCGGTCTGCTGCTGCGCCCGTCGAGCCTCCTCGGCCTGTACGCGGCGGCGGCCACGGCGCTCATCGTGGAGTCGGTGCAACTCGGCCCGTACACCGAGGGCCCGTCCCGGGTCACGCCCGGCGTGGTGCTCGTGGTGGCCGCATGCGGTTTCTTCGGTCTTCTCATCGCCCAGTTCCGCAGCCGGGTCGGCGTGCCCTGGCGGCGCGGCGGCACCATGCTCTTCGACCTGCGCGAACGCATCCGCGTGCAGAGCAAGCTGCCCGGGCTGCCGCACGGCTGGCACCGCGAGATGGCGCTCAGGCCCGCGGGCGGCCAGTCCTTCTCCGGCGACTTCGTCGTCGCGGCCCGCACCAACGGCGGCCGCACCCTGGAGGTCGTCCTCACGGACGTCTCCGGCAAGGGCATGGACGCCGGCTCGCGCGCGCTGCTGCTCTCGGGCGCCTTCGGCGGCCTCCTCGGCTCCCTGCCCCCGCACGCCTTCCTCCCGGCCGCCAACGGCTATCTGCTCCGCCAGGACTGGGACGAGGGATTCGCGACCTCCATCCACCTCGTCCTCGACCTCGACTCCGGCGACTACGAGCTCTACTCGGCCGGCCACCCGCCGGGCCTCCAGCTCAGTGCCGGCAGCGGCCGCTGGGAGGAGAAGGCCGCCGAGGGCCCCCTGCTCGGGGTGTACGACGGCGCCCAGTTCGACCCGGTGAAAGGCTCGCTGCGCCCCGGCGACGTGCTGATGCTCTTCACCGACGGCCTGGTGGAGACGTCCGACCGGGACATCGTCGAGGGCATCGACCGCCTCACCGGCGAGGCCGACCGCTACGTGGCCGGCGGCTTCCAGGGCGCCGCCTGGCATCTGATCGAGGCGGTGGCCAAGGACGTCAACGACGACCGGGCCCTGCTGCTGATCTGCCGCGAGGGCCCGACGGCCGTGTCCGCGGCGCTCTCCTGAGACCCGCGGGGCCCCGGCTCCGCGACGCCGTCCCGAGCTCGTCCGACCTCGCCCGAGCTCCTGCGAAGGAGGACCCGTCATGCTGACCCTGTCCGAGATCGAGACCCTGGCCCGCGCCGCCCACGAGGGGCAGACGGACAAGGCGGGCCGGCCCTACGCCGAGCACCTCCGGGCGGTCGCGGAAGGCGTACGCGCGCGGGGCGGCGACCCCGACCAGATCGCGGCCGCCTGGCTGCACGACGCCGTGGAGGACGACGCCCTGCCCGAGGCCTGGCTGGACGGAGCCGCCCTGAGCGAGCGCACGAAGGCGGTCGTCCGGGCGGTCACCAAGCGGGCGGGGGAGACGCCGGAGGCGTACGCGGGGCGCATTCTGGCGACCCCGGGAGCCCTGCTGGTGAAGGAAGCGGATCTGGCGCACAACGCGGACCCGGTGCGGCTGGCGGTCCTGGACGAGCGGACGCGCACCCGGCTGACCGAGAAGTACGCACGGATGCGCGCACTTCTCGGCCTGACGGATCAGCTCTTCTGAACCTCGAGCCGCTCTCGGCGCCCGGGCTCCTGCCGCTGCTTCCGCTCCTGCTTCCCGCGCTCACGGGCGAGTTCGGCGGCGTCCGGCTTGAACGACCACGCCATTCTCGGCTCTACGACGAACCGGAAGACGCGCCGTACGGGCGGGGTGCACAGCAGGGTGACGGCCACGGCCACCGCGACGCTGACGGCGATCTCGCCGAGCGGCCGGTGCAGCGCGGGCTGGTCGAACCAGCCGCGGTAGTCGGCGCCCTTGATCAGGAAGCCGTGCAGCAGATAGCCGTACAGCGTGCCCGCGCCGAGCGCCGTGAACCACATGGTGCGGCCCGGCACCCACGAGAAGAAGCAGGCCGTCAGCAGCAGCGAGCAGCCGAACAGGGCGAGCTGCATGGCGGGACCGACCCACCACGGCAGGCCCAACTCCTGTGCGGACGCGCGGTGGTAGAGCCAGCCGGTGTTCATCCTCGGCACCGCCCACCAGCAGAAGGCCAGGGAGAGGGCGAACACCGGGACGGCCGCGATCCGCACCGCGCGGCGGCGGACCATCCGGAAGTGCTCGGGCCGCAGGCACAGGCCGAGCACGAAGTAGGGCAGGAACTGCAGGACGCGCTGGAGGTCCAGATCGCCGCCGAAGGCCGGGGTGAGGGAGGCCAGCATCGCCATGCCCAGGGCGACCGGCAGCGGGTGGCGGACCATCTTCCAGATGGGGGTCGTCAGCCGCCAGATGAACAGCGCGCACAGGAACCAGGTCAGGTAGTACGGGTCGAGCAGGGTGATGGCGGCCTGGGGGTCGTGGTCGACGACGCGCTTGAAGAGCGGGTACGCGCTCTCGAACACGACGTACGGCACGGCGACTCCGGTGACCAGCCGCTTCAGCCGGCCGGGGCTGCCGTCGAAGCTGCGGGAGAAGAACCCGGAGACGACGATGAAAGCCGGCATGTGGAACGTGTACACGAGCATGTACGCGGCCTGCAGCACCCGGCTGTCGCCCTTGAGCGGCTCCCAGGAATGGCCCAGCGCCACCAGCACGATCGCCAGGTACTTGGCGTTGTCGAAGAACGCGTCACGCTGCGTGGCGGGACGCGGGGACGTTCGACCGGCGGATCTGTCCCGAGGCCGGTCGGGTGACCCGTCGTGCTGATCGTTCTGCTGACCGTTCCGGTTCTGGGGCGAGCGGGGGCTCGGAACGAGAGACGAGGCGGCGTGGAACATTCGATGCACCCTAGCGTCGCGCGCGCGTATTCGTAAAACGCCCCAGGTCATTCCTCGTTATTCACGTTCTGGACGCGTGATCGAGCGGCGACGGTAACGCGCAGTCGGCCGTGATGTCATGATTCATCCCGACTAAAAGGTGCATAACGCCGGTTGTGCGGCAGCATTTGACGAGACCGCGACCACAATTCGAATTACCTGCGCACACGTTGTGCGGATATGGAAACCGACCGCCCCAATTCCCGTACGGATAAGCCCTCCCGTGGTCGTCCGGCGCACTCACGTTCGGAGTCGGCCGCGCGATGATGCGTCACGGGCCGCATAGGGAGGCCGGGTTGGTGGCACGATGGTCTCGGGAGTGCGGACCGACCGAGGGCGTGTGATCAGTTGTGGCCATTTCACTGTCAGTGGTGCTGCTGTTGGCGATCATCCTGGTCGTGCTGATCCGAGGAGGGTCGATCAAGGCGGGCCCGGCCATCGTCGCCATCCTGTTCGGCTTCTTCCTCGCCTCGACCGGCATGGCGCCGTCGATCAACAGATTCCTCAACTCCCTCGCGGACACGATCAACTCCATCAGCTTCTGAGCCCGGCGGTCCGACCGGCCGAAGCGCCGGGGCGGCGCCCCCGAACCGTGGTTGCCGCGTGATCTACGGCTCCCCCCACTCGGGGACGCACGTCATGCGGTGAGCCGGCACGACGGGTTCGCCCGGGAGCGGATCGATTCCGCGGACCCGTACGGCCACGACGTCCGTGGTGATGAGGGATCGGCCCGGAAGCCTCGTCAAGCGCCACCTGAAGGCCTCCGGGACGTCTTTGGCGGGCAACTCCACCATGGCGAGACTGACCCATCGGTCGTAGTTGGTGGGATACACGCGAACGGAAGCGCCGCATTCCGGGCAGAGCGGTGGCTCGATCCATGTCGCGTCGTCGGGGTCGGGATCCGGTCTGGGGGCGGCTGTCGCCCCGTCGGCCTCGGCCATCTCGTTGGCGAAGCCGTTCCAGCACGTCTCGCAGTAGCTCGCCATGAGACCGAACCGTCCGCGTTCACGCACGGTGAGGCCGGTCTCCCCGCAGCGATGGCATGCCAACCGGTCACGATCCCGAATCGCCCCCATGTGTTTGAGTGTGAGCGAATCTGACCGGATCCCAGTAGGTCGCGATTTGGCCGTATTCGACGATCAGGGGCGCAGGCGGGCCTCCATGCCCGGTGATGAGCGCGCCCTGAGCCGGCGCCCTGAGGCACCACCCCTCGAAAAGAGGTGCGCTCGCCAGTCCGTGAGTCAGACGCGGGACGCGGCGGACTGATCGGCGTCCTCGGAAAACGACGAGGGCCAGGCGGAGGAATGAACCTCCGGCCTGGCCCTGCGTCTTCTGGAGCGGGCGACGGGAATCGAACCCGCGTAGCTAGTTTGGAAGACTAGTGCTCTACCATTGAGCTACGCCCGCACGCGACGCGCCGCAGGTCGGTGGACCGCGGCACTGCACGCATCGTAGCGGGTCGGCGGGCTGTGTCGCACACCGCGTTTCCCCGCCCCGTCGCGGCCCGCCCGGAGGCTCGGCAAATGCGGCGGTCAGAGGGCCTGCGGGCATGTACCCTACGTGTCGCACCAGACGGGGTGTGGCGCAGCTTGGTAGCGCGTCCGCTTTGGGAGCGGAAGGCCGTGGGTTCAAATCCCGCCACCCCGACCACCGACCGCGGTCGCCCCCGGTCGTCACCGGCCACCTGCGCGGTCACGTCGCTTGATCGCCTTTGGGGCGTGTCGTCGCTGCCGTTACTATGCAAGCTGCACGCCCGTATGTCCTCATCCTCTGAAGTCCTCCGGGCGGCGAATCCGCCGGAGCCGGTCTGGCTCCGGCAGAAACCAAGAAGTCAGCCCCCAAGGAGACCGAACCGTGAAGAGCGCCGTGGAGACCCTGAACCCGACCCGGGTTCGGCTCAGCATCGAGGTGCCCTTCGAGGAGCTCAAGGACAGCCTCGACGCGGCGTACAAGAAGATCAACCAGCAGGTCACGGTGAAGGGCTTCCGCAAGGGCAAGATCCCCGCCCGGGTCATCGACCAGCGCTTCGGCCGTGGCGCCGTGCTGGAGGAGGCCGTCAACGACGCGCTGCCGAAGTTCTACACCGAGGCGGTCAACGAGGCCGAGATCGACGTCCTCGGCCAGCCCGAGGTCGACATCACGGAGCTGAAGGACGGCGAGACGCTGAACTTCACCGCCGAGGTCGACGTCCGTCCCGCCCTCGAGCTCCCCGAGGACTTCTCCACCATCGAGGTCGAGGTCGACGCCGTCGAGGTCACGGAGGAGGACATCGACAAGTCGGTCGAGCAGCTCCGTGAGCGCTTCGCCTCGACCTCGCCGGTCGAGCGCGCCGCCGCGGACGGCGACGTCGTGACGGTGGACCTGGAGGCCAAGGTCGACGGCGAGGTCCTCGAGGACGGCGTCGCGAGCGGCGTCTCCTACACCATCGGCTCCGGTGAGCTGCTGGACGGCATCGACGAGGCCGTCAAGGGCCTGGAGGCCGGTGGCGAGGCCACCTTCACCTCCGAGCTGAAGGGCGGCTCCGCGGCCGGCAAGGAGGCCGAGGTCACCGTCAAGGTCACCCAGGTCGCCGCCCGCGAGCTCCCCGAGCTGGACGACGAGTTCGCGCAGCTCGCCTCCGAGTTCGACACCCTCGAGGAGCTCAAGGCCGACAGCCGCAAGCGCCTCGAGAACATGAAGCAGTACGACCAGGCCACGCAGGCCCAGGAGCGCGTCCTGGAGAAGCTGCTGGAGCTCGTCGAGGTGCCCGTCCCCGAGAAGCTGCTCGAGGACGAGATCAACACCCGCAAGCACAACCTGGAGCACCACCAGCTCGGCCAGATGGGCCTTGACCTCGACAAGTACCTCGAGATCCAGGGCAAGACCGCCGAGGAGTTCGACACCGAGACCCGCGAGGCCGCGGTCAAGGGCATCAAGACCCAGTTCGTGCTCGACGAGCTCGTCAAGCGCGAGAAGCTGAACGTCAACCAGGAGGAGCTCACCGAGCACCTCATGCGCCGTGCCGCCTCCTCTGGCATGTCCCCCGACCAGTTCGCCCAGGCGGTCGTCGAGGGCGGTCAGGTTCCGCTGCTGGTCGGCGAGGTCGCTCGCGGCAAGGCGCTGGCCACGGTCGTCGAGTCCGCCACGGTGAAGGACACCAACGGCGAGGTCATCGACCTGGACGACGAGGAGGAGGAGACCGCGGAGGCCGCCGCCGACGCGGAGACCTCCGAGACGGAGTCCTCCGAGGAGAAGTCCGAGGCCTGACACGCCTCGCGTCGCCTCTGACGCAGACATGAGGGGCCCCGGGGCGGGGATGCGCTCCGGGGCCCCTCTGTCTTGTCGTGCTCCCGTGCTGTCGTGCGCCTGCCGTACGGGCCCCGGCCGACTACGCCCCCGGCGAACACTCTCCTCTCCGGGATTCCCCGAAGGGACCCGCGCGTTAGGGTCCATGAGTACGAGGGCAGGGGAGTCCCCGAGCCCCAGGCAGTACACGTGAGACGGCCCGGCGCCGTCGTAAGACGAGCAGGTGGATACGTGACGAATCTGATGCCCTCCGCCGCCGGCGAGCCTTCCATCGGTGGTGGCCTCGGCGACCAGGTCTACAACCGGCTGCTCGGCGAGCGGATCATCTTCCTCGGCCAGCCGGTCGACGACGACATCGCCAACAAGATCACCGCACAGTTGCTGCTCCTTGCCGCAGACCCGGACAAGGACATCTACCTGTACATCAACAGCCCCGGCGGCTCCATCACGGCCGGCATGGCGATCTACGACACCATGCAGTTCATCAAGAACGACGTGGTGACCATCGCCATGGGCCTGGCAGCCTCCATGGGCCAGTTCCTGCTCAGTGCGGGCACCCCCGGCAAGCGCTTCGCGCTGCCGAACGCCGAGATCCTGATCCACCAGCCCTCCGCGGGCCTGGCGGGGTCGGCCTCGGACATCAAGATCCACGCCGAGCGGCTGCTGCACACCAAGAAGCGCATGGCAGAGCTGACCTCGCAGCACACCGGCCAGTCGGTCGAGCAGATCACCCGCGACTCGGACCGCGACCGGTGGTTCGACGCGTTCGAGGCCAAGGAGTACGGCCTCATCGACGACGTCATCCCGACGGCCGCCGGCATGCCGGGCGGCGGCGGTACCGGGGCGGCCTGAGCGAGGCCGCCGACGGCGGCAGGGCCGCCCAGGGCGCTCCCCGGAGCATCCTGAGCCCCTGATCCCTTCCGAGGCTCCAGGAGCCCGCTGGGAGGCTCCGGGTGGCCCGGGAAGCCCCTCGGGGCCCCCGGGCCACCCGGAGCCTCCCAGCGGGGCCCGGAGCCCCTCAGAAGCCGTCAGAGCCCCTCTCCAGCCCCTCCAGCCCACCGCCCCAGCCCCCTCTTCAGGAGACACCGTGAACGACTTCCCCGGCAGCGGCATCTACGCCCGCACCGAGGCCGAATACACCGGCCCCCGCGCCGAGTCCCGCTACGTCATCCCGCGCTTCGTCGAGCGCACCTCCCAGGGCATCCGCGAGTACGACCCGTACGCGAAGCTCTTCGAGGAGCGCGTGATCTTCCTCGGCGTGCAGATCGACGACGCCTCCGCCAACGACGTCATGGCGCAGCTGCTGTGCCTGGAATCGATGGACCCCGACCGGGACATCTCGGTCTACATCAACAGCCCCGGCGGCTCCTTCACGGCGCTGACGGCGATCTACGACACGATGCAGTTCGTGAAGCCCGACATCCAGACGGTCTGCATGGGCCAGGCGGCCTCGGCCGCCGCGATCCTGCTGGCCGCCGGTACGCCGGGCAAGCGCATGGCGCTGCCGAACGCGCGCGTGCTCATCCACCAGCCGTACAGTGAGACCGGCCGCGGACAGGTCTCCGACCTGGAGATCGCCGCCAACGAGATCCTCCGGATGCGCGCGCAGCTGGAGGACATGCTGGCCAAGCACTCGACCACGCCGATCGAGAAGATCCGCGAGGACATCGAGCGCGACAAGATCCTCACGGCCGAGGACGCCCTGTCGTACGGCCTGATCGACCAGATCATCTCCACCCGGAAGTTGAACAACGAGTCTCTTCGTTGACGTTCGCGGTCGTCCCGTTCAGGGCCCCTCGGCACGGTGTGACACGGTCCACGTCGCAGTGAACCGTGCCAAGGGGGGCCCGAACGGGGGCCCAGGCAAGGTACCGTCGGAATAAGGCAGCACCAGGAGCCGCTGGATTCGAAAGCGTCCAGGCGTCTCCCAGGCGAAGGGGAAGCACACCGTGGCACGCATCGGTGACGGCGGCGATCTGCTCAAGTGCTCGTTCTGCGGCAAGAGCCAGAAGCAGGTCAAGAAGCTCATCGCAGGGCCCGGTGTCTACATCTGCGACGAGTGCATCGATCTCTGCAACGAGATCATCGAGGAAGAGCTCGCGGAGACGAGCGAGGTCCGCTGGGAGGAACTCCCGAAGCCACGCGAGATCTACGAGTTCCTCGAGGGCTACGTGGTGGGCCAGGAGCCCGCCAAGAAGGCCCTGTCGGTCGCGGTGTACAACCACTACAAGCGCGTCCAGGCCGGTGAGAACGGCGGCGCCCAAGGGCGCGACGACGCCATCGAGTTGGCGAAGTCCAACATCCTCCTGCTGGGCCCCACCGGCTCGGGCAAGACGCTCCTCGCGCAGACCCTCGCGCGCATGCTGAACGTCCCCTTCGCGATCGCCGACGCCACCGCGCTGACCGAGGCGGGCTACGTCGGCGAGGACGTCGAGAACATCCTGCTGAAGCTGATCCAGGCGGCCGACTACGACGTCAAGAAGGCCGAGACCGGGATCATCTACATCGACGAGATCGACAAGGTCGCGCGCAAGAGTGAGAACCCCTCGATCACGCGCGACGTGTCGGGCGAGGGCGTGCAGCAGGCCCTGCTGAAGATCCTGGAGGGCACCACCGCCTCCGTTCCGCCGCAGGGCGGCCGCAAGCACCCGCACCAGGAGTTCATCCAGATCGACACGACGAACGTGCTGTTCATCGTGGGCGGCGCCTTCTCGGGCCTGGAGAAGATCATCGAGACCCGGGCCGGCGCCAAGGGCATCGGCTTCGGCGCGACGATCCGCTCCAAGCGCGAGCTGGAGTCCAAGGACCAGTTCGAGGCCGTCATGCCCGAGGACCTGGTCAAGTTCGGCATGATCCCGGAGTTCATCGGCCGTCTGCCGGTCATCACCTCGGTCCACAACCTGGACCGCGAGGCGCTCCTGCAGATCCTGATCGAGCCGCGCAACGCGCTGGTCAAGCAGTACCAGCGGCTGTTCGAACTCGACGGCGTGGAGCTGGACTTCGAGCGCGAGGCCCTGGAGGCCATCGCCGACCAGGCCATCCTGCGCCAGACCGGCGCCCGCGGTCTGCGCGCCATCATGGAGGAGGTCCTCCAGGCGGTCATGTACGAGGTCCCGTCCCGCAAGGACGTGGCCCGCGTGGTCATCACGGCGGACGTCGTCCTCTCCAACGTCAACCCGACCCTGATCCCCCGCGACGCCCGGGGTGGCCGCGGCCCGGGCGAGCAGAAGACCGCCTAGGCGGCACCCGTACGACGACGGGGCCCCGGTCGACCGACCGGGGCCCCTTCGTCGTGTGCGGCGTCGTCACGCCTTGACGCGGACCTCGTCGCGCAGCTTCGTGGTGATGTCGATCGCCACGTCCTTGGTGACGCCCTTCGTGGCGTCGCCCGGCGAGACCATGGCGATGGTGCTGTAGTCCGCCCACGCGCAGAACCAGTCGGTCTTCTCCTGCTTGCTGACGGTGTCCTTGCCCGTGGCCGCCTGGCACTTCATGACCGCGCCGTCGAGGTCGGCCTCCTCGGGCTCGCCGACCAGCTTGGTCTCGGAGCCCGTGCTGCTGGAGGAGCTCTTCTGGGACGACTTGTTGAAGTTGGCGAAGAAGAGGTCGAGCGCCTTCTCGGGGTCGTCGATCGTCCCGTAGGCGCCGGCGTAGGTGATGCCCTTGGCCGTCGCGAGCTCGGACGCGTCGGGAACGGTGCTCGGGTCAGCGGGGTCGTACCCGGTCAGGTCCGCGGTCGAGTAGACGCCGATCACGCTCTTGCCGTTCTTGACGCCGCTCTTCTCCAGGTCGGCGGCCGAGCCCTCCGTCGCGCTCGCACCCTCCTTGGAGGCCCGCTTGTAGTCCGTGAGGACGGTTGCCGGGGTGTCCAGCTTGTGGGCGCCGTCGTCCTGCAGGCCACCGGCGCCGCCGCTCCCGGCGAGCACGAAGTACGCGCCCACGCCGATCGCGGCCACGACCGCCACCGCGCCGACGATGATGCCCGCCTTCTTGCCGCCGCCGCCCGGCGCCGGGGGCTGCGGGACGCCGTAGGGAGGCTGGCCGTAGGGCGGCTGCTGGCCGTACGGGGGCTGCTGGCCGTAGGGCGGGGCCTGCGGGGGCACGCCCTGCGGCGGCTGCGCCGGGTAGCCGTAGCCGGGCTGCGGGGCGGGAGGCTGCTGGGGGTAGCCGTAGCCGGGCTGCGGCGCCTGCGGCTGCTGGCCGTACGGGCCGGGCTGGCCGTACGGTCCGGGCTGCTGGGGCTGCCCGCCGTACGGGCCCGGCTGGTTGTGACTCATTCCTGGGTTCCCCTCCAGATGCTTATGTGATTTTCACATCCTGGCTCAAACCCAACGCCCGCACGGCAGCGGGGCCCCCACCGTTACAGAGGAAACACGTTTCGGGACGGCCCCGTGACACCCCTAAACTGGGCGCGTGACCGAGAACGCTCAGCAGCAGCCATCAGCGCCCCACACCGAACTGCCGACCCAGTACGCGCCGGCCGACGTAGAGGGGCCGCTGTACGAGCGCTGGGTGGAGCGGGGTTACTTCGAGGCGGACGAGAAGAGCGACAAGCCGCCGTACACCATCGTCATTCCGCCGCCGAACGTCACGGGCAGCCTGCACCTGGGCCACGCCTTCGAGCACACGCTCATCGACGCCCTCACCCGCCGCAAGCGCATGCAGGGCTTCGAGACGCTGTGGCAGCCCGGCATGGACCACGCCGGCATCGCCACGCAGAACGTCGTCGAGCGCGAACTGGGCAAGGAGGGCAAGTCCCGTCACGACCTCGGCCGTGAGGCGTTCGTCGAGCGCGTCTGGCAGTGGAAGGGCGAGTCCGGCGGCCAGATCAGCGGCCAGATGCGCCGCCTCGGCGACGGCGTCGCCTGGTCGCGCGAGCGCTTCACCATGGACGAGGGCCTCTCCCAGGCCGTCCAGACCATCTTCAAGCGGCTCTACGACGACGAGCTGATCTACCGCGCCGAGCGCATCATCAACTGGTGTCCGCGCTGTCTGACCGCGATCTCCGACATCGAGGTCGAGTACCAGGACGACGACGGCGAACTCGTCTCCATGAAGTACGGCGAGGGGGACGACACCATCGTCGTCGCCACCACGCGCGCGGAGACGATGCTCGGCGACACGGCCGTCGCCGTCCACCCCGACGACGAGCGCTACAAGCACCTGGTCGGCAAGGAGATCCGCCTCCCGCTGACCGACCGCTCCATCCCGGTCGTCGCCGACACCCACGTCGACCCGGAGTTCGGCACCGGCGCCGTCAAGGTGACCCCGGCGCACGACCCGAACGACTTCGAGATCGGCCAGCGCCACAACCTGCCGTCGCTCACCGTCATGGACGAGCACGCCGTCATCACCGCCCACGGCCCCTTCCAGGGCCTGGACCGGCTGGAGGCCCGCTCCGCCATCGTCGCCGCGCTGCGCGCCGAGGGCCGGATCGTCGCCGAGAAGCGGCCGTACGCCCACTCCGTCGGCCACTGCTCGCGCTGCAAGACCACCATCGAGCCGCGCCTGTCCATGCAGTGGTGGGTCAAGGTCGGCCCGCTGGCGAAGGCCGCCGGCGACGCCGTCCGTGACGGCCGCGTCAAGATCCACCCGCAGGAGATGGAGAAGCGGTACTTCGACTGGGTCGACAACCTCCACGACTGGTGCATCTCGCGGCAGTTGTGGTGGGGCCACCGCATCCCGGTCTGGTACGGCCCGAACGGCGAGGTCGTCTGCGTCGGACCCGACGAGGAGGCGCCGACCGGCGAGGGCTGGCGTCAGGACACCGACGTCCTCGACACCTGGTTCTCCTCCGGCCTGTGGCCGTTCTCCACGCTCGGCTGGCCCGAACAGACCGAGTCGCTCGCGAAGTTCTACCCGAACTCCGTCCTGGTCACCGGCTACGACATCCTCTTCTTCTGGGTCGCCCGGATGATGATGTTCGGCCTGTACGCGATGGACGGCACCCCGCCGTTCCACACCATCGCCCTGCACGGCATGGTCCGCGACCAGTTCGGCAAGAAGATGTCGAAGTCCTTCGGCAACGCGGTCAACCCGCTGGACTGGATGGACAAGTACGGCTCCGACGCGCTCCGGTTCACCCTCGCGCGCGGCGCCAACCCCGGCGTCGACGTCCCGATCGGCGAGGACTGGGTCCAGGGTTCCCGCAACTTCGCCAACAAGATCTGGAACGCGACGCGCTTCGCGCTGATGAACGGCGCCACGGTCGACGGCCCGCTGCCGGACGCCTCGAAGCTGTCGGCGACCGACCGCTGGATCCTCTCCCGCCTCAACTCGGTCGTCGCCGAAGTCGACGCGCTCTACGAGGACTTCCAGTTCGCGAAGCTCTCCGACGCGCTGTTCCACTTCGCGTGGGACGAGGTCTTCGACTGGTACGTCGAGCTGTCCAAGACGACGTTCATGGCCGGCGGCGAGCCCGCGAAGGTCTCCGGCCGTGTCCTCGG
Organism: Streptomyces sp. NPDC037083; assembly: GCF_055606485.1. Lineage (NCBI taxonomy): Bacteria > Bacillati > Actinomycetota > Actinomycetes > Kitasatosporales > Streptomycetaceae > Streptomyces > Streptomyces sp. NPDC037083. The sequence continues at coordinate 598,526 of NZ_JBVJSQ010000002.1, read as the reverse complement.
CGAGGTCCTCGACGTCACCCTCAAGCTGCTGCACCCGATCGTCCCGTTCGTCACGGAGACCCTCTGGACGACGCTGACCGGCGGCGAGTCCGTCGTCGTCGCCGAGTGGCCGACCGCCGTGCTGGTCCCCGGGGCCGACGCCCCCGGCGGCTTCCGGGACGCGGCCGCGGAGCAGGAGATCGAGAGCCTGCAGTCCGTCATCACCGAGGTCCGCCGCTTCCGCGCCGACCAGGGCCTGCAGCCGGGCCAGCGGGTCCCGGCCCGCCTCACCCTGGACGGCACGCCGTTCGCGGCGCACGAGGCGGCCGTCCGCCAGCTGCTGCGCCTGCAGCCGGAGGGCGAGAGCTTCTCCGCGACGGCGACCCTGCCCGTCGCGGGCGCCACGGTCGCGCTGGACCTGTCCGGCACCATCGACGTGGCCGCCGAGCGCAAGCGCCTGGCCAAGGACCTGGCCGCCGCCGAGAAGGAGAAGGCCCAGGCCAACGCCAAGCTGGGCAACGAGGCCTTCCTGGCGAAGGCCCCGGACAACGTGGTCGACAAGATCCGCACCCGCCTCGCCAAGGCGGACGAGGACATCGCCCGCATCCAGACCCAGCTGGAGCGCCTGCCGCAGGCGTGACGGGCAGCACGTCGACGAAGGCCCCCGGGACCAGCACGGTTCCGGGGGCCTTCGCCCACGTCTGTCAGCGGTCGTCCGTAGACTGGCCCCGTGAGCGAGCTCCCCCCGAACGGCAACCCAGACGACCTGCCCGCCCCCTTCGACCCCCTCGATCCCTTCGACGAGATCATCGCCGAGGAGACCGACCGCGACCCCGATCTCGCGGTCATCGAAGCCGGCAGCCGCACCCTGCGCACCCAGGGCGGCGCCCCGCAGGCCGATGTGCCCGCGCGCCCCGAGGACCCCGAGGTCGACAAGGCCCTGCGCGAGGTCGAGGCGGAGCTGGCCACCCGCTGGGGCGAGACGAAGCTGGAGCCCTCCGTCGGCCGGATCGCCGCGCTGATGGACGTGCTGGGCGAGCCGCAGCGCTCGTACCCGTCGATCCACATCACGGGCACGAACGGCAAGACCTCCACGGCCCGCATGATCGAGGCCCTGCTCGGCGCCTTCGAGCTGCGCACCGGCCGGTACACGAGCCCTCACGTCCAGTCGATCACCGAGCGGATCAGCCTCGACGGCGCCCCGGTCTCCGCCGAGCGGTTCATCGAGACGTACCAGGACGTCAAGCCGTACGTCGAGATGGTCGACGGCATGCAGGAGTACCGGCTGTCGTTCTTCGAGGTCCTCACCGGCATGGCCTACGCCGCCTTCGCGGACGCGCCCGTCGACGTCGCCGTGGTCGAGGTGGGGATGGGCGGCTCATGGGACGCCACCAACGTGATCGACGGCGACGTCGCCGTCGTCACGCCGATCGACCTGGACCACACCGACCGGCTCGGCGAGACGCCCGCCGCGATCGCCGCCGAGAAGAGCGGGATCATCAAGCAGGACGCCACCGTCATCCTGGCCCAGCAGCCGGTCGACGCGGCCCAGGTGCTGCTGAAGAAGGCCGTCGAGGTCGACGCGACCGTCGCCAGGGAGGGGCTGGAGTTCGGGGTCGTCGCGCGTCAGGTCGCCGTCGGCGGGCAGCTGGTCACCCTGCGCGGACTGGGCGGCGAGTACCCCGAGGTGTACCTGCCGCTGCACGGCCCCTACCAGGCGCACAACGCGGCCGTCGCGCTCGCCGCCGTCGAGGCGTTCTTCGGCGTCGGCTCCCAGCGGCCCGAGCCGCTCGACATCGACACCGTGCGCAAGGCGTTCGCGGCCGTGTCCTCGCCGGGCCGCCTGGAGGTCGTCCGCCGGTCCCCGACCGTCGTCCTGGACGCGGCGCACAACCCGGCCGGCGCCCGGGCCACCGCCGAGGCCGTGGGGGAGGCCTTCGACTTCAGCCGGCTGATCGGCGTGGTCGGAGCCAGCGGCGACAAGAACGTGCGCGGGCTCCTGGAGGCCTTCGAGCCGATCTTCGCCGAGGTCGTGATCACCCAGAACACGAGCCACCGCGCGATGGACGCCGACGAGCTCGCCGCGATCGCCGTCGAGGTGTTCGGCGACGAGCGCGTCCAGGTCGAGCCCCGGCTGCCCGACGCCCTGGAGGCGGCGATCACCCTCGCCGAGGAAGAGGGCGAGTTCTCCGGCGGGGGCGTGCTGGTCACCGGTTCCGTCATCACCGTCGGCGAGGCCCGACTGCTCCTCGGGAAGGGCTGAGGTCCCCCATCATGCGTACGCTCTGCTCCTCGACCCTGATCGGCGAGTTCTTCGTCATCGGCTTCGCCGGTCTGGTCGCCATGAAGGACCCCGACCTGTCCATGTCCACGGTGTGGACGGTCTGCGGCGTCGCCATGCTCCTCAGCGTGCTGCTGTGCGGCATGGTCACCCGGCCCGGCGGCGTGGCCCTCGGCTGGGCGCTGCAGATCGCCCTCGTCGCGTCCGGCTTCTTCGTCCCCTTCATGTTCGTCATGGGGGTGCTCTTCGGGGCCCTGTGGTGGGCGTCGGTGCACTTCGGACGCAAGGTCGACGAGGCGAAGGCGCGCTTCGCCGCGCAGGCCGCCGCAGGCTCTGCGGATACCGCTGACGCTGCGTAACAGACGCCCGGACACGACCTGTAACCTCATCCCACCGCACACACCGGCAGTAGAAGGAGTCACCTCGTGAGCCAGCGCACCCTCGTCCTGCTCAAGCCCGACGCCGTCCGTCGTGGCCTGACCGGCGAGATCATCAGCCGTATCGAGCGCAAGGCCGGCTGGCAGATCACCGCGCTGGAGCTGCGCACGCTGGACCAGGACACGCTGGAGCAGCACTACGGCGAGCACAAGGGCAAGCCCTTCTACGAGCCGCTGGTGGACTTCATGGCCTCCGGCCCGGTCGTCGCGCTGATCGTCGAGGGCGAGCGGGTCATCGAGGGCGTGCGCGCGCTCGCCGGTCCCACCGACCCGATCGCCGCCGCCCCCGGCTCCATCCGCGGCGACTACGGTGTGATCGTCCGCGAGAACCTGATCCACGCCTCCGACTCCGAGGAGTCCGCCGAGCGCGAGGTGAAGATCTTCTTCCCCGGCCGGGCCTGACGCCCCCACGCCTGACGCTGCTGAAGCGGGCGATCGAGGGAACGTGAGCCCCCGAACGCCCGTCTCCAGAAGCGAACCCACACAGCATCTGCAAACAATGGCGGAGACCGCTCCGCAGTGTTCGTGCAGGCGCGTTTACGATGGAAGCCTTCACGTCACAGCACCCACCTCGCCGACCTGAAAAGCCCTCAAAGCTCATGGAAGGCCAGTCGAATCCTGATGGGGAACTCAATGTCGTTCATCGGCCGTGACATGGCTGTCGACCTCGGGACCGCCAACACGCTGGTGTACGTCAGGGGTCGCGGGATCGTACTCAACGAGCCGTCCGTCGTCGCGATCAACACCAACACCGGTGGCATCCTCGCGGTCGGCGCCGAAGCGAAGAAGATGATCGGGCGCACGCCCGGCAACATCGTTGCCGTGCGCCCGCTGAAGGACGGCGTGATCGCCGACTTCGAGATCACCGAGCGGATGCTCCGCTACTTCATCCTGAAGATCCACAAGCGGCGGTATCTGGCTCGGCCGCGAGTCGTCGTCTGCGTGCCCTCGGGCATCACGGGCGTCGAGCGCCGTGCCGTCATCGAGGCGTCGACCCAGGCCGGCGCCCGCCAGGTGCACATCATCGAGGAGCCCATGGCCGCGGCCATCGGCTCCGGCCTGCCGGTCCACGAGGCCACGGGGAACATGGTGGTGGACATCGGCGGCGGCACCACGGAGGTCGCGGTCATCTCCCTCGGCGGCATCGTGACCGCCCAGTCCATCCGTGTCGCGGGCGACGAACTGGACAACGCGATCATCCAGCACATCAAGAAGGAGTACAGCCTCCTCCTCGGTGAGCGGACCGCCGAACAGATCAAGATCACGATCGGTTCGGCGTACGACCTCGACGACGACCAGCACACCGAAATCCGCGGCCGTGACCTCGTCTCCGGGCTGCCCAAGACGGTCGTCATCTCGGCCGCCGAGGTGCGCAAGGCGATCGAGGAACCGGTCAACGCGATCGTCGACGCCGTGAAGACCACCCTCGACAAGTGTCCGCCGGAGCTGTCCGGCGACATCATGGACCGCGGAATCGTTCTGACCGGCGGCGGAGCCCTGCTGCGCGGGCTGGACGAGCGGCTGCGTCGGGAGACCGGCATGCCCATCCACATCGCCGAAGACCCGCTGGACAGCGTCGCGCTCGGCTCCGGAAAGTGCGTCGAGGAGTTCGAGGCGCTCCAGCAGGTGCTGGACGCCGCGCCCCGCAGATGACGTAACGCTTCGATTCCGCCGTACGGGATGATCTCCTCTCGTGCGGCGGATCGTTGATCCAGAGGCATAAGCTCCGACAAAGCGCCCTTGGCCGTCCTGGCCCGGGGCTACCCCAATTCCTGATCTGCTTCCTGATTCCTGTTTCTGGGTTTTTCTCTCGAGGAAGGGCACGGCCGCCGCACGTGAGGGACACACGAGAGAGCCGGCTGCTCCTGGTGCTGCTGATCGCCGTCGCGTTCGCGCTGATCACGGTGGACATCCGCGGCGGTGAGGACTCGCCGGTCGACGGGGCCCGGCAGGCCGCGGCCACGGTCTTCGGTCCGATCGAGAACGGCGTGTCGTCGGCGGTGGACCCCGTCGGCAACGCCGTGTCCGCGGTCCGTGACTCCGGCGAACGCCATGACCGGCTCGCCGGTCTGGAGCAGGAGAACGCGGCGCTCAAGGCGAAGCTCGGCAGCGACGACCGCAACCGCAGCCGGCTGACGCAGCTCGACAAGATCCTGAAAGTCGCCGGCGCCGGCCAGTACGGCATCAAGGGCGCGGAGGTCATCGCGATAGGAGCGGCCCAGGGCTTCTCCTGGACGATCACCATCGACGTCGGCGCGCACGACGGCGTCAAGCGCGACATGACGGTCCTGAACGGGGACGGGCTGGTCGGACGGGTCACCACCGTCGGGCCCGACACCGCGACCGTGCTGCTGGCCAGCGACCCCGACTTCACCGTCGGCACCCGGATGGAGGCCTCCGACGAGCTGGGCTTCGCCTCCGGGCAGGGCGACAGGCCGCTGCGCGTGGAACTCCTCAACGGCAAGGCCGACGTGAAGAAGGGCGACCGGCTGGTCACCTTCGGCTCGCAGGCCGACAAGCCCTTCGTGCCCGGCGTCCCCGTCGGCGTCGTCTCCCGCGTCGACCCCTCCGGCGGCGACCTCACCCGCACCCTCTACGTCACGCCGTACGTCAGCTTCACCAAGCTCGACATCGTGGGCGTCGTCGTCGAGGCCCCGAAGAAGGACCCGCGCGACACCGTGCTCCCCACCAAGCCCAAGCCGGTCCCCACGCCGACGGTGACCGTCACGGTCACGCCGAACGCGAACGCACCCGAAGACGGCCAGCAGCAGTAGGAGCTGACAACCCCCATGCGCGTCAACCGGATCCTGCTCTCCGTCCCGCTGGTCGTCGTGGCCCTGGTGATCCAGGTGAGCGTCCTCGCCCGGCTCCACCTCCCCGGCGCCGTCCCCGACCTCCTGCTGCTCACCGTCCTGGGCCTGGCCATGGTGTACGGCCATGTGGGCGGCGCCCTCATCGGCTTCGGTGCCGGCCTGCTGGCCGACCTGGCGCCGCCCGCGGACCACGCCGCCGGCCGCTACGCCCTCGTGCTGTGCGTGATCGGCTACCTCGCCGGGCTCGTCAAGCCCGAGACCGGGCAGATCAAGTCGGCCACCGGCCCGATGGTCGTGGTGGTCGCGGCCGCCATCGGCTCCACCCTGCTGTACGCCGGGGTCGGCGCCCTCGTCGGCGACACCGCCGCCCGTCATGTGGGCCTCACCGGGCTGCTGTTCACGGCCGCCCTGTACGACCTGCTGCTCGCGCCGTTCGTGGTCCCCGCGGTCATGTTCCTGGCGCGACGCGCCGACAACGATCCGCTCGCCGAGACCAACTCCGCCGCCAAGGGCGCCGACATCTCCTCGGGCTGGCTCTCCTCCGGGACGGGCCTGCGGATCGGCGGTCAGCGCGGCGGACTCAAGCTGAAGGCGGCCAGGTCGCGGGCGACCCGGGCCGGGCGCATCAAGGGGGTCAAGCGGCTGTGAGCGCGGGCGGGTTCACCAGACGGTCCATCCCCCGGTTCACCGGACGGTCCATCCCCGGGTTCACCGGACGGTCCATCCGCGGGCTCACCCGAAGGGCCGGGCGAGGATTCACCCGAACGGGGAAGTTCCGGCGGAACGGGGCCTCATCGGCCGGTCGTTCATCATTCGTACGCACAGCCGTCCGCGGCGCTGTCCGCGCACACACGTTCGCACACTGAGAGGGGGAGACAGCCGCAGTGACCAACATCCCCGAGACCGGTCGGACCCCACGGGTCCAGATCCGGCTCGTCGTGATCCAGATCCTGGTCCTCTCCCTGCTCGGCACCCTCGGCGGCCGCCTGTGGTACCTGCAGATCCGGGAGGGCGCGGAGTACGCCAAGGAGGCCTCCGGCAACCACGTCCAGCAGGTCGTCGAGCCCGCCGTGCGCGGCTCGATCCTGGACGCGCGCGGGGTGCCCCTGGCCGACAACGAGACACGGCTCGTGGTCTCCGCCTCCCGCACCGAGCTGCTGAAGCAGAAGGACGACGGCAAAGCGGTCCTGACCAAGCTCGCGGGCGTGCTCGGCATGAAGCCCGCGGACGTCATGCTGAAGGTCCGGCTCTGCGACGCGAAGACCCCGCAGCCCTGCTGGAACGGCTCGCCCTACCAGCCGATCCCCATCACCGACGAGGCCACCGCCAAGCAGGCCCTGCAGATCCGCGAGCGCGCCGAGGACTTCCCGGGCATCACCGCCGAGCCCGAGGCCGTGCGCCGGTACGCGGCCCCCGGCAACGCCAACACCGCCCAGGTCCTCGGCTACCTCTCCCCGGTCACGGACGAGGAGATCACCAAGGCCCAGGACACCGACTCGCCCTATCTGCGCTCCGACCAGGTCGGCCGCTCCGGCCTGGAGCGGCAGTACGACAAGGAGCTGCGCGGCAAGGCCGGCGTCACCCGCTACGAGGTCGACAACCTCGGCCGGGTCATCGGCCAGGCCGAGGCGGACGCGGCCCAGCCCGGCTCCAACCTCGTCACCAGCATCGACGCCCGCGTCCAGCGGGTCGCCGAGTACGAGCTGAAGAACGCGATGAAGATCGCCCGCCAGCAGTTCGACAAGATCACCGGCGAGAACTACAAGGCGGACTCCGGGGCGGTCGTGGTGATGGAGGCCAAGACCGGCCGGGTCGTCGCCATGGCCTCCGCCCCGGCCTACGACCCCAACGTCTGGGTCGGCGGCATCTCCGCCAAGGACTACAAGAAGCTCACCGGGAAGAACTCCGACTACCCGCTGCTGAACCGGGCCATACAGGGTCAGTCCGCGCCCGGTTCGACCTTCAAGGTGGTCTCCACGGCCGCCGCGGTCGAGGCGGGCTACGAGTGGGACGGCGGCTACCCCTGCACCAGCTCGTACTCGGTGGGCGGCCAGGTCTTCAAGAACTTCGAGGGGGAGAGCTTCGGCCCGATCTCGCTCGGCCGGGCCCTCGAGGTCTCCTGCGACACCGTCTTCTACGGCCTCGCGGACCGCGAGTGGAAGAAGGACGGCGGCATCAACCCGAAGAAGGGTGAGCCCAAGGACTACTTCTACAAGGCCGCGCACCAGTTCGGCCTCGGCAAGGAGACCGGCGTCGACCTGCCCAACGAGGTCACCGGCCGCGTCCCGGACCGCCAGTGGAAGGAGTCCTACTGGAAGGCCAACAAGGACTCCTGGTGCAAGTCCGGCAAGAAGGACGGCAGTTACGTCGAGAAGATCGCGTACGAGAACTGCCTCGAGGGCAACAAGATGCGCGAGGGCGACTCGATCAACTACTCCATCGGTCAGGGCGACACCCTCGTCACCCCGATCCAGGAGGCCGTGATCTACGGGGCGCTCGCCAACGGCGGCACGATGTACACCCCGACCATCGGCAAGGCGATCGTCAGCGCCGACGGCAAGACCGTCCAGGAGATCAAGCCCAAGGTCAAGGGCAGGCTGCCGGTCACCAAGGCGACGCTCAAGGGCATGGACGCCGCGCTGGAGGGCGTGGTCACCCGCGGTACCGCCGCCTGGAAGTTCGGCGGCTGGCCGCAGGAGGAGATCCCGCTGCACGCCAAGACCGGTACCGCGGAGGTCTACGGCAAGCAGACGACGTCCTGGCTCGCCACGTACAGCAAGGACTACACGGTCGTGATGACGATCGCTCAGGCCGGTACCGGCTCGGGCGCCTCCGGTGAGGCCGTGCGCCACATCTACAACGCGATGTACGGCGTCTCCGAGGACGGCAAGATCGACAAGAAGAACGCCCTGCTGCCCACCCCGCAGGCCGGCCTGCCGAAGGTCCAGGCGGACGGCACGATCAAGTCCCCGAAGATCTCCAAGGACCCGGCGAAGGACCAGCGCGCCGCCCAGAAGACCGCGCCCGAGCCGGACGCGTCCCAGCCGGCGGGCACCACGGGGCAGAACACCGGCACCAACCGGGACACCCGCAGGCGACGGCGGAAGAGGGGAAGCCGGAGGATGTGCACATGAGCGGCGCGAACGGTTTCTCCGTTTCGGGATACGGGCCCGAGCGGGGCGGCTGGACCCGGGTCTTCGCCCGTGACTCGCTGGCCCGCCGACTGGACTGGCCGATACTGCTGTCGGCGATCGCCCTGTCGCTGATCGGCTCACTCCTGGTCTTCTCGGCGACCCGCAACCGCACCGAGATCAACCAGGGCGATCCGTACTACTTCCTGGTCCGGCACCTCATGAACACCGGCATCGGGCTCGCCCTGATGATCGGCACGGTCTGGCTCGGCCACCGCACCCTGCGCAACGCGGTACCGGTCCTCTACGGCCTCTCGCTCCTGGGGATCCTGGCGGTGCTGACCCCGCTCGGCTCCACGGTCAACGGCGCGCACTCGTGGATCGTGCTCGGCGGCGGCTTCTCGCTGCAGCCCTCGGAGTTCGTGAAGATCACGATCATCCTGGGCATGGCGATGCTGCTCGCGGCCCGGGTCGACGCCGGCGACAAGCTCCATCCCGACCACCGCACGGTCGTCCAGGCGCTCGGCCTCGCGGCCGTCCCCATGCTGATCGTGATGCTGATGCCCGACCTCGGCTCGGTCATGGTCATGGTGATCATCGTGCTGGGCGTGCTGCTCGCCTCCGGCGCCTCCAACCGCTGGGTGTTCGGACTGATCGGCGCGGGCGCGGCCGGCGCGATCGCCGTCTGGCAGCTGCACATCCTGGACGACTACCAGATCGCCCGCTTCGCCGCCTTCGCCAACCCCAGCCTCGACCCGGCCGGCGTCGGCTACAACACCAACCAGGCGCGGATCGCGATCGGTTCCGGCGGCCTCTCCGGCGCCGGGCTGTTCCACGGCTCCCAGACGACGGGCCAGTTCGTGCCCGAACAGCAGACGGACTTCGTCTTCACCGTCGCGGGCGAGGAACTGGGCTTCCTGGGCGCGGGCCTGATCATCGTCCTGCTCGGCGTGGTCCTGTGGCGCGCCTGCCGCATAGCTCGTGAGACGACGGAGCTGTACGGCACGATCGTCGCCGCGGGCATCGTGGCCTGGTTCGCCTTCCAGTCCTTCGAGAACATCGGGATGACCCTGGGGATCATGCCGGTGACGGGTCTGCCGCTGCCGTTCGTCTCCTACGGCGGCACGTCGATGTTCGCGGTGTGGGTGGCGGTCGGGCTGCTGCAGTCCATCCGGGTGCAACGGCCGATGTCGGCCTAGACGTCGGAAGCGGTGCGGTTTCCCGGAGTTCGGCCGTGATCCCCGTCCGGTGCGCACTGCCGCTGGGGCCCGACTGCGACTAGATTCAATTCATGGCGGAGACGAAACGCGAGATCGAGCGCAAGTACGAATCCAACAAGAGCGGGCTGCCGGACCTGACCGGCGTCGCCGGCGTTGTCACCGTCCTGGACAGGGGCGTCGCCGAGTTGGACGCGACCTACTACGACACCTCCGATCTGCGTTTGGCCGCGGCCGCGATCACCTTGCGCCGCCGTACCGGGGGCTCCGACGCCGGCTGGCATCTGAAACTCCCGGTCGAGGCCGGCGTCCGGGACGAGATCAGGGCTCCGCTCTCCGACACCGTGCCCGAGGAGCTCGGCGCCCTGGTCCGCTCCCGTGTGCGCGAGGGACAGCTGGTGCCGGTGGTGCGACTGCGCTCCAGCAGGGACGTCCGCGAACTCGTCGACGCCCAGGGCCGCCGGCTCGCCGAGGCCAGCGTGGACGCCGTACGCGCGGATCGGCTGTTCGGCGGTGAGGGCAGCGCCCAGTGGACCGAGATCGAGGTGGAGCTCGCCGACGGCGGCGACCCGGCTCTGCTCGACAAGGTGGAGAAGCGGCTGCGCAAGGCGGGCGTGCGGCCGTCGAAGTCCCCGTCGAAACTGGCGCGGGCGCTGACGGAGACGGCGTCCAGGAAGAAGCGGGCCAAGGCAGGGACGGCGGGACAGAAAGCAGGGCGCAAAGCGGCGGGGAGCAAGGCCGCCGACGGTGAGCCCGTGACCGCCGGCGACCATGTGCTGGCGTACGTGCGCGCCCAGCGGGACGCGATCGTCGAGCTCGATCCGGCGGTCCGCCAGGAGGCCGAGGACTCCGTGCACGACATGCGCGTCGCCACGCGCCGGCTGCGCAGCACCTTCCGCTCCTTCCGCAAGGTCCTCGACCGCGACGTCACCGACCCGATCGCCGCCGAGCTGAAGTGGCTCGCGGGCGAGCTGGGTGCGGGCCGCGACCAGGAGGTGCTCAGCGAGCGCCTGGCGGCCGGCCTGGACGACCTGCCCCACACGCTGGTCTCCGGCCCGGTCGGCGAACGGCTGCGGGCCTGGGCGAAGGCCGAGCACCGGGGCTCGCGCCGCCGGCTGCTCGGGGTCCTGGACTCGCAGCGCTATCTGACGCTGCTCGACGCCCTGGACGCCCTGGTCGCCGACCCGCCGCTGCTGGACGAGGCCGCGAGCAAGCCGAAGAAGGTGCTCGCCAAGGCCGTCCGCAAGGACGTCGGGAAGGTCTCCGAGCTGGTCGAGCAGGCCCTGGAGCAGCCGGCCGGCCACGAACGTGACCTGATGCTGCACGAGGCGCGCAAGAAGACCAAGCGGACCCGCTACGCGGCGGAGACGGCCACACCGGCGATCGGCGGTGCGGCCAAGGCCCTCGCCAAGTCCATGAAGTCGTTGCAGAGCCTGCTGGGCGAACACCAGGACAGCGTCATGGCCCGGCAGGCCCTGCGCGAGCTTTCCGCCGTGGCGCACGCGGCGGGGGAGAGCGCGTTCACGTACGGGGTGCTGTACGGCCGTGAGGAGCGGCGGGCCGAGCTGTCGGAGGAGCAGCTGCCGGGAGCCTGGGAGAGGACCCGCGGGGCGATGAGGGTTTAGAACGGGCCGCGGTGGATTCGTCGTGGCGGGGAAGACCTCCGGCCGGGTTAGGCTAGATGGTCCCCCTCCCCCAGCCTCCGGCCGGGGGGACCCCCAGTCAGCTCACGAAGGTGCCCCCGCGATGTCTGTCGAGTCGGTCTTCCCGCAGCTCGAAGCCTTGCTCCCGCATGTGCAGAAGCCGATCCAGTACGTGGGCGGCGAGCTCAACTCCACGGTCAAGCCCTGGGAGTCCTGCGACGTCCGCTGGGCGCTCATGTACCCGGACGCGTACGAGGTCGGTCTGCCCAACCAGGGCGTCATGATCCTCTACGAGGTGCTCAACGAGCAGGAGGGCGTCCTCGCCGAGCGCACGTACAGCGTGTGGCCGGACCTGGAGGTGCTGATGCGGGAGCACGCCGTCCCGCAGTTCACGGTGGACAGCCACCGCCCGGTGAAGGCCTTCGACGTGTTCGGCCTGTCCTTCTCCACGGAGCTGGGCTACACGAACATGCTGGCCGCCCTGGACCTGGCCGGGATCCCCTTGGAGGCCAAGGACCGGGGGCTGGACGACCCGATCGTGCTGGCCGGCGGCCACGCGGCCTTCAACCCGGAGCCGATCGCCGACTTCATCGACGCGGCGGTCATCGGCGACGGCGAGCAGGCCGTGCTCGACATGACGAAGATCATCCGCGACTGGAAGGCGGAGGGCCGGCCGGGCGGCCGCGAGGAGGTCCTCTTCCGCCTCGCGAAGACGGGCGCGGTGTACATCCCGCGCTTCTACGACGTCGAGTACCTGCCGGACGGCCGGATCGCCCGTGTGGTGCCGAACAAGTCGGGCGTGCCGTGGCGTGTGTCGAAGCACACGGTCATGGACCTCGACGAGTGGCCGTACCCCAAGCAGCCGCTGGTCCCGCTCGCCGAGACGGTCCATGAGCGCATGTCGGTGGAGATCTTCCGCGGCTGCACCCGCGGCTGCCGTTTCTGCCAGGCGGGCATGATCACTCGCCCGGTGCGCGAGCGCTCCATCACCGGCATCGGCGACATGGTGGAGAAGGGTCTGAAGGCGACCGGCTTCGAGGAGGTCGGCCTGCTGTCGCTGTCGAGCGCCGACCACAGCGAGATCGGCGAGGTCGCCAAGGGGCTCGCGGACCGGTACGAGGAGGACAAGATCGGCCTGTCCCTCCCCTCCACCCGTGTCGACGCCTTCAACGTGGACCTGGCGAACGAGCTGACCCGCAACGGCCGCCGCTCCGGCCTGACCTTCGCCCCCGAGGGCGGCTCGGAGCGCATGCGCAAGGTCATCAACAAGATGGTCTCCGAAGAGGACCTGATCAGGACCGTCTCCACCGCTTACGGCAACGGCTGGCGTCAGGTGAAGCTGTACTTCATGTGCGGTCTGCCGACGGAGACGGACGAGGACGTCCTGCAGATCGCCGACATGGCGATGAACGTGATCGCCGAGGGCCGCAAGGTCTCCGGCCAGAACGACATCCGCTGCACGGTCTCGATCGGCGGGTTCGTGCCCAAGCCGCACACCCCGTTCCAGTGGGCCCCGCAGCTGAGCGCCGAGGAGACGGACGCCCGTCTCACGAAGCTCCGCGACAAGATCCGCGGCGACAAGAAGTACGGGCGCTCGATCGGCTTCCGCTACCACGACGGCAAGCCCGGCATCGTCGAGGGCCTCCTGTCCCGCGGCGACCGCCGCATCGGCGCGGTCATCAGGGCCGTCTACGAGGACGGCGGCCGCTTCGACGGCTGGCGCGAGCACTTCTCCTACGACCGCTGGATGGCCTGCGCGGACAAGACGCTGCCCGCCTTCGGCGTGGACGTCGACTGGTACACGACCCGTGAGAAGACCTACGAGGAGGTCCTGCCCTGGGACCACCTGGACTCGGGCCTCGACAAGGACTGGCTCTGGGAGGACTGGCAGGACGCCCTCGACGAGACAGAGGTCGAGGACTGCCGCTGGACGCCCTGCTTCGACTGCGGGGTGTGCCCGGCGATGGACACCCACATCCAGATCGGCCCGACCGGCAGGAAGCTGCTGCCGCTGGAGGTCAAGAACACCACTCCGGCCGGCTGAACCGGGGGAGTGGTCCGACGTCACGACAACGCCCGCAGCCGGGGCGGGGGAGCCGCGTGAGGGCGCCCACTCCAGCGTGGAGTGGGTCCACGGGGTTGTCGTGAGGGCCTGGGCGGCCGGGCACGGCCGCCCCTGCGGGCGACGCGTCCGGATCCCTTCCCGGTGTTCACCGACCGGATCGCGGCGGGCCGGACACTGCGTGGGCGGGTGACCAGGCCGGTCCCTTTCGGCGACTTCGTCCAGGTCGCGGACGCGATCGAGGACCTGGTCCCGCTGCCGGAACTCGCCGCGGCGCCCGAGAGCGCTCCGGCGGTCGTCGTGCAGCTCGTCGACGAGGTCTCGGTCGTCGCCACGGACATCGCCCGAGAAGGCCGCGGGCTGGTCCTGTCGCGGCGGCGCGCCTGAGGCACTTCCTCGCCGTGCTCATGGCGGCCCCCACAGCCCTTGCGGCGAAGGCGAGGAAACAAGCCGGCGCTCCTCAGAACCCGTATGGGAACCCCTCTCACGGGGCTGCTGAAGCTGGATGAGGCTGGTGCCCCGTGGACGACGGCTCATGTGCCACGTGCGGCGCCCTAGTGGGGGCGGTCTGCTTGACGAGGCGCCATGGAGATCGGCCTGCTCCGGACCGCCCGCTCGCCGGTACCGATCGAGGGCACGCTCGCCACGCAGGCCCGCCCGTTGCGAGTTGCCTACCTCGTGGGCCTGTTCAGATACAGATCGGCCTGTTCAGATACAGATCGGCCTGTTCAGATGCAGATCACGATCTTTCCTCGGGTGCGTCCGCGCTCGGCGTGCGCGTGGGCGTCGGCGATCCGCTCCAGGGGGTAGGCCTGTTCGATACGGGGTGTGTAGCGGCCTTGCCCGCCCAGTTCCGCCGCCGCGGCCAGGAGAGTGGAGTCGTTCACCGCGTTGACCACATGCGTGCCCAGGTGCTGCCCGCCCGCGTGGTCGGCGACCGTCGCGACGCGCTTCGGGTCACCTGCGATCGCGACGAGGTCGTCCAGGGAGCCGGAGGCCGCGGTGTCGAGCACGATGTCGACGCCGTGCGGAGCGAGGGTGGCGAGGCGCTGTGCGAGGCCGGGGCCGTAGGTGGTGGGAACGGCGCCGAGAGAGGTGAGGAACTCGTGGTTGCGTTCGCTGGCTGTCCCGATCACGGTGCCGACACCTTGCGCCACGGCGATCTCGACCGCCGCGCTGCCCACGCCGCCGGCGGCGCCCTCGACGAGAAGGGTGCGCCCCGCGAGGGAGCCGAGCGCGTTCAGTCCACCCATCGCGGTCACGGACGCGAGACCGGCGCCCGCGGCCTGCTCGTCGTTCCACGTGGCGGGGGTGTGCGCCCAGGCCGAAAGGATGAGCAGCTCCGCGGTCGCGCCGGTGACACCGCCCAGCCCGAAGACACGGTCGCCGATGCTCACCCCCTGCACCCCGTCGCCGATCTCGTCGACCACACCGGCGCCGTCGCGCCCGGGAATGTCGGGCAGATCCAGAGGGAACATCTGGTGCAGGGCGCCGGAACGCAGCTTCCAGTCGATGGGATTGACGCTGGCCGCCGCGACGCGGACACGAATCTCCCCGGGTCCGGGGTGGGGGTCGGGGGCCTGCTCGATCACCAGGCTCTCCGCTCCGCCGTATTCGTGGAACCGGGCTGCGCGCATAACGGTCTGCCTTACTTTGACGGGCCGGAATGACGTGTTCATCCGGCGGTCGTCACTCTAGAACCTGACGTTGACGTGAGGTGCAAGCCGCAATTGCCGCCCGGCCGGAGGAGGGCAGGCGCGGATGGGTGAGGTTGCCGAGCGGGCGGGGGTGGGCGTGGGGGCCTGCGCCACTACGAGGGATCACGCCGCCCGTCACGGTCGACACCCGTGTGCCCTCGGGCGGGCTCGGCGATCCCGGCACGACGCGAGGACTGCCGTGCGTACGTGAACCGCGTGAACGCCCTCGGGTCCGCCACCGGTTCATGATCAATCTCGGCGCCGGCAACGGTTCGATCGGCCCCCAGGGCTGCCCCCGGAGCCGGTATTGCTAGCCTTAACCTGACGTCAACGTGAGGTACGAGCGGGAAGGGAGTGCCCTGCGGCATGCGCATCGGACAGCTCGCCAGGCGGTCAGGGGTCAGCGTGCGGGCCCTGCGCTACTACGAGGAGCAGCGGCTCCTGGAATCGGCACGGACGCCCGGTGGGCAGCGTGACTATCCCGACGAAGCCCTGGAGCGGGTCCAACTCATCCAGGACCTCTTTGCGGCCGGCCTCTCCAGCCGTACGGTCGTCGAACTCCTGCCGTGCGTGAGCACCGGCGTCGCGACCCCCGCCATGCTCGCCCAGCTCATCATCGAACGCGACCGCATCGCCGCACGCATCCAGGACCTGACCCGGGCCAAGACCAAACTCGGCCGCGTGATCGAGAACGTGACCGCGGCGAACGTGGCGCAGGACTGATCTGGTGACCAGAAGTGCGGCAGTGCGGGCACCGTCGGCGGCATCATGCGGATCCGGGGAAGGAGCCCGGTCACACCGCTCCGGAAGGCTGTCTGGCGAGGCGATGCCGCGTAGCAACTCCTTCTGTCCCGTGGAGGAATGGGCCGTCCTGACCGAGGCATCGGGCAGGTGGTCAAGCTGCCTGGACTGCTGTTGTGGGCCGTGGTGTTGCCGCTGTCGGGTAGGCGGGCTGGCGGGTGAGGCGCCGGGTCATGAGCGTGATGGCGGCGAGGGTGAGCATCGCTTCGGAGTGCTTGCGCCGGGTCTCGTAGTCCCGGGCGTTCCTGCGGGCGTGCAACCAACCACCAGGCCAGGCTCCGCCGCCGCGGGCAGGGCCCGCCGCTTGCAGCCCGTATCCACCACATACCGGATGGCGTCCACGATCGCGCGGCGAGGCCACTTCTCCGGACGGCCGCCCGTGGACAACTGACATGCGGGCGTGGGCAGCAGCAGTTCAAGGGCGAGTGGCGGCCGGTGTGGCGTGTCGGCAGTGGCGGGCAGGACGTGGCGATCGACGCTGTTACCGGTGAGCGCATCGTGGGCGAGGGCTGAGGGGCCCGCGCCGCTGAGCCCCCTTTCCGGAGGGGAGGGGGGCTCAGTGCTGTGCGTGGTGGGGGCGGTGGGGGGTCAGAGGCGGAGGTTGTTGTTGTTGCCTGGTTCCGGGGAGTTCAGTGGTTGCCAGGCAAGGGTGGGGAGCGAGGGGTTGGGGCAGGTCAGAGTGGCCGCGCTGGCGGCGGTGTGGCTCTCGGTGCAGATGATCTCGAAGACCTGGCCCGTGGTGGTCAGGATGTCGATCTTGATGCCTGCCAGGTCCTGGTTGCCCTGGCTGTGCTCGTTGACCGATACACCGCAGGCGAATCCCGCCTGGCCGCCGCTCGGGTACCCGGTCCTGTTGCTGAGGTCGGTCCACCTCAGGGTGTGGTCGAAGTTGGGGCGCACGTCGCGGATGCCGGCGTAGGTGACGCCGCCGCTCACCGCGGCGCGGAGCTCGTACACCTCCTGGTCCTGGAACGCGTCGATGTCGGCGCACGGCCCGGTCGCTCCGGTCGTCCCCGGCCCGCCGGGTGAGCCGGTCGCGCCGGTGGCTCCGGTCGCGCCGGTGGCTCCGGTCGCTCCCCTGGGGCCCGTCGGGCCCGTCGGCCCCTGGCATCTGTCCTTGCCGCCGATCTGGCTCGCCCGGTGGGGCCTCGGCTTCGGCTTGCACTTGTCGCCGCCGCTGCCGACGGCCGCCACCCTCGTCTCACCGGTGACGCTGCGCGCCGCCGCGGCGGCCGGGCTGATCACACCGGCCGCCAGGATCACGGCGAGCGAGGTCACCATGCCGGCCTGTTTGCATCTGTGTCGGGCCACCGGCCCGAGAAGTGAGTACGGTCCGAACTCGGATCGCATGCGCGTGCTCCTTGCGTCAATCGGTTCGGGCGCTCCCCGAACCTGAGGGCGAGCCTGAACGAAGCGCGGCGGTTCGAGCGGGATACGGGGCGTATAAGTTCATTTTTATCGACGTATCGGATTAACCGGTGCGTGCCGATGGAGCATTCCCCGCGTGGGGTGGGCGGCCGGGGGCCGGGCCCGTGCCAACTTGACCTCCGTGACACACCAGACTCTGTGCCTGTGCATGATCGTCAAGGACGAGTCGCGGGTGATCGAGCGCTGCCTGGAGTCCGTCCGCTCCCTCGTCGACTACTGGGTGATCTCCGACACCGGCTCGACGGACGGCACACAGGACCTGATCCGCAAGGTGCTCGACGGCGTCCCGGGCGAGCTCCACGACGAACCCTGGGTCGACTTCGGGCACAACCGGTCGCGCAACATCCAGCAGGCCCGCGGCAAGGCCGACTACCTGCTCACCCTCGACGCCGACCACGTCCTGCGGCAGGACGCCCCGTTGCCCCGGCTGACGGCGGACTCGTACATGCTGCGCTACGACACCCCCGGCACCCAGCACCGCTTCAAGCACCTCATGCGCGGGGACCGGGCATGGCGGTACGAGGGCGTCACCCACGAGTACCCCTGCACCGACGGGCCCGACCGGCAGGAGAACCTGGACGCGCTCGTCATCGAGGACCACGCGGACGGCGGCTGCCGCAGCGACAAGTTCGAGCGCGACGCGCGCCTGCTGCGGCGCGAGTTGGAGCGCGACCCGGACAACCCGCGCACCGTCTTCTACCTCGCCAACACCGAACGCGACCTCGGACACGCGGACGAGGCGATCGCGCTGTACGAACGGCGGGCCGGGCTGGGCGGCTGGGGCGAGGAGGTCTACTGCTCGCTCCTCGAGGCCGGCGTCCTCAAGGCGGAGCAGAACGACGACTGGCCCGGCGCGATGGACGCCTTCTCCCGAGCCTGGGAGGCCCGCCCCGCCCGCCTCGAAGCCGTCTACGAACTGGCCTCGCGACTGCGCCTGCGCAGCCGCTACCACACGGCGTACGCCCTGCTCGGCGCGGTCATCGGCGCGCGCGAACCGGACGACCTGCTCTTCACCAGGTCCTGGGTGTACCGCTGGGGCCTGCTCTTCGAGTTCTCCATCTGCGCCTACTGGGTCGGCGATCACATGGCCGCCGTCCGGGCCTGCGACGAGCTGCTGGCCCTGCCGGACCTGCCCGCCGCCATCCGCAGCCAGACCGAGACCAACCGCGGGTTCTCCGTTCCCCACGTCAACGCCGTGCCGCGTCCGGCGACCCCCGTGCGCCGGCCGAAGGCCTCCCGGGCCGGGAAGGCGGCACGGACCCGGAAGCGGTAGCCCGCCCCTGGCCCGACCGCGCCTGACGCATCCTCACCGACGCGCCCGCAGCAGGGTCGTGTGCCCGTCGCCGCGTGCTCCGCGTTCCTGCATCCATCGAGCCGGTTGTAGCGTCTACGTCCACATGGACCTGCAGAAACCGCCCGCCGCCGAGCCGCCCGCGCAGATGCCCGGCGGCACTGGCGGCCACGCTGCCGTCAGCACTCCCGGCCGGCCGCCCGAGGGGTGTCTCGTCGTCGCGATCCGGCTGCCCGTGCGCGTCGTCGTGCTCGTGCTGGTGGTGCCGGTGCGCATGGTGTGGGACGCGCTCGTCGTGGTGGGCCGGTTCCTCAGGGACATGGTCCTCCGGCCGGTCGGGCGGGCCCTGGCGTGGCTGGGGAAGGCGCTGTTCGTCTGGCCGCTGATCGGCCTGTGGCGCTATCTCCTCGTCCCTGCGGGCAAGGCGCTCGCATGGCTGGGCAAGGTGCTGGTCGTCGTGCCGGCGCTCTGGCTCCACCGGCACGTCCTCACTCCGCTCGGACACGGCGTCGCGTGGCTGGCCCGGGGGGTGGGGATCGGGCTCGCGTGGGTGTACGCGCGCGTGCTGACGCCCCTCGGGCGCGCCGCGCTGTGGCTGCTGAAGGGGATCGGGGCCGTGGTGGCCGCCGTCGGCGTCGGCCTGTACGGCGCGATCGCGTGGCTCGTGCGGTATCTCGTCGTCGTCCCCGCCCGGTGGGTCCACGAGTGGTTCCTCGCGCCGGTCGGGCGGGCGATCGCCTGGTGCGCGCGAGGGGCCTGGTGGCTCCTGGGGCTGCTGGTCAGCGGGATCGGCCTGGTCCTCTACTGGACCGCCCGGATCCTGCTGGTGCTGCCCGCGCTCGCCCTGTGGCGCTGGGTGCTGGCCCCCGTCGGCCGGTTTCTCGGGGTCGTCGCGCGGGAGGTGGGGGACGCCCTCGGGCACGCCTGGCGGATCGCCGGGCGCATCTCCCGCGCCGTCGGACGGTTCCTCGGGACCCTCTTCCGGTGGATCTTCGTGGAGCCCGTGCGCTGGGTGTACCGGACGGTGCTCACCCCGGTCGGGCACGTGGTGCGGGACGCCGTGCTGCGTCCCGCGGCCCGGGCCGCGCGCGCGGTGGGCGGGGCCGCCCGGCAGGCGCTGGCCACCGCCCGGGAGACGGCACGGCAGGCCCGCGCCGACATGCGCCGGATGCTGTTCGGGGAACCGTCCCGGAAGGAGGCGGTCGCCCGACGGGAACCATCGGCGGGCGGGGCACGTACTCTTGGTAGCAGTACGACCGCTCTCACGAAGGACTGAACGACACTGGGCAAGCGACAGCCCGAAGGCCCGCCGCCCGCACCCGCGGTGCAGCGCATCCGACTGCGTTACACCAAGCGCGGCCGCCTCCGGTTCACCAGCCACCGTGACTTCCAGCGCGCCTTCGAGCGCGCGTTGCGCCGTGCCGAGGTGCCGATGGCGTACTCGGCGGGGTTCACGCCGCATCCGAAGGTGTCGTACGCCAATGCCGCACCCACCGGCACGGGCAGTGAGGCGGAGTACCTGGAGATCGCGCTGACCGCGGCGCGTGACCCGGAGAAGCTGAGACTTCTGCTCGACGAGTCGCTGCCCAACGGGCTCGACGTCGTCGACGCGGTCGAGGCCCGGACCTCGGGTCTCGCCGACCGGCTGACGGCCTCCGTGTGGGAGCTGCGGCTGGCCGGCGTGGATCCGGCCGAGGCCGAACGCGCGGTGGACGCCTTCAACCGGGCCGACACGGTCGAGGTCCAGCGCATGGCCAAGAACGGTGTCCGCACCTTCGACGCCCGTGCCGCGGTCGTACAACTTGAGACGCACAGTGAACCTGCTGATAGGCCGACCGACCAGCCCTGTGCGATACTGCGGCTGGTTGTTCGGCACGTGACGCCTGCCGTACGACCCGACGACGTCCTGTCCGGTCTTCGCGCCGTGGCCGACCTGGCGCCGCCGGTCCCCGCAGCGGTGACCAGGCTGGCGCAGGGGCTGTTCGATGCAGAGACCGGCACGGTGACCGACCCGCTCGCGCCCGACCGCGAGGCAGTTCCGGCCCCCACAACGGCCGATTCCGCTGCCGCCGCGAAGGCGCCCGCCTAGGGAAGGTCCCGCGAAGGGACGGACGTCGTAGCGCCGCCCTCGTACTCGGGAGCCACCTGGGTCGGGCAGCGCACCCACCAGAAGACTTTCGCCAGGCCGTGCGCATTCGGCGTACGGAACCGGCGAGACAGGACACAGAGAGCTCCCGTGCGGCGCCCGCGCCCCGGACGGCGGCACCGCGCATCGCGCGAGCCGCGGACGTCAACGGCGATCGATCCCCCGTGATCGACGCCGGACCAGGCGCGGCGCCCGGGAGCCTGACGGGAGAAACGCCCGCATGCTCGAGCCAACCGAATCCGCAGAGTCCGTGACGGACTCCGAAGCGAACACCCCCAGCGACACCCTGCCGCCGCGTCGTCGGCGTCGTGCCGCTTCCCGGCCGGCGGGACCGCCGTCCGCCGCCGCCGACACCTCGGCCGAGATCACCACGCCGGCCATACCGGCCGTGGAGTCCGTCGAGGAACTGGCGGAGCAGGACGTCACGGTCGAGGACGTCCTGACCGACGACGTCAAGGCGCAGGAGCCCGAAGAGGCCGTCGAGGCCGCTCCGCGTACGCGGCGCCGGGCCACCCGCCGGGCCTCCGCGCCCGCCGGCGCTCCGGCCGCCGCCGAGGCCGCCGAGACCGTCGTGCCCACGGCCGCCGCCGAGGTGAGCGCCCCGGCCGTCGAGGAGACCGCAGCGGAGGAAGCGCCCGCCGAGGACGCCGCGCCTCGCCGTTCGCGCCGCAGGGCCACGCGCCGCGTCACCACGCCCGCCGAAGCCCCGGCCGAGGCCGTTGAGGCCGCCGCCGAGGAGACCGCGGCCGAGTCCGCGCCCGAGCCCGTCGCCCAGACGGCCGACGAGGCGCCCGCGGAGGCCGCTCCGCGTACCCGACGCCGTGCCACCCGACGGGTGACCGCGCCCGCCGCCACGCCGGAGGCCGAGGCGCCCGCCGAAGCCCCCGCCGAAGCCGCCGAGGCCGAGGCGCCCGCGGAGGCCGCTCCCCGCGGCCGCCGTCGCGCCACGCGCCGCGTCTCCGCGCCCGCCGAGCCCGAGACCACCGAGGTCTCCGAGGCTCCCCAGGTCTCCGAGGAGGCCGCGGAGCCCGTCGCCGCCGCGCCCGCCCCCGCCGACCAGGCCGACGAGGACGCCGGACCGCGCCGTGGACGCCGCAGGGTGGTCCGTCGGGCCGCCGGAGGCTTCTCCGCGCCGGAGCCCGCGAAGGGCGAGGACGACGCGCCGCGTCGCCCGGCGCGCCCCGCGGTCGCCGTGTTCCAGGCGCCCGTGTTCGCCGAGCCGCAGTTCCAGACGCCGCAGCGGGCCGCCGCCGAGGCCGCCGCCGCGGAGGCGGAGACCGTCGAGGCCGAGGAGCCCGAGGAGGTTCAGCCGGCCCAGGAGCTCGCCGAGGAGCCGACCGGCTCGCGCCGCCGCCGTCGACGCCGGGCCGCCGGTACCGGTGAGGAGGCCGAGACCGGCCGCACCGCCGCGCCCGCCGCCCAGGCCGCCGCGCCCACCGCCGAGGACGAGTCGCAGACCGAGCCGGACGAGGCCGACGACGCCGCCGAGGACGTCGTCGAGGGCGACGACGAGACCGAGGAGACCGGGTCGCGTCGCCGTCGCCGCCGGGGCGGCCGTCGCCGTCGCCGCGGCGATGCCGCCGACGGCGAGGGCGAGTCCGGCGACGACGCCGACGAGCTCGCCGCCGAGCAGGCCGCACAGGACGCCGAGGACACCGCCGAGCAGGAGGACGAGGACGCGGACGACGAGGAGGCGGGCGGTTCCACCGCCGGCAGCCGTCGCCGCCGTCGCCGTCGTCGTCGTGCCGGTGACGCCTCCACCGAGGCCGAGCCCGTCGACGGAGACCCGGAGCGCACGGTCGTGAAGGTCCGTGAGCCGCGCAAGCCCTCCGAGCCGTCCGACGAGGTGCAGTCCATCAAGGGCTCTACCCGTCTCGAGGCCAAGAAGCAGCGCCGCCGGGAAGGCCGCGAGCAGGGCCGCCGGCGTGTGCCGATCATCACCGAGGCCGAGTTCCTGGCCCGGCGCGAGGCCGTCGAGCGGGTGATGGTCGTCCGCCAGAGCGGCGAGCGCACCCAGATCGGCGTCCTGGAAGACAACGTGCTCGTCGAGCACTACGTCAACAAGGAGCAGGCCACCTCGTACGTCGGCAACGTCTACCTGGGCAAGGTCCAGAACGTGCTGCCGTCGATGGAGGCCGCCTTCATCGACATCGGCAAGGGCCGCAACGCGGTGCTCTACGCCGGTGAGGTCAACTTCGAGGCGCTGGGCATGGCCAACGGGCCGCGCCGCATCGAGGCCGCCCTGAAGTCGGGCCAGTCGGTCCTCGTGCAGGTCACGAAGGACCCGATCGGCCACAAGGGCGCGCGTCTGACCAGCCAGGTCTCCCTGCCGGGCCGCTACCTCGTGTACGTGCCCGAGGGCTCGATGACCGGCATCAGCCGCAAGCTGCCCGACACCGAGCGGGCCCGGCTGAAGACGATCCTGAAGAAGATCGTCCCCGAGGACGCGGGCGTCATCGTGCGCACCGCCGCCGAGGGCGCCAGCGAGGACGAGCTGCGCCGTGACGTGGAGCGTCTGCAGGCGCAGTGGGAGGAGATCCAGAAGAAGGCCAAGAGCGGCAACGCCCCGACGCTGCTCTACGGCGAGCCGGACATGACCGTCCGGGTCGTCCGGGACATCTTCAACGAGGACTTCTCCAAGGTCATCGTCAGCGGTGACGAGGCCTGGTCGACCATCCACGGGTACGTCTCGCACGTCGCGCCCGACCTGGCCGAGCGGCTGTCGAAGTGGACCTCCGAGGTCGACGTCTTCGCCACCTACCGGATCGACGAGCAGCTCGCCAAGGCGCTGGACCGCAAGGTCTGGCTGCCCAGCGGCGGCTCGCTGGTGATCGACCGGACCGAGGCGATGGTCGTGGTCGACGTCAACACCGGCAAGTTCACCGGTCAGGGCGGCAACCTCGAGGAGACGGTCACCAGGAACAACCTGGAGGCGGCCGAGGAGATCGTGCGCCAGCTGCGGCTGCGCGACCTCGGCGGCATCATCGTGATCGACTTCATCGACATGGTGCTGGAGTCCAACCGGGACCTGGTGCTGCGGCGCCTCCTGGAGTGCCTGGGCCGCGACCGCACGAAGCACCAGGTCGCGGAGGTGACCTCGCTGGGTCTGGTCCAGATGACCCGCAAGCGGGTGGGCCAGGGCCTGCTGGAGTCCTTCTCCGAGACCTGCGTGCACTGCAACGGGCGCGGTGTCATCGTCCACATGGAGCAGCCGACCGCCGTCGGCGGTGGCGGCAAGCGCAAGAAGCGCGGCCGCGGTGGCGAGGGACAGGGCCACGAGCACGAGCACGAGACGGTGACGGCCGACCTCGTCGAGTCGTCGACGGGCGTCGAGCAGGAGGCGGAGAGCGAGGCCGAGGTCGCCGCCGAGGTGGCCGAGCCGGTCGCCCTCGCCGCTCCGGAGTTCGCGGCCGACGAGGAGCTGTACAGCAGCGTCGCCGAGGCTGAGGCCGCCGCCGGCCGTGGCCGCGGCCGGCGCCGGGCGAGCCGCAGGGCGTCCGCTCCGGCGGGTGCGCCGCGCGGCGGCGCCTCGCGCAGGGCGGGCGGCTCCGAGTCGTTCGCCGCGGCGGAGCCGGCCGAGGCCGTCGCCGAGGCGCCCACCGCGCAGGACGTCACCGTCGAGGCGGAGACCGAGCGTCCGGTGCAGCCGGCCGAGGCGGTCGAGGCGCACGCCGAGCCGGTCGCCGTCGAGGACCCGGTCGTCGAGGCGCCGGCCGTCCAGGCCCCCGCCGGGACGCCGATCGCCGAGGAGGCCGCGCCCAAGGGCCGTACGCGCCGACGCGCCACCCGCAAGGTGTCCGCTCCGGCCGGGTCGCCCGCAGGCGCGGAGGCCGCCGTGGTGACGGTCGCCGAGCCGGCGGTCGCCCCGGCCCCGGTCGCCGAGGTGACTCCGGTGGAGCAGCCGGAGTCAGAGCAGGCGGCCGAGCCCGTCGTCGAGAGCGCGGCCCCGGCCCGCCCGCGGCGCCGCGCCGTGCGCAAGGCCACCGCGCCCACCGCGTCCGAGGAGACGGCCGTCGTGGTCGTCCCGTCGGTCCCGGCGGAGGCCACGGCGCCGACCGCGGCCGAGGAGCCCGCCGCGCCCGCCGAGGACGCGGAGGCCGCTCCGGTGAAGAAGACGGCCGCCCGCAAGACGGCCAAGAAGGCCACGGCGAAGAAGGCCGCCACCAAGAAGACGGCCGCGGCCAAGACGACGGCCGCGAAGAAGACCGCCGCCAAGAAGACGACGGCCAAGAAGGCGGCGAAGTCGGTGTCGAAGAAGACGTCGGCGGCGCAGCAGAGCGTGCCGTCCGTCACGGCCTCGACGGAGGACTGACGCCTCCCGGCGCGGACCGCCGACGGCGGCGCGGGTGTCCGGTGAATCCGGACGCCCGCGCCGGTGTCGCACACGCCTCCGGATCCTCGCGTCGCCGTGTGTTCACCGGGGAGTTACGCTGTGTTTCGCTTGTGATGGAGCGCACCCGCGCCGTCGGTTTCGGGGTGGTAACCCTGGGCAAGATCGCCGTCTCCAGGCTGGTAACGTGCACTGTGGTCCCGGTGGCCAAAGACATGCACACCGTGACCACAGCCGATGAGCACATCCGGTCTTCCAGCCGGACACGGCTGACTTCCCGCAAGGAACCCTCACGGGGCGGGGTCCTGTGTACAAGCCGTCCGCCCGCCCACAGGCTTTCGGCGGACAACCAGGGATGCGGCCGTGCTGTGCATCGACACGGTCCCTTCCCGACCATGCATGACGTGGTGCGCCTTCGAGGTCGCCGTAGAGGAGGGGATGTCGATGACCGACGCCCATGAGTTCATACCGGCCGCCAAACCAGTGATCGCCGAGGAGGAGATCGAGGCCGCCGTGCGCGTTCTGCGCAGCGGCCTGGTCGTCCAGGGGCCCGAGGTGGCCGCGTTCGAGGAGGAGTTCTCGGAGCTGGTCGACGGACGGCACTGCGTCGCCGTCAACTCCGGCACCTCCGCGCTGCACCTGTCGCTCCTCGCTCTCGGCCTCGGCCCGGGCGACGAGGTCATCGTGCCGTCGTTCTCCTTCGCCGCCTCCGCCAACGCGGTGCGGCTGGTCGGCGCGGACGTGGTCTTCGCCGACATCGACCCGGACACGTTCTGTCTGGACCCGGCCGCGGTCGAGGCGGCCCTGTCGCCGCGCACGGCCGCGATCATGCCGGTGCACCTGTACGGGCACCCGGCGGCCATGGACCAGATCATGGCGATCGCCCAGCAGCACGGGCTCGCCGTCGTCGAGGACGCCTGCCAGGCCCACGCGGCCGCCCTGAACGGCACCCCGGTCGGCGCCTTCGGCGCCGTGGGCACGTTCAGCTTCTACCCGACGAAGAACATGCACAGCCTCGAGGGCGGCATGATCTCCACCGGGGACGCGGAGACCGCGCGGACCCTGCGTCTGCTGCGCAACCAGGGCATGGAGAAGCGCTACGCCAACGAGATCGTCGGCGCCAACGTGCGCATGACGGACGTCTCGGCCGCGATCGGCCGCGTGCAGCGCCGCAAGCTGGACGGCTGGACCGAGCAGCGCATCGCCAACGCCGCGTACCTCAGCGAGCACATCACCGCGCCGAACGTGACCACGCCGAAGGTCGCCGAGGGCGCCCGGCACATCTACCACCAGTACACGGTCCGCATCCAGGGCGACCGCGACGCCGTCATGGCCAAGCTGACCGAGGCCGGCATCGGCAACGCCGTGTACTACCCGACGCCCATCCACCGGCTGAAGCCGTACTGGGAGCCGGACCAGAAGGCAGGCCGCAACTGGGACCTGCCCGAGACGGACCGGGCGGCCGCCGAGGTCGTGTCCCTGCCCGTGCACCCGGCCCTGTCCGCGCAGGACCTGGAGCGCATCGTCACCGCCGTTAATGCTCTGGGGGAGCAACTGTGAGTACCGGGAAGTCGCTGCGAGCGGGACTCGTCGGCCTCGGTTCCATGGGGCGTCACCACGCCCGTGTCCTGTCGGGCCTGGACGCCGTCGACCTGGTCGGCGTCGTCGACCCGATGGGGGACAAGTTCGGCGCCGCCCAGGGCGCGCCGATCCTGAACACCGTCGAGGAGCTCATCGCCCTCGGTGTGGACTACGCCGTCGTGGCCTGCCCCACGCACCTGCACGAAGAGGTCGGCCTGGCGCTCGCCGAGGCCGGGGTCTGCGCGCTGATCGAGAAGCCGGTCGCGGAGTCCGTCGAGGGCGCCCGCCGTCTCGTCGAGGCGTTCGAGACGCGCGGTCTGGTGGCCGGCGTCGGCCACATCGAGCGCTGCAACCCGGCGCTGCTCTCGCTGCGGGCGCGGCTGGAGGCCGGCGAGCTCGGCGACGTCTACCAGGTCGTCACCCGCCGTCAGGGACCCTTCCCGCACCGCATCGCGGACGTCGGCGTCGTCAAGGACCTCGCGACGCACGACATCGACCTCACCGGCTGGGTCACCGGACGCCAGTACGTGTCCATCGCCGCGCACACCGTCTCCAAGAGCGGTCGTGAGCACGAGGACATGGTCTCCGCGGTGGGCCGCCTCGACGACGGCACCATGGTCAACCACCTGGTCAACTGGCTGAGCCCGCTCAAGGAGCGGTTCACGTCGGTCACCGGTGAGCGCGGCTGCTTCATCGCCGACACCCTCACCGCCGACCTGACGTTCCACTCCAACGCCGCGGTGACCACCGAGTGGGAGGCCCTGCGGGCCTTCCGCGGCGTCTCCGAGGGCGACATGGTCCGGTACGCCATCCCCAAGCGCGAGCCGCTGCAGGTCGAGCACGAGCTCTTCCGGGACGCGGTGCTCGGCAAGCCCGTCGACATCTGCACCCTGCGCCAGGGCATGCGCACCGTCGAGGTGGCGGCGGCGCTCCTGGAATCGGCCTCCAGCAACACCAGCGTTACCCTTCCGGTGGAGGACCTGGCCGTCCATGGCAGCTGAGCATCACACATCGGGGGAACGGTGCGTGCTCGGCGGGACTCCTATGTTCTGTGAGACTTTCCCCGCAGGACCCAGCCGGCACGGCCGGCGGAGACCAGGAGCCCGAGCATGAGTGCTGCGCCTGACGTCAGTGTCGTCGTCGCGGTATACAACACGATGCCGTACCTGACGGAGTGCCTGAACTCCCTGGTCCAGCAGACCATCGGACGCGAGCGGCTCGAGATCGTCGCCGTCGACGACGGTTCCACCGACGACAGCGGCCGCGAACTCGACCGGTTCGCGGCCCTGTACCCGGACACCGTCAAGGTGATCCACCAGCCGAACTCCGGTGGCCCCGCGGCGCCCAGCAACCGGGCGCTGGAGGTGGCCACCGGTCGGTACGTGTACTTCATCGGCTCCGACGACTACCTCGGCGAAGAGGCGTTGGCGCGCATGGTGAAGTACGCCGACAAGCACGACTCGGACGTGGTCGTCGGCAAGATGGTCGGCACCAACGGCCGTTACGTCCACCAGGCGCTGTTCCAGCACGGCGACCGGGAGGTGCATCTGGACGAGCCGGGGGTGCCCTTCACCCTGGCCAACACCAAGCTGTTCCGCCGCGAGATGGTGGAGAAGTACAAGCTGCGCTTCCCCGAGCACATGGCCGTGGGCAGCGACCAGCCGTTCACCATCGAGGCCCTCGTGCGGGCCCGGAAGATCTCGGTGGTGGCGAGCTACACCTGCTACTACGCGGTCAGGCGGGGCGACTCCAGCAACATCACCTACCGCGCCGACCATCTCTCCCGGCTCGAGTGCACCGCCGAGATGATGAACTTCGCGGCCGGCCTCATCGAGGCGGGACCGCAGCGCGACGCCCTGCTGCGGCGCCACTTCACCTGGGAGCTCGCCAAGCTCGTCCAGGACGACTTCCCGGATCTGGACCGCGAGCTGCGCGTGAGGATCTGCGCGGGCATCGCCCGGCTGGCGGACGCTTACTTCACCGACGGCATCCGCGACGCCATGGACGTCAAGCGCCGGGTGCGCATAGCCCTGGCCCAGGCGGGCGCGGTGGACGAACTGTGCGAGGCGATCGTCTCGGAGCCGGAGAACGGCGTCACGTTCGTGATCGAGGGCGACCACGCCTTCGCGCGCTACCCCGGCTTCCGCGATCCGCGCATCGGCCTGCCCGACCACGTGTTCGAGGTGCTGCCCGGGGACTCGGTGGGCGCCCAACTCGCCCCCGGCGTCCGGCTGCTGGCTTCCGACTGGGAGCAGCAGGGCGACGGCCTGACCTACTCGGCCTCCGTGCGGGTGCCCGTCACGGGCGACGCCGACGGCATGACGCTGCGGCTCACCAAGGGCGCCATGCCCAAGTCGGCCGACAAGCCCGGCGCGCGCAAGCTGAAGCCGAACCACAAGACTCCGGCGCCGGTGGGCGAGCAGGTCGTCAAGCCCGCCGAGGACGGCGCGGCGACCGTGGTGCACGCCCGCATCCCGCTGGACCACGTCACCGCCAAGCGCGGTGTGCGGGTGTACCTGGACGTGGCCGGCGCCACGTACGAGGTCCCCGTGCGGGGCACTGACCTGCCCATGCCGCTGGCCCGCCGGTGGGGCCGGGAGGGGGACCCCTACCGGGCGTCGGCCATCGTCAACGACAAGGGACGTGTCGTGATCGACACGGCTCAGATGTACCCGCCGAAGAGGGCACTGATCCTCCGGGCGCTGGCAGCTCCCGTCCGGAAGCTGAAGTCCCTGGCCGTCCGATCCAGGGCGGCCGGTGTCAGAAAGTTGAAGTCCGCCGGTTTCAAGAAGCCGACCGGTTCCAAAAGGAAGTAGCGACCCTCCATGAACATCTGTGTAGTAGCACTCGGCAAGATCGGCCTTCCGCTGGCCGTGCAGTTCGCCTCCAAGGGCCACCGGGTCATCGGCGCGGACGTCAACGAGAAGGTCGTCGAGCTGGTCAACGCCGGCGTCGAGCCGTTCCCCGGCGAGCACGACCTCGACGTCAAGCTGAAGCAGGCCGTCGACGCCGGGCTGCTGAGCGCGACCACGGACACCGCGTCCGCGGTCGCCGAGTCCGAGGCCGTCGTCGTGGTCGTCCCGCTGTTCGTGGACGCCGAGGGCACCCCCGACTTCGGCTGGATGGACTCCGCGACGAAGGCGATCGCGCAGGGCCTCAAGCCCGGCACGCTGGTCTCCTACGAGACGACCCTCCCGGTCGGCACCACCCGCACCCGCTGGGCGCCGATGCTGGCCGAGGGCTCGGGCCTGACCGCCGGCGAGGACTTCCACCTCGTCTTCTCCCCGGAGCGCGTCCTCACCGGCCGGGTCTTCGCCGACCTGCGCCGCTACCCCAAGCTGGTCGGCGGCATCGACGAGGCGTCGACGGCCCGTGGCGTGGAGTTCTACGAGCAGGTCCTCGACTTCGACGAGCGCGCCGACCTGCCGCAGGCGAACGGCGTGTGGGACCTGGGCACCGCCGAGGCCTCCGAGCTGGCCAAGCTCGCCGAGACGACCTACCGGGACGTCAACATCGGCCTGGCGAACCAGTTCGCGCGCTTCGCCGACCAGAACGACATCGACGTCAAGAAGGTCATCGAGGCCTGCAACTCGCAGCCCTACAGTCACATCCACCAGCCGGGCATCGCCGTCGGCGGCCACTGCATCCCGATCTACCCGCGGATGTACCTGTGGAACGACCCGGCGGCCACCGTGGTGCGCTCCGCCCGTGAGGCGAACGCCGCGATGCCCGAGTACGCCGTCGACCTGCTGGCCGCCGCGTACGGCGACCTGACCGGCGTGGGCGTGCTCGTCCTGGGCGCCGCCTACCGCGGCGGCGTGAAGGAGACGGCCTTCTCCGGCGTCTTCCCGACCGTCGAGGCCCTCAAGGCGCGCGGCGCGGTCCCCTTCGTCTCGGACCCGATGTACACGGACGAGGAGCTCGTCGCCCACGGCCTCACCCCGCACGCGGGTGAGAAGGTCACCGCGGCGATCCTGCAGGCCGACCACGCCGAGTACCGCACCCTGACCCCGGCCGACCTGCCGGACGTCACCGTCCTGGTCGACGGTCGCCGTACGACGGACCCGGAGGCCTGGAAGGGCGTCCGCCGCGTCGTCATCGGCGGCTGAGCGCCCGACCGGCCCACGACTGCGGCCCCTGCCTCGTATGGACGAGGCAGGGGCCGCAGTCGTTCGGTAGCGGGCGGGGGGCGGGGGCTACCGCGCGCCCACGGTCGCCCGGGGCTCGGGCCGGTCGGGCCGGTCGGAGCGGGGCACGGACGGGCCCGCGCGGCGCAGCCGGCGCTCGGCCGGGTGCTCCACCCAGTGGTAGGCGGCGCCGGCGGCGGCCAGACTGGCCACCAGCACACCCGCCCAGAACAGAACCGTTTCGCCGCCCGGGGTCGGCTTGCCCCAGTGGAAGACGGCCGCGCGGATCACGATCTCGTGGATGAGGTACCAGGCGAACGACCAGTGCCCGAGCCTGATCATCCAGGCCCCGCCGAGCCCGGTGCGCCTGCCGTCCAGGTCGGCTCGGGCGGCCGCGCAGATCAGGGCCGCGAAGATCGGGGCCGACAGCCACTGCGAGGCGGTGTAGGGGCTGTACCACAGGGCGTCCGGGACCGCGTGCGACCACGGGATCAGCACCAGGTGCCAGCCGACGACGAGTCCCGCGGCGGCCCACAGCGGCAGCGGGGGACGCCAGCCGCGCTTGAGCGCGAGCCCTGCGACGACGCCCAGCACGAACTGGAGCGCGCGGGTCAGCGGCAGGTAGTCGAGCGCCCAGCTGCGGGTGGTCGGCGACAGACCCGCCAGGGACGGCCACAGCACCAGGGCGGCGCAGGTGACGGCGACGGCCGTCCACGCCCAGACCCGGCCGCGGCGGCCCGCGAGCAGGGCCAGCAGCGCGGGGAACAGCAGATAGAAGAAGGCCTCGTCGCTGAGCGACCAGGCCGCGGGGTTGCCCCCGGTGAACATCACCGGCTGCGGGAACCAGGCGTGCACCGCCAGCAGGGTCGCGGCCACGGCCTCGAGCGACACCGGGTGGTCCATGACGGACCACACGGCGACCGACAGCCCCACGCTGACCGCGAGCAGCGGCCAGATCCGGGCGAAGCGCCGCCACAGGAAGACCTTCGCGGGGACCCGGGCTCCGTCGTACGTCCAGGCGAGGACGACGCCGGACAGGACGAAGAAGAAGGTCACACCGCTGCGGCCGTACCAGACCGTCTCGCTGAGGTACGGGACGGTCCCGACCTGGCGGGAGAGGTGGTAGAGGACGACCAGCAGAGCCGCCCAGAAACGAAGCCCGGTCAGCGACGGAAGCCGGTCGCGACCGGGCCCGGGTATCGAGGTCACAGGGGGTCCTTCACCGTCAGGGCAGCAGGAGACGGTCGAACTCCTCACGGACGACCGGCCAGTCCCATGCTGCCAGGGCGTGCGCGGAAGCCGCCTGCCCGGCCTGCCGCCAGTTCTCCGGGTCCGCGGTGACCTTCAGGATGCGTTCAGCGGCCTCCTGCGGAGAGGCGACGACCCAGTCGGCGGGGAACAGCGTGCGGGCGCCGTTGGTCTTGCCCGCGAAGAACGGCCAGTCGCGGCCCACCGGCACGGCCCCGCTCGCGGCGCCCTCCACGAACCCGCAGTGGAAGCTCTCCCGCACGGAGGAACTGAGGATGACGCCGACGTCCGTCAGCGCGGCGGGCACGTCGTCCAGCTGGCCGAGCCTGCGGACGGCGCCCGAGGGCTCCAGCTCGGCCAGGTCGCCCCGGTAGAGCCGGGCGTAGGCGCGGGCGGCGGCGCTGAGCTTCGCGTCGACGTCCTCGCCGATCAGCAGGAGCCGGTAGCGGGAGTCCTCGGCGCGCAGGATCCGCAGGACCTCGATCGCCCAGCGGGGGTCCTTGGCGACCGACGAGATCCCCGTCAGCCCGAGGGTGAAGCGGGCGTCGTCCGACTTGGGGCGCACCTGGGCGGCCAGGTCCATGGCGTTGGCGATGACGTGCAGCCGGGGCGTCCGCCGCCCGGGCGCAGCCGCCAGTCCGGGCGCCACCGCGACCGTCAGGTCCCGCAGGTGGGCGCCGACGAACACCAGGTCGTCGACGCGGCTGAAATCGACCAGGAACGGCCAGGGGCTGAACGTCTCCGCGCTGTGCAGCCGCACGACGATCCGGGTGTCCCCGGGGTCGACGGACGTCAGCAGCGCGGCCGGTCCGACGCACCAGTCGACGAAGACGGTGTCCGCCCAGTCCAGGTGGGGGCGCAGGAGCGCCTCGGCCTGCCGGCCGAACTCGGGGTCGTCGCCCAGCCGGTGGGCCGCGAGCGTGGTGAGGGAACCGGCCAGCTTGTCGAGCGCCGGCTCATCCGTCAGGTCCAGGGAGCGGACCTCGACGCCGGGGTGCGCCTCGTAGTGGTCGCGGATCTGCCGCAGGAAGTTGGCGTTGCCCCGGGTCACGAACAGCAGGCGCAGCGGCCGGTCGGCCGGCGGGTCCGCGGGCCCGGCCGTGCGGCCGGCGCCCTCGGTCAGCGCCCGGACCGTCGCACTGTCGTGCACCTGCGCCAGGTACGCGCCCGGGTCCTGGGTGAGTGGCGAGGTCGTCCGGTCGAAGTGCAGCACGCGGTGGAAGGCGAGCTGCAGCGCCCGGACCGCTGAGGCGGCCGCCGAAGTGGCGTCGCCGTCGGCCAGCCGGTCGTCGGCGTAGGCGAGCTCGGCGGTGACGGCGTCGGGCAGGGCACGTGGGGCCTTGCCACGCTTCAGTTCGAGCCGGGCGGCGTCGCCGAGCAGGTCCGCCCGGTGCCGGGCGCTGGTCGTGCGGCGGGCTGCGGAGCTCAGCGCGAGCACCGCGCCCTCGGGCCGGTTGGCCTTGTCCAGGCCGTCCCGCACGCGCTGGGCGATGCGGAAGCGCAGCGAGTCGGACAGCCCCGGAGCCGACACCACGAACCGCCAGGCGCGCGCGCCCGCTCCGGTCCGCAGCACGCTCGGGTGCAGCGCGCGCCGGGCCACCGCTCCGGGCAGCCTGAGAATCCCCCGTTTGGCCGTCATGCCGGTCGGCTCCCCGCGAGCGCGTCACGGACGGTGTCGCTCAGGTGCTGGGCCGCGGGGGCCATCAGCAGACCGCGGGTGAACCGGGCGGCGTGGGCGCGCGCCTCGGCCCGCTGCTCGGGGGTCGTCTCCACGGCCATCCGGGCCGCCTTGACGAACGAGTCCGCGATGCCCTCCGCGTCCAGGCCGCAGGCACCGGTCCACAGCGGGTGTCCGGCCAGCACGGCGGAGGCGTCGTGGTCCACCTCGTGGGCGGAGACCACCGGCAGCCCGGAGGCCATGAACTCGTACACCTTGCCGGAGGTCACGAAGCGGCCGCCGACGAGCATCAGGACCAGGGCGTCCCAGCGGCCGTAGGTCGGTCCGACCTCCGCCTTGGGCACCGGGCCGCCGAAGAGCACGCCGTCGGACTCGGCCTGCCGGATGAGCGTCATGTGGGCGTTGGCCTCACGGCTGGCGCCCGCGCCGATGTGCCCGCGGATCTCGAACCGGGACCGGGCGACCAGCGGGTCGCGTTCCCGCGCCGCCCGCCAGCCGTCCAGGACGGTGGCGAGGAAGGCGGGCTTGAAGTTCACCGAGCCGAGATAGCCGAAGGTCAGGCCCTTCTCCGGGTCGGGCCGGCCGTGCACCTCGGGGACGCTGTCCGGGTCGAACCCGTTGCGCACCACGTGCACCCGCTGGGCGAGCTGCGGGTAGCGCTCCCGGTAGAAGTCCGCGATCGGGTCGTTGACGCACCAGATCGCGACGGCCTCCGACAGGACGCGCGACTCCCACTCGCCCGCCTCGGAGTCACGGGTGAACGCCTCGCCGCCGCCGATGACGTCGACCGACCAGCCGTCACGGAAGTCGATCGCGTAGGGCACCTTGTGGGTCTCCCACAGCTTCCACGCGGCGGCCAGGTTGACGTACGGGGCGCAGCTCGCCAGCAGCAGGTCGGCCGGGAACTCCCGGTGGATGTCCACGACGCCCTGCTCCAGGGCCGCCCGCCAGCCGCCGAACACCGGCTCGGGGAAGTGCTCCAGGTGCCGGTCCCGCTCCCGCTGCATCCAGCGGATCGGGTTCAGCGCCCGGTCCTCGGTGAACAGCCGGATGTCGGTCTCCAGGTCCTCACGGGCCAGCGGGAGCTCGACGATGCGCACCCGCGGGTCCACCGGGTCGGAGAGCGTGTGGTCGAGACCGTACTCCCGCTCCCAGGACTCCTCCTCGATGGTGAGCACGGTCACGTCCCAGCCGAGTTCGACGAACTTGTTCGCCGTCTCGCGCATCCGGTACGCACAGCTCTTGGCTGCCGGCGGGAAGCCGATGGCCAGGTAGATCATGTGCGGGCGGACGCCGTCGGGTCGTGGGCCCGTCGTCCTGGGACGCTTGATCACGTTTCGCAAGGGGTGCTCCGGGAGACTGATGGAACGGTGACGAGAGCGGCGGCCGGATCAGGCCTCGACGATGGCCTGGACGGCGCGCACGGCGGCGTTCCCGTCACCGTACGGCGTGCCGCGCGGGGTCTCGGGCGCCGGGCGGGTGGCGAGCGCGGTGAAGTCGGGGGTCTCGTGCGGGTCCGGCACCAGGTGGTTCCAGCCGCCCTCGAGGGTCTCGACCCACTCGGTCTCCGGACGCACGGTGGTGCAGGCGCGGCCCAGCAGGAAGGCCTCCTTCTGCAGACCGCCGGAGTCGGTGACCACACCGGCGGAGCCCAGGACGGCGCCCACCAGACCGGCGTAGGGGAGGGGGCGGCCGACGCGCACGGCGCCCTGGTTCAGCTTGATGCCGTGCTGCTCGGCGCGGGCCACCAGACGCGGGTGGGCCAGCAGCGCCACCGGCACGGGCAGCGCGGCCAGCGAGCCGATGATGGCGGCGAGCCGCTCGGGGTCGTCGGTGTTGTCCGGCCGGTGCAGCGTCGACACCAGGTAGGGCGCGTCGGCGTCGATGCCCTCGGGCAGCTCCGGACGCGGGTGCTCGCCCGCCAGGACGGCGTCGCGGATGCGCAGGCACACGTCGACCATGACGTCGCCGACGAGGGTGGAGCGGTGCGCCAGGCCCTCGTTCGAGAGGTGGCGCATGGCCTCCTCGGTCGGCGCGAGCAGCAGGTCGGCGGCGTGGTCGGTGAGGACCCGGTTGTGCTCCTCGGGCATCCGCCGGTTGAAGGAGCGCAGACCGGCCTCGAGGTGCGCGACGCGGTAGTGCAGCTTCACCGCGGAGAGCGCGCCGGCGACGGTCGAGTTCGTGTCGCCGTAGACCAGGACCCAGTCGGGCTTCTCCGTCTCCAGGACCTTGTCCATGGCGGCGAGGACCGCGCCGGTCTGCTCGCCGTGGCCGCCGGAGCCGACGCCGAGGTGGACGTCGGGGTCCGGGATGCCCAGGCCGGAGAAGAAGACGTCGGAGAGGTCCGCGTCATAGTGCTGGCCGGTGTGCACGATGACGTGCTCGTGAGGGGTGTCGGCGAAAGCAGCCGCGATGGGCGCGAGCTTGACCAACTGGGGGCGTGCGCCCACGACACTGATGACCTTCACGTGCGCTGCTCCTACTGAATAAACGTATGGACGGCCGAACCCAGATCATACGGGCGTGGTGGCGGCCGACGTCGCGTCGCGGCGACAGCCCGGCGACAGCCCTGCAACGGCCCTGCAACGGGCGTGGGCCGGGCCGAGGGGCGGCTCGTTGCTGACGGTATGCTTTGACGCGCCGGGTTATCGGGTTATGTAGCCGTGCCGTTAGCGCCCAAGTGCACTGCACGAGACGCCCGCTTTGGACGGAACTGGTGTGCGAGCTCGATCATCCTTGCGGGCTCCTGCAACGTGCCAGAAGTTTCAGATCAGGAAAGGCACACATTCATGGAGCTCGACAGCACCGAGGGGCAGAGAAGCCCCAGGGCCTCCCGAGGCCGCGTTGTGATGCTGGTCGACAACGGTGTCCGAAATGACTCGCGTGTCCAGAAGTCGGCTCGTTCCGCTGCCGAGGCCGGCTGGGAAGTCGTTCTTTTCGGCATCTCGCCCGCTCCCGAGATCCAGACCTGGAACATCGGCGACGCCGAGGTCCGCCTGGTTCCCAAGCCGAGCCCGCTGGGACCCAGCCGACAGGACAGGCACGGGCTGCGCTGGCGCAGCCCGCTCGCGTACCGCTCGCCCCAGATCGCCAAGTACCGCAAGCAGCAGGTGAAGGCCTGGCGCGCCGACCTGCGGTTCCGTGCCGCGGCCGCCAAGGCCGACGGCCCCGGCCGTCCGAGCGCCAGCGGTGCGGCCGCCCGGCTGTTCGTGCCCAAGGCCGCCGCGAAGATGACCAGCAAGTGGGTGTCGCTGCGCTCGCGCCTGACCGGCCGCGCCAAGCGCAAGCGGGCGAAGTTCAACACGCCGCTGGACAAGCTGCAGATCAAGTTCTGGCAGATCACCATGGGCCAGCGCGCCTGGCGGCGGCTGCTGCCGTACCTGTGGGACTTCGAGCTGGCCTTCGGCCCGCACATCGACGAGCTCAAGCCCGACATCATCCACGCGCACGACTTCCGCATGCTGGGCGTGGCGGCCCGCGCCGCCGTCCGGCTGCGGGCCGCGGGACACCCGGTCAAGCTGGTCTGGGACGCGCAC
The DNA here is from genome assembly GCF_055606485.1 of Streptomyces sp. NPDC037083. Classification (NCBI taxonomy): domain Bacteria; kingdom Bacillati; phylum Actinomycetota; class Actinomycetes; order Kitasatosporales; family Streptomycetaceae; genus Streptomyces; species Streptomyces sp. NPDC037083. Next base: position 561,100 of record NZ_JBVJSQ010000002.1, on the reverse strand, counting down.
GAGTTCGTGCCCGGTCTGCACTCCCACCACGACCGCTGGATCCCCGGCCACGTGGCCTGGGAGAAGGAGCACGCGGTGTTCGCCGACGCGGTGATCACCGTCTCGCCCTCGCTCGCCGAGCTGCTGGTCAAGGGCCACAAGCTCAATGAGACCCCGTACGTCGTCCTGAACGCCCCGGTGATGAAGCCGGCCCCCGACGAGGTGGCCGACGTCGAGCCGGTCCCCGACCTGCGGGAGCTGTGCGGCGTCGACGCGGACACCCCGCTGCTGGCGTACTGCGGCGGCATCAACCCGGTGCGCGGCGTCGAGACGATCATCGAGGGCCTCACGCTCATGCCGGACGTGCATGTCGCGCTGGTGTCGCTGCCGCCGTCGGGCAAGCACTTCCCGGCCACCAAGAAGGTCATCGAGCAGATCGAGGAGCTGGGTGTCGGCGACCGCGTCCACATCCTGCCCTTCGTACCGCACTGGCAGGTGCCCGAGTTCCTGTCGACGGCGGACGCGGCGGTCAGCCCGCTGCACCACCTGCCCAACCACGAGCTGGCCCTGAGCAACAAGTTCTTCGAGTACTCCCAGGCCAGGCTGCCGCTGGTGGTCAGCGACATCCGCACCATGGCCGAGATGGTCGAGAAGACCGGCCAGGGCGAGATCTTCAAGGCACAGGACGTCGAGGACTACGTACGCGCCGTCAAGGCCGTCCTCGCCAACCCGGAGCGCTACCGGGCCGCCTACGACGACCCGGGGCTGCTGGAGAAGTGGACCTGGGAGGCCCAGGCCGTGGTCCTGGACCAGATCTACAGCCGGCTGCTGCCCGGCGACGGGAAGGCCGTGTGACGGTACGGCTGTGACCCACGGCGCCGGTCCGGTGCGGGGACGTGACACGTCTCCTCGCCGGACCGACGCGCACAGCACGTCCCTCGCACGGAACGCAGAACAGGTGGAGGACCTCCTCGCATGACCCACGTACTTCTGATCGCCGGCACGGCGCCGACGCTCTCGATGCTGAAAGCCGCCGTCGAGCAGTTCCGGGCCGCGGGAGCGACGGTGCGGCTGGCCGGATACTTCGATCGCGAAGCGGTGGACGGCGTACTCGACGCCGCCGACGTCTGCTCGCTGACCGAGTCGGCCGCCGAGCGGGGCGACGCCTTCGCCAAGCGCGTCGCGAAGCTGCCCCCCGCCCGCCGGACCTGGGCCGGCGCGGAGCGCAACCGCTGGGTCCTGCGCAACGCGCGCCGGTCGCAGGTCCTGGTCGCCCTGGACGCGCACGGCGTCTACACCGTCTGGCGGCTCGCCGAGCGCAACCGGCGCGCCGACGCCGTCTTCGGCGTCGCGCCCGGCCTGCGGGCCCTGCAGGCACGCGGCGAGCGCCCGATGCACTACGCGCTGCGCGACGCCGTCCGCACCGTCCCGTCCCCCACCGTCACCCTGCGCTCCACCAAGCGCGGCGTGCGGCAGAGCGCGGGCGCCGTGCTGCGCCGGGCCTCGTCGCCCGCCGTGATGCGCACCGCGATCGGCGCCAAGGCCTGGCGGACCGCGGTCGTCGCGCCGCGCGTGCCGGACGCGATGCGCGCCAAGCTGGCCCGCCGGGTGAGCCTGAGCATGGCGAAGGGCGGCCGGAAGACCGGCGCCACGATGGTGCTGAACCAGGCCGCCGAGCGGATCAACAACCGCAAGCTCAGCGCGGCCCTGCTGGCGGACGCCGCCCGCGCCGACCTGGCCCGTGGCCACGACGACCCGAAGCTGCGCAACAAGGCCATCGGGGCCGCCCTGGCCATCGCGGACCAGCGGTTCAAGAAGAAGGACTTCTCGGCGGCGGCCGACCAGCTCTCCACGGCCTTCGCCCTCGCCTTCAACCGGGGTCTGCACTTCGACGGGGTGTCCTCGCCGATGGCCGAGGACCCCGACGCCTACCTCGCGCCCTTCCGCGCGAGCGCCGCGTTCAGGGCGCTGTCCGCGCCGCGCGGACGGGCGCTCCCGGCCGCCGACGCGCCGACCGGCCGCCCGCTGCGGCTGCTGGTCACCACGTACGCCAACGCGGCCTTCCTGAAGGCGATCCGGGACCGCTACGAGAACCACCCCGACGTCGAGATCCGCTACCTCGACGTCAACGAGGACGAGAAGCTGCGACCGCTGGTCCGCGGCATCAAGCGGATCATGGAGCACGCGCTGGGCGGCCAGCCGGCCTTCCACGACAAGGTCGAGGAGGCGCTGCGGCCCCACCTGGACTGGGCGGACACCGTCTTCGTCGACTGGTGCACCAACGCGGCGGGCATCTTCACCGCCGTGGACCCCGGCACCACGCGCATGGTCATCCGGCTGCACAGCTACGAGGCGTTCGCGTTCTGGCCGCACGTGGTGGACTTCACCCGGGTCGACGACCTGATCCTGGTCAGCGACCACCTGCGCGAGGTGGTGGAGAAGGTCCTGCCGCAGCTGGCCGGGCCCGACACCGCCACGACGCACGTCGTCGCCAACGCGATGGACCTGGTGCCCTTCAAGCGCGCGAAGACGGGCCCGGACGCCCGCTTCAACCTCGGCCTGGTCGGCGTCAGCGCCGTGGCCAAGGACCCGCGCTGGGCGGTGCAGGTCCTGCGGCTGCTGCGCGAGAAGGACGACCGGTACCGGCTCGTCATCATCGGCGAGGGACTGCCCCGCAAGGCGGGCGCCGCCGTCCGCGCCTACGACGACCTGCTCCAGGCGGACCTGGAGGAGCTGGAGGCGGCCGGCGCCGTGCACCTGGTGGGCCAGACGGACGACGTGCCGGCCGCGCTCACCGAGGTCGGCGTCATCCTGAGCAGCTCGGTCCGCGAGAGCTTCCACTGCGGTCTGGTGGAGGGCACGGTCAGCGGCGCGCTCCCGGTCGTCCGCGACTGGCCGTTCTTCGCCTCGCTGGAGAACGGGCCGCGCACCCTCTTCCCGGCCGACTGGGTCGTCTCGACGCCGGAGGAGGCCGCCGAGCGGATCCTCAAGCTCACGGCCACCGAGGACGGCTGGCGCGCGGCGACCGAGCCCGCTTCGCAGCACGCGCTGACGATGTGGGACTGGTCGGTGGTGAGCCGGGAGTTCGACCGGCTGCTGCTGGGCGAGAAGGCGTGACACCCGCGGGGATCGACGGATCCCCGGACTGACGAAAGGTTTCGGCCGCGTCCGACTGGACGCGGCCGAAACCTTTTTCCGTAACGGGGGAGCCGACGGAGGGATGCGCGAGGCGGGTCGCGCGAGAGGGAGCGGGGTAGCGAGAGGTGCGGGGAGCGGGGGGACTAGCCCGCGGTCCGCTCCACCAGCACGCCGTCCTTCTCGTCGTACAGCTCGCCGGTCTGCGGGCACTCCCACACGCCGGACTCGCCCGCGCGCGCGACCAGCTTGACGCCGGCCTTGCCGACCCAGCCGATCTGCCGCGCCGGGACACCGACGACCAGGCCGAAGTCCGGCACGTCCTTGGTGACGACCGCGCCCGCGGCGATCATGGCCCAGCGGCCGATCGTGATCGGCGCGACGCACACGGCACGGGCGCCGATGGACGCCCCGTCGGCGATCTTCACCCCGACGGCCTCCCAGTCGCCGCCGCGCTTCTGCTTGCCGTCGGGGTCCACGGAACGCGGGTTGTGGTCGTTGGTGAGGACCACGGCCGGGCCGATGAACACACCGCTGCCGAGCTCGGCCGGCTCGTAGACGAGCGCATAGTTCTGCAGCTTGCAGTTGTCGCCCATGTGGACGCCCGAGCCGACATAGGCGCCCCGGCCGATCACACAGCCCTCACCGAGGCGCGCGCCCTCGCGGATCTGAGCGAGGTCCCAGACGCTGCTCCCGGCGCCGATCTCGGCACTGTCGTCGACCTGCGCGCTGGGCTGGACCCTGTAGTTCACTTCTTCGCCTTCCGGTGTGGGGCTTCGCCCGGCGAGCATACGGGCCGCCGGGACGACGTTCACGTGCGGCCCGCAGCCGGTGCGACCGGGCCCGCGCCCCTCGCCCGAACGCGCCGGACGGCACGGCCGCCGTCCGGCGTTCCCGGTCCGGTCAGCCGTCGGTCAGCACCGGCCCGTTCGGCACCCAGTACCCGGCCAGCCCGCCCGCGGTGATGCGGAGCATGGGCCTGCCGTTGACGATGGCCCGCTGGTCGAAGGGGGCCTTGGAGCTCTGGGCGAACTTCACGGTCTTCGTGGTGCCGGTCCCGCCGTCGCTGCCGAACTTGATGCAGGTGATCGCGACGTTCGGCGGGAAGGTGGCGGTGCGCTGACCCGGGCGTCGGGAAGACTCAGTACAAGAGAGCGCGGGCGCTCTGTCGAGCAGGCCCGGCGAGGGGGAGTCCAGAACCCCCGTGGCCGGCGCGGTGAAGGTTTCCCCCACTCACCACCGCGACTCCGGCGACCGAACCGCCGACGACCCTTGTGAGTCGACTGCGCACCAGCTCGACACGTCTCTTCCAGGCATGACTTGTCTATCCCCCGGTGTTGATGGACCTCACGCGGTCGCGGCGCCGGTGACTGCTCCCCGCAACCCCTGCATCCCCGAGCCAGTGAAGGAGTTCAACTGAGCTGAGGGGAATAGGTAATTGGGGCATCTGTGCGTGAGATGGGGTATTCGGCGACGACCGTGGGGTTTCTGTGATGGAACTGTGACTATCTGAATGTGGCCATGTCGGACATGCATGTCTGGCGAGACGTAAGGGGTCGGTAAAGGATCTGGACGATCGACCGACTGTACGGGGATGGTGACTTCTGGTGGCCGGGGGCGGGGATGCGGCAAGGGCGCGGGGGCGCATGGCGGCCCATGTTGAGACGATGACACTTCTCCAGTCAGGTCCGGAGCGAGATCGCTTCGATGTGACCGGCGCGTGCGGCGGGACGCACCGACGGATCCGGTGCCGACTTCAACGACGTCGTGGATCGTGACACCGCCGCCACGGATCCTCCGGCAACGCTGTCAGAGCGGTGCGCGCGTGCCCCCCGGCCCCGTAAAGGTGCCTCGAGCCTTGCCGCAGGCCGTTCCTGTACGACCGGCGTTCCCAGCGTGGGCACGTGACGACCGACTTCGCGGTTGTCGTCCGGACGGTGCGCCGGGTGTGAGTTCGCCCGGCCTCTGCCCCGCCCGGCCCACCTGTTCCCGCCCGACCACCCGTTCCGGGAGATGACGGTCGGCGTCGGGCTCGGCTGTGGAGTCACCCCGCGTGACGACACGTCAGGAATCGCGTGTGCCGGTTCTTTGGGGTTCCGCCCCCACAAGGCCATGGTCTGTCGGTCGGTCTCCTTGACCTTTTCCTCATAAGGTTCTCCTTCGATCAGGAAGTTGCCGAATGTTTCTGCGTGGCCGCTCACTGAGCCGCCGCATGCCCAGATCGACGGTTGTCGCGACGGTGCTCGGGCTTACGCTCGCGCTGTCGGCTTCGTCGGTTCAGGCATTGGCGCTCGACGACGGCGACCGGGGCCGCACCAGCCGCCCCGGCGTCCAGGACGACGGTGATCCCGCCAAGGGGTCCGACGCGAAAGCGAAGTCCCGTCCCTCCGATCCGGCGCGCAAGGCGGCGGTCAAGGGGCTCGACAAGGCGGTGTGGCCCCAGCAGGGCGGCGCCGAGGTGAGTGTCGGCGCGGCCGGCGCGACCGAGGCGGGCGGCCTTCCGGTCAAGGTCGGCAAGGCGCTGAAGGCGTCCAAGGCGTCCACATCGGCGAAGGGCGCCGCGTCGTCCGCCGCGCCCGAGGCCGCGAAGAAGGTGCGAGTCGACGTCCTCGACCCGAAGCGCGCGGGGCAGCTCGGCGCCGGCGTTCTCCTCGGAGTGGAACGCGCCGACGGTGAGGACGCGGCCGCCAAGGTCCGCCTCACGGTCGACTACTCGGAGTTCGCCGAGGGTTTCGGCGGCTCGTACGCTTCCCGTCTTCGGCTGGTGCAGCTCCCGGCGTGTGCCACCGTCGCCACACCGGGCAGCAAGGCGTGTCCGGAGCAGCCGAAGGTGCTGCCGACGGTGAACGACGTGAAGTCGGGCACGGTCTCGGCAGATGTGACGGCGGCCCCGGCTCCCGCCGAGGGTGTCTCGACGATGGCCGGTACCGCGACCTCCCTGGTGGCGGTGGCGGCGGGTCCATCGAGCGCACAGGGCACCTACAAGGCCACGGCCCTTTCTCCGTCGTCCAGTTGGAGCGTCGCACCGTCCTCCGGTGGGTTCAGCTGGAACTATCCGCTGAATTCCGTTCCGACGCCGGGCGGGCTGACTCCCACGGTGGGTCTCGGTTACTCGTCCCAGTCGGCCGACGGTCGCACGTCGGCGACGAACAACCAGGGTTCGTGGATCGGTGAGGGTTTCTCCTACGACGCCGGTTACATCGAGCGGCGCTACAAGCCCTGTTCCGAGGACGGTCACGACAGTTCCGGTGAACAGTGCTGGGCGTTCGAGAACGCCACGGTCATGCTCTCCGGTTCGTCCGGTGAGCTGGTCAAGGACGACACGACCGGCACGTGGCATCTGTCGTCCGACGACGGTGCGAAGGTCGAGCGGCTGACGGGCGCCACCAATGGCGACGACGGCAGCACCGGTGACAAGGGCGAGCACTGGAAGATCACGACCTCCGATGGCACGGAGTACTACTTCGGGCTGAACCGTCTCCCCGGCTGGGCGACGGGCAACGAGGAGACCAACTCGGTCTGGACGGCTCCGGTTTTCGGTGACGACTCGGGTGAGCCGTGCTACAACGCCACTTTCACGAGCGCGTACTGCCAGCAGGCGTGGCGGTGGAGTCTGGACTACGTCAAGGACACGCACGGCAACGTGATGTCCTACTTCTACGACCGTGAGACGAACTACTACGCCCTCAACGGCAAGACGGACGTCAACGGCACCGCCTACCACCGCGGCGGCTGGCTGAAGCGGATCGACTACGGTCAGCGCGACGGCAGTGTCTACGCGGCGAAGGCCCCGGCCCGGATCGTCTTCAACACCGCCGAACGCTGCCTGACGACAGCCGACTTCGACTGCGCGGAGAGCAAGCGCACCAAGGCGAACGCCTCCCACTGGCCGGATGTCCCGGTCGACCAGGAGTGCAAGTCCGCCACCAAGTGCACCTCGCCGGTCCAGACGTTCTTCACGACGAAGCGGCTGACGTCGGTCGTGACGCAGATGCGTAAGGACGCCACGACCCACCAGGACGTGGACGCCTGGAGTTTCACGCACCTGTTCACGGACAACGGTGACGACTCCAAGACGCTGTGGCTGTCGAAGATCGAGCACGAGGGCCGCGTCGGCACGGCGGTCAAGCTGCCGTCGGTCGACCTCTTCGGTGAGCAACTCGCCAACCGTGTGGACGCCATCGGCGACAACATCGCCCCGTTCTACCGCTACCGCCTCTCGATGGTCCTCAGTGACACCGGATCGCAGCTCGACGTGACGTACGCGCCGGCCGACTGTGCGAAGGCCTCGCTGCCGAAGCCGGGCGAGTCGACGAAGCGCTGCTACCCCGTGAAGTGGGCGCCGCCGGGTTATGTGGACCCGATCACGGACTGGTTCCACAAGTACGTGGTCTCGGCGGTCATCGAGACGGACCGCACCGGCGGCAGCGACTCGATGGTCACCCGCTACGACTACCAGGGCGACGCGGCCTGGCGTAAGGCGAAGCCGGACGGCATCACCGACGCCAAGTACCTGACCTGGGGTGGTTGGCAGGGATACGGCAAGGTCAAGGTCACCAGCGGCAGCTCCGACAAGCAGACCACCCGTGTCGACTACACGTTCATGCAGGGCATGGACGGCGACAAGGACGCCGACGGCAACACCCGCTCGGTGACGGTGAAGGACTCCACAGGAGCCTCCTACACGGACTCCGAGGAGTTCACGGGGCACCAGTTGGAGGCGGCCACCTACGACGGTGCGAAGCTCGTCTCCAAGACGATCGACACCCCCTGGAAGCACTACACGGCAACCCAGACCCAGAGCTGGGGTACCACTCACGCGGCGATCGTGAATACCCAGATCGGCCGGGGCTTCAGCCTGAAGTCCGACGGCAGCTGGAGCGAGACGAAGTCCACGACGACCTACGACACGTCCAACGGCACAGGGCGCGTGTTGACCGTCGACGACCAGGGCGACCTGTCCACCACGAAGGACGACACCTGCACGCGTACCACGTACGCGGACAACGCGGCGAAGAACATCCTGTCGCTGCCCGCCCGCAGCGAGGTCGTGTCGGTCAAGTGCGCCACGACACCGGACCGCAAGACGCAGGTCCTGGGAGACGAGCGCACCTCGTACGACAACCTCGCGTTCGGTGCGGAACCGACCAAGGGTGACGCGACCAAGACCGAGCGGTTGACCTCGCACAACGGCACCACGGCCACGTATCAGGTCACCGGTGCCACGACCTACGACGACTTCGGCCGTCCGAAGTCCCAACAGGACGCCAAGCAGTACGGGACCTCCGACGCGACGAAGACCGTCTACACCGAGACCAACGGCCTGTTGACGAAGACGGTCGTCACCAACGCCCTCGGGCACAACACGACCACCGACTACGCCCCCGCCTGGGGTATGTCGACCGGGCAGACCGACCCCAACGGCGAGCGCACCAGCCTCGCTTATGACGGCCTCGGCCGTTTGACGTCGGTGTGGCTGGCGGACCGGGCGTCGACGCAGACGCCGAGCATCAAGTACTCGTACAACGTCCGCAAGGACAAGGTCACCTCGATCAAGACCGAGAAGATCGAGAACGACGGCTCGTACGGCGCCGAGTACCAGCTGTACGACAGCATGCTGCGGGCCCGCCAGATCCAGACCGAAGGCCCGGACGGCACCCGCATGGTCGCCGACACCTGGTACGACGCCACCGGCAACGTCAGGAAGACCAACTCGACGTACAACGCGGCCGGCGCCCCCTCGGACGAACTGCTGCTCGTGAGCAACGGCCAGGTCGGCGCACAGAGCCTGTTGGAGTACGACGGCCTGGGCCGGACGACCGCCGAGGTCTTCGCGTTCTCGGGCGCCGAGCAGTGGCGTACCACGACCGCCTACGACGGTGAACTGACGCACGTCGACCCGCCGGTCGGCGGCGTGCCCACCACGACGATCACCGACGGCCAGGGCAACCTCTCGGAGATCCGCCATTACAAGGGCGCTTCGCCGGGCGTCGGGGTGCCGTACGACTCGACGAAGTACACGTACAACACGGCCGGTCTGCTGGAGACGGTCACCGACGCCAAGAGCAACGTGTGGCGCTACGAGTACGACCAGCTGGGCCGCAAGACCAAGTCGATCGACCCCGACGCGGGTACCTCGCGCACGGAGTACGACGAGCTGGACCGCCCGGTCGTGGCGTACGACGGCCGCAACAAGAAGACCTCCACGGTCTACGACAAGCTCGGCCGCGTTCTCACGACCTGGCAGGGCGACGCCGGTACCGGTACGAAGCTGAGCGAGAACAAGTACGACAAGGCGGGCTGGCTGGGACAGGCCTACGGCCACCTCAGCTACATCTCGCCGACGGAGTACTTCGCCACGGCCATCCAGTCGATGGACGAGTTCTACCGCCCGCTGCAGACCGCCTACCAGGTTCCGGCCTCGCAGGGATCCCTGGCCGGCACGTACGTCTACACCTCCACGTACAACCGGGACGGCACGCTCCAGAGCTCCGGCCTGCCCGCCGTCGGCGACCTGCCGACTGAGGCGCTGACCTACACGTACGACTCGCTGCAGCGTCCGATGACGATGACGGGCAGCACCTCGTACGTCACCAACACCGTCTACTCCAAGAAGAGCCAGCTGCAGCAGCTCGAACTGTCTTCGGGCAGCGGCAAGAAGGTCTGGCAGAGCTTCTTCTACGAGAAGGGCACCGACAGGCTGACCCGCTCGGTGGTCGACGTCTACGGCGCGACCGCCCCGGCCAAGGACTCGAACTACTCCTACGACCAGGTGGGCAACGTCCTGTCCATCGCGGACACGGCGAACTCCGCTTCGCCGGACGTGCAGTGCTTCGCCTACGACAGCAGGCAGCGACTGCAGGACGCCTGGACCCCGTCGGCCACCGCGACGACCGCGGCCGGTTCCGGAACCCGTGGCTCGACCACGCCGGTGGACGGCACCGGGCCCACGGCCTGCGACTCGACCGCCGGGTCGACCGCGCTGGGCGGTCCGGCCCCGTACTGGAAGTCGTACGAGACCGACGCCATCGGCAACCGTGTCTCCGAGGTCAGCCACGACACCACGCTCAACGCGGCGAACAACATCACCCGCAGTTACGAGTACGGCGGCGCGGGCACCCTCGGCGACGGACCGCACCAGGTCACCAAGGTCACCGAGCAGACCCCCACCGGGAACAAGCAGTCGACGTACGAGTACGACGACGCGGGCAACACCACGAAGCGGACCATCGGCGGCAACGCCCAGTCGCTGGCCTGGACCGACCAGGGCAAGGTCAACGAGGTCACCGAGGCGAACGGCTCGAAGACGAGCTACCTGTACGACGCCTCAGGCAACCGTCTCGTGCGCAAGGACCCGAGCGGTACGACGGTCTACCTGCCGGGCACCGAGCTGAAGCTGTCGGCCGACGGCACCAAGAAGGAGGCCACCCGGTACTACGAGTACGCCGGCCAGACCGTCGCGGTCCGCACCGCGGCGAAGCTCTCCTTCACGGCAGCAGACCACCACGGCACGGGCGAGCTGGCGATCGACTCCGCGACCGGGGCGATCTCCCAACGGCGCTTCGACCCCTACGGTGTGGAGCGCGGCGAGAAGCTCGGTCCCTGGCCGGGGGAGAGGGGTTTTGTCGGCGGCACGATCGACGCCTCGACCGGTCTCACTCATCTGGGAGCGCGCGAATACGACTCGGCGATCGGCAAGTTCATCTCCGTCGACCCGATCATCGACTACACCAGGCCGAGCCAGATCAACGGCTACGCCTACGCCGACAACACCCCGGTGACCCTGTCCGACCCGTCGGGACTGGAGAGTTGCTTCCCGGTCTACTGCTCGGCCTACGCGGGCACCTACAAGAAGGAGACCGGCAACAAGGACGTCGACGACGCGCAGTCGGATGCCGACGCGGCCTCCGCGAACGTGGCGTCGGCGCAGGCGCAGCAGTCCTCCGCCAAGCAGCGCATGAAGTCCGCGGGCAAGGCGCTGATCAAGATCGCCCGGGACATCCTGGGCGTGGACGCGGCGCTGGACTGCATCTCCAGTGGTGATGTCGGAGCCTGTGGCGAGACCCTGCTCAACATCGCAGGCAGCTTCGCGGGTGGCTTGGCGGGCAAGATCCTCGCCAAGTACGGCGCCCCGTGGAAGTGGGCCAAGGGCCTCAAACTCGTCAAGCGTGTCGCTGGGCTGGTCAAAGACCTGATCGGCGGTGCGAAGGGTTACTTCAAGGCGAACAAGGCTCTGGGCAAGGCCAAGATGGGGTTGGCCAAGGCCACGGAGAAGCTGGCGCAGGCCAGGGCGAAGGCAGCGGCGGCCCTCAAGAGAGGCAAGGGCTCCTGTAAGTCACCCCACAGTTTCCTGCCCGGCACCAAAGTCCTGCTTGCAAATGGCAAGGTCAAGCCGATCGAAGAGGTCAGGCTCGGCGACAAGGTCAAGGTGACCGACCCCAAGCAGGGCGGAACGGCGGTTCGCGAGGTCGTCGGCACGATCGTCACCGAGGACGACAAGCACTTCGTCGATCTCACGGTGAAGGGGACCTCCGGCAAGGAGGAGGCGCTCGTCTCCACCACCACACACCCGTTCTGGGTCGAGACGCAGCACCGCTGGATCAAGGCCGGAGACCTGACGCCCGGCATGAGACTGCTCACCCCCTCGGGTGGCACGGTGGAGCTGACGGCGACGCGCGAGTACCACAAGGTGCAGCGCACGCACGACCTGACGATCAGTGACATCCACACGTACTATGTCCTGGCCGAGTCGACCCCCCTGCTGGTGCACAACTGCGACGTCAATACCCCCGACGACCCGTCCGGTACGGCGACGGTCCACCTGGACTACGGCGGCAATCCCCAGCACGCCTCGATCGAGGTCGAGCATGGGGGGACGGTCATTCACAGCGAGCAGGTCGGTGTCCCGGGCTCGGACGCTGTGGGCGCGTTCTTCGAGGGGGAGGTGTCGAGTAAATCGTTCACGATCAGGATCCCCCTGCCCAACGCCAAGAGGGCCCAGGCCTATCAGAAGGCAACCGAGGGACATACTTTCGGTTCCTACGACTATGACACGCAAAGCTGTGTCACCTACTGCGCGGACGTGTTGCGCGCAGGCGGGATCGGCCCGGAGGACCTGCCGAAGGGGATGGTCAACAATGACGTCACCAGCTGGCTGTTCAGCAAGCATTGAGCACCGAGCACACCTGGAAGACCGACGAAAGGAGAAAGGAGGAGACCGTGGAGAAAACATTCGACACGACGGGTGAGGCCCTCTGCTGCGCTGCGAGCGTACGGTTGGGCGGAGCTTTGCAAGTGCTCGCCGCCCGGGCGGGACTGTCCGACCGCTACGACACAGTCATGGCGGGGATGGAGCACCTTGCGGCCTCCCTCGACGGGGGTGAGCTCGACGACGCGGTGCTCGGCCCGGCCTTCGGCGCGAACTGGAACCTGGGCACCAGGTACCCGGACGACCTGTCGGGCGTGGAGTTCTTCAGGACTGGGCTGAAGATCGTGTTCGTCGCGCTCGTGCATACGCGGCCGGGCCAGCAGGCTGAGCCGGCGCAAGGGCTGGAGTTCGCTCTGGAGGCGGCCGAGGCCTGGCCGACGGACGTCCGCATCGGCTCGTTCACGCGGCTCGCCGATTTCGAACTGGCCTGCCAGCAGGAGGCGGAGGCACGGCTCCGGACGGATGGGCTGGCTGCCCTCTGGAAGCTGACCGAGGGGCGCTGCGAGCAGTATCGGCGCGTGGCGGAACTGCTCGTCGGGTAGGAGCCCGGAAGGGTGCCGGAGTAAGGGCTGGGGACCCCGTTCGACCCGTCGATACGGGCTTTATTGGGTCCCTGGGTACAAGCGCTCGGCCGGGTTCTCCCGGCCGAGCGCTTCCATGATTGTCTGTGGGCGACTCGCTGCTTCATGGTTTTGCTATCCGCTCGGCGGCGGTCTCTCCGAGAGCGCCGCCCTCTCCTACGCCGTGGGGAGCTGACCTCGGACTCGACCAAGGACGTCGACTGGATCGACAAGATGGAGACGTACGGCCGGGTTGTCCCCGTGTATTTGCTTTTGGACATGGAAATCGGGGAGATCAACGTCCTCTGGGATCCGCCCCCCCAGGGCTATCGGTCCCGGACCAACGTTCCCTTCGGGCGGCCCGTGCGCATCCCGGCGCCCTTCGACTTCGAGCTCGACACCTCGGGGTTACTCCTGCCCGAAGCCGAGGCCGGTACCCCCTGGCCTCGACGCCCCACGCCCCATCCACCCACCAGGGTCCGCCAGTTCGCCGGCGGGCCCTTCTTGTGTCCGGCCGGTCCGGCCGGGCCGGCTGGACCGGCCAGACCGTGCGGTCCGGATTGTCCGACCGGCTGGCATATGCCAGGAGCCGTGAAGCTAACGTGCCTCTTCTGTGATTCATGTCATGTTCAGGGGAACATGACAGGTGTTGCATGTGCACTTCATGTAAAGGGATGATCCGTTGACCTTATTTAGTTCCTCTTTAACTACGGGGCATTTGTGTCAAGGGTGGGGAAAGTGTGGCGGCGCGGTTCCGTCACCGTTTTGGCAGGGGCATTGCTGACCTGGGGGCTCGGGATCGGCGGGACGCCGGCCGAGGCCGCCGTCGCGTGTCCGTCGGGCGTCGAGTCGGACTTCAACGGGGACGGGATCAGGGACACGGCGATCGCCGACCCCGAGGCCACCGTCAGCGGCGCGGCCAGGGCGGGTGAGGTGCAGATCGTCTACGGCGGGGGCAAGGGGGTCCTCACCCTCTCGCAGGCCCTCGACAGCATCCCGGGGGCGCCCGAGGCCGGCGACCAGTACGGCTCTTCGCTGGCGGTGTACGACGCCGACCTCGACGGGTGCAGCGACCTGGTGGTCGGCGACCCCTACGAGGACATGGGCACCGTTCCCGACGCCGGCAACGTGCACTTGATCTACGGCTCCACGAGCGGACTCAACGCAGGCACCAAGGCCGTCAAGGAGTTCTACCAGGGCGCCGACAAGCCCCTGGGCGGCGGTCAGGAGGACGAGGACTGGGTGGGCTACGCGCTGGCCGCCGGCAAGACCTCGGCCGGCACGCCGTACCTGATCATCGGCGTCCCCGGTGAGTCGATCGGTGACATCGAGGACGCGGGCGGGTTCCACTACATCAGCGGCACCGCGCAGACGATGGCCTTCGTCCACCAGGACACCGACGTCGCCGGCGCCGTTCCCGGCAACGCCGAGCAGGACGACCGCTTCGGCTCCACGCTCGCCGCGACCCCGACCCACTTCGCGGTCGGCACGCCCGGCGAGGCGCTCGGCACCGTGGCCTTCGCGGGCGGCGTGGCCTTCTTCAACCACACACTCACCTCCAACTCCCCGAAGCCGCTCGGCGGACTCGGCCAGGACCAGGACGTGATCTCCGGGGCCGAAGAGGTCGGCGACCAGTTCGGCGCCGCGCTCGCCATGGTCCCGTACCGGGCCTCCGGCGCCACCTCCACCACCGAGTCGCTGCTCGCGGTGGGCGTCCCCGGCGAGGATCTGTCGACGACCGTCGACGCCGGCGCCGTCCAGGTCTTCAAGCTGGCCGCCAACGGCACCTTCACGCAGACCGCCTGGATCGACCAGAACACGCTGGACGTGGACCAGGAGGCCGAGGCGGGCGACTTCTTCGGCAAGCGGCTCGCCGCCGTCAACTCCTCCCCGAACGCGGTCTCCACCGCCACCACCACCCGGCTCGCGATCGGCGTGCCCGGCGAGGAGTCGGCCGAGGAGCACGCGGAGAAGGGCGGCGTCCAGATCGTTCCGCTGGTCGGTGCGCCCGGCGCCTCCGACCAGTGGCTCGACCCCGGATACGGCGTCGGGCCCACCCCCGCGCCGCGCATGCTCACCGGCATCTCCCTGGCCGCCAGCCCCTCGCTGCTGTACGTCGGCGTGCCCTACGGCCCGGCGGAGACCCGCGCGGTCTACGGCTTCCCGTGGAACGTGGCGTCCGGCGGGGCCGCGACCCAGACGATCAAGCCCGGTGAGGGCGGCGTGCCGGCGACCGGCGTGGCCTTCGGCGCGGTCATCGGCTGATCGCCGCGGTCCTTCCGCCCTGGCGGCTCTCCACTTCCTTCGGTTCGTCACCGCCGCGTCCGGGCGTCCGGACACGGCGGTGACGCACCGCGCAGACACCAGAAGCACACCCAGCCTCACGGGGAGGAACACCCATGTCCGCACGTGGACACCGGACGGGAGACCAGACGGTCCGCCGTCGGCCGTCCGGCCGAAGACACCCGACACCGGCACCGGCCGGCTCAGGCGCCCGGCGTATCGCCGCCGGATCGCTGGCGGCGGCGCTGCTGCTCCTGGGCCTGGGCACCGGCGCGCCCCCGGCCGCGGCCGCCCTCGCCTGCACGGCCGGCACCTCGTCCGACTTCAACGGCGACGGTGTCCGGGACACGGCCATCGCCGATCCCGACGCCACCGTGTCGGGCCACGCCCGGGCGGGCCTGGTCCACATCGTGCTCGGCGGCGGCAAGGGTGTCGTCGAGATCTCGCAGGAAACCGCCAACGTGGCCGACGCCGCTGAGGACGGCGATCAGTTCGGATTCTCGCTGGCGGTGTACGACGTCAACAAGGACGGCTGTAGCGACCTCGCGGTCGGTATCCCGTACGAGGATGTCGGCACCGTGAAGGACGCCGGCTACGTCCAGGTGATCTACGGCTCAACGACTGCTGTCGGCTCGGAGTTCCGAAGCAGTGGCTTCGCGCAGGGTGCCGCCTATCCGCTGGGCGACACACCTGAGACCGACGACTGGTTCGGCTACGCGCTGGGGTCCGGCACCTCGACAACTGGCTTTCCCTACCTGGCGATCGGCATTCCAGGAGAGGACGGGACCGCTGGCGTTGACATGGGCATGGTTGGCTTCGTCTACGGCGTCGACCACAACGCGGTGTCCGTGACCCAGGACAGCGCCGGGATGTGGGAGACGGCGGAGCCATACGACCGGTTCGGTGCCTCGATCGCCGCCACGGACCGATACTTCGCGGTCGGGGCTCCCGGCGAGAGCATCGGAACGGTTGCCTTCGCAGGCGGCCTTCAGGTGATCCAGCCGTCGATCAACACTGACGGCATTCCCAACCCCCTTTACGGCATGGGGCAGGCCCGCACCGTCGGGCCGAACCCGGACCTGGCCGCCCAGACCGATGACCGTTACGGCGCCGCCCTCGCGATGGCCCCGTACCGTCCGACGGGCGCGGCCACCGTCACGGACGCGCTCCTCGCGGTGGGCGTGCCAGGAGAGGATCTGAACACCACCGTCGATGCCGGCGCGGTGCACGTATACCACCTGAAGGTCGACGGCACGGTCGTCCTCCTCAACTGGATCGACCAGAACCAGGAAAACGCCGCGGGGGACGTCGAGGGGACCGCCGAGGCTGGCGACTTCTTCGGCCAGCGGCTCGCCGCGGTCAACACCACCACCAACGTGGTGAGTACGGCGGCCACCATGCGCCTCGCGGTGGGCGTTCCCGGTGAGGAGTCCACCGAGGACGCCCCGGAGGCCGGCGGTGTCCAGATCTTCCCGATGATCGGGACGCCGGGCGCCTCGGACGCGTGGATCGAGCCCGGCAACGGGATCCCCTCCGGTCCGTCGGCCCGGACGTACGCGGGCACCGGCCTCGGAGCCGGCCCGTCGCTGCTGTACGTAGGTGTGCCCTACGGGCCGGCCGAGGGCCGCGCGGTCCACGGCTTCCCGTGGAACGTCACCACGGGCGGCGCGCCGACCCAGACCTGGAAGCCCGGTGAGGGCGGTATCCCCGCCGGCGGCACCGCGTTCGGGACGGTGATCCGATGACGGCTCACCACAGAAGACCGACTTCCCGCAGACAACCTGACGCAACTGACCTGACCCAACGGGAGAGTGGACGCGTGTCCGCAGACACACAGAGACCGATACGGCGTGGCGTGCTGGTGCGCGCCGCCGTCGCGGCCGCCGTCGCCGGCGCGGTGACGGCCGGGACCCTGGCGGTCCTGCCGGGCGGCGGCCCGGCCGGACCGGCACCGGTCGCCGCCGACCAGCCGATGGTGACCGAGCAGCAGGCCATGGCCGTCGCCAAGGACAGCGGTAGGAAGACCGAGGTCGTGGGGCTGCGGACGGAGCGCCGGGAGATCTTCGCGGAGCCCGACGGCACGTTCACCGCCCGTGAGTACACCGAGCCGGTGCGCACGGTGCAGGGCGGCAAGTGGGTCAAGGTCGACGCCACGTTGGTGAAGCACGCCGACGGCAGCTGGGGCCCGAAGGCCGCCACCGTCGACCTCAGCTTCTCCGCCGGCCAGGCGGGCAAGCCGTTCGTGACGATGCTGCGGGCGGGCCGTGAGTTCGCCCTGACCTGGCCGTACGGCAAGCTGCCCGCGCCGACGGTCGAAGGGGACACGGCCACGTACGCCGACGCCCTGCCCGGCGTGGACCTAACGGTGCGGGCCGAGGCCGACGGCTTCGGTCACCTGCTCGTCGTCAAGACGCCGGAGGCCGCGGCCGATCCGAGGCTCACCCAGCTCGACCTGGGCATGGCGACCGACGGCCTGAAGGTCACCGAGGACGCCACCGGAGCGATCGTCGCGGAGGACTCCGTCGTCGGCGGCACCGTCTTCCAGGCGGGCAAGCCCTCGATGTGGGACTCGGCCGCCGTCCAGGAGGCCACCGCCAGGAAGCAGGGCCCGAAGGCGGTCGCGAAGGCGCTGAAGGCGGCGTCGGCCGCCGTGGCCGGCGCCGACGACACCGCCGCCGCGGCCGGCACGACCGCCGCCCCGACGGTCGCCACGGCCACCCCCGGCCCGCAGGCCGCCCCGGAGGCAGCGCTCGAGGGCCCGGGCGGCGGCGGTCGCGTCGCTCCGCTGGGCGTCGAGGTCGGCAAGGGCAAGCTGCGTCTCGTCCCCGACCAGAAGCTTCTGAAGGGCGCGAACACCGTCTTCCCGGTCGTCATCGACCCGATCCAGCGCACCACCTCGCGGACCTCCTGGACCGGCGTCATGTCCGGGATGCCCAGCGAGCAGGACTGGAAGTACTCCGGCAGCGCGGGCGTGGGCAAGTGCCCGACCGACTACAACCCGGTCTCCTGCAACGGCGTCGGCACGCGCCGCGTGATGTTCACGATGCCGCTGTCCTTCTACAAGGGGAAGCAGATTCTGGGCGCGACCTTCTCCGCCCGGGTCGAGCACATCTACAGCGCCTCCCCGACCGCGGAGCCCATCCGGCTCTACCGGATCGGCGGCCAGAACTACTCGCTCTCCTCGTCCAGCAACTGGTCGAACACCTCGGACGACTGGGACGACCACGTCGCTACCGTCGACAAGGCGATCTCCCCGACGTCCTGCTCCAGCCAGGCCAACCTGCACTTCGAGAGCACCACGAAGACCAACCCCGAGCTGACCAGCGAGGTCCAGGCGGCCGCCACGGGCGGCTGGAACTCCATGACGCTGGGCCTGCGCGCGGCCGACGAGTCCCGCTTCGCCGAGTGGAAGCGGATCTGCGGCAACGCCTACCTGTCCGTCTCGTACAACAACCTGCCGCGTCAGATCAAGACGTCCGACATGTCCACCGACCCCGGCGGCGTGTGCAGGTGGGGCGCGAACCGTCCCTACGTCGACACTCCGCCGAAGCTGCGCGCCATCGCGAGCGACCCCGACCACGGCAACGGCCAGACCGACAAGGTGAAGGTCGAGTTCAAGATCGAGTGGGGCGGGAGCAGCCCCGGTTCGTACACGTACATCACCAAGGACGCGCTCTCCCCGACCGCCAACACCAAGTTCGAGCACACCGTCCGGTCGACCATCCCGCAGAACACCGTCATCTACTGGAGCGCACGCGCCAACGACGGTGACGGCAACGGCCCGTGGAGCTCGGACGGGGACACCGCCCAGCGCTGCGAGTTCATCTACGACAAGACGTGGCCGGGCAAGCCGAACGTGCTGTCCAAGCAGTACCCGTCCGACACCGTCTACCACGACGGCGTGGGCACCTACGGCACCTTCACCTTCTCGCCCAACCCCAACGACTCCATCCCGGACGGCGACGTCGTCAAGTACCAGTACTCCTTCGACGGCGCCGCGCTGACCACCCTCACGCCGACCACCGGAGGCGGCTCCGTCTCCACGCAGTGGGTGCCGACCAGGGCCGGACGGCACGTGCTCGAGGTGATCGCCATCGACAAGGCGACGCACGCCTCCAGCAACTCCTACGACTTCCTGGTCGCCGAGGGCCGGCCGGTCGTCGGCCAGTGGAACCTCGCCGACGAGGTCGGCGGCGAGGCCCACGACGAGAGCGGGGAGTACTCGGCGACCGCGGGCAGCGCCGTCACCTTCGGCGTGGACGGCCCCGGCGGCAAGGCCGACAAGGCCGCCCGCTTCGACGGCACCGCCGAGTCCTACCTCGACGCCAACGAGACCGTGCTCGACTCCGCCAAGAGCTTCAGCGTCAGCGCCTGGGTCCGGCCCACCGCGCTGGACAAGAACATGACGGTGATCAGCCAGGACGGCACCGGCGAGCCCGGCTTCACCCTCGGCTACGACGCGTCCGCGCAGACCTGGAAGTTCTCCGTCCCGGTCAACGACGTGGACTCGCTCGGCGAGTGGAAGGCCGTCTCCACCGGAGTCTCGGTGGTCAAGGACCAGTGGGTGCTGCTGACCGGCGTGTACGACGCGCAGAAGACCGGTGGGCCGCAGCTCCAGCTCTACATCAACAAGGACCTGAAGGCGTCCGCCGCGCGGCGCTCCACCTGGAAGTCGTACGGTCCGCTGCAGATCGGCCGCGCCACGGCCAAGAGCGGCTACCGCGACAACTTCACCGGTGACCTCGCCGAGGTCCGCGTCTTCGACCGCGTCGTGCTGGCGGCCGAGGTCGCCGAGCTGATGACCGTCAAGCCGGCGCGCAAGGGCTACTGGCAGCTCGACGACGCCAGCAGCGGCGCCTCGGCCGAGACCGGCGGCGGCCAGGCCCTCACTCTGGCGGGCAACGCCTCCATCTACCGCCCCGCCGACCCGCTGTTCGACACGGCCGCCCTGGTCGGCGACGGCAACCTGGTCCTCGACGGCGACGGTGACTACGCGTCCACCGCGGCCGCCCCGGTCACCGGCAACTCCAGCTTCACCGTGACCGCCCGCGCCCAGCTCACCTCGCTGGACCCGGAGAAGTCGCAGACGGTGCTGTCCCTGCCGGGCGCCAGCGCCAACCGCGTCCAGGTCCGCTACCAGGCGACCACCGGGCAGTGGGAACTGGCCGTCGCCAAGTCGGACGTGGCCGCCCCCGCGGTCGTCACCTTCACCGACGACCAGGAACTGCCCGACACCGGCGGTTCCGGCCAGCACCTGGCGGTCGTCTACGACGCCTTCGCCAACACGATCCGCCTGTATGTGGAGGGCCAGCTGGTCGCCGGCGCCTACGGCGCGAACGACACCCTGTGGTCCGCCACCGGTGGCCTCCAGGTCGGCCGTTCGCTGCGCGGGGCGAGCGAGTACTTCGCCGGCGCGATCGACGAGGTCCGCGTCTACAGCGGCGCCGCCGACCAGATAGCGGTGCAGCAGATGGCCGCGCTGACGGCCGTTTCCGACCTCTGACCGATCGGACAGATCGTCAGTTCTGAGGTGTGCCGGGTCCTTTGAGGGGGCCCGGCACACCTGTCCTGTCACCTTTCTTTCTCCTTCCCTTCAACACGTTCTCCCTCGATCAGAAAGTCCCCTCATGTTTTTCCGTGGCCGCTCACTGAGCCGCCGCATGCCCAGATCGACGGTTGTCGCGACGGTGCTCGGGCTTACGCTCGCGCTGTCGGCTTCGTCGGTTCAGGCATTGGCGCTCGACGACGGCGACCGGGGCCGCACCAGCCGCCCCGGCGTCCAGGACGACGGTGATCCCGCCAAGGGGTCCGACGCGAAAGCGAAGTCCCGTCCCTCCGATCCGGCGCGCAAGGCGGCGGTCAAGGGGCTCGACAAGGCGGTGTGGCCCCAGCAGGGCGGCGCCGAGGTGAGTGTCGGCGCGGCCGGCGCGACCGAGGCGGGCGGCCTGCCGGTCAAGGTCGGCAAGGCGCTGAAGGCGTCCAAGGCGTCCACATCGGCGAAGGGCGCCGCGTCGTCCGCCGCGCCCGGGGCCGCGAAGAAGGTGCGAGTCGACGTCCTCGACCCGAAGCGCGCGGGGCAGCTCGGCGCCGGCGTTCTCCTCGGAGTGGAACGCGCCGACGGTGAGGACGCGGCCGCCAGGGTCCGCCTGACGGTCGACTACTCGGAGTTCGCCGAGGGTTTCGGCGGCTCGTACGCTTCCCGTCTTCGGCTGGTGCAGCTCCCGGCGTGTGCCACCGTCGCCACACCGGGCAGCAAGGCGTGTCCGGAGCAGCCGAAGGTGCTGCCGACGGTGAACGACGTGAAGTCGGGCACGGTCTCGGCAGACGTGACGGCGGCCCCGGCTCCCGCCGAGGGTGTCTCGACGATGGCCGGTACCGCGACCTCCCTGGTGGCGGTGGCGGCGGGTCCGTCGAGCGCACAGGGCACCTACAAGGCCACGGCCCTTTCCCCGTCGTCCAGTTGGAGCGTCGCCACCTCCTCCGGCGCCTTCAACTGGAACTACCCCTTCCGATCCGTCCCGACCCCGGGCGGCCTCACCCCGACCGTGGGTCTCGGCTACTCTTCGCAGTCGGCGGACGGCCGCACGTCGGCGACGAACAACCAGGGTTCGTGGATCGGCGAGGGCTTTTCCTACGACCCGGGTTACATCGAGCGGCGCTACAAGCCCTGTTCCGAGGACGGCCATGCCGGCTCCGGCGAGCAGTGCTGGGCGTTCGAGAACGCCACGATCATGCTCAACGGGTCGGCCGGCGAGCTGGTCAAGGACGACACCACCGGCAAGTGGCACCTGTCGTCCGACGACGGCTCCAAGGTCGAGCGGCTGACGGGCGCCGTCAACGGCGACGACGGCAGCACCGACGACAAGGGCGAGCACTGGAAGGTCACGACCTCCGACGGCACGGAGTACTTCTTCGGCCTGAACCGTCTGCCGGGCTGGGCGACGGGCAACGAGGAGACCAACTCGGTCTGGACCGCCCCAATCTTCGGCGACGACTCCGGTGAGCCCTGCTACAACGCCACTTTCACGAGCGCGTACTGCCAGCAGGCGTGGCGCTGGAGCCTGGACCACGTCAGGGACACGCACGGCAACGTGATGTCCTACTTCTACGACCGTGAGACGAACTACTACGCGCTGAACGGCAAGACGGACGTCAACGGCACCGCCTACCACCGCGGCGGCTACCTGAAGCGCATCGACTACGGCCAGCGGGACGGCAGCGTCTACGCGGCCAAGGTGCCGGCCCGGGTCGTCTTCAACACCGCCGAGCGCTGCCTGGTGACCTCCGACTTCGACTGCGCGGAGAGCAAGCGCACCAAGACGAACGCCTCCCACTGGCCGGACGTCCCGGTCGACCAGGAGTGCAAGGCGAGCACGAAGTGCACGTCCCCCGTCCAGACGTTCTGGACGACCAAGCGGCTGACGTCGATCGTCACGCAGATGCGCAAGGACGCCACGACCTACCAGGACGTGGACGCCTGGAGCCTGACGCACCTGTTCACCGACAACGGCGACGACTCCAAGACGCTGTGGCTGTCGAAGATCGAGCACGAGGGCCGCGTCGGCACGGCGGTGGAGCTGCCGTCCGTGGACCTCTTCGGCGAGCAGCTCGCCAACCGCGTGGACGCGATCGGCGACAACATCGCCCCGTTCTACCGCTTCCGTCTGTCGATGGTCCTCAGCGAGACCGGCTCTCAGCTCGACGTCACCTACGCGCCCGCCGACTGCACGAAGGCCACGCTGCCCAGGCCGGGCGAGTCGGTCAAGCGCTGCTACCCGGTGAAGTGGGCCCCGCCGGGCTACGTCGACCCCATCACGGACTGGTTCCACAAGTACGTGGTGTCGGCGGTCATTGAGACCGACCGCACCGGCGGCAGCGACGGCATGGTCACCCGCTACGACTACCAGGGCGCCGCGTGGCGTAAGGCGAAGCCGGACGGCATCACCGACGACAAGTACCTCACCTGGGGCGGCTGGCAGGGCTACGGCAAGGTCAAGGTCACCAGCGGCACCGCCGACGTGCAGAAGACCCGCGTCGAATACACGTTCATGCAGGGCATGGACGGCGACAAGGACGCCGACGGCAACGCCCGCTCGGTGACGGTCAAGGACTCCACGGGAGCGTCGTACACCGACGAGGAGGAGTTCACCGGCCAGGAGCTGGAGGTGGCCACCTACGACGGCGCCAAGCTGGTCGGGAAGACCATCAACACCCCCTGGAAGTACACCACCGCCACACAGAAGCGCAGTTGGGGAACGACCGACTCGGTGATTGTGCGCACCCAGACCGGTCGCGGCTTCAGCCTGAAGTCCGACGGCACCTGGAGCGAGACGAAGTCCACCCAGACGTTCGACACGGCGAACGGCACTGGCCGGGTCCTGACCGTCGACGACCAGGGAGACGTCTCCACCACCAAGGACGACACCTGCACCCGCACCACGTACGCGGACAACACGGCGAAGAACATCCTGTCGCTGCCGGCCCGCAGCGAGGTCGTGTCGGTCAAGTGCGCCACGACGCCAGACCGCAAGACGCAGGTCCTGGGCGACGAGCGCACCTCGTACGACGGCGGCGCGTTCGGCGCGGCGCCCACGAAGGGCGACGCCACCAAGACCGAGCGGCTGACGTCGCACGACGGCACGACGGCGACGTACCAGGTCACCGGCGCGACGACCTATGACGCCTACGGCCGTCCGCTGACCCAGAAGGACGCCAAGCAGTACGGGACGTCGGACCAGACGAAGACCGTCTACGTCGAGACGAACGGCCTGCTGACCAGGACGACCGTCACCAACGCCCTCGGCCACAACACGATCACCGACTACGCCCCCGCCTGGGGCATGTCGGCAGGGCAGACCGACCCCAACGGCAAGCGGACGGACCTCGCCTACGACGGGCTGGGCCGGCTGACCTCGGTGTGGCTGGCGGACCGGGCCTCGACCCAGACGCCGAGCATCAAGTACTCGTACAACGTCCGCAAGGACAAGGTCACCGCGATCAAGACGGAGAAGATCGAGAACGACGGCTCGTACGGCGCCGAGTACCAGCTGTACGACAGCATGCTGCGTTCCCGTCAGATCCAGACCGAGGGGCCGGACGGCACCCGCATGGTCGCCGACACCTGGTACGACGGAACGGGCAACGTCAAGAAGACCAACTCCACCTACAACGCGGAGGGCGCGGCCTCCGACGAGCTGCTGCTCGTGAGCAACGGCCAGGTCGGCGCGCAGAGCCTGCTGGAGTACGACGGACTGGGCCGCACCACCGCCCAGATCTCCGCCGTCAGCGGCGCCGAGCAGTGGCGCACCACGACCACGTACGACGGTGAGCTGACCCACGTCGACCCGCCGGTCGGCGGCGTGCCCACCACGACGATCACCGACGGTCAGGGCAACCTCTCCGAGATCCGCCACTACCGCGGCGCCTCACCGGGCGTCGGCGTGCCGTACGACTCGACGAAGTACACGTACAACACGGCGGGCCTGCTGGAGACGGTCACCGACGCCAAGAGCAACGTGTGGCGTTACGAGTACGACCAGCTGGGCCGCAAGACCAAGTCGATCGACCCGGACGCGGGTACCTCGCGCACGGAGTACGACGAACTGGACCGGCCCGTCGTGGCGTACGACGGCCGGAACAAGAAGACCTCCACGTCCTACGACAAGCTCGGTCGCGTCACGACCACCTGGCTGGGGGACCCTGACACGGGCACCAAGCTGACGGAGACCAAGTACGACAAGGCGGGCTGGCTGGGTCAGGCCTACGGCACGCTCAGCTACATCTCGCCGACGGAGTACTTCGCCTCGGCCGTGCAGTCGATGGACGAGTTCTACCGTCCGTTGAAGACCGCCTACCAGGTCCCCGCCTCTCAGGGATCTCTCGCCGGCACCTACGTCTACACCTCCTCGTACAACCGGGACGGAACGCTCCAGAGCTCGGGCCTGCCCGCCGTCGGCGATCTGCCGGCGGAGGCGGTGACCTATACGTACGACGCGTTGCAGCGGCCGATGACCATGACGGGCAGCACCTCGTACGTCACCAACACCGTGTACTCCAGGACCAGTCAGGTTCAGCAGCTGGAGCTGTCCACGGGCAACGGCAAGAAGGTCTGGCAGACCTTCGGCTACGAGAAGGGCACCGACCGGCTGACCCGGTCGCTCGTCGACGTCTACGGCACCACCGCCCCGGCCAAGGACTCGTACTACTCCTACGACCAGGCGGGCAACGTCCTGTCCATCGCGGACACGGCGAACCCCGCCTCGCCGGACGTGCAGTGCTTCGCCTACGACAGCCGGCAGCGTCTGCAGGACGCCTGGACCCCGTCGGCGACCGCCACGACCGCGGCCGGCTCGGGAAGCCGCGGTTCCACCACGCCGGTGGACGGCACCGGGCCGACGGCATGCGACTCGGGCGCCGGTTCCACCTCGCTCGGCGGTCCGGCCCCGTACTGGAAGTCGTACGAGACCGACGCCATCGGCAACCGCGTCTCCGAGATCAACCACGACACCGCGCTGAACGCGGCGAACAACATCACCCGCAGCTACGAGTACGGCGGGGCCGGAGCCCTCGGCGACGGACCGCACCAGGTCACCAAGGTCACCGAGCAGACCCCGACCGGGCAGAGGCAGTCGTCGTACGAGTACGACGACGCGGGCAACACGACCAAGCGCACCATCGGCGGCAACGCCCAGGTCCTGGCCTGGGACGACACCGGCGCGCTGACCAAGGTCACCGAGGGTGGTGGTGCCGAGACGGGCTTCCTGTACGACGCGTACGGAAACCGGGTGCAGCGCAAGGATCCCTCCGGCACCACTGTCTATCTGCCGGGCACCGAGCTGAAGCTGTCGGCCGACGGAACCAAGAAGGAAGCCACCCGCTACTACGACTACGCCGGCCAGACCGTCGCGGTCCGTACCGCCGCGAAGGTGTCCTTGGTCGCCGCGGACCATCACGGCACGGGCGAGCTGGCGATCGACTCGGTGACCGGCGCCGTCTCCCAGCGGCGTTACGACCCCTACGGCGTCGAGCGCGGCACGAAAACGGGCACCTGGCCCGGCGAGAAGGGCTACGTCGGCGGCACGATCGACGCCTCGACCGGCCTGACCCACCTGGGGGCGCGGGAGTACGACGCGGCGATCGGCAAGTTCATCTCGGTGGACCCGATCATCGACTACACCCAGCCGCAGCAGATCAACGGCTACGCCTACGCCGACAACTCCCCGGTCACGCACGCCGACCCCAGCGGCATGATCATCCCGGAGTGCCGTGAGGGCCTGATCGAGTGCCGTGGCGGAATGCCGGTCACCAACACCGACCCGGAGGTCTCGAAGGCGCAGTCCGACGTCAGCAAGGCTTCCGGTGACGTGGCGGCGGCGCAGCAGCAGCAGGCGTCCGCCAGGCAGCGCATCAAGTCCGCGGGCAAGGCCCTGATCAAGATCGCCCGGGACATTCTCGGTGTGGACGCTGCCCTGGACTGCGTCTCCACGGGTGACGTCGGCTCCTGCGGCGAGACCCTGCTCAACATCGCCGGCAGCTTCGCGGGCGGCCTGGCAGGCAAGATCCTCGCCAAGTACGGTGCCCCCTGGAAGTGGGCCAAGGGCATCAAACTCGCCAAGCGGGTCACCGGCCTGGTCGGAGACCTGATCGGCGGAGTCAAGGGCCTGTGGAACGCCAACAAGGCAGTGGGCCGGGCGAAGCTGGGCCTGTCCAAGGCCGCGGAGAAACTGGCCGAGGTCAGAAAGAAGGCCGCGGCAGCCCGCAAGAAGAAGGCGGCCGACGACGACATCGGCGGCTCCTGCCCGATCGAGGGGAAACACAGCTTCCTGCCCGGCACGAAGGTGCTGCTCCAGGGCGGCAAGACCAAGCCGATCGAGAAGGTCGAACTCGGTGACAAGATCATCGTCACCGACCCGGAGACGGGCAGGACGACGGTCCGCGAGGTCGTCGGCACGATCGTCACCGAGGACGACAAGCACTTCGTCGACCTGACGGTCAAGGGTAAGTCGGGCAAGGCCGAGGCCCTGGTCTCCACCACGACCCACCCCTTCTGGTCGGAGTCCGAGGGCAAGTGGGTCGAGGCCGGCGACCTCAGGCCGGGGATGCGGCTCCACACCGCGGACGGCGACTCGGTCGAGGTCACGGCCGTCCGTTCCTTCGACCGGCGCCAGCGGACGCACGACCTCACCGTTGAGGACGTCCACACCTACTACGTCCTCGCGGGCGCCTCTCCGCTGCTGGTGCACAACTGTGGCGAGCGAATCTACGAGGCAGGAGGCAAGCACGGCAGCGAGGCCCGCGGCAGCTCTCGCGGCGAGAACAGCGCCGAGCCCGCCAACGGTCAGGACGCGCTCGACAACTCCGTGCAGATCAAGGAGACCTCGCCCCGTCGGGTCGGCATCGACCGGACGACCGGCGATAGCGTGATCCTCGACCGCACCGGCGAAGTCCCGTGCGGCTGCACGGTCAAGGGCGGCACCAACGAGATCTACCACGGACATGTGCGGACGGACATCAACACGGCTCCGGGCATGGCCAAGGCCAAGAGTGCGCTACGCCGGGGACTCAAGAACGGAGACGTCAAAACTGAGTAGGCACGACGACATGGGAGGGCCGGCAGCGAACGGTTCGGCCGGGGCGGGTTCCTCCGCGTGGCGGGAGGCCCTCACGGCCGAGGTCAGGGGGCCCGACGTCGGCCGGGCCACCCGGGCGCTGCTCGCCCTCACGTATGACGATCCGGACCGGGAAGCGGTCGAAGCGCTCCTCATGGAGTGCCTCGACCCGGCAGGCCCTGCGGTCGACCCGCAGGTAACGGCACTGGCAGTGACCTGTGCGGGGCACGTCGCCCGGCTGCACGGAGTCATCGGCTCCCGTCTGGTCGCCCGGCTACGGGATCTGCTGCCGGATCCCGTGCTCGGAGGCCGGGCCGAAGACGCGTTGGACGACATCGCCGCCTTCGCCCCTGAAGCCCTGGGGCGACAGGCGGAGGCGGACTGACCTGAT
Source organism: Streptomyces sp. NPDC037083 (assembly GCF_055606485.1). Lineage (NCBI taxonomy): Bacteria > Bacillati > Actinomycetota > Actinomycetes > Kitasatosporales > Streptomycetaceae > Streptomyces > Streptomyces sp. NPDC037083. The sequence continues at coordinate 532,936 of NZ_JBVJSQ010000002.1, read as the reverse complement.
CAGTGCCGACCGGGGCCCGGTTTGACCCCTCAAGCCGGGCCCCGTAGCCTTGTCCTTCGGCGTGTCGGTTGACGTGCCACATCTCCGTAAACCCTCTTCCTCCCGGGTACCGGTACCTAGGTGGCCGGGAGAGGCCGTCCGTGTTCGTTCCCGGGTGGCTGGACTGCGGGGATGCCGTCCCAGAGCGAGAGAGTGAGATCCGCGTGTACGCCATCGTGCGCAGCGGTGGTCGCCAGCACAAGGTTGCTGTCGGCGACATCGTTGAGGTTGACAAGATTTCCACTGCCAAGGTTGGCGACACGGTCGAGCTCTCGACCCTGCTCGTTGTCGACGGCGACGCTGTGACCAGCGACCCGTGGGTGCTGGCCGGCATCAAGGTCCAGGCCGAGGTCGTGGACCACCACAAGGGCGTCAAGATCGACATCCTTCGCTACAAGAACAAGACCGGTTACCGCCGTCGTCAGGGCCACCGCCAGCAGTACACGGCGATCAAGGTCACTGAGATCCCCGCGGCTGCGAAGTAAGGGACTGAGGAGACATGGCACACAAGAAGGGCGCATCGTCCACCCGGAACGGTCGCGACTCCAATGCCCAGCGGCTCGGCGTGAAGCGCTTCGGCGGTCAGGTCGTCAACGCGGGTGAGATCCTGGTCCGCCAGCGCGGTACGCACTTCCACCCCGGCGCGGGCGTCGGCCGTGGCGGCGACGACACGCTGTTCGCCCTGCAGGCCGGTTCGGTGCAGTTCGGCACCCACCGTGGCCGCAAGGTCGTGAACATCGTTCCGGTCGCCTGAATCAGCTCCATCATCTGATTCACGGCTCAGACCGAACGTTTCGCGAGGCGGACCTCACTTCCCTGGTGGGAAGGCGGGTCCGCCTTTCGCGTGTTACAGCAGTAGACAGAGCAACAGAGCAACAGAGCAACAGAGCAGTAGTTCACAGCAACAGCTCGACCCTGACGTTTTCGTAGTGCTGGAGGCACCCACATGACCACCTTCGTGGACCGCGTCGAACTGCATGTCGCCGCGGGTAACGGAGGCCACGGCTGTGCCTCCGTCCACCGTGAGAAGTTCAAGCCGCTCGGCGGCCCCGACGGGGGCAACGGCGGCCGTGGCGGCGATGTGATCCTGGTCGTCGACCAGTCGGTCACCACGCTCCTCGACTACCACCACAAGCCCCACCGCAGCGCCACCAACGGCAAGCCCGGCGAGGGCGGCAACCGCTCCGGCAAGGACGGCCAGGACCTGATCCTGCCGGTGCCGGACGGCACGGTGATCCAGGACAAGGCCGGCAACGTGCTGGCGGACCTGGTCGGCCACGGCACCTCGTACGTCGCCGCCCAGGGCGGCCGCGGAGGTCTCGGCAACGCGGCGCTGGCCTCGGCCCGCCGCAAGGCGCCGGGCTTCGCGCTGCTCGGCGAGCCCGGCGACCTCCAGGACATCGTCCTGGAGCTGAAGACGGTCGCGGACGTGGCTCTCGTCGGCTACCCGAGCGCGGGCAAGTCGTCGCTGATCTCCGTCCTGTCCGCCGCCAAGCCGAAGATCGCGGACTACCCGTTCACGACCCTGGTCCCGAACCTGGGCGTGGTGACGGCCGGCTCCACGGTCTACACGATCGCCGACGTGCCGGGCCTGATCCCGGGCGCCAGCCAGGGCAAGGGCCTGGGCCTCGAGTTCCTGCGCCACGTCGAGCGCTGCAGCGTCCTCGTGCACGTGCTGGACACGGCCACCCTGGAGTCCGAGCGCGACCCGCTCTCCGACCTCGACATCATCGAGGAGGAGCTCAAGCAGTACGGCGGCCTCGGCAACCGCCCGCGGCTGGTCGTGCTCAACAAGATCGACGTGCCGGACGGCAAGGACCTCGCCGAGATGGTCCGCCCGGACCTGGAGGCGCGCGGCTACCGCGTCTTCGAGGTGTCCGCGGTCGCCCACATGGGCCTCAAGGAGCTGTCCTTCGCCATCGCCGAGATGGTGGCCGCCGCGCGCGCGGCCAAGCCCAAGGAGGAGGCGACCCGGATCGTCATCCGTCCCAAGGCCGTGGACGACGCCGGCTTCACCGTCACCCTGGAGGAGGACGGCCTGTTCCGCGTCCGGGGCGAGAAGCCCGAGCGCTGGGTGCGGCAGACCGACTTCAACAACGACGAGGCCGTCGGCTACCTCGCCGACCGGCTCAACCGCCTCGGTGTGGAGGACGCGCTGATGAAGGCGGGCGCCCGGGGCGGCGACGGCGTCGCCATCGGCCCCGAGGACAACGCGGTCGTCTTCGACTGGGAGCCGTCGGTGACGGCCGGCGCCGAGATGCTCGGCCGCCGTGGCGAGGACCACCGCTTCGAGGCCCCGCGTCCCGCGACCCAGCGCCGCCGGGACAAGCAGGCCGAACGCGACGAGGCGGCCCAGGAGTTCGAGGGCTTCGAGCCCTTCTGATCCCCTCCTTCCCGCCCGCACGAACGAAGACGAGGCAGGCCCCCGATCCCGGGTGCCTGCCTCGTCGGCGCTCATCCTCGCCCCAGGTTCCTCTCAGCGTCTCCTCAGGAACCTCTCCTACCGTTCCCTGACCATGGAGACGGACCGCACGAGCATCGGCGTCCCGGCCGGACGGGGATCACCCCGCTGCGCGCCGGCGGCCGCGTGCTGTCCGCAGATGCCCGAGCGCTGCCCGCCGCCGGCGTCCACGCGCCGTCCGCCGGCGTCCGCTGCCCCCGACACCCGCGCGCTGCCCGCCCGCCTCCGTCCGCTCCGCAGCCGGCCGTCCGCTGTCCACCGGCCGGCACGGGACCGGGACGGCGGCACCCCAGGGCGCCCTGTTCGCGGCGGAGGACAGCCTGCCGGCGCCCGGAGTGGCATTACCGGCGCAACCGTAAATCTCCCGCAGCCCGTTACCGGCGCGGCGAATCGTTCTCCAGCCCCCGCCTGGACGGAAATTCCGGGGAACCCAAACATGGAATTCCGCGGTAATGGCCTCCTCACCGAGCCCTATTCGGAGCCGGTTCGCAACATGACCGTCATGCATATGAAGAACGGGTGCAGTCCTGTCATCCGGGACGTGAAGATCTCGACACTCCGACGGGCGGTCCGAGCGGCCGTCCCGACAGGCGTCGGCATGCCCGACCGCAGCGGCCCGACGGGGTGTGCGTGACCGGCGATCCGGGCCTGCCGAGCGCCGCGCGCGAGCCCGCCGGGCGGGATGCCGAGGAGGCCGGGATCACCCCCCGAGGTGGCCGCTCAGGCCTTGTACGAGGCCGCGGCGGGAGGCAGGCGGCGCCCTGCCGGGGCGTCGGTGCGTCGCCGCCACGGCAGGGCGCCGGACCTCGTCGTGTGGGTTGCTGCGGGCCCCCGGTCACCGCTGCCCCGATCGGCCGCGGCGGCGTCGGCACCCCTCCGGGACCGTTAGAGTCACTTCAGCCGCCCTCGGCAATGCCTTACTCCTGTGGAGTAACTCACAGGATTTACCAGGGGCATCCGGGGGAAGCAGCGCCGACGTCTCGAACAATCGTCAGCGCCGCAAGGTGAATGCCAGGTTGCGTGCACATTTGCAGCGAGCGGCGCTCACCTTGCATCGCGGTAACCGCAAGTGGGACCATTTCCCCGTCCCTGTCGCCCCGAGGTAGGTCCCCTGTGTCCCAGCACATAGCCAAGCCCCGTACCACCGCAGTGATCCTGGCCGGTGGCACCGGCCAGCGCGTGGGTCTGTCGATCCCCAAGCAGCTGCTGAAGATCGCCGGCAAGGCAGTCATCGAGCACACGCTGACCACCTTCGAGAAGGCGGCCTCGGTCGACGACATCATCGTGCTGATGGCGCCCGGCTATGTCCCGGACATCGAGATGATCGTGGCCAAGGCCGGATTCAAGAAGGTCCGCGCGATCATCGAGGGCGGTTCCACGCGGAACGAGACCACCGAGCGCGCCATCGCCGCCCTGGGCGAGGGGCTGGCCGACGGCGAGGACCTCAACGTCCTCTTCCACGACGCCGTGCGCCCGCTGCTCTCGCAGCGCGTCATCGACGACTGTGTCACGGCCCTGGAGCGCTACCAGGCCGTCGACGTGGCCATTCCGTCCGCCGACACCATCATCGTCACGCGCACGCACGGCGAGGACGGCGAGTTCATCACCGAGATCCCGGACCGCTCCCGGCTGCGCCGCGGGCAGACCCCGCAGGCGTTCAAGCTGTCCACCATCCGGCGGGCCTACGAGGTGGCGGCGGGCGACCCCAATTTCCAGGCCACCGACGACTGCACGGTCGTGCTGCGCTACCTGCCCGACGTGCCGATCCACGTCGTGGCGGGCGACGAGTACAACATGAAGGTGACCCAGCCCGTCGACGTCTTCATCGCCGACAAGCTCTTCCAGCTGGCCTCCTCCGCCACGCCCGAGCAGAACGGCGAGGAGGTCTACCGCGAACTGCTGACCGGCAAGACCGTGGTCGTCTTCGGCGGCTCGTACGGCATCGGCAAGGACATCGCCGAACTCGCCGAGTCCTACGGCGCCAAGGTCTACGCCCTGGGCCGCTCCACCACCGGCACGCACGTGGAGAACCCGGAGGAGGTCGACGACGCCCTGTCCAAGGCCTACAGCGAGACCGGCCGCATCGACTACGTCGTCAACACCGCGGGCGTGCTGCGCATCGGCAAGCTGGCCGAGACCGACAACGCGACCATCGAGGAAGCGCTGAAAGTCAACTACCTGGCTCCGGTGCAGATCGCACGTTCGGCTTACAAGTACCTGGCGGAGACGAAGGGGCAATTGCTGCTGTACACCTCCAGCAGCTACACCCGCGGCCGCGCCGAGTACAGCCTCTACTCCTCGACCAAGGCGGCCATGGTGAATCTCACCCAGGCCCTGTCCGACGAGTGGGCCGGCGACGGCATCCGGGTGAACTGCGTCAACCCCGAGCGCACGGCGACGCCCATGCGCACCAAGGCCTTCGGGCAGGAGCCCGCGGACAGCCTGCTGTCCTCCGAGGCGGTCGCCCGCACCTCCCTCGACGTGCTGCTTTCCGAGCTGACCGGCCATGTCATCGACGTCCGCCAGCAGGACCCGACGGCGGCCGCGGGCAAGGCCTCCGGCTTCGAGCAGGCGCTGGCCGGCGTACTCGACCGACAGGACGGCGTGGCATAATCGAGCCCAAATAGCCATCGAATTTTCAGGCCTCTGTGGCTCCCTGTTTACGGAGAATTCACAGGGGCCTGAATCCGTAAAACTCCCGAAACCTTCAAAAAGGATTTTCCGGACTTTTAGGTACCTATGACCGGCCCCCTCCCAGAGCAGGTTTCTCCGTGATATCCACCGCTATTCGCGTAGCCCGGGTGGGCAGCGCGGCCGAACTGGCCGCAGCGGTCCTCATGATGCTGGGCTACCCCGGCCTCATGGCGACCGCGCTCGTCCCGAGCGCTCCCGCCTTCGCCGTCGCGGCCGCCGTGACGTACCTGGCGGACCTCTACCTCCACCGCAAGCGCAGCCGCCTCATCGGCCTGCTGTCCAAGGTGCGGGCCGGAGTGTCCACCCGGTTCCTCGTCCGCGAGCTGCTGCTGATCCTGCTGCTGGCGAGACTCGACCTTTCGCAGGAGCCGGTCTTCTACGCGGCGATCGCGTGCTTCACGGTGTTCTTCGGTCTCCAGGCTCCGCACGGCGCGCTGGTCACCCTGATCGGCAAGCGCCGCCAGATGCCGGTCGCGACCCGGAACGTCGACCTGGCCTCCCGGCTGCGCATTCCGGACGCGCCGCCGCGCGGGCTGCTGAACCGCGCCACCGTGAAGATGCTCCACCTCGACCTCGCGGCCGTCGTGGGTCTGCTCGTCTGCGCGATGACCGACTCGGTGCGCCCGGGATTCGTGGGCATCGTCGCCACCCTGGGCCTGGGGGCGCTGTACGTCCTCGTGCTGGTGCCGTACCTGCGGGCCAGGCGGCTCCCGCCGAAGGCTCCCAAGGTGCTGGCCACGGTCAGCTCCTGGCTGCGCGAGTACCGGCCGGAGACGGTCCTGTACTTCTCGGGCTCCGACGACTCCGCCTACCAGGTCAACATGTGGCTGGAGACCATGGAGCAGATGGAGGCCCGGCCCCTGGTCATCCTGCGTGAGCGCGTCATCCTGGAGAAGATGGCGCCCACGTCGGTCCCGGTCATCTGCGTGCCCGGGGGGGTGCACCTGATGAACCTGGACCTGTCCATGGTGCGGGTCGCGTTGTACTGCGCGAACGTCGGCAAGAACATCCACCTGCTGCGCGTGCCGACCATGAAGCACGTCTTCATCGGCCACGGCGACAGCGACAAGGCCGCCAGCATCAACCCGTTCAGCAAGGTCTACGACGAGGTGTGGGTCGCGGGGCGGGCGGGCCGCGACCGCTACGCCATCGCCGACGTCGGCATCCGCGACGAGGACGTCGTCGAGGTCGGCCGCCCGCAGCTGGCGTCGATCCGGCCGGGTGACGGCGTGCCGGCGGACCGTGTTCCGACGGTGCTGTACGCGCCCACCTGGGAGGGCTGGGACGACAACCCGGGCAACACCTCGCTCCTGCTGGCCGGCGAGAACATCGTGAAGAAGCTGCTCGCGGCCGAGCCCCCGGTCCGCGTCCTGTACAAGCCGCACCCCTTCACCGGCACCCGCAGCGCCAAGGCGGGCGCCGCGCACCGGCGGATCACCGCCCTGATCAAGAAGGCCGCCGCACAGCGCGCGAGCGACCCGCGCTTCACCGCGGACCCGGCGGCGCAGGCCCGGGCCAAGGCCGAGCTGACCCGGCTCAAGGCCCGCCTGGACGGTCTCTCGCTCGCCTTCGACGAGCGCGCCGACGAGGCCGTGACCAGCCGCGACGGCATCGTCGACGTCCGCAAGCACCAGGAGGCGGCCCGGCTGCGCGCCGAGTGGAACGAGACCTACTGGCGCTCCTTCCCCTCGTACGAGCACCGGGTGATCACCGGGACGGCACCGCGTCTGTACGACTGCTTCAACGTCTCCGAGGCGATGGTCTCCGACATCTCCAGCGTGGTCTCCGACTTCATCGCGAGCGGCAAGCCGTACGCGGTGACGGACTCCGCGGAGCTGGGCGCGGAGGAGTTCAGGCGGCAGAACACCGCGGTGCGCGCGGCCGTGATCCTCGGCAACGACGCAGCCGAGCTGGACCAGCTGCTGGACGCCGTCCGCGACCCGGCCGGCGATCCGCTGGCCAAGGACCGCAGGGAACTCAAGGAGTACCTGCTCGGGCCGGACGAGCCCTCCTCCCGAGAGCGGTTCGACACCGCGGTCACCGACCTCGCGCTGAAGGCCGAGGCGCGCAACGTCGGCCAGACGTCCCTCGCTGTCGCGGCCTTCGACATGCCGGACAGCGAGGCGGACGGCGAGCCGGAACTGACCAAGGACGTCACGACCGCCTGACACCCCGCTGCCCCGAAGGCCGGGCCCCGGAGAGAACTCTCCGGGGGCCCGGCCTTCGTGCATCCTGTGATGTGGAACACGTGTTGCAACCCAGGCAACCCGTGCTGTTCATCAGCCGTCTATCCGGTGTCCGAAGCATTTCGGGGTCGGGGAACCGTTGCGTGATGAGAGGGAACAGTGACCGGTGCGCAGCCTGACGTCACGGTGGTCATCGGGGCGTACGAAGCGATGCCGTACCTGGTGGAGTGCCTGGCATCGGTCGAGTCGCAGTCCTTGGATCCGGCGCGGCTCGAGGTCATAGCCGTCGACGACGGTTCCCGGGACGGCACCGGGGAGTACCTCGAGGAGTTCGCCGCCCGCGCCCCCATGGCCGTCACGGTGATCCGCCAGGACAACTCGGGAGGCCCCAGCGGCCCGCGCAACGTCGGTCTGTCCAAGGCCACCGGGCGCTACGTCTTCTTCCTCGACGCCGACGACCGGCTCGGCGCCGAGGCCCTGGAGCGCATGGTCGCCATGGCCGACCGCAACGGCACGGACGTGGTGCTCGGCCGGGTCGAGGGCATCAACCGCAAGCCACCCAGGTCGATGTGGGGCGAGACGCTCGAACGGACCGACGTCTACTCCTCCAACATCAAGTTCACGCTCAGCGCGCAGAAGCTGTTCCGCCGGGAGTTCCTGGAGCGCCACGGCATGCGTTTCGACGAGTCCCTGTGGACCGGCGAGGACGCGCTGTTCACGATGGAGGCGTACCTGCGGGCCGACGGGGTCTCCGTGGTCGCCGACTACACCTGCTACTACCTCGTGGGCCGCACGGACGGCAAGCATGTGACGAAGAGCGGGAGCTACACCCTGCGCTTCGACTCCGCGCGCGCCCTCATGGGGCTGCTGGAGCGGCTGGTCCCGCCCGGCCCCAAGCGTGACGTGCTCATGGTCCGCCCGTTCCTCGTCACGGTGCTGCCGCAGTTCGGGCCCGTCTTCCTCAGGAACGACGAGGAGATACGGCGCACCAAGATGGAGCTGGCCAAGCCCCTGATGGACGCCTACTGGAACGAGGGCGTCGCCCAACGCCTCATGGTCCACGAGCGACTGCGCCTGGAGCTGGTGGCCCGGCAGCGCCCCGACCTTCTCGTGGACGTCCTGCAGTTCATCCAGGCGAAGAGCAAGCCGGCTCCCGTCCTGAAGAAGCGCAACACCCAGCTGTACCTGGCCTACCCCCACTACGGCTCCTCGACGGCCGGCCTCCCCGACCGGGTCTACCTGGCCGAACCCCGTGAGGCCAAGGCCTACCCCGGATGGCGCAAGAACCCCACCGAGACCTTCGTGCGCGGCTTCGTCCGCAAGGTCCGCCGCAGGCTCCGCCGGGTGCGCCGCACGGTGCGGCCGGGCGGCACGGCGGCAGCCTGAGCGACGAGCGGGCCGCCGGGGCCTCCGCGGGCGGCCTACTTGGCCGGCTTCAGGGCGCGGCGTAGCGGTCCGCCCACCGCGCGCCGGGCGCGACGGTAGATCGAGGGCCCGGGAATGCCCGCGACGGCCTTCGCGCCGCTCCGGCTCTTGGCCAGGTCCCGCTCGAGCTGCGCGTTGTGGGAGTCCAGTTCGGCGATGCGCTGTTGCAGCCAGCCGAACCGGCTGGTCAGCGAGGCCAGGTCGGCGTCGTTCCAGGGGCGCACGCCCGGCGGGAAGGGCAGCGACCGCAGCCGCTTGTCGAAGGCCGCGCCGCCGTCGCCGTGGGTGAAGGTGTTCTGCAGCCCGTTCTTGTCCAGGAACGCCGTGAACCGGTCGAAGCGCTCCTTGTGGTTGCCGGTGAGGGCGCTGAAGTCGGACTCCTCGTACAGCTGGGCCGGGTCGAGGTCCGCGGGGGCCTCGCTGAGCAGCCGGTGAGGTATCTCGAAGTAGCGGCACAGCTCCAGCGTGCGCGAGTCGAACGCCAGTACGGTCGCGGGCGTGCCAGCCAGCAGTGCGGCGATGTTGCCGTGGATGCGTGAACCGAACGAGTAGTCGAACTCCCGCAGGTCGTCGATCCAGGTGGCCGGGTCGACGTACACCCGGACCTTGTCCTCCCGGTACATCGGGTGGTCGGGGTGGGTCGGCATCTGCGTCATCCGCCCGGCCGGGGAGTCCACGTCCCGCCAGTGCAGTTGCCGCGCGTCGGTGAGGTTCTGGCCTATGTAGCGCAGGTGCGGATAGCGCGCGTGGGCGTGGGTGATGATCCGGTGCAGGCCGCCGCCGCGCACGGCGGTGTGCGAGCCGTTGACGGCGATCCGCGACTGCGCCGTCAACGCGGGCGTCTTCTTCTCCACGGGCAGCCGGTCGCCGTGCAGGAACATCGAGGGGCAGCCGATGACCTCGACGTCCCGGAAGCCCATGTCGTTGAGGTACTTCTCGGTGAACTCGCCCCGCACGCCGATGGAGGCGCTGTGGTCCAGCACCGCCGCGCAGAACGCGCGCACGCTCGGCTCCATCGCCTTCAGGCGCTCCGGTATCTGGTCCAGGGGGGCCTGCGCGCCGACTCCCAGCACCACGACCGGGATCTTCAGCTTGCCGATGAGCCGGGTCAGCCGCTGCAGCGACGGTTCGAAGGTCGGCCGGAACGCGTTGGCGAGCGGCACGACGAACGCGTCGTACTCGTCGTTGATCCGGGCCGCCGCGCTCACGTCGGTCCGCATGCCGTTCGAGACGACCTCGGTGTCCGGCGTCAGAAGGATCTTGTGGGCGGCGTCGCTGAAGATCAGGTTGCCGGCGTTGGTGGCGATCACGTCGCGGTGGAGGGCTTCCTCGACGGGGATGACGTCGAAGGGGCTCTTCCCCGATCGCAGGAGTATGCGCTTCACAGGGCGAACTGTAGGTGACACAAACTTCAAAATAAATTTGTCTTCTCTTCAAAATCCATGGGGAACCGGCACAACCTCTTTGCCGTACGCAAAGCGTGAGTGAACGGTTACGCTGCCGTGTCCGTCCGTGCAGTGAAACCCCTGCGCGGCCCGGGCCCCCGTTCGCGTAGATTGCCGGGCAGGCAGCCGGGGACCTACACGAGGAGCGAAGAACAAGGTGGCAGGGGCAAGGCAGGCCGTGGGCGAGGCCCGCAGGATCGTCGTCAAGGTCGGCTCCTCGTCGCTGACCACCGCCTCCGGCGGGCTCGACGCCGACCGGGTCGACGCGCTCGTCGACGTCCTCGCCAAGAGCCGCAGCGGGGGAGAGAAGGAGATCGTCCTGGTCTCCTCGGGCGCCATCGCCGCCGGACTCGCCCCGCTCGGCCTGCGCCGCCGCCCCAAGGACCTCGCCCGCCAGCAGGCCGCCGCGAGCGTCGGCCAGGGCCTGTTGGTGGCCCGTTACACCGCCTCCTTCGCCCGCTACGGCGTCCGCGTCGGCCAGGTGCTCCTGACCAGCGACGACATGAGCCGGCGGGTTCATCACCGCAACGCCTCCCGCACCCTCGACAAGCTGCTCGCGATGGGCGCGTTCCCGATCGTCAACGAGAACGACACCGTCGCCACCGACGAGATCCGCTTCGGCGACAACGACCGGCTCGCCGCCCTCGTCGCCCACCTCGTCCACGCCGACCTGCTGGTCCTGCTGTCCGACGTCGACGGCGTGTACGACGGCGACCCCGGCAAACCCGGCACCTCGCGCATCCCCGAGGTACGGGCCCTGGAGGACCTCGCGCACGTCGAGATCGGCAGCGCCGGCAAGGCCGGCGTCGGCACCGGCGGCATGGTCACCAAGGTCGAGGCCGCCCGGATCGCGGCGGCGGCCGGCATCCCGGTGGTCCTCACCAGCGCCGTCCACGCGGCCGAGGCCTTCGCCGGCGGGGACACCGGCACCTTCTTCCACCCCACCGGCAAACGCTCGGCCGACCGGCTGCTGTGGCTCCAGCACGCGTCCACCCCGCAGGGCTCGCTGACCCTCGACGACGGCGCGGTGCGCGCGGTCGTCGAACGGCGCAAGTCGCTGCTGCCCGCCGGGATCGCGGCCGTCCAGGGCGACTTCAGCGCGGGCGACCCGGTCGAGCTGCGCGACGCCCGGGGGCGGGCGGTGGCCCGCGGCCTCGTCAACTTCGACGCCAAGGAGATCCCCCAGCTGATCGGGCGGTCGACCAGGGAACTGGCGCGTGAGCTGGGCGCGGAGTACGAGCGCGAGGTCGTCCACCGCGACGACCTGGTGATCCTGAACCCGTAAACCCGCTCGAACGGAACGTACCGGTGGGGGACGTTCCGTGAAACCGCCCCACGGAGCCGTGCGGCCTGCTCAACTTTGTCTCAGGGACACGATCCGCACGAGCGCTGCGTAAAGGAGGCCGTCGTGAGACGAGTGCGCCCTGGGGTGGCAGCGACCCGTGGGAGTACCGGCGCGACCGGTACGACGGCGTCGCGTACGGCCGGGCCGACGTCGTCACGCGCCGCGGGTTCGCCGTCGCGTGCGCCCGGCGAGGAGCGCGCACTGACCAGCGTGGCGGCCGGCGAGCGGTACCGGGCCGAGGAGGCCGCCGAGTCGAAGGGCGGTCAGCCCGTGGACGTCCCCCGGCTGTGGCACGTCACCCTCAGCGTCTCCGGCGAACAGGCTCCGCTGAAGGAGGTCCGGCGCGCTCTCGAACAGCTCGCCCACGATCATCCCTTCCTCCTGACCAGCAGATACGCGGGTGACCACGCCGAGATCCGGTACTGGGAGGAGGCCCGCGACCTGCACGACGCGGCCGCCGTCGCCCTGCGGCTGTGGGGCGAGCACCGCCAGACCGCCGGGCTCCCGCCGTGGGAGATCGTCGGCCTCGAGGTCATCGACCGCCAGACCTACCACCAGCGCATCGCCGAGGGATACGGCCCCGCTCCGGCGACACCGGTCGGGGTCCACCCCTACTGACCCCTCTCCGGCCGGGCGCCGGGGGAGAGGGGGAGGGGATGTCGGGCGGGCGTCGCGGGCGGGTGCCGTTGAGCCGGCGTCGCGGAGCGGGTGCCGTCGTCGGTCGGGCCTCGCCGGGCGTCCCGCGGGCGCCTGAGGGCGTCCCGGGGGAGTCTCGGGGTGTCCCCGGGGGAGTCTCGGGGTGGCCCCGGGGGTGTCTCAGGGGAGCCTGCGATATCTCGGGGCGGCTTGAAGCGTCCCGTGGCGTCCCGTGGCATCGCGTGGCGTCTCGTGGTGTGGAACGAGCGATGGACGGGCCCGTGCGGCGCACTACCCTTCCCTTATGACCACGCTTTCGCCGTATGACTCCATGTCCCCGGTCACCCGCGCCGCCTACCGCGCCAAGGCGGCCGCCGCCGACCTCGCGCCGCTGCCCCGGGCCGCCAAGGACGACGCGCTTCTCGCCATCGCGGACGCGCTGGAGGTCCGCACGAGCGAAATCGTCGAGGCCAACGCCAAGGACATCGCCAAGGCCCGCGAGGCCGGCACCAGCGAGGCCATCGTCGATCGGCTGACCCTCACCCCGGAGCGGGTGCGGGCCATCGCCTCGGACGTGCGCGACGTCGTCGCGCTGCCCGACCCGGTCGGTGAGGTCGTCCGCGGCTCCACCCTTCCCAACGGCATCGACCTGCGCCAGGTCCGGGTCCCGCTCGGCGTCGTCGGCATCGTCTACGAGGCCCGTCCGAACGTCACCGTGGACGCCGCCGCGCTCTGCCTGAAGTCCGGCAACGCGGTCCTCCTGCGCGGCTCGTCCTCCGCCTACGAGTCGAACACCGCCCTCGTCCGAGTGATCCGAGACGCGGTCGGCGGGGCCGGGCTGCCCGCCGACGCCGTGCAGCTGGTGCCCGGCGAGGGCCGCGACAGCGTGCGCGAGCTGATGCGCGCCCGCGGACTGGTCGACGTCCTCATCCCGCGCGGCGGCGCCTCGCTCATCCGGACCGTCGTCACGGAGTCCACCGTGCCCGTCATCGAGACCGGCACCGGCAACTGCCACGTCTACGTCGACGCCCACGCCGACCTCGACATGGCGATCGACATCCTGATCAACTCCAAGGCGCACCGGGTCAGCGTCTGCAACGCCGCCGAGACCCTCCTGGTCCATCAGGACATCGCTCCCGAGTTCCTGCCCCGTGCCCTCGACGCCCTCGCCGAGGCCGGCGTGACCGTGCACGCCGACGAGCGCGTGCTGGCCTACGCCAAGGACTCCAAGGCGACCGTCGTGGAGGCGACCCCGGAGGACTGGGAGACCGAGTACCTCTCCTACGACATCGCCGCCGCCGTCGTCGACTCGCTGGACAAGGCCGTCGAGCACATCCGGCTGTGGACCTCCGGCCACACCGAGGCGATCGTCACCACCTCCCAGCAGGCGGCACGCCGCTTCACCCAGTTGGTCGACTCCACCACGGTGGCTGTGAACGCCTCCACCCGCTTCACCGACGGCGGCCAGTTCGGCTTCGGCGCGGAGATCGGCATCTCCACCCAGAAACTGCACGCCCGGGGCCCGATGGGTCTGCCGGAGCTGACCAGCACCAAGTACATCGTCACCGGCGACGGGCACGTACGCCGCTGACACAGGCCCGTCGGGCTCCTGCGGGACCCCTGTCGGACGAGAGCCGGTCGGATGTGCCGGACGGGGCGGGGTGAAGGCTGAACGAGGGCCGGACAGAGGCCGAACGGCGTGGTTCGGGGCCGGTCGGCGACGGCCGTGAGAGGCGTCTCATCCGGCGGACGAATTTCCATACCGTCTGCCCAAATTGACCCCCCAGGTCTACTCTGGATCCGTGCCGGAGGACGTGGGGGGTACGCCGTTCCCTGACGGCTGGGAGCCCGACGACGATCACGACCGCGGGGTGTCGGACGAAGAGTTCGCCTCCGTGGTATTCGACGAGGCCTTCGTACAGGCGGCCGTGGTGCACGAGCCGACCGCCGTCGAACGCCTCCTGGCCGCCGCCGAGGCGAGAGCCGAGGCCTCGGAGGCCGAAGCCCGCAGGGCCGCCCGCGCCAGGGGCGACCGCTACGACGATCCCTATGGAACCGGCGATTTCGGCCATGATCCGGACCTCGACGATCTGGACGACGTCGACCTCCCCGAAGCCTGGCAACGCCGCTACGACGCCCCCGGGGCGTACGGCAAACAGGTCCGCTGGCACCGCCCGGTGGCCTGGATGCTGGCCCTCGTGATGGGGATCGGCATGGTCGCGCTGGCCTTCGCCGCGGTCTACCGGGGCGCGTCCTCGGGCAGCCGGGACGAGGTGCCGCCACCCGCCACGACCGGTCTCGAGCAGGGAAGCGTGCCGCCCCCGTCGGCGTCGGCCGACCACTCCAAGCCACACGTGTCTGCGGTCCCGCGCACGCCCTGAACGCGTGTGCGTCGCATGACTGTGCGAGGGCCCGTGGGAGGCTTCGAAGCCGGGCCCGAAGCGGGGTCGAAGCCGGCTGGCGAGCCGGTCCCGAGCCTGGTGAGTACCTGTCAGAAGTTGTCGTACAGCAGGGCGTTTACCTGGGCTCCGCGCGACCTACTCTGAAAGTATGGCCGGGCCTGGAGACCCACCGGAGGGCACGCCCGAGGGCACCTCAGGAGGGGGAGAGGACGAGTATCGATCCGTCGTCTTCGACGAATCGTTCGTCCGTGCTGCCCGCATTCAGGAGTACTCGGCCCAGGAGCGCATGGCCGACCACGCGCCCGCCGTCCGCCGTCGTCCGCCCCTGCGCCGGGGCCGGGGCCTGTCCCGGCAGGCGCTGATCCTGTTCCTGTTGATCGCCGTCGCCTTCGGCACGGCCGTCTACATGGGGCTGCGCAGCCCCTACCAGAACCAGCTGGCCCGGCGGCCCGTCGAGCCCCTGCGGATGACCGTCATCCCGCTCTCCCCACAGGGCGTGGTACCCGGGGCGGCCGCCCCCGAGTCGCTGTTCGCGCACAGCCCCGCCGCGCAGTTCCGCATCGGCGCCGAGGGCATCCCGCTGCCCGCCTCCCGGCGGACCGCGCACTTCTCCGAAGGCCAGGTGGTCACCGCCCTGACCACGGCCAAGGACTACATCGTGCACTCCTCCCTCTACTCGGAGGTGCTCACCGGACAGCAGGTGCGGCCGGTGCGCGCCCTGGTCGACGCGGACCAGCTCGAGCAGTTCGACGAGAGCTTCAGCAGCCCGGCCGCCGACGGCCGGCACGCACCCACCGGCTGGCTGGTCCGCTTCGACCCCGCCCGGGTCCAGCTGGCCGACAGCAGGATCCGCGTCCAGGGCACCCTGCAGGCCGCCGAGACCGACTCCTCCACCCTCGAGGTCACCGCCGACCACACCCTCGTGTACGCGCTGCGCCCCACCGGCGCCGCGGCGGGCGCCCCGGCCTCCCTCTTCACCGTCCGCCGCGAGCTGCACTTCCGCTTCGACCGCGACGACCTGCGTACCCACCAGGTCCAGCTGGTCGTGTCCTACGTCCAGGCCGGACCGCTCTCCTGCGCCGAGGACTCCACGAACCACCTGCGCCCCCTGCTCGCCGGCCAGACCGCGAAAACGGGCGGCCCGGCCGGCACGGACCCCTACGCGACGGACGACGCGACGGCCCTGTGCGGGGCCCTGGCGACGAGCGCCCAGCCGAAGGTGTGACCCCCGGACACGGGTCTACCGCCGTCCCGCCGTGACGGTGAGGTGAGGCGGGACGGGGCGGCCGAGCGACGGTCCTGGGCGCGAGAGAGCCGTCAGTTCGCGTCGCGCGGAGGCGTGTCCGTCGGCCCGTCCGAGCCGTCCGAGCCGTCCGAGCCGTTCGCGCCGTCCGAGCCGTTGCGGGGCGACCGGCCGTCCGACGGAGCCTGGCCCGTGAACCCGCCGAAGCCTCGCCGCACCCTGCCGCCCAGGTCACCCGCCCCGCCGGCTATGTCGGTGACCAGCTTCATCAGCGGGTCCTTGGAGCTCTTGACGCTGGTCGCGTAGTGGGCGGCGGACTCGCGGAAGGAGTCCGTGACCGAGGTGTCCTTGTCCTCGCTGCGCCGCGGGTAGTGCCCGTCCATGATCCGCTGGTGGTCGCGGGACTCGGCCCACTTCTTCAGCTCGGCCGCGCGTACGGTCGTGAAGGGGTGCGTGCGGGGCAGCACGTTGAGGATCTTCAGCACGGAGTCGCGCAGGTCGCCCGCGGACTCGTACTCCTCGGCCTGCTGCAGGAACGCGTCCACGTTCATCTCGTGCAGGTGGTTGCCGCCGGCGATCTTCATCAGGCCGCGCATCGAGGCCTTCAGATCCTGGCCGACGAGCAGACCCGCGCGGTCGGCGGACAGCTCCGACTTGCGGAACCACTCGCGCAGAGCCGTCACGATCGCCATGATCGCGAGGTTGCCCAGCGGGATCCAGGCGACCCGGATCGCCAGGTTGGTCAGGAACAGCAGGATCGTGCGGTACACGGCGTGTCCGGACAGCGCGTGGCCCACCTCGTGCCCGACGACCGCCCGCATCTCCTCCTCGTCGAGCAGCTCGACGAGGCCGGTGGTGACCACGATGATCGGCTCGTCCAGGCCGATGCACATCGCGTTGGGCTGCGGGTCCTGGTTGACGTACATCGGGGGGACCTTCTCCAGGTCCAGGATGTAACAGGCGTCCCGCAGCATGTCGTTGAGGTGCGCGAACTGCTGGTCGGAGACGCGCACCGAGTCGGAGAGGAACAGCAGCCTCAGGCTCCGCTCGGGCAACAGCCCGCTGAGTGCCTTGAACACCGTGTCGAAACCGCTCAGCTTGCGCAGCGCGACCAGCGCGGAGCGGTCGGCCGGGTGCTCGTACGCACGCGAGGAGATTCCGGGGAAGCGCCTTCGCTGCCTGCTCGGCACCTTCTCGTGACCGGTGCCGTGGTGCTCGTGGCCTTCGTCGGACATGTCTTCCCCCATGTGCGTCTGTGTGGCCTTTGCATGACCCTTTACGGACCTTTGTGCGGCCCTTTGCGCCCCCGAAGCAGAGCCCAGCCTAGGCGGAGTTACCGTGGACGGGCACTACACCTGAGGAGCCCACGCCATGGAGCACCACCCCGCAGCCGCCCTGCTCGTCCGAGCCGCCGGCGCCGCCCAGCAGCAGGGGGCGGGGAATCTGCTCCGCGTCGTACTGATCGTGATGATCCTGGGCTGTGTGCTCACCGCGTGGTTCCTGCTTCGGGGCTACAAGCGGAAGGACGACTGAGCCGCCTGCAAGGTTCCCAATGGCGGAGTCGGGGTGATCGCCGCCGGGCCTCCCGCTTACGATGGGCCGACATCTTTATCCCGCCCTTCCCCACTCTCGGCTTCGCCCGAGTGCGGGGACACCCATCGGATAGGTCCTGCCGAAGATGAGCCTTCACAGCGCCGCTGCCCAGCTGGTCACCCTCGCCGCCGAGGGCGAGGAGCACGGTGGCAACCACGAGAGCCTGAGCCCCCTGGTCACGGGTGGCAGCGCGTTCCTCATCCTGCTGCTCCTGCTGTGGATCACCACCCGCTTCAACCGCGACCGCTGAGCCGTCACGTGTTCACCGACGGGCAGTCCGGCATAGCGGGGCACTCCGGGCATCCGCCGGCCGGGGCCCCGGGGCCGGGCCGGTAGGGTCTGCACGCATGGGAGAGCAGGACATGCCTACCGGCCCGCGGAACCCGGGCAAGCGCCGCCTCGGCGTCATGGGCGGGACGTTCGATCCGATCCACCACGGACACCTCGTGGCGGCCAGTGAGGTCGCCGCGCAGTTCCACCTGGACGAGGTCGTGTTCGTCCCGACCGGGCAGCCGTGGCAGAAGACCCACCGCAGTGTCTCCCCGGCCGAGGACCGCTACCTGATGACGGTCATCGCGACCGCCGAGAACCCGCAGTTCTCGGTCAGCCGTATCGACATCGACCGCGGCGGCCCCACCTACACCGTGGACACCCTGCGCGACCTGCGGGCCCTCAACCCCGACACGGACCTCTTCTTCATCACCGGCGCCGACGCCCTGGGCCAGATCCTGACCTGGCGGGACAGCGAGGAGCTGTTCTCCCTCGCGCACTTCATCGGCGTCACCCGGCCCGGGCACAACCTCATGGACCCCGGCCTGCCCGAGGGCGGCGTCTCCCTCGTCGAGGTTCCCGCGCTCGCCATCTCCTCGACGGACTGCCGTGCGAGAGTCGCCAAGGGCGACCCCGTCTGGTATCTGGTGCCCGACGGAGTCGTGCGCTACATCGACAAGCGCGAGCTGTACCGCGGCGAGTGAGCCGAGAGGGGTACCGGTGAACGACCGATACGACGCGGGATACGGGGACGGGCAGTACGAACTCGTCGGCTACGACGAGTACGGGCAGCCCGTCTACCGGCAGGTCCCGCAGATCCCGACCCAGCAGGCGCCGCAGCAGTCCTACGACCCCTACGGCCAGCAGGGGCAGCAGGCCCAGCAGGCCCAGCAGGGGTACGGCTACAACGGTTACGACCCGTACGCCACCGGCGTGCAGGGGCAGACGCCCGCCTACGACCCGTACGACACCGGCCGTCAGCAGGCCGCTTCCGACTACGACACGGGCCGTCAGCCGGCCACCCCCGGCTACGACACGGGCCGGCAGTCACCCGTCGGCTACGACCCCTACGGCTCCACCCAGGCCCCCTACGACCCATACGGGCAGACCGCCACCAGCGGACAGCAGCCCCGGGTCGACCACCAGCCCCGCACCGCCGAGCAGACCGCCTACATCCCGCAGCAGGCCGGTCCGGTCGAGACGGGCGCCGCCGAGGCCGACCACGCCGCCGATGACGCGGCACCGGGCGGCCGCACCGGCTCCGGCGCTCCCGGGACGGCCCAACGGGATTACCGGACCGAGCAGTTCGCGTTCGTGGAGGAGCCCGACGGCGACTCCGAGGACGTCATCGACTGGCTGAACTTCACCGAGAACCGCACCGAGCGCCGCGAGGAGGCCAAGCGCCGCGCCCGCAGCCGTGTCGTCGCCCTCGCCGTGGTCCTGGCACTGGTCGCGGTCGGCGGAGTCGGCTACCTCTGGTACGCCGGGAAGCTGCCCGGGCTGTCGTCGTCCTCGGACTCCGGCACCCGGCCCACGACCGCCACCGCCGCCCAGAAGCGTGACGTGGTCGTCGTCCACCTGCACAACACAGCCGGGGGCGGCACCTCGACGGTGCTGCTCGTCGACAACACCACCACCAAGCAGGCCACCACGGTCCTGCTGCCCAACTCCCTCGTCCTCACGGACGACGACGGCACCACGACCACGCTCGCCAAGTCCGTCGACGACGACGGCTCCGCGGGGACGCGCGAAGCGCTGGACACGGTTCTCGGCACCAGCATCGAGGGCACCTGGCGGCTGGACACCCCCTATCTGCAGAACCTCGTCGACCTCGTCGGCAACATCGAGGTCGACACCGACACGGCCGTTCCCGACCCGGCCGCGAAGAAAGGCCAGGCCCCGCTCGTCGCCAAGGGCCAGGACCAGACCCTCAGCGGCAAGATGGCCGTCGCCTACGCCACCTACCGGGCCGAGGGCGAGGCCCAGAACGCCCAACTGGAGCGGTTCGGACAGGTCATGCAGGGTGTGCTGCGCAAGGTGTCCTCCGACGCCGACGGCGCGACCGTCACCGTCCAGACCCTGGCGCAGATCCTCGACCCCTCGCTGACCGACAAGGACCTCGGAGCCTTCCTCGCCAAGCTCGCCGACCTCGCCAAGGGCGGTGACTACAAGACCGCCCTGCTGCCCGTCCAGACCGACGGCACGCTCAGCGCCGAGGCGAGCGACAGCGTCGTCAAGGACGTCCTCGGCGGCACGGCCAAGAGCCCCGACAAGGACGCGGCCGTCAGCGTGTCCGTCCAGAACGCCAGCGGCAGGAAGGCCAATACCGAGGACGCGCGCGTGGTCCTCCTCAACGGCGGCTTCACCTTCCTGGAGGCCGGCACCCCGTCGAGCACGAAGGCCACCTCCCAGGTGCTCTACGCCGACCCGGCCGACAAGGTCAACGCCACCGAGGTCGCCAAGACCCTGGGCCTGAAAGCCGACGCCGTGAAGAAGGGCACCGTCTCCGCGAACGCAGACGTGGCCGTCGTCCTGGGCGAGGACTACAAACCCGCCTCGTCCGGGTGATCGCCCCCTCGGGCGAGTGATCCGAGTCGCGGGACGAGAGGGCTCGTGCGGGGCGGTGAGGCGGCCGTCCCCGCGCGGTCCCTTAAACGCGTGGGGCGCCGTCGGCTGTCCGTGAGACCCTTGAGGACAAGTGTCCGCCGACGGAAAGCCACGTAGTGACCGCCACCGACCGCTCCATCGAGCTCATCAACAGCGCCGCCCAGGCGGCCGCAGACAAGCTCGCGCACGACATCATCGCCTACGACGTCAGCGACGTGCTGTCGATCACGGACGCCTTCCTGCTGGCCTCCGCCCCCAACGACCGCCAGGTCAAGTCGATCGTCGACGAGATCGAGGAGCGCCTCCAGAAGGAGCTCGGCGCCAAGCCGGTGCGCCGTGAGGGCGACCGCGACGCCCGCTGGATCCTGCTCGACTACGTCGACATCGTCGTCCACGTCCAGCACAGCGAGGAGCGTGTCTTCTACGCCCTCGAGCGGCTGTGGAAGGACTGCCCCGAGCTGGAGCTGCCCGCCGACGCCCAGGCGACGCGCGGCAAGGCCCAGGAGCACGCCAAGCTGCAGGCCGAGGAGGACGAGGCCGCCGAGTTCGGGGAGCTGCGGTGACTGCCCCCGCGCAGGCCGCCGCGTCCCGTGAACCGGGGCGCGGCCGCCGTGTCATCCTCTGGCGGCACGGCCAGACCGCCTGGAACGTGGAGCGCCGCTTCCAGGGCACGACGGACGTCGAGCTGACCGAGACCGGCGTGGCCCAGGCCCGCCGCGCCGCCCGGCTGCTCGCCTCCCTCAAGCCCGACGCGATCGTCGCCTCGGACCTGTCGCGGGCCGCGAACACGGCCGCCGAGCTCGCCGCGCTCACCGGCCTGGACGTGACCTACGACGAGGGCCTGCGGGAGACGTACGCGGGCGTGTGGCAGGGGCTGACCCACGAGGAGATCATCGCCCGCCACGGCGAGGAGTACACCGCGTGGAAGCGCGGTGAGCCGGTCCGCCGCGGTGGCGGCGAACTGGAGACCGAGGTGGCCGACCGTGCCGCCCCGGTCGTGCTGCGGCACGCCGAGAAGCTGCCCGATCACGGCACGCTCGTCGTCGTCAGTCACGGCGGCACCATCCGCACCACCATCGGCCGCTTCCTCGGTCTGGAGGCGCACAACTGGGAGAGTCTCGGCGGGCTCTCCAACTGCTGCTGGTCCGTCCTCGGCGAGGGCGCCCGGGGCTGGCGTCTGCTCGAGCACAACGCCGGCACCCTGCCCGAGCCGGTGCTCGGCGACGACGACTGAGGGCCGTGCGGCCGCCGGGACCCGGATTTCACTTTCCGGCAGGTCGCAGGCTAAAGTTCTTCTTGTTCGCCCCGCCGAGCGGGGCGAAACACCATGCGGCTCAGCCGCGTGGCGCAAGGGGCTATAGCTCAGTTGGTAGAGCGCCTGCATGGCATGCAGGAGGTCAGGAGTTCAATTCTCCTTAGCTCCACAGATGGGCCGGTCGGTCGAGCGACACTCTGTTGAGTTGTCAAAGATCGAGAGATCGGTCGAGATCGCTTCGGAAAGATCCCGTCCCCTCAGGGGGCGGGATCTTTTGTCGTCTCCTTCCGCAACAGGGCCGCGCGCCGCGCCGTCTCCTCGTCGTCCGGTGTGTAGACCACGATGCGGCACTCGGGCATTCCGTTGATCGACAGCGACATGGACGTCATCCGAAGCTCGCCGAGGGCCTCGTGCCGGAAGACCTTCACGCGACGGCCGGGCTCCGCGACGTCGCCGGACGCCCACAGCCGGGCGAACAGGGGGCTCGCCTCGGACAGGCGACGTATGAAGTCCTCCCAGACGGGCTCACCGGCATGCAGTCCGTACGACGCCCGCAGGGTCGCCACCATCACCGGGAGCTCCTTGTCCCTGAAGAGCAGCGGGCAGTCCTCCTCCCGCACCGTGAACAGCCGCCACAGGGCATTCGCCGGTACTCGGGGGGCGCTCCCGGCCGCCGGAGCGACGAACAGGTCGTGGTAGACCGAGTTGGCGGCGAGGATGTCGTAGCGCGAGTTGTAGACCACCGCCGGGCGGGGAACGAGGGCGTCGATGATGCCCTGGATCTCCGGACCGACGCTTCGCACCAGGGCCTCCGGCGCGGACACGTAGGGCACCTCCGCCAGGTGGTACAGGTGCTCCCGCTCCGGCGGGTCGAGCCGCAGGGTCCGCGCCACGGCGTCCAGGACCTGCGCGGAGGCGTTGATCGGCCGCCCCTGCTCCAGCCACGTGTACCAGGTGACGCCGACCCCCGAGAGCTGGGCGACCTCCTCGCGCCGCAGTCCTGGCGTGCGGCGACGCAGCCCGGGCGGCATCCCGACGTCGCCCGGTGTCACCCGGGCCCGCCTGCTGCGCAGGAAGGCCGCCAGCTCGGGCCGGCGTCGATGCCTCGTGCCCGGAGCAGGCCCGTCGCGCGTCTCCGTCTCCGATTCGGCCCCTGCCCCTGCCCCTGCCTTCGTCCTCGTGCCTGTTCGCGTCCCCATCGCCACGTCCGCCATCGTCACTTCCCCCATCGTCACGTCCCCCATGGTCGATCCCCCGTCCGGCCCCTGCCAGGTGCTGTCAGTACCAGCATCGGCGGGCTCTCGGCACCCGTACCGGATCCTCGTCACGCTCGACGGCATGACGACGACACCCCGGACGGGCCCGGTCCCCGCGTCCGTGCCACCCGTTTCACGTCCTGCCGCCAGTAAAGACCCCGGCACTGACAATCGGCCTCGGCGGCTGCTGGCGGTCGTGCTCGCAGCCCAGTTCATGGCACTGCTCGACGTCTTCATCGTGAACGTCGCGGCCCCCACGATCGGTTCCGACCTGAACGCGTCCGGCGCGGACCTCCAACTGGTGGTCGCCGGTTACGCCATCACGTACTCCGTGCTGCTGATCACCGGCGCGCGCCTCGGCGACCGGTTCGGGCACGGGCGGGTCCACCTCGCCGGGCTCGCCCTCTTCACGGCCGCCTCGCTGGCCTGCGGGCTGGCGCAGGGAAGCACCGAGCTGATCGTGTTCCGGCTGGTGCAGGGCGTCGGGTCGGCGGTGATGATCCCGCAGGTGCTCAGCCTGATCCAGCGCACGTTCACCGGCGCGGCCCGGGTGCGGGCGCTGGGCGTCTACTCGGCGGTCCTCGCCGTCGGCGCGGCGGCCGGGCAGGTGGCGGGCGGCGTTCTGGTCAGCGCCGACCTGCTGAGCGCCGGATGGCGTCCGGTGTTCCTCGTGAACGTGCCGGTGGGCCTCGTGCTGCTGGTCGTCGGACGGCGTGTCCTGCCGCGAGGAGGGGGAGTGGGACGGCACACGGAGGGGAGAGAGGCGCGCGCGGGGGCGCGCGGCGCGGACTGGCCCGGTCTCGTGCTTCTGGGCGCGGCCGTGTCGATGGTCACGGTGCCGCTGGTGCTCGGACAGGAGGAGGACTGGCCGTGGTGGTCCTGGCTGTCACTGGCCGTCGGCGCGCTCGTCTTCGTCGGGTTCTGCGGCTACGAGGCCCGGCTGGCCCGCCGCGGCGGCGCCCCGCTGATCGCGCCCCGTGTGCTGCGTCACCCGGGGATGGGGCTCGCCGTCGGGCGGGTCATGGCCGTCATGGCGGTGAACGGCGGCTTCCTGTTCGTCCTGACCCTGCACGTCCAGGGCGGCCTCGGCTACAGCGCGCTGCGCGCCGGTCTCACCTTCGCGCCGACCGCGGTCGTCTTCGGTGTGGTCGGTCTCACCTGGCGCAGGTGGCCCGTGTCCTGGCAACGGTTCCTGGCCCCGGCCGGGTTCGCGCTCACCGCGCTGTCGGTGACCGGCGTGGGGCTGGCCTTCAAGGGCGGTGACCACGGGGGCGCGTGGCTGTACGTCGCGTACGCCGGCGTGGGCGTCGGGCTCGCGCTCGCCTTCAGCCCGACGCTCACCGGTGCGCTGGCGGGGGTGCGGCCCGAGGACGCGGCGGACGCGAGCGGGCTGCTCGCCACGGTCACCCAGCTCGGCCAGCTGATCGGCGTCGCGGTCTTCGGCACACTGTTCTTCAACCGCCTTGAGTCACTTGGGGCACCGGAGGCGTATACCTCTGCGGAAGCGCTTCTCACATGCATGTTCGCGCTCGCTGCGACAGCCGCGCTCGGTGCCGTGTCCGGACTGGTACTGAGGCGTCGCTGACCGTATTGGCCCGGCCGTGGCAGAATCAAACGGCCGGAAGGGGGCGCGGCCCGACGGGAGGGAGTAGCGATGCCTGCGAGCATCCTCGGAGAGGTCGGCCATCTCTCCGAAGCGGCGTTGACACGGGACAAGGCCACCCGGCTCAGCTGCCCCTCCTGCGGTTCCGGACATGTGGCCCTGGTGCTCGGCGACAACGGCGGGACTTCCTACGTGTGCACGGCCTGCGGCCACAGCTGGAGCTGATCGATGGGTGCACACAGGCGAAAGTGCGACTGGTGCGGCAGCGGCACCCCGATCGTCCGCGACATGGAGCCGGTCAACCCCGACTACCAGTACTGGTGCGAGGAATGCGCGCGGGCGCTGATCATAAAAGGCGACCCGATCGAGACGTACCGCGAGCTGGAGGGCGAGCCGATCTACGGCCGGCTCCTCGAGGAGCACTGCACGCTCAAACGGTTCTATTCGTTCGTCACCGCCTGACCGTGGAAAACGGGCGAAAACGGACAGGGTGGAAACGATTTGGTGGTCCACCCGTCGTACCGGTAATGTTGGCGTCGCCGCCGGGGAAACCGGGCGACACGGTCGACAAGCGGCTTCGCCGCTGGACCGCGAGGGGCTATAGCTCAGTTGGTAGAGCGCCTGCATGGCATGCAGGAGGTCAGGAGTTCAATTCTCCTTAGCTCCACAGCAGATCCCGCCGGATCGAATTCGATCCGGCGGGATCTTTTTGCGTTCAGGGGCGGTTGACGAGACCGAAGGGGTCGCCTGTTGTCAGGCGACCCCTTGTCGTGGTCCGGTCTGCCGTCTGCCGTCTGCCGTCTGCCGTCTGCCGTCTGCCGTCTGCCGTCTGCCGTCTGCCGTCTGCCGTCTGCCGTCTGCCGTCTGCCGTCCGGTGACCTGCGCCTAGCGCCCGAGGGCGCGGCGGCCGCGGCCCTGGGAGAGGACCGGCAGGTTGCGGGCGGGCGCCTGCGCGCGCGTGTCCTCCTCGATGCGCAGGGCCAGTGCCGGGCAGCGACGCACCGCGCGTAGAGCTTTGGCCTCGGCGTACTGCGGCACCTTCGCCTGGGCCACCGTGGGGAAGCCGTCGGCGCCCAGCTGGAAGACCTCCGGGAGGATGTCGGCGCACAGGCCGTGGCCGCGGCAGAGCGTCCAGTCGACGAAGATCTTCTGGCGGCTGGAGCTGCTCTCCTCCGGGGCGCTGCCGCTCGTGATGCCCGCGGGGGCCATGCCGGCCTCGAAGAGCGGCAGAACGCCCTCCACGGGCCGTCCGCAGCCATTGCCGAGGACATGCGCGGCCAGGTCGTCGGTGAACGCCTTGATGGTCGACTCCAGGAACATCGCGGAGCCGTCCGGGTGCGAGCACGCGCCGCGCCGCTTGACGTTCTTGGCGACCTGTTTCAGCGCCTCCAGGGCGGCCGGGCCGCCGCCGTTGAGGATGTCCTCCATGCCGCGCGCGGCCGCCGGCAGCCCGAGGTAGCAGGGACCGCACTGGCCCGCGCTCTCGTCGGCCAGCCACTGGGCCACGCGCAGCGACTCGCCCAGCGGGCAGGTCTCCTGGCTGATCGGCAGGATCGCGCCGGCGCCGAGCGCCCCGCCCACCGCGTCCAGGGAGTTGCGGGAGACGATCGCCTCGTTGACCGTCGCCGCGTCGATCCACTTGCCGTGGTAGCCGCCGGTCAGCACGCCCTGCGGCACCGGCGGGGCGCCGGCCAGCTGGAGGACGTACCGCAGCGGGACGCCCGTGGGGACCTCGATGACCATCGGGCGTGCGACCGCGCCGGAGACCGTCAGCATGACGGTGCCCGGCTCGTCGTACAGGCCGGTGTTGCCGTAGCGCTCGGGGCCGATGCGGGCGGCGATGGCCAGCTGCGCGAACGTCTCCGCGTTGGACAGCAGGGTCGGCGCGCCGCCGACGCCGTTCTGCGAGGCGCTGACCTTGCGGCCGGGCGGGATCGGCGGGCCGCCGTCGATCGAGCGGATCAGCGACGCGGCGGCGCCGGTGACCATGCGGATCGGGTTGCGCTGGACGAAGGCCTTCAGCGCCGACCTGCGGCCGTTGCTGAGGCCGCGCTCGGCGAGCGCGGCCTCCATGGAGCGCTGGGTGGATTCGCGGGTGACCCCCACCACGAGCGTGCGGGCACCCAGCGCCTCCGCGACCAGCAGCGCGCCGTCCAGGATGAGATGCGGGGCACGGTTGATGAGCACCGTGTCCTTGCGGCAGGCCGGCTCGTCCTCGCTGCCGTTGACGACGACGACCGGCCGGACGCCGCGCTTGATCGCGGCCTCGGCGACCGAGCGCAGCTTCTTGTGGAAGGGGAAGCCCGCGCCGCCGCGGCCCTTCAGGTTGATGTTCTCGGAGAGCTTCGCGAGAGCCTCTCCGCCCAGGGGTTCGAGCGGCCCATGCACCTTCAGGTGCATGGGCAGGTCGAGTCTCTCGACAAGGTCGAAGCCCGACGTGAGCTGCGGAAGACCGACCACGCGGACTTCTGGGACGTCGGGCAGGGCCTCGTTCACCTATAGCCTCCGGAAGGCGTGTTCCAAGGTTCGCCCGAACCCGGTGCGTCGAACGACGCGCCGGGCGCTGGTTCATTGGCGGGACCGCTGTTGTACGTGTCGTTCTGGTTGTACGTGCCGTAGGCCTGATTCGTCTCACCGGTGTCGTACACGTCACGTCCGCCGTATCCGGGAGTGCCCGGATTGCCATAGACCGGGATGCTGAATCCCGTGTCCTGGAGCGGGTCGTAGACCGACTGGGGCGCCTCGCCGACCGGCGGCGGGGACGGGATCGGCCAACTGCCCGAGGTGCTGCCGCCGTTGTCGGCCCGCGGAATCGCCTCCGTGGCCTGCTGAAGATCGAACGGCATGCTCATGCGTGCCGTCTGGTCGGCCACGTAGGGCGCCTGCTGACCGCCCGGCGGCGTGTTGACGGCGCGGTAGGCGGCCGCGAAGCCGTTGGCGGGCTCCGGGGTGGCCTGGGTGCCGTACATCGGCGACTCCGGAGCGGCCGTGGCGCCGTACATCGGCGAAGCCGGGGGGCTCATCCGGGTGGAGCTCATCGTGTCGGTCAGCGGCGAGCGGCCGGAGCGGCCCTCATAGCCGGGCAGCGCGGACGAGCCGGTTTCCGACACGCGCGCGCGTGACGCCTCGAGGCCGTCCATGGCGGATCGGTCCGGCGTGCCCAGGATCGCGGCGATCTTGTCGGCGACCTTGCGCTTGAACGGGCGCGGGGCGGCGCGCAGCGCGAGGGCGGCCATGACGCCCACCAGGCAGAGCTCGTAGGAGACCATGAAGAACGGCTTCGCCGCGCGCCCCGCGAACAGGCCGTGGATGAGGGCCGCGCACAGCGCGGGGTAGGCCAGCATGTGCATCGCGCGCCAGCGGGCGGCGACCTCGGCCGGCGCGGCGAACTGGTTGCGCAGCGCACCGGTGATGCCCACGAAGATCATGAGCAGGGCGGCCAGGGAACCGAGGCCGATGAGCCCGGCGCTGCCCTGGATGCCCAGGCTGAACGGGATCAGCGCGGCGATCAGGACGGTGTGTTCCAGCGCCAGCTTGACGGTGATGTGCACCACGAGGAATGCGATGGAGCCCACGGCGGTCACGCGGTGGATGCCCTGCGCGATGATCCGCTGACGTGTGTTGAGGATGAGCCGGTCCTGGGCGACGAGGCCCCAGATGACCGAGCAGGTGAGGCATACCAGCGACAGGACACCCGCACCGAAGTTGAGGAATGCCTGCAACTGGTCGCCGCCGACCAGCACGACCACGGGTATGAGGACCAGGACGACAGCCGTCGCCAACCCGTAGACCGACCGGCCGGGCTTGGGGAGCGAGCTGTAACTAGGACGAGGGTTCATGGGGGCAACTCCGAGCAGTTTCGGGAAAGCGGTCCCGCTGCCGAACTCTAAGTGGCTCCATACCGATGGGTACGAGGTTTGAGTTATTGCGTTGTTATGAAACGACAATGTGGCTGGTGTGATGTCCTTTAGTGGTTGTTACGCGAAGTAACCATCGACCTTGGTTCAGCTCGGACCCCCCGTTCTCGGTGCAGCAACGTTGTCGCGACCATGCATACGTAAGCGCGTCGCCTCGTGCTCAAGGCCTGCGGTACCCTAACGCCATGCGTGCTGTACGCCTTCTGCTTAGCGAGCCGCGCTGATCAGTCCCGACCGCCGGTGAACGGACGGTCGGAGTCGGCGCGGCGTCCCCTCCTGTGCGAGGGGATTTTTCGTTTCCTGGACGACACGCCGCTGGCAGAGACGATCGATGGAGCTTTGAGGACCATGAGCGAGACGAACCCCGCTGCCGCCGCAGTCCCGGCAGAGGCCGCGCCGCACCGCTACACGGCTGCCATGGCCGCCGAGATCGAGGCACGCTGGCAGGACTTCTGGGACGCCGAGGGCACGTACGCCGCGCCCAACCCGAAGGGTGACCTGGCCGGCGACGCCGAGCTGGTCGCCCGGCCCAAGAAGTTCATCATGGACATGTTCCCGTACCCCTCCGGTGCGGGCCTGCACGTCGGCCACCCCCTGGGATACATCGCGACCGACGTCTTCGCGCGCTTCCAGCGCATGACCGGGCACAACGTCCTGCACACCCTGGGCTTCGACGCCTTCGGCCTGCCCGCCGAGCAGTACGCCGTGCAGACCGGCACGCACCCGCGCGTGTCCACCGAGGCCAACATCGAGAACATGAAGATCCAGCTGCGCCGGCTGGGCCTGGGCCACGACAAGCGCCGGTCGTTCGCCACGATCGACCCGGACTACTACAAGTGGACCCAGTGGATCTTCCTGCAGATCTTCAACTCCTGGTACGACGACGAGGCGGACAAGGCCCGTCCGATCGCCGAGCTGGTCGCCCTGTTCGAGTCCGGCGAGCGCGCCGTACCCGGGCACACGCGCGCGTGGCGTGAACTGTCCGCCACCGAACGCGCCGACGTCCTGAGCGAGTTCCGTCTGGCCTACGCCTCCGACGCGCCGGTCAACTGGTGCCCGGGCCTGGGCACCGTGCTGGCCAACGAGGAGGTCACCGCCGACGGGCGCTCCGAGCGTGGCAACTACCCCGTCTTCAAGGCCAAGCTGCGCCAGTGGAACATGCGCATCACGGCGTACGCGGACCGCCTGCTGGACGACCTGGACGCCCTGGACTGGCCCGAGGCCATCAAGCTGCAGCAGCGCAACTGGATCGGCCGCTCCGAGGGCGCCCGCGTCGACTTCCCCGTGGACGGCGAGCGGATCACGGTCTTCACCACCCGCCCCGACACCCTGTTCGGCGCGACCTACATGGTGCTGGCCCCCGAGCATCCGCTGGTCGACAAGTTCACCCCGGCCGCCTGGCCCGAGGGCACCCACGACGTGTGGACCGGCGGTCACGCGTCTCCGGCCGAGGCCGTCGCCGCCTACCGCGCGCAGGCCGCGTCGAAGTCCGACGTCGAGCGCCAGGCCGAGGCCAAGGACAAGACCGGCGTCTTCACCGGCGTCTACGCGACCAACCCGGTCAACGGCGAGCAGGTCCCCGTCTTCATCGCCGACTACGTCCTGATGGGCTACGGCACCGGCGCGATCATGGCCGTCCCGGCGGGCGACCAGCGTGACTTCGAGTTCGCGCGCGCCTTCGAGCTGCCGATCCGCTGCATCGTCGAGCCGACCGACGACCGCGGCACCGACACGTCCACCTGGGAGAACGCCTTCGCGTCCTACGACGCGAAGATCATCAACTCGTCCAACGACGACATCAGCCTGGACGGCCTGGGCGTCGTCGACGCCAAGGCGCGCATCACCGAGTGGCTGGAGCGCAGCGGCATCGGCGAGGGCACCGTCAACTTCCGCCTGCGCGACTGGCTGTTCAGCCGCCAGCGCTACTGGGGCGAGCCCTTCCCGATCGTCTACGACGAGGACGGCGTCGCCCACCCGCTGCCCGAGTCGATGCTGCCCCTGGAACTGCCCGAGGTCGAGGACTACTCGCCGCGCACCTTCGACCCGGACGACGCGAACACGTCCCCGGAGACGCCGCTGTCCCGCAACGAGGACTGGGTGAACGTCACCCTGGACCTGGGCGACGGCCCCAAGAAGTACCGCCGCGAGACCAACACCATGCCCAACTGGGCCGGTTCCTGCTGGTACGAGCTGCGCTACCTGGACCCGCACAACAGCGAGAAGCTGGTCGACCCCGAGATCGAGCAGTACTGGATGGGTCCGCGCGAGGGCCAGCCGCACGGCGGCGTCGACCTGTACGTCGGCGGCGCCGAGCACGCCGTACTGCACCTGCTGTACGCCCGTTTCTGGTCCAAGGTCCTGTTCGACCTGGGTCACGTCTCCTCCGCGGAGCCGTTCCACAAGCTGTTCAACCAGGGCATGATCCAGGCCTACGTCTACCGCGACGCCCGTGGCATCGCGGTGCCGGCCGCCGAGGTGGAGGAGCGCGACGGCGCTTACTACCACGAGGGCGAGAAGGTCTCCCGGCTGCTGGGCAAGATGGGCAAGTCCCTGAAGAACGCGGTCACTCCGGACGAGATCTGCGCCGAGTACGGCGCCGACACGCTGCGTCTGTACGAGATGGCGATGGGCCCGCTGGACGTCTCGCGCCCGTGGGACACGCGCGCGGTGGTCGGCCAGTACCGCCTGCTGCAGCGGCTGTGGCGCAACGTCGTCGACGAGACCACCGGCGAGGTCACCGTGGTCGACGCCGAGCCCGACGAGGACACCCTGCGGGCCCTGCACAAGGCGATCGACGGCGTGCGCCAGGACCTGGAGGGCCTGCGCTTCAACACCGCCATCGCCAAGATCACCGAACTGAACAACCACCTGACCAAGGCGGGCGGCGCGGTGCCGCGCGAGGTCGCCGAGACCCTGGTGCTCCTGGTCGCCCCGCTGGCCCCGCACATCGCCGAGGAGCTGTGGCGCCGACTGGGCCACACCGGCTCGGTGGTCCACCAGGACCTGCCGGTGGCCGACCCGGCGTACGTCGTGGACGAGAGCGTCACCTGCGTCGTGCAGATCAAGGGCAAGGTCAAGGCGCGGCTGGAGGTGTCCCCGGCCATCTCCGACGAGGAGCTGGAGAAGGCGGCGCTGGCCGACGAGGCGGTGGTGAAGGCGCTGGGCGGGGCCGGCATCCGCAAGGTGATCGTGCGGGCGCCGAAGCTGGTGAACATCGTTCCGGCCTGAGGTTCCTGAGGTTCCTGAGATTCCTGCGGCTCCCTGGGCGCCTGAAGCTCCTGGGGCCTCTGGGGCCATCGGGACGGCTGGGGCCGTGGCCGTTGGGATCAGTGGGGCCTTCGGGGTCGCTGGGGCCTGTGGGGCCCTTGAGGCTCCGGGGGCCGGGAGGCCTGAAGCGGAGGCCTGCCGAGTTTGCGGCCGTCCCCTAGGGGTGTCGTGCGGGCAGGTTCGGGGTTCTACTGGAACTCCGGGCCTGCCCGTCTCGTTTACCGTTTGAAGTGCGGCGCCCTTGTGCGGTGCCGGATGTGTCGTGGCGGGCCGGAGGAGGAGCTGGTGGAAGCAGTGATCACAATTGTCGCCGTGCTCTTCGTGCTCTTCCTGGTGCTGGGCGCCTACGCCACGGTGAAGGTGATCGGCGCCGCCAAGCGGGGCGTCGACCGCACCATCACCCAGGCCCGTCGCACGGTCGAGGACCACACCCTGCGGGCCAAGTCCTTCGCCCAACTCGGTCCGGCCGGCGAGATCGCCCAGCTGCGGCTGAAACTGCGCACGTCGATGCGCGCCACCCAGGACGCGCTCAACGCGAGCGCCGCCGAGGACGAGTCGCTCAAGGAGTCCCTCGCCCTGTTCCAGAGGCTCAGCGCGCACGGCCACGAACTGGACCACGAGCTCAAGCGCCTGGAGTCGGAGCCGGACCGGGCGACGCTCGCCGAGCGGCTGCCCTCGCTGCGGGAGCGCACCGAGCGCATCGCCGGATCGGCGGACTCACTGCGCTGGGCGGCGCGCGACCGCGCCCACCGCTTCGCTGACGACGACCTCGACTCCCTGAGCGCCCAGATAGACGTCGAGGCCGGCGCCCTGCGGCACTGGACCACGCCGGAATCCCAGGCGGAGCCGCCCTCGTGGCCGGAGGCGCCTGCCGCCGACGGTCCGGCGGCAGGCCAGACCTGGCCGGAGACGCCCGGTGCGCGCACCGTCGACGAACCGACCCGGCCCGCCATCACTCCTGCGGCACCGCGTCCCGCATACCCGTGGCAGAAGAAGCCGCGCCCCGAGAGCACCACCTGACGAAGCCCCGGGTTTCGTCGTCGTCAGGCGTGGCACTTGATTCGGTCAAGGGCTGCCCAGCCGCGAGGGGCCGGGCTGCCGTGCCGGGGCTACGCCAGGTAACCTCCAGGTCATGTCCCGCCATGTCGCTATCGTCACGGATTCAACGGCCTACCTGCCGCAGCGGACGATGGAGCGCCACGGCATCACCGCGGTGCCGCTGACCGTCGTCCTCGGCGATCAGGCCCTTGAAGAGGGCAGCGAGATCTCGACCCGCTCCCTCGCCCAGGCACTGCAGAAGCGACGTCCCGTCACCACCTCGCGCCCCAGCCCCGAGGTCTTCGCGGAGACCTACCGCAAGGTCGCCGAGTCCGGCGCCACCGGCATCGTCTCCCTCCATCTCTCCGCCGAGTTGTCCGGCACGTACGACGCGGCCGTCGTCGCGGCGCGTGAGGCGCCCGTGCCGGTGCGGGTGGTGGACACCGGCATGGTCGCGATGGCCCTCGGCTTCTGCGCGCTGGCGGCGGCCGAGGTCGCCGAGTCGGGCGGCACGGTCGACGAGGCGGTCACCGCGGCGGAGAAGCGGGCCGCCGGCACGTCCGCCTACTTCTATGTCGACACCCTCGACTATCTGCGCCGCGGCGGCCGTATCGGCACCGCGCAGGCCCTGTTGGGCTCCGCGCTCGCCGTGAAGCCGCTGCTCCAGTTGGACGGCGGGCGCATCGACCTCCTGGAGAAGGTGCGGACGGCGTCCAAGGCGATCGCCCGCCTGGAGGAACTCGGGGCCGAGCGGGCGGGCAGCGGGCCGGTCGACATCGCGGTGCATCATCTCGCCGCCCCCGACCGGGCGTCCGCGCTCGCGGACCGACTGCGCCTGCGCGTGCCCGGACTCGCAGACCTGCACGTGAGCGAGGTCGGAGCCGTGATCGGCGCGCATACCGGACCGGGACTGCTGGGGGTCGTGGTCTCGCCGAGGTGAGGGCTTCCCTCACTCGCGCGGGTGGTGGAGTTATCCACAACCAGGCTGTTCTCCACGGAAATTGAGCAAGATCATCGCGGTTCGGTGAAGTGCCCGATCCTCGTCGCATGGCACTTCGATCACGCTCACGCAGCACGCACGCGACCAGCGGCCCCGGCCGGGCCCCGGGCTCCGACGGCCGCTCCCACCGACTCCGTCCAGCCGGCCGCGGCCGGGGCGGGCCCCGGCACGGTCACGCCTCCGCGGAGGAGACCCGCCGCCGGGCGGAGGTGTTGTTCGCCGAACGGGCCCGAATGCAGGGGGATATGGGGTTGGGACCGCCGCCGGGTGGAGGCGGTGGGGGTGGTCGGAGCGGTGGGGACAGTGGGGGTGCGGGCGCGGGTGTCGGTCCGGGTGCGGATGCGGGCGCGGGTTCCGGGTCGGGGCTCGGGCTGCTGGTGGGCTCGGATGAAGGGCCTGAGGCGGAGGCTGTAGGCGAGGTTGGGGCTGGGGTTGGGGCTGGGGCTGGGGCCGGTGCCGACGCCGGTGCTGGTGTCGGGGCCTGGGCCGGGGTCGGTGGCGAGGTCGGTTCCGGCTTTTCAGGTGCGTCTGGGATGGGTGCGGCCGACGGTGTGGGTGAGCGGGACGGCGGCCTCGACCAGAGCGGTGCGGGGGTGACTCACCCTCGTGACGCCGGGGCCTGGCGGGAGCGCGCCGGGCTTGCTCTGCGGGAGCGGATGCCGGTGTGGGTGCAGGCGCGCTGCGGGCTGGAACGCAGGAGCGTGCTCGCCCTCACGGTGCTGGTGGTCGCCGTCGCTGCCTTCGCCGTGCAGCACTTCTGGGTCGGCCGGGCTCAGCCGGTGAGGGCGCCGGAGGTCGTGCGAGCCGCGGCTCCCTATGAGACGGGCGGGCGGAACTCGCCGACGCAGTCACCCGGTTCCGCCGGTTCCCGCGGTGCCGGTCCCGCCGGTCCGCCAGGCCTCGGGGGTACGGCAGGGGCCGAGATCGTGGTGGACGTCAGCGGCAAAGTGCGCAAGCCCGGGATCCACCGTCTCCCGGCCGGTTCACGCGTGGTGGACGCCTTGGGCGCGGCGGGCGGCGTACGGCCGGGCACCAACACCGACGGTCTCAACCGGGCGCGTTTCCTCGTCGACGGGGAGCAGGTCGTCGTCGGCGGACCCGCACCGGTCGGAGCCGCGGGGTCGGGGGCGGCGGCGGTGACGGGATCGGCGGGTGCCGTCGGCGTCGGTCCGGGAGCCGGGCCGGCAGCTCCGGTCTCACTGAACACGGCCACCGTGGATCAACTCGACACCCTGCCCGGTGTGGGGCCGGTCTTGGCGCAGCACATCGTCGACTACCGGGCACAGCACGGTGGTTTCCGGTCGGTGGACGAACTGCGCGAGGTCAACGGCATCGGCGAGCGGCGTTTCGCCGACCTGCGGAACCTCGTGCGGCCATGAGGCGCGAAGGAGGTGGGCACGGCGTGCGGGCCGTGCTGGGTTCCCACGTCCGTCGATCCGTGCACGCGGCTTCCGGTAAGCGGCTGGGTGACGCCCACCCGCGTCAGGAAGGGCCGGTCGACCTACGGCTCGTGCCACCCGCGCTCGCGGCCTGGGCGACCGCCGCGTTGACGTTGGACGCGTCGCCGGGGCTGGTGGGCGGCGTAGTGGTCGTCTGCCTGGTGACTGCAGGTGTCCTGCTCATGAGGCGGCGCGGAGCGGGGCATGGCCGGCGGGCCGACCGTCCCGTCGACGGCGCCGGACGGGCGGATCCGGCCGTCGGTGGCCGAAAGGCCTGGCCCTGGCCTCGTGTCACCGTCGCCGCCTCGCTGCTCTGCGTGGCCGCGGCTGCCGCGTCGGCCGGGCTGCACGGTGCCGATCTGCGCCGGGGGCCGGTGCCGGCGCTGGCACGGGAGTACGCGACGGTCACCGCCGAGGTGGAGATCACCTCCGACCCCCGGCTCAGCCGGCCCAGGGTCAGAGGCGACCACGTGAACCCGGACGCCGTTCTGATCGACGGGGAGGTGCGCGGCGTCGAAGGGCCGGCCCGGACGACGGTGTCGACGCGAACGCCGGTGCTGGTGATCGTGGACGTCGGATCGGGTTGGGGTGGGACTGGTTCGCGCGGGGGCTTCGCGGGCCGGTCGAGGGAGAGGGGCGGTCCCGGGGCGTCGTGGCTCGGGTTGCTGCCGTCGACGCGGGTACGCGTGACGGGACGGCTGGCCCTCCCGCTGGCCGGACGGGACGGGATCGCTGCCGTGCTGCGGGTGCGGAACCGTACCGCGCCGCTGGTCGTGCGGGAACCGTCGGCCGCCCAGCGGTTGGCGGGGCGGCTGCGGGCGGGACTGCGGTCGGCCACCGACGGACTGCCCGCGGACGCGAGGGCGTTGCTGCCGGGCCTGGTCGTCGGGGACACCTCGCGGATCACGCCCGAACTGGACGAGGCATTCAAGGAGACGGACCTGGCCCACACCCTCGCCGTTTCCGGGAGCAATCTCACGATCATCCTCGCGCTGCTCCTCGGCCCGCCCGGCCTCGCCCAGCAGGTCGAGCGCCGCGGACTGGCGCCTCGGCTCGGTGTCCCCCTGCGGACGACCGCGCTGCTCGGGGGAGCGCTCACGCTGGCATTCGTCGTCGTGTGCCGGCCCGACCCCAGCGTGCTGCGCGCCGCGGCCTGCG
Organism: Streptomyces sp. NPDC037083; assembly: GCF_055606485.1. Taxonomy (NCBI): domain Bacteria; kingdom Bacillati; phylum Actinomycetota; class Actinomycetes; order Kitasatosporales; family Streptomycetaceae; genus Streptomyces; species Streptomyces sp. NPDC037083. The sequence goes on along the minus strand of NZ_JBVJSQ010000002.1, from coordinate 496,657 downwards.
GAGCGATCGTGCTGCTCGCCCTGGCGACCGGCCGCCGCAGATCCCTCATCCCGGCGCTGGCGACGGCGGTGTTGCTCCTGGTGCTCTACGACCCGTGGCTCGCCCGTAGTTACGGATTCCTGCTGTCCGTCCTGGCCACCGGGGCCCTGTTGACGCTGGCGCCCCGGTGGAGCGCCGCGCTGCGACGGCGCCGGGTGCCCCCGCGGCTGGCGGAGGCGCTGGCGGCAGCAGGAGCCGCCCAGGCCCTGTGTGCGCCGGTCGTGGCGGTGCTGTCCGCGCGGGTGAGTCTGGTGGCGGTGCCCTGCAACCTCCTCGTGGAGTTCGCGGTCGCACCGGCGACCGTGCTGGGTTTCGCGGTCCTGGCGACGGCCCCCGTATCGATGCCGGCGGCCAAGCTGCTGGCCTGGTTCGCGAGTTGGCCGGCCGGATGGATCGCGAGTGTGGCACGGACCGGGGCGGCGATGCCCGGTGCGGGGGTGGACTGGCCGGGGAGCTGGGGCGGGGCCCTGCTCCTCGCACTCACCACGGCAGCGCTGGTGATGCTCGGACAACGGTTGCTGAGACACCCGTGGCTGTGCGGGCTCTGCGGGGCACTGCTTCTGCTCCTGGTGGTGCAGCCGCCCCCGCTGACCAGGGTGCTCACGGGCTGGCCGCCGCCCGGCTGGCGGCTGGCGATGTGCGACGTGGGGCAGGGCGACGCGACCGTGCTCGCGGCCGGCGACGGCGCGGGCGTGGTGGTGGACGCCGGCCCGGACCCGAAGCTGGTCGACCACTGCCTGCGCACGCTGGGCATCACCCGGGTGCCGCTCGTCGTGCTCACGCACTTCCACGCCGACCACGTTGCCGGACTGCCGGGGGTGCTGCGCGGGCGGGCGGTGGGGGCCATCGAGGTGACGGGGTTCGAGGAACCCGTGGACCAGGTGGAGTTCGTGCGGAAGGAGGCGCAGGCGCGGAACGTTCCCGTGGTCCGTGCCGCAGCCGGGGAACGGCGACGGGTCGGGGCCCTCGACTGGGAGGTGCTGTGGCCGCCACCGGGCCCGGCGCCGGAACCGGAAGGCCCGAACGACGCGAGCGTGACACTGCTCGTTCGGTCGGCGGGACTGCGGATGCTGCTGCTCGGAGACCTCGAACCCCCGGCCCAGCAGGCCCTGTCGCGCTCACCGGCGGCAGCGCTGGTGCGTGGGGTGGACGTGCTCAAGGTGGCGCACCATGGTTCGGCCTACCAGGATCCGGACCTCATACGAGCGGTCGCGCCACGGCTGGCGCTGATCTCGTGCGGTGCGGACAACCCGTACGGGCACCCGGCGCCCAGCACGGTCGCGGCGCTGCGCGCGGGAGGCGCGAGGGTGCTGCGGACGGACCGGGACGGGGCGCTGGCGGTGGTCGCCGGGGAGGGCGGGGAGATGCGGGTGGCGCGAGACTGAGGGCATGGATCCCGCACAGCCCGAACAAGGGGCCAACCAGCAGGCCGGCTCCCGACCGTCCGGCTCCCAGCAGTCCGGCTCCCAGCAGTCCGGCTCCCAGCAGTCCGGCTCTCGACCGGCCGCAGCCCGCTCGCCCGTCTCGCAGCCCTCCGTCTCGCAGCCCTCCGTCTCCGGACGCGAAACCGTGCAAGGCGTGCAGCTCGAAGGCTCTTCGGGGCTCGACGCTCGCATGGTCGATGCCTATCTGCGCCGCCTCGGTCTCGATGTCCAAAGCTCGGGCTCGGGCTCGGGCGCGGACTCCGGCTCGGACTCCGACCGCGGCTCGGGTGTCGACGCCGACGCCGGTTCCGGTTCCGGTTCCGGTCCGGGCTCGGGTTACGGCGCCGACCCCGTGCCCGCGGTCGGCTCCGTCCCCGCTCCCATGGCCGCACACACCTCCGCCCACACTCCCGCTCCCACCCCCGCCCTCGCGCCCACCGTCGATCTGCTGCGCGAGCTGCATCTGCGGCATCTTCGGGCCGTGCCGTTCGAGAACCTGTCGGTCCACCTTGGGGAGGAGATCGTTCTGACGGAGAGACGGCTGGTCGAGAAGGTCGTCCGGGAGCGGAGGGGAGGGTTCTGTTACGAGCTGAACGGGGCGTTCGGGGCGCTGCTCGCGGCGCTCGGGTTCGAGGTCACGCTGCTGGCGGCGCGGGTGTACGGAGAGGAGGGGCGGCTCGGGATTCCGTACGACCATCTCGCGTTGCTGGTGGGGACGGTGGACGCGGGGGAGTGGCTGGCCGACGTCGGGTTCGGGGCGCACATTCACCACCCGCTCCGGTGGGGGCAGCGGGGTGAACAGCGCGATCCCGGCGGGGTCTTCAGGATCGTCGAGGCGGGTCCGGATCCGGCCGGCGTGGAAGGCGGAGTCGGTGCGGCGTCGGAGGCGCGGGATCTGGACGTCCTGCGGGACGGTGAGCGCGTGTACCGACTGGAGCCGCGGCCAAGGGCGTTGACGGATTTCGTGGCGGGAGCCTGGTGGCACAGCACCTCGCCGGAGTCGCATTTCACGAGGTCACTGATCTGCTCGCGGGTCACGGAGGACGGAGGGAGGATCACGCTCAGCGGGAGTCGGCTGAAGGTGACGGCCGTCGACGGAGTGAGCCAGGAGAACGAACTGAGCGCTGAGAAGGAGGTGTTGCGGGCGTATCGGGAGCGGTTCGGCATCGAGCTGGGGCAGGTGCCGACGCTGCGGGCGATGGAACGGGACCGGGGGTCGAAGGGGTAGATTCCGGCCACAGGGGGCTACTCGTGCGTAGTGCCGGCACATGTGCTGGTTTCCCGCGATGTGGGCTCGTCTTGCCTCGAAAGCGGCAACGGTGATCGAATCTTTCTTCGGCAACAAGTGATGTCAAGTCGCGCAGAGGTGTCGTGGATGTTCGGCCGTTGGCTGGGAAACCGTACGAACCGGGTGCAGCGGGCGAGTCCCCTCGTGGCGGTCCACACCCCGGCGAACGCCGGAGTGCTGAGCTGTCGGGTCCTGGACCCGGTGAGCGAGCCGGTGCCGCACGCGTAGTTCGCGGTGAGCGACGCCATGGGACGCACGGTCGTCAGCGGTGGCACGGACCCCTTCGGTGCGTTCATGACGACGGTTCCGGCGGGGGAGTACCGGCTCGCGGTGTCCGCCGAGGGGTACACGCCCTACCGGGCGAGCGCGACGGTCGGGGAGAACGCGCTGGCCACGCTCGGTGATGTGACGCTTCAGGTCGCGCGGCCGCCCGAGTTGCCGACGCCGGGGGACTGGGAGATAGAGCCGACGCATTCCTCGGTCGGCTTCACCGCGCGGCACATCGGGCTCGCCCGGATCCACGGGCGGTTCAACTCGTTCGCGGGGGCGGTGCGAATCGCCGAGCGGGTCGAGCAGTCGGCGATGCACGTGGTGATCGACGCGGCGTCGATCGACACGAACGTCCGGATGCGGGACGACCATCTGCGGTCCGCGGAGTTCCTGGACGTCGGGAGATTTCCGACGCTGGAGTTCTACAGCGAGCGGTTCGTGCACAAGGGCGGCAGCCGGTGGGCCGTCACCGGGGCGCTGTCGCTGCACGGCGTGACGCGGACGGTCACCCTGGACACGGAGTACCTCGGGCTCGGTACCGGCATGAACGGCGAGGTGCGGGCGGCCTGCCGGGCGCGGACCGAACTGCACCGGGACGACTTCACCGTCAGCTGGCAGACGATGCTGGCGCGCGGCATCGCGGTGGTCGGGCCCAGCATCCGCATCGAGCTGGACGTGCAGATCGTTCAGCAGGCGCCCACGGGTTGACCTGCGGCGCCGGGGGCCGGCGGAGCAGCCGAGGCAGCCCGGGCAGGCGCGCACCGGGGGTCGTCGAGCTGGGGTTCGTCGGGCTGGGGCACGGCTCTTCCGGCGCATGCTGGAAAATGGTTCCGTGAGTGATGTGCGACATGTGCTGGTACTGCCCGATCGCGAGGCCGCGCAGGAGGCGGCCCAGGCGCTCGGGGAGCGGTTCGGCGTGAACGAGGAGCCGCGGATCGTCCGGGACGCCCTGGCCGGCGAGGACGACGCGGAGGACGCGCAGTGGCTCGTCCTGCTGCAGGACGACGAGGAGCGGCTCGACGCGGCGGCGCTGGACGGCTTCGCGGGGGAGTGGGAAGGGTGGCGCGAGGAGCCGTAAAGCAGTAACGGCTCTCGCCCTGCCACGTCGTGACGGCTCCCCCGCGCCCGTCACGTCGTCACGGCTCCCCCGCGCCCGTCACGTCGTCACGGCTCCCCCGCGCCCCGTCACGTCATCGTGACGGCTCCCCCGCCCCGTCACGTCATCGTGACGGCTCCCCGCCCCGCCACGTCGTGACGGCTCCCCGCCCTGCCACGTCATCGTGACGGCTCCCCCGCCCCGCCACGTCGTCATGGCTGCCGTCTGACGTCGTCGGCCTGCCCTCGTGGGGTCGGCGGGGGCGGGCGGGGGCGGGTTGTCAGTGCGGCGTGGGATGCTTTCGGGGATGGCCAGGAAGACTGCGAACGACGATCCTCTCGCCCCGGTGACGCTTGCCGTGGGCCAGGAGGACCTCCTGCTCGACCGTGCCGTGCAGGAGGTGGTGGCCGCCGCCAGGGCCTCGGACGCCGACACGGACGTACGAGACCTGAGTTCGGACCAGCTGCAGCCCGGCACGCTCGCCGAGCTGACGAGTCCCTCGCTCTTCGCGGAGCGCAAGGTCGTGGTCGTACGCAACGCGCAGGACCTGTCCGCCGACACGATCAAGGACGTCAAGTCGTATCTCGGGGCGCCTGCCGAGGAGATCACGCTCGTGCTGCTGCACGCCGGCGGGGTCAAGGGCAAGGGGCTGCTGGACGCCGCGCGCAAGGCGGGCGCACGGGAGGTGGCCTGCCCGAAGATGACCAAGCCGGCGGACCGGCTGGCCTTCGTCAGGCAGGAGTTCCGCGCGACCGGGCGGTCGGCCACGCCCGAGGCCTGTCAGGCTCTCGTCGACGCCATCGGCAGCGATCTGCGGGAGCTGGCGTCGGCGGTGTCCCAGCTGGTCGCCGACGTCGAGGGGACCATCGACGAGGCCGTGGTCGGCCGGTACTACACCGGGCGGGCCGAGGCGTCGAGCTTCACCGTCGCCGACCGGGCGGTGGAGGGACGTGCGGCCGAGGCGCTGGAGGCGCTGCGCTGGTCGCTGGCCACCGGAGTCGCGCCCGTGCTGATCACGAGCGCGCTCGCCCAGGGCGTGCGGGCCATCGGCAAGCTGTCCTCCGCACGCGGCGGCCGGCCGGCCGACCTCGCCCGGGAGCTCGGCATGCCGCCCTGGAAGATCGACCGGGTGCGACAGCAGATGCGGGGCTGGACCCCGGACGGGGTGTCCGTCGCACTGCGGGCGGTCGCCGAGGCGGACGCCGGAGTGAAGGGCGGCGGCGACGACCCCGAGTACGCCCTGGAGAAGGCCGTCGTGGCCATCGCACGGGCGGCCCGCTCCGGCGGACGCGGGTAACACCGGCACCGGGCCCCCGCTACCGGAGCCACCGCGGCCAACGGGACACAGACGGCTACCGGACCCGCAGCGGTCGGCGACCCTCTGCCGCTCGTGGCCGTCGGCACACCTTCGGTTCGAAGCCGCCCGACCCCTTCGGCGCTCGGAGCCGCCGCTGCCACGCCCCCTGCCCCTGCCCCGGCCCCGGTCTCTGCCCGGCCCGCCCTCTGTCTCTGTCCCGGCCCCTGTCCTTTCGCCTCCGTGTTCTCGCCATTGATCCAGTGGCCGTTCGCCCGTCCGGGAGGAGAATCGGACACATCAGCCGCACTCATCGCCGACGCATGCGAAAGGTGGCGATCGCCATGGCTGAACACCCGCACGCGGCACTCGTCCGCAAGGGATACGAGGCCTTCACCCGCGGAGACATGGACGCCCTGCGCGGGATGATGACGGGGGACTGTACGCATCACGTGCCCGGTTCCCACATGCTCTCCGGGGACTTCAAGGGGCTCGACGCGGTCATCGACATGTACGGCAGGCTGTTCTCGGAGACGGGCGGGTCGTTGCGCGTCGAACTGCGCACCGTCCTGGTCGACGACCGAGGGCACGCCGTCTCCTTGCACCGCATGAGCGCGGACCGCAACGGCAAGCACCTGGAGGACAACGGGGGCATCGTCTTCCGGATCGTCGGCGACAAGATCAGCGATCTCGACGAGTGCCTCGAGGACATCGAAGCGAGCAACGACTTCTGGTCGTGACCCAGGACCGTCCGGGCCCACCCAGGACTGTCCGGGCCCACCCAGGACTGTCCGGGCCCACCCAGGACTGTCCGGGGCCGCCCAGGACCGCCAAGGACCCGGGCGCCAGGGACCGCCCAGGACCGTCAGGACCGTCCGGTCCGCACAGGGCCGCGTGGACATGCCGAAGGCCCCGGCTCTCGCCCTGGGGAAGGGCGGGGCGCCGGGGCCTCGGGACAAGCTGTTCAAGCTGGTGAGCCCGTACCCGCGTGGCGAACGCAGGCCGCGTACAGGCTCGGGGTGCCGGACGGGAGCGGATGAGAGAGGGCCCGCTCTGGACCCCTCCGGCGGTCAGATCAGTTGAGGGGTTCAGCCCTTGAGGGTCTCGACCTTGGAAGCAAGCGCCGACTTCTTGTTGGCGGCCTGGTTCTTGTGGATGACGCCCTTCGAGACGGCCTTGTCGAGCTGACGCGCGGCAGCGCGCTGGTACTCGGTGGCCTTCTCGACGTCACCCGCGGCAGCAGCCTCGCGGGCCTTGCGGATCGCGGTCTTCAGGGAGGACTTGACGGCCTTGTTGCGCAGCCGGGCCTTCTCGTTGGTCTTGATCCGCTTGATCTGGGACTTGATGTTCGCCACGAATGAGCCTTTGCAGGTTCAGGCGCGGGCCGTGAGGTCCCGTGCCAGGTGATTTCTGAGGTGTGCCTCGCGCTGAGAGGGCATGAGACACAGCTGCCCAGACTACCAGTGGCCCGGCGAGTGGCCCAAACCGGTCCCCGGTCGCCGCCCGTGGGACCATGGAGCCTACGTATCGATCCGACCCGAGGCATAAGGCGCCTCAAGAGACAGGACCCTGCGTGCCCGCGACCCCTAAGAATGTGCCCGAGCCGAGCCGTACCGCCCCGGCTCTGATCCGCAATTTCTGCATCATCGCGCACATCGACCACGGCAAGTCCACGCTCGCCGACCGGATGCTCCAGCTGACCGGCGTGGTCGAGCAGCGGCAGATGCGTGCTCAGTACCTCGACCGGATGGACATCGAGCGCGAGCGCGGCATCACGATCAAGTCCCAGGCCGTGCGTCTGCCCTGGGCCCCGACTCAGGATCCGGGCAACACGCACATCCTCAACATGATCGACACCCCGGGGCACGTCGACTTCACGTACGAGGTCTCGCGATCGCTCGCGGCCTGCGAGGGCACCGTCCTCCTCGTCGACGCCGCCCAGGGCATCGAGGCCCAGACCCTCGCCAACCTGTACCTGGCGATGGAGAACGACCTCACGATCATCCCCGTGCTGAACAAGATCGACCTGCCGGCCGCGCAGCCCGAGAAGTTCGCCGAGGAGCTCGCGAACCTCGTCGGCTGCGACCCGGACGACGTGCTGCGGGTGTCGGCCAAGACCGGTCTCGGCGTCGACGCGCTGCTCGACAAGGTGGTCAAGGAGATCCCGGCCCCGGTCGGCGTCGCCGACGCCCCCGCCCGCGCCATGATCTTCGACTCGGTCTACGACTCCTACCGCGGTGTCGTGACGTACGTCCGCGTCATCGACGGCCAGCTCAACAAGCGCGAGCGCATCCGCATGATGTCGACGAACGCCACGCACGAGCTGCTGGAGATCGGCACCAACTCGCCCGAGATGCTCCCCGCCGACGGCCTCGGCGTGGGCGAGGTGGGCTATCTGATCACCGGTGTGAAGGACGTCCGCCAGTCCAAGGTCGGTGACACCATCACCACCCTGCACAAGGGCGCGACCGAGGCCCTCGGCGGCTACAAGGACCCGAAGCCGATGGTCTTCTCGGGTCTGTATCCGCTCGACGGCTCCGACTACCCCGAGCTGCGTGACGCTCTCGACAAGCTGCAGCTCAACGACGCCGCGCTGGTCTACGAGCCGGAGACGTCCGCCGCCCTCGGCTTCGGCTTCCGCGTCGGCTTCCTCGGCCTGCTGCACCTCGACGTGATCCGGGAGCGGCTGGAGCGCGAGTTCGGGCTCGACCTCATCGCCACCGCGCCGAACGTGGTCTACCGCGTGGTCATGGAGGACGGCTCCGAGCACACCGTCACCAACCCGAGCGAGTTCCCCGAGGGGAAGATCGCGGAGGTGTACGAGCCGGTCGTGCGCGCCACCATCCTGGCGCCGAGCGAGTTCATCGGCTCGATCATGGAGCTGTGCCAGACCCGGCGCGGTGTCCTGCTCGGCATGGACTACCTCTCCGAGGACCGCGTCGAGATCCGCTACACGCTCCCGCTCGCGGAGATCGTCTTCGATTTCTTCGACCAGCTGAAGTCCAAGACCCGCGGCTACGCCTCGCTCGACTACGAGCCCACCGGCGAGCAGACCTCCAGCCTGGTCAAGGTCGACATCCTGCTGCACGGCGACAAGGTGGACGCCTTCTCCGCGATCACCCACAAGGACGCCGCGTACGCCTACGGTGTGCGGCTGGTCGCCAAGTTGCGCGAGCTCATCCCGCGGCAGGCCTTCGAGGTGCCCATCCAGGCGGCCGTCGGCTCCCGGGTCATCGCCCGCGAGACCATCCGCGCCATCCGCAAGGACGTCCTCGCCAAGTGCTACGGCGGTGACATCTCCCGGAAGCGGAAGCTGCTGGAGAAGCAGAAGGAAGGCAAGAAGCGGATGAAGATGGTGGGTTCCGTGGAGGTTCCGCAGGAAGCCTTCATCGCCGTCCTGAGCAGCGACGACAGCGCGGGATCCGGAAAGGGCAAGAAATAGCCCTCTTGGACGCAGGTATACAGGGCCCGTTGCGCGAGAGCGCGGCGGGCCCTGTCCCTGTATTCAGGAGAAAGTGACTGTCCGGAGCCCCTTACGCGCTGGCCAGTCGCCCTCTACTCTGATCCCTGCTCGGTGGTTACTCGTGAGTTAAACAACAGCCGCCGTCAACAACAGCCGCGTCGAACGACGCCGCAACGAGCCAGCCGCATCGCCGCGGGCCCCGGAGGATGTCGTGAGCGACACACAGACACTGATCGAGAACCGTCCGCCGTCCGTCGCGGGCCTCTTCCTGGAGCGCGTGGCGGCCACGCCCGACGCAGAGGCGTACCGGCACCCGGTGCCGGTCGCGTCCGGCGAGGGCCCCGACGACTGGAAGTCACTGAGTTGGGCGCAGGCCGCCGAGCGGGTCTACGCGATCGCGGCCGGCCTCATCGAGCTGGGCGTGCAGGCCGAGCAGCGCGTGGCGCTGGCGTCCTCGACCCGGCTCGAGTGGATCCTGGCCGACCTCGGCATCATGTGCGCCGGGGCCGCCACGACCACGGTCTACCCGCAGACCAACGCCGACGAGTCGGCGTTCATCCTCTCGGACTCCGAGAGCAAGGTGCTGATCGCCGAGGACGCGGCCCAGCTCGCCAAGGCGGTGGAGAAGCGGGCCGAGCTGCCCGCCCTCACCCATGTGATCGTGATCGACCCGGCCGGCGTCGAGACCGCCGACTGGATCCTCACCCTCGACGAGCTGGAGAAGCGCGGCGCGGCCCGGCTGGAGAAGGAGCCCGGGCTGATCAAGGAGCGGGTCGCCGCGATCACCTCCGACCAGCTCGCCACCCTCATCTACACCTCCGGCACCACCGGCCGGCCCAAGGGCGTGCGCCTCCCGCACGACAACTGGTCGTACATGGCGAAGGCGATCGCGGCGACCGGCCTGGTCGGCCCCGAGGACGTGCAGTACCTCTGGCTGCCGCTCGCGCACGTGTTCGGCAAGGTGCTGACCTCCGGCCAGATCGAGGTCGGTCACGTCACCGCCGTCGACGGCCGCGTCGACAAGATCATCGAGAATCTGCCGGTCGTCCAGCCCACCTACATGGCGGCCGTGCCCCGCATCTTCGAGAAGGTCTACAACGGGGTCGCCGCCAAGGCCCGCGCGGGCGGCGGCGCCAAGTACAAGATCTTCCAGTGGGCGGCAGAGGTCTCCCGTGACTACGCCAAGGCCGCGCAGGACAACTTCCGGCGCACCGGCACCGCGTCCGTCCCGTTCGGGCTCGGCGCCAAGCACAAGGTCGCCGACGCGCTGGTCTTCGCCAAGATCCGCGAGGCCTTCGGCGGCAACCTGCGCGCCTGCGTCTCCGGCTCGGCCGCCCTCTCGCCGGAGATCGGCTACTTCTTCTCCGGCGCCGGCATCCACATCCTGGAGGGCTACGGCCTGACGGAGTCCTCCGCCGCCTCCTTCGTGAACCCCGGCGAGGCATACCGCACCGGCACGGTCGGCAAGCCGCTGCCCGGCACCGAGGTGCGGATCGCCGACGACGGCGAGATCCTGCTGCGCGGCCCCGGCATCATGGAGGGCTACCACGGGCTCCCCGAGAAGACCGCCGAGGTGCTGGAGGCCGACGGCTGGTTCCACACCGGAGACATCGGTGAGCTCTCGCCCGACGGGTACCTGCGGATCACCGACCGCAAGAAGGACCTCATCAAGACGTCCGGCGGCAAGTACATCGCGCCCGCCGAGGTCGAGGGTCAGTTCAAGGCGGTGTGCCCGTACGTCTCCAACATCCTGGTGCACGGCGCCGACCGGAACTTCTGCACCGCGCTCATCGCGCTGGACGAGCCGTCGATCCTCGACTGGGCCAAGGAGAACGGCCTGGCCGGAAAGTCGTACGCGGAGGTCGTCGCCGCGCCCGCGACGGTCGAGCTCGTCGACGGCTACGTCAAGCAGCTCAACGAGGGTCTCCAGCGCTGGCAGACCATCAAGAAGTTCCGGCTGCTGCCCCGCGACCTCGACGTCGAGCACGGCGAGATCACGCCCAGCCTGAAGCTGAAGCGGCCGGTCGTGGAGCGGGAGTACAAGCACCTCATCGACGAGATGTACGCCGGAGCGCGCGAGGCGTAACACGGGGCGCGGGGCCGGGGCGGAGTCCGAATGCTCGGATTCCGCCCCTCAACCGTGCGTCATCGAACACTCTCGTACACATGCGTAGCACGCTTCTCGCCCCGGACGGCCCACTTCGGTAACCCAGCGCTCATGACCGGGATCGGTCTGTCACCCTGTGGGCATCCGAACCGTCCGGGGAGCTGCGCATGGGGGCCATTCCGACGCAACGGGAGACGGCCTCCCGTACCGGCGGTGCGCCCGCGCACACGCCCGGGCTCCCGCATGCGCCCGGGCTCCCGCACGCGCGCGCGACCCTGGCCGGCAGCCCTCTCGCGCCCGGCGCCGCCCGTGACCTGGTCCGCGCGACGCTGACGGAGTGGGCGAGCCCCGGCCGGCCCGGCGCCGAGGAACTCGGCGAGCGGCTCGCACAGGACGCGATACTGGTCGTCAGCGAGCTCGTCACGAACGCCGTCGTGCACGCCGGCACCGACGTTGAGCTGGTGTGCCGCCTGGAGGAGGAGCCCGGCCGGCCCGACGGCGGCCCGGCGGTCGTCGTCGAGGTCGCCGACCACCACCCCTCCCGCGCCCCGCGCGACGGCGGCGCGGAGCCGCCGTACGAGACACCGGAGTACGGCCGCGGCCTGCGTCTGGTCGCCACCCTCGCCGACGCCTGGGGGGTGACGTTCCGCAAGGGGACGAAAACGGTCTGGGCACGCCTGCTGCCGACCGCCGAACCGTACGCCGACGACCTCCATCCCGGCCCGGGTTCCGGCCCCGCTTCCGATCCGGGTCCCCATTCCGGCCCCGGCCTCCATTCCGGCCCCGGTCCTCACCCCGGCCCCAGCACCGGCCCCGGTCCGGATGTCGACCCCGGCCCCGGCATGGGACCCGGCCTGGGCCTGGGCCTCGATCTCGACCACGTCCCCGACGAGAACGGCCACCGGGCCCCCACTGGTCACGAGCACGCTCACCGGGCCCCCACTGGTCACGAGCACGCTCACCGGGCCCCCAGTGGGCACGAGCACGTGCATCGGGCCCCCAGTGGGCACGTGCATCGGGCCCTCTCCGGTCTCGGCCACGCTCACCCGGCCACCGCCGCGGGTCTCCTGGAGGCCGGCGCCCCCGAGCCGCAGCCGGTGGGACGGGGGGAGCGGGAGTGGCTCAACCGTGGCGCCCTGTCCTTCCTCGCCGAGGCGTCCGACCTGCTCGCCGGGCAGCTCGACGAGGATCTGGTGGCCGCGCTGACCGGCCAGTTGATCGTGCCGCGGCTCGCCGACTGGTGTGCGGTGTGGCTGGAGGACGAGGTCAGCGGGCGCGAGTGGGCCGACGGGCCGGGGCCGCGGCTGGCCCGGGTCTGGCACAGCAGCGAGAACCGCATCGAGGAACTGCGCCGGGCACTGGAGAAGGACCCGCCGTGTCCGCCCGACGGCGGTCCGCGCTCAGGGCCCGAGCCGTTTCCGTGGCCCGGAGCGACACTCGGCCCGCGCGGCGCGTCGCTCGCCTACCGGCTGATCGCGGGCGGCCGCCCGCTGGGCATCCTGGTCATCGGGCGGGCCGGACTGATCGTCTTCCCCGACGAGGTCACCGGGCTCGTCGAGGACCTCGGGCGGCGGGTGGCGCTGGCCATCGGCGCGGCCCGTCAGTACGCCCGCCAGGCCACCATCAGCGCCGTCCTGCAGCGCGGACTGCTGCCGGGCGCGGTCGCGGAGATCCCCGGTGTGCGCAGCGCCCTCGTCTACGAGCCGCGCGAGCAGGGCGGGCCGAGCGGCGACTTCTACGACCTGTTCCCGGCGGGGGACGGGCGCTGGTGCTTCGCGGTGGGCGACGTGCAGGGCAAGGGGCCGGAGGCGGCCGTGGTCATCGGCCTGGCCCGGCCCTGGCTGCGGCTGCTGGCCCGGGAGGGGTACGGCGTGCCCGACGTCCTGGACCGTCTCAACCAGCTTCTCCTCGACGACGCGACCGAGGCCGCCGACGCCGCCGCCCGGGCCTTCGTGGGCCCCGCCGGACCGGGCGAGGGCCCGCAGACCCGCTTCCTGTCCCTCCTCTACGGCGAACTGGCCCCCTTCGAGGGCGGCGTGCGCTGCACGCTGGCCTCCGCCGGGCACCCGTTGCCGCTGCTGCTCGGTCCGGACGGCTCGGTCGCCACGGCCGCTCACCCGCAGACCCTGCTCGGGGTCATCGAGGACGTCACCTACACGTGCGACAGCCTGGAGCTGCGGCCCGGTGACAGTCTGCTGTGCGTCACCGACGGCGTCACGGAACGGCGGTCGGGTTCCCGCCAGTTCGACGACGAGGCCGGCCTCGCCGCCGCGCTGGCGGGCTGTGCCGGGCTCCACGCGGACCTGATCGCCGAGCGGATCCGAGACCTGGTCCACGCCTTCGGCGAGCAGCCGCCGGAGGACGACCTGGCGCTGCTGGTACTCCAGGCGGAGTAGCGGGCGGCTGCCCGGGTGATCGGCGGACGTCCGGGCGGCGAGCGCTTCGCGAGTGACGGCGAACGCGGCCGGGCGGGCGGCGCGACGGCCGCGGGGGCGGCCAGGCGAGGGGTGGGCGGCGGGGCGGGGCGGGGGAAGGCGGGCGGCCGTGCCCCACGGATGTATCGTCCGGTTCGTGCCGAAGGCTACGAATGTCGCATCTGACGTGCCCACTCGCCGAGGCGTCCTGATCGCCGGTGCGGGGCTCGGGCTGACCGTGACCGCCTGTACCCGTGAAGCCGGTCCGTCGCCGGAGGGCGCCCCCGGCCCAGGCCCCGGCCCCGGCCGCCACGGTGTACGCCAGGCCGGGGTGACGAGCCCGCAGCAGGCCACCGCGCTGCTGCTGGCCTACGACCTCGATCCCGCCCTGAGCGGGACGGCGGGCGCACGGACCCTGAAGGGGGTGTTCGCGGCCTGGACCGACGCCCTCGCTCAGACGCTGGAACCGGACGGCTCCGGCGAGGACCGGCTCACCGCCACGGTCGGCGTCGGCCCCCGGCTGCCCGCCCGCATCGGCCTGCCCACCCCCGCCGCCCTGCGCGAACTGCCCTCCTTCCCCGGCGACCGGCTCGACCCCGACCGCTGCGGCGGCGACGTGCTCGTGCAGCTGTGCGCCGACTCCTCCGACGCCGCCGAGGAGACCGCAGCCACCCTGACCCGGCTCGCCGGGGACGCCCTGCGCCCGCGCTGGCGGCAGGCCGGCTTCCTGCCGCCGTCCCCCGACGGCGGCGGCACCCCGCGCGACCTGCTCGGCTTCAAGAACGGCAGCGCCAATCCGACCCCCGAGGAGTGCGAGCGCTGGGTCTGGTCGGGTGACGCCACCTACCTCGTCGTGCGGCGCATCCACCTGCGGGTGGAGGACTTCGCGCGGCTCGCCGTGCACCGCCAGGAGGAGATCATCGGCCGCCGCCGGTCGACAGGCGGCCCGTTGCAGGGCGGTCCCGAGGACGCCGACGTCGACGTCCTCGCCAAGTCCCCGCAGGGCCGCTACCTCACCCCGCCGCGTTCCCACGTCGGTACCGTCAGCCACCGGCTCGACGACGGCGCCCGGATGCTGCGCCGCGGCTACTCCTACGCCGACGGCCCCACCGACCAGGGCCTGCTGTTCCTCGCCTTCATGCGGGACCCGGCGCTGTTCACCCGGGTCCAGCGGCGGATGGCCACCCGGGACGACCTGAGCGGGTTCGTCGAGGCCCGGGGCTCGGCGCTGGCGTACGTCCTGCCGGGGGCGAGCACGGGGCGGCCCCTGGGTGCGGACCTGCTGTCCTGAGAGGGCGGAACCGCCGTCCGGAGGCGGAAGGAGCGGAAGGAACGCGAAAGCGGACCGCTGTCCCGGGCGGGAGAACGCGGAGCGGGCGGCGAGGGCGCGGGGCCGGTGCGGACGTACGGGACAATGGACCACATGCCTTCCGCACTTCCCGACGGCGAGCCGGTCCCCGACGACGGCGCGCTTCCGGCGCACGCGCTCGCCGGCGCCGCCGACCGCCCCCTCGGGTTCTATCTGCACGTCCCGTACTGCGCGACCCGATGCGGGTACTGCGACTTCAACACCTACACCGCGACCGAGCTGCGCGGCACCGGTGGTGTCCTCGCCTCCCGCGACAACTACGCCGACACCCTGATCGACGAGGTCCGGCTGGCCCGCAAGGTCCTCGGCGACGACCCGCGCGAGGTCCGCACGGTCTTCGTCGGCGGCGGCACCCCGACCCTGCTGGGCGCGTCCGACCTCGTGCGGATGCTGGGCGCGATCCGCGACGAGTTCGGGCTGGCGGCCGACGCGGAGGTGACGACGGAGGCGAACCCGGAGTCCGTGGACCCGGCGTATCTGGCGACCCTGCGCGAGGGCGGCTTCAACCGGGTCTCCTTCGGCATGCAGAGCGCCAGGCAGCACGTCCTGAAGGTCCTCGACCGCACTCACACCCCGGGACGGCCGGAGGCGTGCGTGGCGGAGGCGCGGGCCGCGGGCTTCGAACACGTCAACCTCGACCTGATCTACGGCACCCCGGGCGAGTCGGACGACGACTGGCGGGCGTCCCTGGAGGCGGCGCTGGGCGCGGGCCCCGACCATGTCTCGGCGTACGCCCTGATCGTCGAGGAGGGCACGCAGCTCGCCCGCCGCATTCGCCGCGGCGAGGTGCCGATGACGGACGACGACGTCCACGCCGACCGCTATCTGATCGCGGACGAGGTGATGTCGGCGGCGGGCTACGACTGGTACGAGGTCTCCAACTGGGCCACCTCGGAAGCGGGCCGCTGCCTCCACAACGAGCTGTACTGGCGCGGCGCCGACTGGTGGGGCGCGGGGCCTGGGGCGCACTCGCACGTGGGCGGCGTGCGCTGGTGGAACGTGAAGCATCCGGGCGCGTACGCGGCGGCCCTCGCGGGCGGGCGCTCGCCGGGCGCCGGCCGTGAGCTGCTCTCGGCCGAGGACCGGCGGGTCGAGCGGATCCTGCTGGAGCTGCGGCTTCGGGACGGGGCGCCGCTGGACCTGCTGAGGGAGCAGGGGCTCGCGGCCTCCCGGCGGGCGCTCGCAGAGGGCCTGCTCCAGGAGGACGCGTACGGCGAGGGGCGGGCGGTCCTGACGCTGCGCGGCCGACTGCTGGCCGACGCGGTGGTCCGCGACCTCGTGGACTAGGCCCTGCCGCAGAGGAGGCCCGCCGGGCGGCTCGCCGCCGTGCTAGGCCGGGGCGGTGACGAAGTCGATCAGTTCCTCCACCCGGCCCAGGAGCTCCGGCTCCAGGTCCTTGTAGGAGCCCACCCGCTTCAGGATCGCCTGCCACACCGCCCCGGTGTTCTCCGACGGCCAGCCCAGCGCCCGGCACACCCCCGTCTTCCAGTCCTGCCCGTGCGGAACGCGGGGCCAGCCGTCGATGCCCAGGGCCGCCGGCTTCACCGCTTCCCAGATGTCGATGTAGGGGTGGCCGACGACCAGGGCGTGTTCGCTGGTCACCGACCGGGCGATGCGCCACTCCTTGGTGCCCGGCACCAGGTGGTCCACCAGGACCCCCAGCCGTGCGTCCGGCCCCGGTGCGAAGTCCGCGACGATCGACGGCAGGTCGTCGACGCCCTCCAGGTACTCCACCACCACGCCCTCGATGCGCAGGTCGTCGCCCCACACCTTCTCGACCAGCTCGGCGTCGTGCCGGCCCTCGACGTAGATGCGTCCGGCGCGGGCGACCCGGGCGCGCGCGCCGGGGACGGCGACCGAGCCGGAGGCGGTACGGGCGGGACGCGCGGGGCCCGAGGAGGGTCTGACGAGGGTCACCACCCTGCCCTCCAGCAGGAAGCCCCTCGGCTCCAGCGGGAAGACCCGGTGCTTGCCGAAGCGGTCCTCCAGCGTCACCGTGCCCGCCTCGCAGCCGATCACCGCGCCGCAGAAGCCGGTGCCGGGCTCCTCCACCACCAGGCCGGGCTCCGCCGCCACTTCGGGGACGGGCTTCGGCTTCTTCCAGGGAGGGGTCAGGTCGGCGGAGTACCCACGAGCGCGCGGGCCCGGGGGGCCTTCGGGGGAAGGGCGGTGGCCGGAGACGGGTGGGCGCATTCGGATGACGATAGGAGAAGAGCCGGTGCGAGGGGGCGCAGGGTCAGTGCGACACGCCGAAACGGGTCGCCAGCGCGTCGCGTTGCGCACGCACGAACGCCGCGTCCACCGCCGCGCCGTGGCCGGGCACGTAGACCGCGTCCTCGCCGCCGAGGTCCAGGAGGCGGTCCAGGGCTGCGGGCCAGTGGGAGGGAACGGCGTCGGGCCCGGCCTGCGGCTCGCCGGACTCCTCGACCAGGTCGCCGCAGAACACCACCTCCGGTGAGCCCGGGGCTCCGGGGACCAGGACCACGAGGTCGTGCGCGGTGTGGGCGGGGCCGACGTTGGCGAGCAGGACCTGGCGGCCCTCGCCGAGGTCGAGGGTCCACTCGCCGCAGACCAGATGGCGGGGCCGGACGAGGGTGTCCACGGCCTCCGTCGCCGCCGTCTCGTCCAAGCCGTTGCGCACCGCGTCCGCCCGCAGTTCCTCGCCCGGCACGGAGTCCACGCCCACGGCCCCGTAGACCTCCGCGCCCGCGAAGGCCCCCGCACCGAACACGTGGTCGAAGTGGGGGTGGGTGAGCGCGAGATGAGTCACACGCGCCCCGGTGAGCTCCTCGGCCTGCGCCCGCAGCCGCGCCCCCTCGGCCAAGCTGGACCCCGCGTCGATCACCAGCACCGCGCCCGCCCCGACGACCAGCCCCGCCGTGCAGTCCCAGCCCGGCAGCCGGACCCGGCCGACCCCGGTCGCGAGCCGCTCCCATCCGAGCTCTTCCCAAGTCACCGTCATACCGCGACGCTAGCTGGACGACGGCCCGCGAAGGACCGACCTTGCCCTGGGTGTACCCCACAGCCGTACACTGGGCCGGGGAACGCTGGCACTCGGATGTGAAGAGTGCCAGGCGAGGCGACCAGGGGACTGGGGACGAGATGCTGGAGGTGCGCGCGGATGCTGAGTGAACGCAGGCTCCAGGTGCTGCGCGCGATCGTCCAGGACTACGTCGGCACCGAGGAGCCCGTGGGGTCCAAGGCGCTCACCGAGCGGCACAACCTCGGCGTGTCCCCGGCGACGGTCCGCAACGACATGGCCGCCCTGGAGGACGAGGGGTACATCGCCCAGCCGCACACCAGCGCCGGGCGCATCCCCACGGACAAGGGCTACCGGCTGTTCGTCGACAAGCTGGCCGGCGTCAAGCCGATGACCGGTCCGGAGCGGCGGGCCATCCAGAACTTCCTCGACGGCGCCGTCGACCTCGACGACGTCGTGGCCCGCACGGTACGGCTGCTCGCGCAGCTCACCCGGCAGGTCGCCGTCGTGCAGTACCCGTCCCTGACCCGCTCGACCGTGCGGCACGTGGAGCTTCTCTCGCTCGCGCCCGCGCGCCTGATGCTCGTGCTGATCACGGACACCGGGCGGGTCGAGCAGCGGATGGTGGACTGCCCGGCGCCCTTCGGGGAGGCCTCGCTGGCGGATCTGCGCGCCCGGCTCAACAGCCGGGTGGCGGGCCGCCGGTTCTCCGACGTGCCGCGTCTGGTGGAGGATCTGCCGGAAGCCTTCGAGGCGGAGGACCGCGGCACGGTCACGACGGTGCTCTCCACCCTGCTGGAGACGCTCGTCGAGGAGAACGAGGAGCGGCTGATGATCGGCGGCACCGCCAATCTCACCCGCTTCGGACATGACTTTCCCCTCACCATCCGGCCCGTCCTGGAGGCCCTCGAGGAGCAGGTCGTGCTCCTCAAGCTCCTTGGCGAGGCGGGGGATTCGGGCATGACCGTACGCATCGGTCACGAGATCGCCCACGAGGGGCTCAACTCCACTTCCGTGGTGTCGGTCGGTTACGGTTCGGGCGGCGAGGCAGTCGCCAAACTCGGCGTGGTCGGACCGACCCGCATGGATTACCCGGGAACGATGGGAGCGGTACGAGCGGTGGCACGGTACGTCGGACAGATCCTGGCGGAGTCCTGAGTGGCCACGGACTACTACGCCGTCCTCGGCGTGCGCCGCGACGCGTCGCAGGAAGAGATCAAGAAGGCCTTCCGGCGGCTCGCGCGCGAGCTGCACCCGGACGTCAACCCGGATCCGAAGACCCAGGAGCGGTTCAAGGAGATCAACGCCGCTTACGAGGTGCTGTCGGACCCGCAGAAGAAGCAGGTCTACGACCTCGGCGGCGATCCGCTGTCCCAGTCGGGCGGCGGTGGCGCCGGCGGCTTCGGGGCCGGCGGCTTCGGGAACTTCTCGGACATCATGGACGCGTTCTTCGGGACGGCGTCGCAGCGCGGCCCGCGTTCGCGCACCCGGCGCGGCCAGGACGCGATGATCCGGCTGGAGATCGACCTCGAGGAAGCCGCCTTCGGCACGACGAAGGACATCCAGGTCGACACGGCGATCGTCTGCACCACGTGCAGCGGTGAGGGCGCGGCGCCGGGGACCACCGCCCAGACGTGTGACATGTGCCGCGGCCGCGGCGAGGTGTCGCAGGTGACGCGGTCCTTCCTCGGCCAGGTCATGACCTCGCGGCCGTGCCCGCAGTGCCAGGGCTTCGGCACCGTCGTCCCGACGCCGTGCCCGGAGTGCGCCGGTGACGGCCGGGTCCGCTCGCGCCGCACGCTGACGGTGAAGATCCCGGCCGGCGTCGACAACGGCACCCGCATCCAGTTGGCGGGCGAGGGCGAGGTCGGCCCCGGCGGCGGTCCCGCCGGCGATCTGTACGTCGAGATCCACGAGGTGCCGCACGCGCAGTTCCAGCGGCGCGGTGACGACCTGCACTGCACGGTCACCCTCCCGATGACCGCGGCGTCCCTCGGCACGAAGGTGCCGCTGGAGACGCTGGACGGCCTGGAGGAGGTCGACATCCGGCCCGGCACCCAGTCCGGCCAGTCGATCCCGCTGCACGGCCGGGGCGTCACGCACCTGCGGGGCGGCGGCCGCGGCGACCTCATCGTGCACGTCGAGGTCCAGACGCCGACGAAGCTGGACCCCGAGCAGGAGCGGCTGCTGCGCGAGCTGGCGAAGCTGCGGGGCGAGGAGCGGCCCACGGGCCAGTTCCAGCCCGGGCAGCAGGGCCTGTTCTCCCGGCTGAAGGACGCGTTCAACGGGCGGTGAGGCAGGGCGTGGGGGCGGGTTCCCGCCCCCACCGCCCTTTCCGCACGGGCCGTGAGCGGCCTGTGGCGACGGGAAGGGCCGATTCGGACTTGTTCGGAGGACGTGACAACATGCCGTCATGTCCTCCGCGCTGACCGATCTCTTTCCGCACCCGATCGTGCAGGCCCCCATGGCGGGCGGCGTCTCCCTCCCGCAGCTCGCCGCCGCCGTGGCCGAGG
Source organism: Streptomyces sp. NPDC037083 (assembly GCF_055606485.1). NCBI lineage: Bacteria > Bacillati > Actinomycetota > Actinomycetes > Kitasatosporales > Streptomycetaceae > Streptomyces > Streptomyces sp. NPDC037083. The sequence goes on along the minus strand of NZ_JBVJSQ010000002.1, from coordinate 476,400 downwards.
CGGGCGGGCTCGGGTTCCTCGCCGCCGGGTACAAGACGGCCGACGGCATGTACCAGGAGATCAAGCAGCTGCGGAGCCTGACCGGCCGCCCCTTCGGCGTGAACCTCTTCCTGCCGCAGCCCGAGCATCCCGGTGCGGGCACCGGCTCCGGCGGGGCGGCCAACACAGCGCTCCCCGCCGCGGGCGCCGTCGAGGTCTACGCACACCAGTTGGCCGGTGAGGCCGCCTGGTACGAGACCGAGCTCGGCGACCCGGACAGCGGTCGCGACGACGGTTACGACGCCAAGCTCGCCGTGCTGCTGGACAACCCGGTCCCGGTCGTGTCGTTCCACTTCGGCGTCCCCAGCCCGGACGCGCTGGACTCCCTGCGGCGCGCGGGAACGTTCACCCTGGTCACGGCGACCACCGCCGAGGAGGCCGTCGCGGTGGAGCGGGCCGGTGCCGACGCGGTGATCGTGCAGGGCGTGGAGGCCGGCGGACACCAGGGCACCCACCGGGACAACCCGGAGACCGACGGGTGCGGCATCGGACTGCTCTCCCTGGTCGCCCAGGTCCGCGAGTCGGTGCGGCTGCCCATCGTGGCCGCCGGCGGTCTCATGCGCGGCAGCCAGATCGCCGCGGTCCTCGCGGCGGGCGCGAGCGCGGCCCAGCTGGGCACCGCGTTCCTCGCCACTCCCGAGTCGGGCGCGCACGCCGTGCACAAGCAGGCGCTGACCAACCCCCTTTTCGTCCGCACCGAGCTGACCCGCGCCTTCTCCGGCCGTCCGGCCCGTGGCCTGGTCAACCGCTTCCTGCGCGAGCACGGCCCGTACGCGCCCGCCGCCTACCCGGAGGTCCACCACCTCACGTCGCCGCTGCGCAAGGCGGCCGCCAAGGCGGGCGACGCGCAGGGCATGGCGCTGTGGGCCGGGCAGGGGCACCGGATGGCCCGCGAGCTGCCCGCCGGGCAGCTGGTGGAGGTCCTGCTGTCCGAACTGGCCCAGGCCCGGACAGCGTTGTCGCAGTTCCCCGCGGACTTCCCGGCGGACCACCGCGGGGACCAGGGCGGCGCCCGGTGACCGCGCCCGTCTTCGTCGTCGCCGAACTGCCCGCCGGCCGCTCCGAGTTCGTGCTGGACGGCCCCGAGGGCCGGCACGCCGTGTCCGTCAAGCGGCTGCGGGCCGGCGAGGCGGTCGTCCTCACCGACGGCGCCGGGCGCTGGGCCCCGGGGGAAGTCGTCGCCGCCGAGGGCAAGGACCGGCTGGTGGTGCGCCTGGAAGAGGTGACCGAGGAACCCGCCGAATCGCCGCGGATCACCGTGGTCCAGGCGCTGCCCAAGGGCGACCGGGGTGAGCTGGCCGTCGAGACGATGACCGAGACCGGCGTCGACGCGATCGTGCCCTGGGCGGCCTCGCGCTGCATCACGCAGTGGAAGGGCGAACGCGGGCTGAAGGCGCTCGCCAAGTGGCGGGCCACCGCCCGCGAGGCCGGCAAGCAGTCGCGCCGGGTCCGCTTCCCCGAGGTCGCCGAGGCCTCGACCACCAAGCAGGTGGCGGCGCTTCTCGCCCGGGCCGACTTCGCGGCCGTCCTGCACGAGGACCGCGACTACCCCGGCGAGCCCCTGGCGACCGCCGAACTCCCGGCCTCCGGTGAGATCGTGCTGGTCGTGGGCCCCGAAGGCGGCGTCTCGCCCGAGGAGTTGGCGCTGTTCGAGGAGGCGGGTGCGAAGACCTGCCGCCTCGGTCGTAGTGTGCTGCGCACGTCGACCGCCGGCACGGCCGCGACCGCGCTGCTGCTCGGCCGCACCGGTCGCTGGTCCTGAACCTCCGGGGGGACACCGTGGAACTCGCCCAGGTGCGGCTGCTCGTCACCGACTTCGCCGCCTGCTACCGCTTCTACGCCGACGTCCTCGGCCTCGAGCCGCAGTCCGGCGCGACGAACGGGCCGTACGAGAAGTTCAGCCCCGCCGCCGGCTCGGCGGGCATCGCCCTGCAGGACCGGGCGATGATGGCCGCGGTCCTCGGCGAACTGGACGACCCGCCGACCGGGCACCGCTCCCTGGTGGCGCTGCGCGTCGACGACCTGGACGCGTACTGCACGCGGATCGTCTCCCGGGGCGCGGTGCTCCTGCGGGGCCCGGCGCCGATGGGCGACCGGATGCGCGTCGCCCACCTCAAAGACCCGGAGGGGAATCTGGTGGAGCTCCAGCAGTGGCTGGCGCCGCGCGGCTGAGCGCCACCGCGGCCGCGACGGCCGGGAACAGTTCCCAGCCGTCCAACTCACCGTCCATGGGCAGCAGTTCCCGCTTGACGGCCTCGTCGACGAAGGCGCGCACCACGCCGGGCTCGTGGAGGTTGAGGTGATGGTGGCGGTCGCCCACCCCGCCGCTGTGCCCGTACCCGCCGCCACCCGAGTAGCGCCCTTCACCGTCCCGGAAGACGATGCGGGTGCGCTTGCCGTCCCGGCTGAGGGTGAGGATCTCCCGGCACGGCTGCCCGTCCCCGTGCCGGTGGCGGACCGTCCACACATAGGCGGTCGTCCCGTCCACGACGAGGGTTCTCCGGCGTCGCTCATCGCTCATGCGTCCACGGTAGGACCCCCCGCGCCGAACGTGACCGCATACGGGCTACCGCACCGCGTGCCCGAGTGGCACGCTGCCCTCCATGGGGGCATTGAGGCGTATTTGGCTTCTTCCGGTGGCGGCCGTGGCCTCGGTCGGCATCGTGGCGTGCGAGCCGGGCGGGCTGAGCAGCATGTCGGTGGCGTACACCACCGACCAGGCGGCGACGGCGGAGATCCAGCGCCGGGACGTGGACGTGCGCTGGCTGACCTGCACGGCCCGGTACGAGGACCAGGACGGGGCGGCGGCCCTCGTCGCCGTCGACTGCCAGGGCGAGACCGGCGACGGACGGGACGTCACCGTCACCGGAAAGGTCACTCGCGCGGTCGACGGCGCGTGCGTGCGCGGGGACCTGACCGCCGTCGTGGGCAGGAAGCAGCTGTTCCGGGTGAGCGGGCTCGGCGACTGCAAGTCCGCGACGCCGTCTCCGGTCGCCCCTTCGCCGGGCCGGCCGTCCGGCACCGCGCAGCCCGGCGGCCGGCCGACGGTCACCGTGACGGTGACCGTCACCGAGACCGTGCGCGAGGGCGGCGCGGGGAAGTGATCGAAACCCCTGACCAGCCCTCCCACCCTTGCATACAGTGATCCGGTGACACAGTCCGCGACGCCTGCCGCGTATCTCAGATTCCCTCACCTGCACGGCGAGTTGGTGGCCTTCGCCGCCGAGGACGACGTGTGGCTCGCGCCCCTCGACGGCGGCCGCGCCTGGCGGGTCAGCGCCGACAACATGCCGGTCTCCGTGCCGCGCATCTCCCCCGACGGCTCCACCGTCGCCTGGACCTCCACCCGCGACGGCGCCCCCGAGGTGCACATCGCCCCCGTCGACGGAGGTCCGTCGACTCGGCTGACGTACTGGGGGAGTTGGCAGACCCGGGTGCGCGGCTGGACCCCGGAAGGCGAGGTCCTCGCCGTCAGCAGCCACGACCAGGCGACCCTGCGCCGTACCTGGGCCCGCGCCGTCCCCGTCGACGGCGGACCGGCGACGACCCTGCCGTACGGGCCGGTCGGCACGGTCGCCCACGGCCCGCACACCGTGCTGCTGTCCGCGCCGATGGGCCGCGAGGCCGCCCACTGGAAGCGCTACCGGGGCGGCACGGCGGGGAAGCTGTGGATCGACCGGGAGGGCCAGGGGGAGTTCGTCCGGCTGCACGAGGACCTGGACGGCAACATCGAGTACCCGGTGTGGGCGGGGGACCGGATCGCGTTCCTCTCCGACCACGAGGGCGTCGGCGCGCTGTACTCCTCCCTCGCCGACGGATCCGACCTGCGCCGGCACACCCCGTCCGGCGAAGGCTTCTACGCCCGCCAGGCCGCCGGTGACGGCACCCGGATCGTGTACATGTCGGCGGGCGAGCTGTGGCTGCTCGACGACCTCGACGGCGCCGAACCACGCCGCCTCGACGTCCGTCTCGGCGGCCAGCGGGCCGACCGCCGCCCCCACCCGGTCACCGCCTCCCGGTGGCTGGGCGGGGCGGCGCCCGACCACACCGCGCGCGGCAGCGTCGTGGAGGTGCGCGGGGCCGTCCACTGGATCACCCACCGGGCCGGGCCCGCCCGTGCGCTCGCCGCCGAAGCCGGCGTCCGCGCCCGGCTGCCGCGCACCTTCCGCACCGAGGGCGAGGAGTGGGCGGTGTGGGTGACGGACGCGGAGGGGGAGGACGCGCTGGAGTTCGCCCCCGCCACCGGTCAGGCCCCCGGCTCCACCCCGCGCCGGCTCGCCGCCGGACGCCTCGGGCGCGTCCTGGAGCTCGCCATGGCGCCCGACGGCAGCCGGGCCGCCGTCGCCGCGCACGACGGGCGGCTGCTGCTCGTCGAGCGGGAGACCGGCGAGGTCCGCGAGGTCGACAGCAGCCCCGACGGCGAGGTGTCCGACCTCGTCTTCTCGCCGGACTCGGCCTGGCTGGCCTGGTCGCACCCCGGCCCGCGCCCGCTGGCCCAGCTCAAGCTCGCCAACGTCACCGACCTGTCGGTCACCGAGGCCACGCCGCTGCGCTTCCGGGACTACGCGCCCGCCTTCACCCTCGACGGCAAGCACCTCGCGTTCCTCTCCACCCGTGCCTTCGACCCGGTCTACGACCAGCACGTCTTCGACCTCTCCTTCGTGGCCGGCGCCCGCCCGCACCTCATCACCCTCGCGGCGACGACCCCGTCCCCCTTCGGCCCGCAGCGGCACGGCAGGCCCTTCGAGGCCCCCGACAAGGAGGAGACCCCCGACAGCGAGGGCACCCCGACCACCCGGATCGACCTCGAGGGCCTCGCCGACCGGATAGTGCCGTTCCCGGTCGAGGCCGGCCGCTACTCCGGGCTGGCCGCCGCGAAGGACGGGGTGCTCTGGCTGCGGCACCCCGTGCGCGGCGTCCTCGGCGCCTCCCGCGCCACCCCGGACGACCCCGACCCGCACACCGAGCTGGAGCGCTACGACCTCGCCCAGCAGCGCATCGAGCACCTGGCCGCCGACGCCGACGGCTTCGAGGTCAGCGGCGACGGCAAGAGGCTGCTGCTGTGGACGGACGGCAAGCTCAAGGTCGTCCCCAGCGACCGGCGCGCCTCCGGCGACGAGGACGGCGACGGCAACATCACCGTCGACCTCGGCCGGATCCGCCAGGTCGTCGACCCGTCCGCCGAGTGGCGGCAGATGTACGACGAGACCGGCCGGATCATGCGGGACAACTTCTGGCGGCCGGATCTCGGCGGCGTCGACTGGGACGGCGTCCTCGACCGCTACCGGCCCGTGCTGGAGCGCGTCGCGACCCACGACGACCTCGTGGACCTGCTGTGGGAGGTGCACGGCGAGCTCGGCACCTCGCACGCCTACGTGATGCCGCGCGGCGGCCACGGCGGCGGCGCCCGGCAGGGGCTGCTCGGGGCGGACATCTCCCGTCACGAGGACGGCAGTTGGCGCATCGACCGGGTGCTGCCCTCGGAGACCTCCGACCCCGACGCCCGTTCCCCGCTCGCCGCACCCGGCGTGGCGGTGCGGGCCGGCGACGCGATCCTCGCCGTCGGCGGACAGCCGGTCGACCCGGTCACCGGGCCGGGGCCGCTCCTGGTCGGCACGGCGGGCAAGGTCGTGGAGCTCACGGTCTCGCCGTCCGGCGGGGGCGAGCCGAGGCATGCCGTCGTCGTGCCCGTCGCCGACGAGGAGGCGCTGCGCTACCACGCGTGGGTCAACGACCGGCGGGCGTACGTGCACGAGGCCTCGGGCGGGCGGCTGGGGTATCTGCACGTGCCCGACATGCAGGCGCCGGGATGGGCCCAGATCCACCGCGACCTGCGGGTCGAGGTCGCGCGGGAGGGGCTGATCGTGGACGTCCGGGAGAACCGGGGCGGGCACACCTCCCAACTGGTGGTCGAGAAGCTGGCCCGGCGGATCGTCGGCTGGGACCTGCCGCGCGGTGTGCGGGCGTCCAGCTACCCGGAGGACGCGCCCCGGGGGCCCGTCGTCGCCGTCGCCAACGAGTTCTCCGGGTCCGACGGGGACATCGTCAACGCGGCGATCAAGGCGCTCGGGATCGGGCCGGTGGTGGGCACGCGCACCTGGGGCGGGACGATCGGGATCGACAGCCGGTACCGGCTGGTCGACGGGACGCTCATCACGCAGCCCAAGTACGCGATCTGGCTGGAGGGTTACGGGTGGGGCGTGGAGAACCACGGCGTCGATCCGGACGTCGAGGTCGTCTGCGCTCCGCACGACTACGCGGCCGGGCGGGACGTCCAGCTGGACGAGGCGGTGTCACTGGCGCTGGCCTCCCTGGAGTCCACCCCGGCGAAGACGCCCCCGCTGCTGCCGGGTTCGTAGCCCGCCCGGCGCCGGTGCGACCGTCCCCGGGGGCCGCCGCCCCCGGGGGACGCGCGCTCGGCCGGAACGGCCTCGTCGTCAGGAGCCGGACGGGCTTGAGCGGCGCACCCCGCTACCATGCCCCCGTACTGATCAACTGTCGGAGGAGGAACCCGCATGGCAGGCGAACCGCAGGACGACTGTCTGTTCTGCAAGATCGTTTCGGGCACGATCCCCGCGACGATCGTGCGGGAGACCGAGACGACCATCGCCTTCCGGGACATCAACCCCCAGGCGCCCACCCACGTCCTGGTGATCCCGAAGGCGCACTACAAGGACGCCGCCGCCCTCGCGGCCGGCGCGCCGCAGCTCGCCGCCGACGTCCTGCGCGAGACGCAGGCGGTCGCGGACGAGGACAAGCTGGAGAGCTACCGCATCGTCTTCAACACCGGAACCGGCGCCGGCCAGACCGTCTGGCACGCCCACGCGCACGTCGTCGGCGGCCGCGGGCTGCACTGGCCCCCCGGGTAGGCCGCCGTGTCCGTACGCGAACTGGTGGTCCTCGGCACCGCCAGCCAGGTTCCCACCCGGCACCGCAACCACAACGGGTACCTCCTGCGCTGGGACGGCGAGGGCATCCTCTTCGACCCGGGCGAGGGCACCCAGCGCCAGATGCTGCGCGCCGGGGTCGCCGCGCACGACCTCGACCGGATCTGCGTCACCCACTTCCACGGCGACCACTCCCTCGGCCTCGCCGGGGTGATCCAGCGCATCAACCTGGACCAGGTCCCGCACCCGGTCACCGCGCACTACCCGCGCTCCGGTCAGCGCTTCTTCGACCGGCTGCGCCACGCCACCGCCTACCGCGAGACCGTCGGCATCACCGAGGCCCCGGTCGACGCGGACGGAGTCCTCGCCACCGCCGCCTCCTACCGCATCGAGGCCGCCCGGCTCTCGCACCCCGTCGAGTCCTACGGCTACCGGATCGTCGAGCCCGACGGCCGCCGCATGCTGCCCGAGCGGCTCGCCGCGCACGGCGTCAGCGGGCCGGACGTCGGCCGGATCCAACGGGAGGGGTCCGTGGGCGGCGTCACCCTCGACGACGTCAGCGAGGTCCGCCGCGGCCAGCGGTTCGCGTTCGTCATGGACACCCGGCTGTGCGACGGGGTGCACGCGCTCGCCGACGGCGCCGACATGCTCGTCATCGAGTCGACCTTCCTCGACGAGGACGAACGACTCGCCGTCGACCACGGGCATCTGACCGCCGGTCAGGCGGCGCGCGTCGCGCGCGACGCCGGGGTGCGGCATCTCGTCCTGACCCACTTCAGCCAGCGCTACTCGGACGCGGAGGAATTCGAACGGCAGGCGCGGGCGGCCGGGTTCGAGGGCGAGCTGACCGTGGCGCACGACCTTCTGCGAGTGCCGGTTCCGAAACGCCGGTGAAGCGGCCGTACGATGCTTTGATGCCCCTCCCCAAAGCTGAACTGCACCTGCACATCGAAGGCACCCTGGAGCCTGAGCTGGCTTTCGAGCTGGCCGCCCGCAACAGGGTCGAGCTGCCGTACGCCGACACGGACGAACTCCGCGAGGCCTACCGGTTCGAGGACCTGCAGTCCTTCCTGAACCTGTACTACGAGCTGATGGCGGTCCTGCGCACCGAGCGGGACTTCGAGGATCTCGCGAACGCCTACCTGGCCCGGGCGGCCGCCCAGGGCGTGCGGCACGCGGAGATCTTCTTCGACCCGCAGGCCCACCTCGCCCGGGGCGTGAGCATGGGCACGGTCGTGGACGGGCTGTGGCGGGCGCTGGGCAGCAGCGAGGCCGTCCACGGCGTCTCCACCCGGCTGATCCTGTGCTTCCTGCGCGACGAGTCCGCCGAGTCCGCCCTCGAGACGCTCGACGCCGCGAAGCCCTACCTCGACCGGATCATCGGCATCGGGCTGGACTCCGCCGAGGTCGGGCATCCGCCGGCGAAGTTCCGCGAGGTGTACGAGGCCGCTGCCGCGCTGGGACTGCGGCGCGTGGCGCACGCCGGCGAGGAGGGGCCGCCGGAGTACATCACCGAGGCCCTCGACGTCCTCGGCGTCGAGCGCGTCGACCACGGCCTGCGGTGCATGGAGGACCCGGCCCTCGTCGAACGGCTGGTGCGCGAGCGGATCCCGCTGACGCTGTGCCCGCTGTCCAACGTCCGCCTGCGCACCGTCGACGTCCTCGCCGACCACCCGCTGCCCGCCATGCTCGACGCCGGGCTGGTGTGCACGGTCAACTCCGACGACCCCGCCTACTTCGGCGGCTACGCCGGCGACAACTTCGACGCCGTGCGCACGAGCCTCGGTCTGGGCGAGGAGCGGCTGCGCGAGCTGGCCCGCAACTCCTTCGTCGCCTCCTTCCTGGAGGACGACGAGGAGCGGCGGGCGCGGTGTCTCGCCGAGGTGGACGCCTACACCTTCTGACGCGCGGTCCCGGTCAGTCCCCGGACCCCGGCGCGGCGCCCGCCGGCCGGGGTCCGGCCGTGTCGTACGCGCCCCTGACGGGCACGGCCGAGGTCTCCACCGGGATCTCGACCACCTCGACCGCCTGCGGCTGCGCGCCGCCGCCCCGCCGTCGGACCCCGCCCGCGAGCAGCGGGCGTCCGCCCGTGTGCAGGGCGACGGCCGTCATCGGCACGGCGACGACGAGCAGCCCCGCCCCCAGCACCAGCCCCATCACCGGGAAGCCGGCCTGCGCCGACAGCACGCTCCCGGTCAGCGGTCCCGCCGCCGTCCCCAGCGAGGACGCCGACCCGACGAGCACCGCCCAGCGGCCGCGCCGGTCCAGCGAGGCGGCCAGCCCGAGCAGATACGACAGCACGATCGGGTACAGCACGTTCCAGGCGATCTCACCGGCCGCGAAGCTCACCGGCCCGGTCGCCGACGCGCTGGCGACGACACACCCCGCGATCAGCACGGTGCCCACGCCGATGGGCGCGGCCCGCCCCAGCCGCGTCCCGAGCGCGCCCGCGCCCAGCACGCCCATGAGTCCGGCCCCCAGCGCCACCGCGAAGACGACGCCGACGGCGGCCTCGGAGAGGTGGGCCTGGGTCAGGCCGATGCGTCCGCTGACGCCCCAGAGGGAGTTCTGGACCAGCGCCCAGCACGGCATGGCGGCGGCCAGGACCAGGCCGGGGCGCAGGTGGGGAAGGCGGGCGCGGACCTGTGCACGCGCGCGGGCCGGCTCCGAGCGGCTGGGCAGCCGGCCGGTCAGCGGCCACACCGCCAGCGCGGTGAGCGCGATCGCGGCCAGCGGCTGTCCGTGCCCCGCGCCCAGGTGCGGGACCGTCAGATAGACGGCGCCCGCGAGCGCGGAGACCGTGAGCAGCCCCAGCGTGGAGGTGCGGTGCGGGTCGGGCTGGGCGGCGATCCGGGTGGCGGCGACGGTGGTGACCGTGCCGGAGCCGAACCCGCCGAGGACCGCGCCCGCGACGACGGCCGGCACGTCACCGGCGAGGGCGGCGCCGCCGTATCCGAGGACGGCGAGGGTCAGTCCGAGCCGGGCGAGCGTCCGCGCCCCGATCCGCTCCACGCGGGAGGCGAGCAGGAATCCGGCGCAGGCCGAGCCGAGCAGCAGCGCGCTGCCGACGGCTCCGGCCTCGGTGGCGGACAGCGGGAGCCCGGCGTCCAGCCGGCCGACGACGGTCGGCAGCAAGTAGGGGGCGAGGTACCCGGCCGCGAAAAGGGCGACGACGGGCCAGGGCACGGTGGTGCGAGGGGCGAACACGGGCGTTCCAGGGCATGCGAAAGGGGCGGCTCGAAAAGGGGGTTGGGCGCCGACCGTCGACCGACAGGAACGCGCGGCCAATTTGTATCAAGCACGTGGTTCCTGCACGTAGCCCGGGATGGGTGATCTGAATCACCTTACGTTTGGGGCGGGGAACGCCGGGTAGACGGCCGCGCTACCGCCAGTCGACGGCACCGCCGGTACCGGGCGCCGTCGCCTCGATCCCGGCCCTGATCTCCCGCATCACCGCGACGATCCGCTCCTCGTGCGCCGGCGTCAGCCGGGCCACCGGCACCGAGCAGCTGATCGCGTCCTGTGCGGGGGTGTCGTAACGCAGGGCGAAGCCGAAGCCCACCAGGCCGAGGACGCCCTCCTCGCGGTCCACCGAGTAGCCGCGCGCCCGCACCCCGGCGAGGTCGGCCAGCAGCGCCTGTCGGGTGGTGAGGGAGTTCGGGGTCAGCGCCTCGTAGGGGCCCTCGGGCAGGTCTTCGTCCGGTCGTTCCGCGAGCAGCGCCTTGCCGAGCGCGCCGACGTGGGCGGGCAGCCGGCGTCCGACCCGGCTGAGGGTGCGCAGGTATGCGTGCGATTCGCGTGTCGCCAGATAGGCCACGCCCCGGCCGTCCAGCCGCCCCAGGTGGATGGTCTCGCCCAGCGCCTCGGACGCCTCGTCGAGGTAGGGCCGCACCATGCGTACGCGCGGGTCGGAGTCGAGGTAGCCGGTGCCGGTCAGCAGGGCGTGGATGCCGATGCCGTAGAGGGAGCCGGTGACGTCGGTGCGCACCCAGCCGCGGCCGATCAGGGTCTGCAGCAGCGCGTACATCGAGCTGCGTGGCACGCCCAGCTCGTCCGCCAGTTCCTGCAGTCGCGCCGGCCGGTCCCCGCGCGCCGCGAGCAGTTCGAGCAGCTCGACCGTGCGCGCCGCCGACTTCACCTCGCGGACGCCCCCTGTCTCCGACATGAGCAGATCGTAAGGGCCGGTTTCGCTCCATTGACGGCCGACGTTCGTGTATCTAACCTCCATCTTCATACATGGATGGCATCCACATGAGGAGATGAGCGGGAGTGAGCCACGAACCGGATCGCCACCGCCCCGCCGACCTCGCCGATCTGGCCGACCTGGCCGACCTGGCCGACCTGGCCGACCTCCGAACCCTCCGGACCGCCGGCCTCGACCTCGTAGGAGCCGCCCTGTGAACCTCACGATCACGGACGTCCGCCTGACCCCGATCCTGGTCGCCGACCCGCCCCTGCTCAACACCCAGGGCGTCCACCAGCCGTACACCCCCCGGCTGATCGTGGAGATCGAGACGGCCGACGGGGTCACCGGCGTCGGCGAGACGTACGGCGACACCAAGTACCTCGAATTGGCCCGCCCGTTCGCCGAGAAGCTCCCCGGCCGCCCGGTCGGCGACCTGAACGGCCTGTCCGCGATCGCCGACGAGGTGGCCGTCGACAGCTCCCGGGTCTCCGGTCAGGTGGACGTCGGCGGGCTGCGCGGCGTCCAGACCGCCGACAAGCTGCGCCTGTCCGTCGTCTCAGCCTTCGAGGTCGCCTGCCTCGACGCCCTCGGCAAGGCGCTCGGCCTGCCCGTGCACGCACTGCTCGGCGGCAAGGTGCGCGACGCGGTCGACTACAGCGCCTACCTCTTCTACAGGTGGGCCGAGCACCCCGAGGGCGTGCCGGCCGAGAAGGACGACTGGGGCGCCGCCGTGGACCCGGCGGGAGTCGTCGCGCAGGCCCGGCGCTTCAAGGAGCGCTACGGGTTCACCTCCTTCAAGCTCAAGGGCGGTGTCTTCCCGCCGGACGAGGAGATCGCCGCCGTCCGCGCCCTGGCCGAGGCCTTCCCCGGCCACCCCCTCCGCCTCGACCCCAACGGCGCATGGTCCGTGACGACCTCACTGAAGGTGGCCGAGGAGATCGGCGGCCTCCTCGAGTACCTGGAGGACCCCGCCCTGGGCACCCCGGCCATGGCCGAGGTCGCCGCGGGGACCGACGTGCCGCTCGCCACCAACATGTGCGTGACGACGTTCGCCGAGATCAAGGAGGCGTTCACCCGTGACGCCGTCCAGGTCGTCCTCTCCGACCACCACTACTGGGGCGGACTGCGCAACACCCAGCAACTGGCCGCGATCTGCCGCACCTTCGGCGTCGGCGTCTCCATGCACTCCAACACCCACCTCGGGATCTCCCTGGCCGCGATGACCCACGTCGCGTCGACCGTCCCGAACCTCCACCACGCCTGCGACTCCCACTACCCCTGGCAGACCGAGGACGTCCTCACCGAGCGGCCGGTCTTCGACGCCGGCAAGGTCGCCGTCTCCGACACGCCCGGCCTCGGCGTCGCCCTCGACCACGACCGGCTGCGCCTCCTGCACCAGCGGTGGCTGGACGACGACGGTTCGCTGCGCGAGCGCGACGACGCGGCCGCCATGCGCGTCGCCGAACCGGAGTGGGTCACGCCGTCCGTCCCCCGCTGGTAGGCCGGTCCCGCGGACCGGGCCCCGGGAAGAGCGCGGCGCACCCGGCGTGACGGGCCGCGTGTCGCCGGTGACGTGGTGCACACTGGCCAGATCGGCACCACGTCAGGGAGCGCACCGTGACCGCGTCCAACGCGTCCACCGGAGAGGGACACCACCGCCGCACCGGCCGGGGAGCCCGGGTCGACCCCCTGGCCGCCCTGCGCGCCCCCGACGATCCGCCGTGGGACGTCTACCTCACCGGGGACGTGTTCCTCGACATCATCTTCACCGGGCTCGACTCCGCCCCGGTGCGCGGGACCGAGTCCTGGGCGCGCGGCATGGGGTCGAGCCCCGGCGGCGTCGCCAACATGGCCACCGCGCTCGCCCGCCTCGGCCTGCGCACCTCCCTCGCCGCGGCCTTCGGCGACGACCACTACGGCGAGTACTGCTGGGACGCCCTCGAACACGGCGAGGGCATCGACCTCAGCACCTCGCGCACGGTCCCCGGCTGGCACTCCTCGGTCACCGTCTCCATGGCGTACGAGGGGGAGCGCACGATGGTCTCGCACGGCCACGAACCGCCGCCCGAGGAGCCGACGCCCGAGTACCCGCCGCACGCCCGCGCCGCCGTCGCCTCCCTCACCCCCGGCAAGCGGGCCCCCTGGATCGCCCAGGCCGCGAGCCGGGGCACCCGCGTCTTCGCCGACGTCGGCTGGGACGACACCGGCGCCTGGGACCTGGCCGGCCTCGCCGACCTCGAACACTGCGAGGCGTTCCTGCCGAACGCCGAGGAGGCCATGCGCTACACCGGCGCAGGCTGCCCGCGCGCCGCCGCCCACGCCCTCACCGAGCACGTGCCGCTCGCGGTCGTGACGCTCGGGGCGGACGGCGCCTACGCGGTGGACCGACGCACCGGCGAGTCCGCCGAGGTCCCGGCCATCGCGGTCGAGGCCCTCGACCCCACCGGCGCCGGTGACGTCTTCGTGGCCGGCTTCGTCACCGGCACCCTCGCGGGCTGGCCGCTGGCCGACCGGCTGGCCTTCGCCGGCCTCACCGCGGCCCTCTCCGTCCAGGAGTTCGGCGGCTCGCTCTCCGCCCCCGGCTGGCTGGAGATCGCGGCCTGGTGGCGCAAGGTCCAGTCGGTGGACGGCCAGGACCCCGAGGCGCTGCACCGGTACGCGTTCCTGGAGAGCCTGCTGCCGACGCTGCTCCCGGCGGCGGCCGAGGAGGACGCCGCCCCCTGGCCGCTGCGCAGGGCGGTGCCGACGATCGGTTTCGGCCGCTCCGCGTGACCGCCGCTCCGGGGGAAAAGCCCTACGGCGTTGTCAGTCCCCTGGCGTACCCTTGAACTCGCCAGGCCGCCCTCGTGGCAGGCGAGACGCATCCGGGAGGACGTAGAGGCCTTCGGGCCGGCCTATGACTCAGACACCCACAGCTCATACGCCCGCGCAGGGCAAGGCGAGAGCACAGTTCACCGTTCCCGCCCAGCACCCCATGGTGACCGTGCTGGGATCCGGAGACTCCCTTCTGCGCGTGATCGAGACGGCTTTCCCGGCGGCCGACATCCACGTCCGGGGCAATGAGATCAGCGCGGTGGGCGATCCGCGGGAAGTCGCCCTGATCCAGCGCCTGTTCGACGAGATGATGCTGGTGCTCCGCACCGGGCAGCCGATGACGGAGGACGCAGTGGAACGCTCGATCGCCATGCTGCGGGCGAGTGAGAACGGGACGAGTGACGGCCAGGAGACCCCGGCCGAGGTTCTGACGCAGAACATCCTGTCCTCGCGCGGCCGCACCATCAGACCCAAGACCCTCAACCAGAAGCGGTACGTCGACGCGATCGACAAGCACACGATCGTCTTCGGCATCGGCCCCGCGGGCACCGGCAAGACCTACCTGGCCATGGCCAAGGCGGTCCAGGCCCTGCAGTCCAAGCAGGTCAACCGCATCATCCTCACCCGTCCGGCGGTCGAGGCCGGGGAGCGGCTGGGCTTCCTGCCCGGCACGCTCTACGAGAAGATCGACCCCTACCTGCGCCCGTTGTACGACGCGCTGCACGACATGCTCGACCCCGACTCGATCCCGAGGCTCATGGCCGCCGGGACCATCGAGGTCGCGCCCCTGGCGTACATGCGCGGCCGTACGCTCAACGACGCCTTCATCATCCTGGACGAGGCCCAGAACACGAGCCCCGAGCAGATGAAGATGTTCCTCACCCGGCTCGGCTTCGACTCGAAGATCGTGATCACGGGTGACGTGACGCAGGTCGACCTGCCCGACGGCACCAAGTCGGGTCTGCGCCAGGTCCAGGACATCCTGGAGGGCCTCGACGACGTGCATTTCTCCCGCCTGTCGTCCCAGGACGTCGTCCGGCACAAGCTGGTCGGCCGTATCGTCGACGCGTACGAGAAGTACGACAGCCACCACGGTACGGAGAACGGCACCCACAAGGGCGGCCGTAACAAGCGGAAGTAGACAAGCCAGCACCATGTCGATCGACGTCAACAACGAGTCCGGAACCGAGGTCGACGAGCAGGCGATCCTCGACATCGCCCGCTACGCGCTCGCACGGATGCGCATCCACCCGCTCTCCGAGCTCTCGGTGATCGTCGTGGACTCCGACGCCATGGAGCAGCTGCACATCCAGTGGATGGACCTGCCGGGGCCGACGGACGTCATGTCCTTCCCGATGGACGAGCTGCGTCCGCCGTCGAAGGACGACGACGAGCCCCCGCAGGGTCTCCTCGGCGACATCGTGCTGTGCCCCGAGGTCGCCGAGCGGCAGGGCAAGGAAGCGCCGACGCAGCACTCCATGGACGAGGAGCTCCAGTTGCTCACCGTCCACGGGGTGCTGCACCTGCTCGGGTACGACCACGAGGAGCCGGACGAGAAGGCCGAGATGTTCGGCCTGCAGGCCGCCATCGTGGACGGCTGGCGCACGGAGAAGGGCCTGACC
This sequence comes from Streptomyces sp. NPDC037083, assembly GCF_055606485.1. Lineage (NCBI taxonomy): Bacteria > Bacillati > Actinomycetota > Actinomycetes > Kitasatosporales > Streptomycetaceae > Streptomyces > Streptomyces sp. NPDC037083. Next base: position 460,852 of record NZ_JBVJSQ010000002.1, on the reverse strand, counting down.
GGTCCCTCCCCGGCCCCGACCGTCTCATGAGCCCCGGCCTCGTCGCCGGCGCGATCGCCCTGGTCGTCGTCGCCTGGCTCGCCGCCTGCGCGGAGGCGGGCCTCGCGCGGGTCTCCAGCTTCCGCGCCGAGGAGGCCGTACGCTCCGGCCGGCGCGGCAGCGCCAAGCTCGCGCAGATCGCCGCCGACCCGACCCGCTACCTCAACGTGGCCCTGCTGGTCAGGGTGGCGTGCGAGATGGCGGCCGCCGCGCTGGTCACCTACGCGTGCCTGCGGCAGATCGACGGCACGACGCCGGCGCTGCTGGCCGCGATCGGCGTGATGGTGCTGGTGTCGTACGTCGCCGTCGGGGTGTCGCCCCGCACCATCGGCCGCCAGCACCCGCTGAACACGGCGACGGCGGCCGCGTACGTCCTGCTGCCCCTGGCCAGGATCATGGGGCCGATCCCGTCCCTGCTGATCCTCATCGGCAACGCGCTCACGCCCGGCAAGGGCTTCCGCCGCGGGCCCTTCGCCTCCGAGGCGGAGCTGCGCGCGCTGGTGGACCTCGCCGAGAAGGAGTCGCTGATCGAGGACGAGGAGCGCCGTATGGTGCACTCGGTCTTCGAGCTGGGCGACACCCTCGTACGGGAGGTCATGGTCCCGAGGACCGACCTCGTCGTCATCGAGCGCTACAAGACCATCCGTCAGGCCCTCACCCTCGCCCTGCGCTCCGGCTTCTCGCGGATACCCGTGACCGGCGAGAACGAGGACGACATCGTCGGGATCGTGTACCTGAAGGACCTGGTCCGCAAGACGCACATCAGCCGCGACGCCGAGGGCGAGCTGGTGTCGACGGCGATGCGGCCGGCCGCCTTCGTGCCCGACACCAAGAACGCCGGCGACCTGCTGCGCGAGATGCAGCAGGACCGCAACCACGTGGCCGTGGTCATCGACGAGTACGGCGGCACGGCCGGCATCGTCACCATCGAGGACATCCTGGAGGAGATCGTCGGCGAGATCACCGACGAGTACGACCGCGAACTCCCGCCGGTGGAGGAGCTGGGCGACGACCGCTACCGGGTCACCGCCCGCCTCGACATCACCGACCTCGGCGAGCTGTACGGCCTGGAGGAGTACGACGACGAGGACGTGGAGACCGTCGGCGGCCTCCTCGCCAAGGCTCTGGGCCGGGTGCCGATCGCAGGTGCCTCGTCCGAGGTCGAACTGCCGGACGGACGCAAGCTGCGGCTGACGGCGGAGGCCGCGGCCGGCCGCCGCAACAAGATCGTGACGGTCCTGGTCGAGCCGGTGGAACCCGTGGAGCCGCCGGAGGAGGAGACGAAACCGGAGTGACCCCCGAGGAGCTGCGCGCCTTCTGCCTGTCCTTCAACGCGGCGACGGAGGACTTCCCCTTCCGGCCGGAGATCTCGGTGTTCAAGGTGCTGGGCAAGATGTTCGCGCTGAGCTGGACGGACGAGCGGCCCCTGAAGATCAACCTCAAGTGCGACCCCGACGACGCGGTCCGGTTGCGCACCGACCACCCGGGTCTGATCGCCCCCGGCTACCACATGAACAAGCGTCACTGGAACACGGTCACGGTCGACGGCGAGCTCCCCGACCGGCTGGTCAGGGAGCTGATCGAGGACTCGTACGACCTGGTGGTGGCGGGTCTGCCACGCGCCGACCGGCTGCGCCTCGACCGGCCGTGAGGCCCCCGGCCCCGGCATCCCGCCGACCGGCTCAGGCGCGCCGCAGCCCTGGTCCCGCCGGTGCCGCCGCCACGAGCACGATGCCCGCGTCCGGGGCGAGGACCGTGTGGACGCCCGACAGCAGGTCGTCCGAGGTCGGGGCGGCGCGGGGCGATGTACCCCGTGGCCGGGTGAGCGGGCCGGTTCTTCGTATGCTCAGGGCATGACCGACAGCAACGCGCTCGCCCCCGAGGACCGCAAGATCGTCACCCTGGCCCGTGCGGCGAGGGCCCGCAACGGTGTCCCGGAGGGGGCCGCCGTACGGGACGAGACGGGACGTACGTATGTCGCCGCGACGGTGGATCTGCCGTCGCTGCGGTTGAGCGCCCTGCGCACGGCGGTGGCGATGGCGGTGGCGTCCGGCGCGCGGTCGCTGGAGGCGGCGGCGGTGGTGACGTCGTCGGAGGGTGCCGCCGAGGACGATCTCGCGGCCGTCCGGGATCTCGGCGGCCCGGCGACGCCGGTGCTGCTGGCCTCGCCGGACGGAACCGTCCGGCTCACCGTCCCCGCCGGCTGAGGAGCCGAAACTAGGCCGGAATTCAACCTTGCCGTTCCCCTGTCCCGCCCGCGTCAATGAGACCGTAAGTTCCGACGGACCGTCAGATACACCCCCCACCGGCACCGGTGTCCGCACCCACCCGTCCCGATTCGGCAGTCCGTCTCCCCACATCCGGGAAGGAGCCGGAAACCCCATGAGAGGCAATCGATTCGGATCAGGTGCGGCACTGCTGGCAGGGGCCCTCGCGGTCACCGGGCTGGCGTTCGCTCCCTCTGCCGCCGCCGTCGCGCCGACGACGGCGAACGTCACCGCGAACTGCGGTCTGTTCGGCGGCGGCGCCGCCACCCTCACGGCCACCCAGAGCGGCACCTCGGCCACGCTCACGCTCTCGTCCACCGCGATCACCGCGCCGATCCCGATCGGCGCGAACAGCATCAGCTCGACGCTCACTATGGCGAACTCGACCGGCGCCGCCAGGGTCTTCAGCGGCACCGTGAACCCCGCCATGGCCACCGGCGCCCCGATCGTGGTCGGTCCGCTCAACGGGACCGTGGCCTCCGGTGACAGCCTGGACTTCTACAAGGGGTCCCTGAAGATGGTGGTCTTCGGGATCACCGTCACCTGTACGGCCTCCGGGGCCCAGTCGCCCGGACCGTTCGTGTTCGACTGATAGCTCCCGGGAACAGAGCCAACGGACCGTCAGTTCTTCCGCGAGCGGAAAGCTGACGGTCCATCAGTTGACCGTGCCGTCTCCATTGACTTCTCGTGCGATCCGCATCTCAATGCCCCCTGTCGGCGCAGAAGAGCCGCTGCGTCCGCACTCCCCGGAGGAGGGGGCAAACATGGCTTCACCCCGAAGGTCCCGAATTCCCCGAAGACGGCGCTGGGCATCGCTGCTCGGGGTCACCGCGCTCGCGGTCACCGCGGGCGGCGCGCTGGCGAACTCCGCCGGCGCCGCGACCGACGTCAGCTTCCCCACGCACTGCATCCCGCCCGCGATCGCGGGCCTCCCGCCGATCGACGGCACCACCACCGCGAAGATCGCGGTGAGCGACACCACTCCCGAGGTCGGCGACACCGTCACCGTCACCTACACGGTGCTCACGCCCGCCGCCAACAACCCCACCGACCTGGCCCTGCCGGCCGACATCATGACGCCGACCGGCAAGGTCACCCTCGGCGGCGCGCAGACCGGCAGCGTCACGGTCACCGGGCCGAAGAAGAACGACCCGGTGCCCGGCAAGGGCGTCTTCCCGTCGTTCTCCATGACCGGCACCTTCACCGTCACCGGTCCCGGCGCGATCACCCTCTCGCCCGGCGACTACAACATCCACACCAGCTACATCCTCGAACTGGACACCCCCTGCACGGTGACCAACCCGCCGGCCGCGGTGTCGGAGACGGTCACCGCGGCCGACAACCCGCCGGCCAACACCCGCGCCATCTCGCTGGGTTCGGCCTCCGGAAGCCCGGGCGCGGCCGTCGCCGTCACCGGCAGCGGCTTCACGGCGGGTGCGTCGGTGACGCTGGCCGGGCGCTCCGCGTCCGCCCAGACCGCGGACAAAGCGACCGTGACCGCGGACGCCCAGGGGAAGATCTCCGGCTCGCTCGTCGTCAGCGACCTCACCACGACCGGTGTGGTGGCCTACGAGGGCAGCGCCTGGAGCGCGGACCGCGGCGCGGGACCGGTCGCGTACGTCGTGATCGACGACCACCCCGTACCGGCGGGCAGCCAGAAGGTGACCACCACGGTCCGGGCGGGCACGCTGTCGATGTCCCAGGCCGGGGACGCCGTACAGCTGTCCGCGGTCGAGTTCGGCCAGGGCGGAGCCTCGACCGGCGCCCTGCAGAGCGTCACCGTCAAGGACTTCCGCGGCGGACCCGCGGGCTGGTCCCTGACCGGCAAGGTGACCGACTTCAGCGGCCCCGGCGCCAAGATCGACGCCGGCAAGCTGAGCTGGACGCCCTCCTGCTCCACCAGGGCGGGCAGCCCGAGCACCTGTCAGGCCGGCTCGGCGGGCACGGTCGGCGCCGCGGGAGCGACCCTGGCGTCCACGCCCGACGGCACGGCCACCGGCGGCGAGTTCACCGCCGGCGCCCGGCTCTCCCTCGACGTACCGGCGTTCACGCCCGCGGGCAGCTACTCCGGCGTCCTGACCCTCACGCTCACCTGAGCGAACGCATCACGTCCACCGGTGGCCGGGCGCCCGCCCCACAGGTCCGCACCCGCCCGTCCACCCAGCCGTCGCAGCCCGTTCGTGGGGGGTCCGCACCCATGCGCAAGCCGTACGTCCTCCTCCTGCCGTTCCTGCTCGGCCTGCTGTTCCCGTTCGCCGCGCCCGCCCGGGCCGCCGACAACGGCAGCTGGTCCGTCCACCCCGTCTCCTCGGCCGTCGCCGCGCGGCCGTACTTCTACGTCTCCGCCGATCCCGGGCAGACGATCGAGGACAAGGTCGTCGTCGCCAACAAGACGGACGCGCCCCTGACCTTCCGGCTGTACGCCGCCGACGCCTACAACACCGCGCGCGACGGCGGGTTCGCGGTGAAGTCGCGCGACGAGCGGATGCGGGGCGTGGGCGCGTGGGTGAAGCTCCCGCAGGGGCGCGTCACCGTGCCCGGCCGCAAGACCGTCACCGTGCCGTTCACCCTCACGGTGCCCGAGGGCGCCGAACCCGGCGACCACCCGGGGGCGATCGTCGCCCTCGACGAACGGATCGACGACGGCGACGGCTCCCTCGCGCTCGGCGTGCAGCGTGCGGTCGGCGCCCGCGTCTATCTCCAGGTCGGCGGCCCCACCCTGCCCGCGCTCGCCGTCGAGGACGTCCGCGTCAGCCACCACCAGCCGCTGATCCCAGGCCTCGGCGACAGCACGGCGACGATCTCCTACACCCTGCACAACACGGGGAACGTCACCCTCGAGCCGAAGGTGCGGCTCACGGCGCGGGGCCTGTTCGGCCGCACGCTGCTGACCCGGGACCTGAGGAAGATCCCCTCCCAGCTGCTCCCGGGCCAACGCGTCCGCCTCACCGAGCGGTGGGGCGCGGCCCCCCAGTTCGACCGGGCCGACGTCAGGCTGACGGCGAGCGCCAGGGACACCGAGGAGTCGGCGACCGCGTCGTTCGTGGCGGTGCCGTGGCTGGTGGCGTGCGTCGTGGTGGGAGTGATCGGGATCGGCGCGTGGCTCCTGCTCAGGCTGCGCCGCAACTCCCGGGGGGCGCGGGGCAGGGGCATCGCGCGGTTCCGCCGGGGACCGCGACCGGCCACCCCGAACCCGCACCCGCACCCCGAGGTCAGCCAGACCGCCGGAGGCCAGAGGCCGGAGGCCAGAGGCCAGAGGGCTTGAGACCAGTGGCCACTGGCCAGTGCTCAGGAGGCCAGGAGGCCTGAGGCCGGTGGCTAGAGGGCGTCCGGGCCCCGTTCGCCGGTGCGGACCCGGACGACCGTCTCGACCGGCAGTGCCCACACCTTGCCGTCGCCGATCTTCCCGGTCTGCGCGGCGCGCACGATCGCGTCGATCACGGCCTCGGAGTCGGCGTCGTCGACGACGACCTCGATACGGACCTTGGGCACCAGGTCGACCTGGTACTCGGCGCCCCGGTAGACCTCGGTGTGGCCGCGCTGCCGGCCGTACCCGCTGGCCTCGGTCACGGTCAGGCCGTGCACGCCGAGCTCCTGCAGGGCCGTCTTGACCTCGTCGAGGCGGTACGGCTTGACGATCGCGGTGATGAGCTTCATGCCTGTGGCTTGACTTTCTGGGCGGAGAGGACGGAGTGCGAGCCGACCGGGGCGCCATGGCCCAGGACGCCGTGATCGTATGCCGTCTCGGCGTGCACCGTAAGGTCCAGGCCGGTGTGCTCCTGGTCCTCGTCCGCGCGGAAGCCGATCGCCCTGTCGAGCAGCCTGCCGAGTCCGTACGTCACGGTGAAGGCGTACGCGGCCACGACGACCACGGCGACGAGCTGTTTGCCGAGCTGGGCGAGTCCGCCGCCATAGAGCAGGCCCTCGGCGCCGCCGGTCATGGTGTCCACGGCGAAGACGCCGATGAGGAGGGTGCCGATGACGCCGCCGACCAGGTGGACCCCGACCACGTCGAGGGAGTCGTCGTAGTTCAGCCTGAACTTCCAGCCCACCGCGTACGAGCAGACGACGCCCGCGGCCAGGCCCACGACCAGCGCGCCGAGGAGCGATACCGAGCCGCAGGACGGGGTGATCGCCACCAGGCCGGCCACCGCGCCCGAGGCCGCGCCCAGCGTCGTCGGGTGGCCGTCGCGCCGCTGCTCGACGAAGAGCCAGCCCAGCAGGCCGGTGCAGCCGGCGGCGAGGGTGTTCAGGAAGGCGGCGGCCGCCAGACCGTTCGCGCCCAGGGCCGAGCCGGCGTTGAAGCCGAACCAGCCGAACCAGAGCAGACCCGCGCCCAGCATCACCATGGGCAGGTTGTGCGGACGCATCGCGTCCTTCTTGAAGCCCAGGCGCGGGCCCAGGACCAGGCACAACGCCAGACCGGAGGCGCCGGAGGTGATCTCGACCGGGAGGCCTCCGGCGAAGTCCAGCGCACCGAGCCGGTTGAGGATCCAGCCGCCCGGGCCCCAGACCCAGTGGGTGACGGGAACGTATACGAGGAGCGCCCACAGGGGCACGAAGACCAGCCACGCCCCGAACTTCGCCCGGTCCGCGATCGCGCCGCTGATCAGCGCGGCCGTGATGATCGCGAAGGTGAGCTGGAAGGTGGCGAAGAGGAGGGTGGGGACCGTGCCCTGGACGCTGTCCGGGCCCAGACCCGCCATGCCGACGTGGTCCAGGCCGCCGATCAGCCCGCCCGCGACGTCGTCGCCGAAGGCGAGGGAGTAGCCGGCCGCCAGCCACACCACGGTGACCAGCGCGATCGACACGAAGCTCATCATGAGCATGTTCAGGACGCTCTTCGTGCGGACCATGCCGCCGTAGAAGAGGGCCAGACCCGGGGTCATCAGCAGGACGAGGGCGGTGGCGGCGAGCAGCCAGGCGGTGTCGCCGGTGTTCGCGTGGGCGGCGGCGGCCAGAGTCACGGGGTCTCCAACGATGCGGGGGCTCGTCAGAGGTTCACCGCCTCGCGTTTCGTGTTGTGCACGGCGGTGTTTCCGTGACGTTTCGTTGCGTGGAGGTTTCCGGGAGCTCACCGGAGAGGGCCCTGCCGCTCGTGTGTGCGGCGGGGCTTCGTGGATCAGGGAGAATGGGGGCCATGAGCGTTCGTAACCTGTCATCCGAGCAGTCCGCCGAGGCCGTACACCGTGCCGGCTTCGCCTGCTTCGTGGGCCGCCCCAACGCGGGCAAGTCGACCCTCACGAACGCTCTGGTCGGGAAGAAGGTGGCGATCACCTCCAACCGTCCGCAGACCACACGGCACACGGTCCGCGGCATCGTGCACCGCCCCGACGCCCAGCTGATCCTGGTGGACACACCGGGCCTGCACAAGCCGCGCACGCTGCTCGGCGAGCGGCTGAACGACGTCGTGCGCACCACCTGGGCCGAGGTCGACGTCATCGGCTTCTGCCTGCCGGCCAACGAGAAGCTGGGCCCCGGCGACCGGTTCATCGCCAAGGAGCTCGCCGGGATCAAGCGCACGCCGAAGATCGCGGTCGTCACCAAGACGGACCTCGTGGACTCCAAGGCTCTCGCCGAGCAGCTCATCGCCATCGACCAGCTCGGCAAGGAGCTCGGCTTCGAGTGGGCGCAGATCGTGCCGGTCTCGGCGGTCGCCGGCCAGCAGGTCGAGCTGCTGGCCGACCTGCTGATCCCGATGCTGCCGGACAGCCCGCCGCTCTACCCCGAGGGCGACCTGACGGACGAGCCCGAGCAGGTGATGGTGGCCGAGCTGATCCGTGAGGCGGCGCTGGAGGGCGTCCGCGACGAGCTGCCGCACTCCATCGCGGTCGTCGTCGAGGAGATGCTCCCGCGCGAGGACCGCCCCGCCGACAAGCCGCTCCTGGACATCCACGCCAACATCTACATCGAGCGCCCCAGCCAGAAGGGCATCATCATCGGCCCCAAGGGCAAGCGCCTGAAGGACGTCGGCATCAAGTCCCGCAAGCAGATCGAGGCCCTGCTGGGCACGCCGGTCTTCCTGGACCTGCACGTGAAGGTCGCGAAGGACTGGCAGCGCGACCCCAAGCAGCTGCGCAAGCTCGGTTTCTGAAGCCGCCGAACGCTCCTAGACGGCCTGCGGGGACATGTCCTGGAGTCCCACCACGCGCAGCAGCCGGAGCCGGTCGTAGGCCTCCGTGCCCGGGCGGGCCGTGTGGACGACCAGGAGCTGGTGGTGCTCGTGGCTGAGCATGACCTCGCAGTCCAGCTCCAGCAGGCCGACCAGCGGGTGCAGGAAGCGTTTCGTCGCCTGGTGGCGCAGGGACACCTCGTGCTCGTCCCACAGGCGGGCGAACTCCTCGCTGCCCGCGCGGAGTTCGGCCACCAGCGCGGCGGGTTCCGGATCGTCGGGGCGGGCGGCGGCCACCGCGCGCAGATTGGCCACGTGGACACGGGCATGGTCGGCCCGGTCCTCCTCCGGGAACAGCGCCCGGGCCTCCGGGTCCAGGAAGTAGCGGCGCAGCAGATTGCGCTCGCGCCGGGGGCGGGACATCACGTCGAGGGTCAGCGCCCTGGCCATCGCGTTCTGGGCCAGGACCTCGCCGCAGTCGGTCACCACCTGCGCCGGTGTGTCGTGCAGACGGTCCAGGATCAGCAGCAGACCGGGCGGGACGTGCGTCGACGCCGTCTCGCGGCGCGGGGGCTCCTCGCCGGCCAGGTGGAACAGGTGGTCGCGCTCGACGTCGGTGAGCCGCAGCGCGCGGGCCAGCGCCGCCAGCATCTGGCGGGACGGGTGCGGGCCACGGCGCTGTTCCAGGCGCGTGTAGTAGTCGACCGACATTCCGGCCAGCTGCGCCACCTCCTCACGGCGCAGGCCGGGTGTGCGGCGACGGGGACCCGCTGTCAGGCCCACGGCCGACGGGGTCAGACGGGCACGGCCGCGCCGCAGGAAGTCGGCGAGTTCGGTTCGGTTCACCTCTCCAGGCTGCGGCAGACCGCCCGTCTTATCCAGGGACCGCCGGTCCCCTGATCGACGGGTCTCTCCCGGGCCCGCCCGCTCCGTCCGAGGCTGGTGGCACCAGACCGAGAGGAGCGGATGACGATGCTGACACTGGTGACGGGTACGACGGGACAGGTCGGCCGACGGTTCGTGCCGAGGCTGCTGGCGCAGACCCGGCCGGGGGAGAAGGTGCGGATCCTGGTGCGCGACGCGGCCCGCGCGGAGCGGTTCGCCGAGCTCGGCGCCGAGATCGTGACCGGCGACCTGCGGGACGCGGAGGCGCTCAGCAAGGCGGTCGCCGGGGTGGACGCGGTGGTGAACGTCGCGGCGGCCTTCCGCGGCGTCCCGGACGACGAGGCACGGGCCGTCAACCGGGACGCGGCCGTCGAACTGGGCCGCGCCGCGCTGGCCTCCGGCGTCCGGCGCTTCGTGCAGGTCAGCACAGGGCTGGTGTACGGCCGCGGGCGCGGTCGCCCGCTCACCGAGGAGGACGAGACCCGGCCCGGCGGCGCGATGTGGGGCGCCTACCCCGAGTCGAAGGCGGAGGCCGAGCGCCGGCTGCTCGCCATGGAGGGCCTGGACGTGGGCGTCGCCCGGCTGCCCTTCGTCTACGGCGAGGGCGACCCGCACCTCGCCCAGTCGCTGACGTGGGCCGGGCGGTGGGCGGCGACCCAACGGCTGCAGATGGGGCACCACGCCGACGTCGCGCAGGGCCTGCTGCGGATCCTGCACGCGCCGGGCATCGCCGGCCGGATCTACAACATCGCCGACGACGCCCCCGTCACGGCGGTCGAGCTGCACCAGCTCAACGGGGTCGACGTGCCGGCCGAACTCTACGAGCGCACCGATCCCGACCCGTTCTTCCAGGTGACGTCCACCGACCGCATCCGCCGTGAGCTCGGCTACCGCCCGCTGTACCCCAGCGTGTACGCGGCCCGCGCGGCCGGAGCCCTCTGACCGGCCGGGCTCTAGTCCACCCCCCTGATCCGTCCCACCAGCACCGCTCCCGCCAGGCCGACCGCGGCGGCCACCAGGTACAGCACCCGGTAGCCGCCCAGGTACGTCACGATCGGCGCGGCCAGTACGGGGGCCGCGACCTGGGGGAGGGAGTTGGCGACGTTGATGACGCCGAGGTCCTTGCCCCGGTCCGCGGCCTTCGGCAGGACGTCCGTCATCAGCGCGAAGTCGACCGACGTGAACACGCCGAAGCCGACGCCCAGCACCGCCGCCGCGACGATCGCCCCCGGCCAGGTCTGCCAGGCCGCGAGCCCCGCCGTCGCCACCGCCATCAGCACGCCCGACCAGATCACGAACGGCTTGCGCCGGCCGACCCGGTCCGACCAGACGCCGCCGACGACGACCGTGGCGAGCAGCGTCAGCCCGTTGACCGCCGTCAGGATCAGCACGCCCTCGTCGGGGTCGGCGTGGTGCAGCCGGTCGCGCAGGTAGTACAGCAGGTACAGCAGCACCAGCGCATTGCTCAGGTTCATCAGGAAGCGGGTCAGCCAGGCCCACCCCAGGTCGGGGTACGTGCGCGGACTCAGCCAGAAGCCGGCCGCGAAGCCCCGCCAGGACCAGGCAGGCCGGTCCGCCTCAGCCAGCCGCGGATCCTCGTACCGCAGGACGTACGGCAGCACGCCCACCGCCGTGAACAGCGCGCACGCCGCGTATCCCGCGCCGACGCCCCCGGCGGCCGTCGCCAGCCAGGTGCCGCCGACCACGCCCAGGATCTGCGCGGCCCCCAACCAGCCGCCCACCGAGCCGCGTTGCAGCCGGGGCACCTGGTCGGGGACGGCCGCGGTCACCGCCGCGAAGGCCGCGTTCAGGGTCAGCTGGACCAGGCACCAGCCCAGCGCCATCGTCCAGACCCCGCCCGCGCCCGCGAGCAGCAGCAGCGACAGCGCGCCGCCCGCCGTCCCGGCCACGATCCACGGCGTCCGCCGGCCCCGGCGGGACACCGTGCGGTCCGACAGCGCGCCGAAGAACGGGTTGGCGGCCAGCGAGACCACCGCGCCCGCGCCCGTCACCCAGGCCAGCATCGTCTCCTTCGACATGCCCGAGCCGGCTGCGAAGTCCTCCGCCTGGGAGGCCAGCAGGATCTGCAGCGGGCCGTACCAGCCCACCCAGATCGCCCCGTTGGCCAGCGACAGGGCCGACGTCCAGCCCCCGCCCACCCGCTGCACGGGCTCGGCCAGCGCGGTCGCCGGGGCGCTGCCCGCCGTGGTCATCCCCGTCCCTGCGATCTCTGCGCCCGCAGGACGTCCCGCAGCCAGGCGTACGACGCCTTCGGGGTCCGCTCCTGCGTCGCGAAGTCGACGTGGACCAGGCCGAAGCGGCGCGCGTACCCCTCCGCCCACTCGAAGTTGTCCAGCAGCGACCACACGAAGTAGCCGCGCACGTCGACACCGGCCTCCACAGCCTTGTGCAGGGCGCGCACGTGGCCGTCCAGGAAGGCGATGCGGGCCTGGTCGTCGAGGCCCTCGTAGGAGCAGCCGTTCTCGGTGATGACGACCGGCGGGAGGCGGTCGCCGTAGCGGTCCCGGAAGGTCGTCAGGAGTTCGGTCAGGCCCTCGGGGACCACGGGCCAGCCGAAGTCCGTCACCGGGACGCCCTCGATCTCCCGCACGGAGAAGGGCAGTTCGGCCGGCATGGTGATCCCGCCGAACTCGATCTCCGTGCCCTGCGGCGCGCCCACCCTCGTCGGGGCGTAGTAGTTGATCCCGTACCAGTCGAGCGGCTCGCCGATGATTTTCAGGTCGGCGGCGACGTCACCCGGCATCAGCTCGCCGAGGCCCTCCGGGTACTCGCCCAGCAGCAGCGGCTCGGCGAACAGGCGGTTCAGCAGGACGTCGTAGAAGGCCGCCGCCTCCAGATCGGCCGGTTCCCGGGACGCGGGCCAGGTCGGGCCGTGGGAGTTGGCGATGCCGATGTCGGTGGCGCCGGCCGCGCGCAGGGCCCGGACGGCCAGGCCGTGGGCCAGGAGCTGGTGGTGGGCCACCGGAAGCGCGTCGAAGAGCAGCTGCCTGCCCGGTGCGTGGGTGCCGAGCGCGTGGCCCAGCAGGGTGTGCTCGGCGGGCTCGTTGAGGGTGATCCACTTCTTGACGCGGTCGCCGAGCCGGTCCACGACCACCGACGCGTACTCCGCGAACCGGGACGCCGTGTCCCGCTCCAGCCAGTCCAGGTTCGCCGGGAGATCCCAGTGGAAGAGGGTGGGGACCGGGCGCACGCCCGCCGTCAGCAGCTCGTCGGCGAGGCGGTCGTAGAAGTCGAGGCCGCCCGGGGAGTTCACCCTCGGCCAGGAGACCGAGAAGCGGTACGCGTCCACCCCGAGGCCCGACAGGAGGGCGACGTCCTCGCCGTGGCGGTGGTAGTGGTCGCAGGCCACCACCGCCGTCGAACCGTCCTTCACCCGCCCCGGCTCGGCCGTGAAGGCGTCCCACACGGACGGCTCGCGCTCGTCGACCGCGCCTTCGATCTGATGGGCGGAGGTGGACACGCCCCACAGGAAGTCTGCCGGGAACTGGGGGATCGGGTGGGCCGCGGCACGCGGATCGTTCGCCATGGGCGGGATCATCCTTACCGATGGGTAAGGAAGTCAACGCCCCGACGTGAACCGGCCGTTCGAACCGACGTGAACGACCGGTCACGCCCCTTCCTTGAGCACCCGCGAGACCAGCTCGCGCTGGTCCGGGGTGAGCCGGGGGTCGGCCGTGTAGACCGTCCTGTCGTCCACCGTGATCTCGTAGGCGAACCCGTCCGGAACCCCCGGCGGGGGCGCGCCCTGGCCGTCGGCGACCGCCCGCTCGGCCAGGGCGTGCCACTCGCCGGCATCGAGCCGCCCCGTGGTGTCCACCTCGGCCTGCCGCTCGATGCCCGCGAACCCGCCCGTGCGCCTCACCTGAATACGCATGGGTCTCTGTGTAGTACGGAACTACAGGATCCGCACCCCGACCCGCTCCCACGCCTTCTCGACGGCCTGGAACTCGTCACCGCCGTCGCCGAACCGCTCACGCGCGGCCTTCGCGGTGAGCCCCGCGAAGTCGGTGAAGAAGGCCCCCTCCTTGAGCTCGCCACCGGTCAGGACGTCGTACCAGATCTGCCCCGCCTTCTCCCAGGCGTAGCCGCCGAGGGCCGTGGCGACCAGGTAGAACGCGTGGTTCGGGATGCCCGAGTTGATGTGGACGCCGCCGTTGTCGCGGCCGGTGCGGACGTAGTCGTCCATGGTCGAGGGCTGCGGGTCCTTGCCGAGGACGTCGTCGTCGTACGCGGTGCCCGGGGCCTTCATCGAGCGCAGGGCGCTGCCGGTGACGTCCGGGGCGAGCAGGCCCGCGCCGATCAGCCAGTCGGCCTCGGCGGCGGTCTGGCCGAGCGAGTACTGCTTGATGAGCGAGCCGAACACGTCGGACATCGACTCGTTGAGGGCGCCCGGCTGCCCGTAGTACGTGAGGTTCGCCGTGTACTGGGTGACGCCGTGGGTGAGTTCGTGCCCGATCACGTCGATGGAGTTGGTGAAGTCGACGAAGATCTCGCCGTCGCCGTCGCCGAACACCATCTGCTCGCCGTTCCAGAAGGCGTTGTTGTAGCCCTCGTCGTAGTGGACGCTGGCGTCCAGGGGCAGGCCGTCGCCGTCGATGGAGTGGCGCCGGTACGCCTTGAGGTAGAGGTCGAAGGTGGCGCCGAGCCCCGAGTAGGCGCGGTTGACGGTGGCGTCCCGGCCGGGGTCCTGGCCTTCGGAGCGAACCTTGTCGCCGGGCAGGTCGGTGCCGTGCCCGCAGTCGTAGATCGTCCGCAGCGGCTGGTCGGAGGGCGCCTTCGTGGTCGGCGCGGCGGCCAGGCGGAACTCGGTGGTCACCCGGCGGAGGGCGCGCAGCTCGCTGTCGCGCAGCAGGGTGCGCCGGGCGGGACCGGACAGTGCGGGGTCGTCGTTGCGCGCCAGCCTGTCGAGGACGTGCGGCGGTACGACGGTGCAGAAGACGGGCTCGAAGCCCCCGTGAGTCGTCATGTCCGGCACCCTTGCACTGCGTCACTCCACTGTCACCATCGGCAACCATGATCGGTGAAAAACGGTGACAAACGCGGCAGATCCATGGCTGTGAGTGGTATAGCGCACGTTTCGTCCGTTTTCCTGGGGTTGCGCCCGACGGTCCCGCATACTGATACGAACCCGCGCGACGGAAGCGGCTCGGCTAGGCTGCGGAGCACTATGCGTTTCGGGCTGCTTCTCCTTAGCTGCCGCGGCGAGGGCCTGTAGTCGAGGCCGACCCCCTCCCCGCGGAGCTTGGTGTTGCGCGTCGGCCGTCCTTCCGTCCGGACACCCTCCGGTCACCCCGAGGAGCCAACGCCCCATGGCGAACCGCCAGCAGCCCAGCCAGATGCCGATCCACAAGTACGGTCAGTACGACCAGGTCGACATCCCCGACCGCACCTGGCCGAACAACCGGATCACCGCCGCCCCCCGCTGGCTCTCCACCGACCTGCGCGACGGCAACCAGGCCCTGATCGACCCCATGTCGCCCGAGCGCAAGCGCCGGATGTTCGACCAACTGGTCAAGATGGGCTACAAGGAGATCGAGGTCGGTTTCCCGGCCTCCGGCCAGACCGACTTCGACTTCGTGCGCTCCATCATCGAGGAAGAGGGCGCGATCCCGGACGACGTCACCATCTCCGTGCTGACCCAGGCCCGCGAGGACCTGATCGAGCGGACCGTGGAGTCCCTGAAGGGCGCCCGGCGGGCGACCGTCCACCTGTACAACGCCACCGCCCCCGTCTTCCGTCGGGTGGTCTTCCGCGGGTCCAAGGACGACATCAAGCAGATCGCCGTCGACGGCACCCGCCTGGTCATGGAGTACGCGGAGAAGCTGCTGGGCCCGGAGACCGAGTTCGGCTACCAGTACAGCCCCGAGATCTTCACCGACACCGAGCTGGACTTCGCGCTGGAGGTCTGCGAGGCGGTGATGGACGTCTACCAGCCCGGCCCGGGCCGCGAGATCATCCTGAATCTGCCGGCCACCGTCGAGCGCTCCACGCCGTCCACCCACGCCGACCGCTTCGAGTGGATGAGCCGCAACCTCTCCCGCCGTGAGCACGTCTGCGTCTCCGTCCATCCGCACAACGACCGCGGCACCGCCGTCGCCGCCGCCGAGCTGGCGCTGATGGCCGGCGCCGACCGCGTCGAGGGCTGTCTGTTCGGCCAGGGCGAGCGCACCGGCAACGTCGACCTGGTCACCCTGGGCATGAACCTGTTCTCGCAGGGCGTCGACCCGCAGATCGACTTCTCCGACATCGACGAGATCCGTCGTACGTGGGAGTACTGCAACCAGATGGAGGTCCACCCGCGCCACCCGTACGTGGGCGACCTGGTCTACACGTCCTTCTCCGGCTCCCACCAGGACGCCATCAAGAAGGGCTTCGACGCCATGGAGGCCGACGCGGCCGCGAAGGGCGTCACCGTCGACGACATCGAGTGGGCGGTCCCGTACCTGCCGATCGACCCCAAGGACGTCGGCCGTTCCTACGAGGCCGTCATCCGCGTCAACTCGCAGTCCGGCAAGGGCGGTATCGCCTACGTCCTGAAGAACGACCACAAGCTGGACCTGCCGCGCCGGATGCAGATCGAGTTCTCCAAGCTCATCCAGGCCAAGACGGACGCCGAGGGCGGCGAGGTCACCGGCGGCGACATCTGGTCGGTCTTCCAGGACGAGTACCTGCCGAACCCGGAGAACCCCTGGGGCCGCATCCAGGTTCGCACCGGCCAGTCGACGACCGACACGGACGGCGTGGACACCCTGACCGTCGAGGCGACCGTCGACGGCGAGGACACGGTCCTGACCGGCACCGGCAACGGTCCGATCTCGGCCTTCTTCGACGCCCTGCAGTCCATCGGCATCGACGTACGCCTGCTGGACTACCAGGAGCACACGATGAGCGAGGGCGCGTCCGCGCAGGCCGCCTCGTACATCGAGTGCGCGATCGACGACAAGGTCCTGTGGGGCATCGGCATCGACGCGAACACGACGCGTGCGTCGCTGAAGGCGGTCGTCTCGGCCGTCAACCGCGCGACCCGCTGACCCGCCTGACCGGTGGTTTAGGAGCCCTGCTCGTCGTATACGGCGAGCAGGGCCCCTTTGTTTTCGGCCACCGGCGCGTGGAGGTCACGGAAAGGTCTCGTCCTGGGTGCTGACTACACCTCTTCCCTGTGGCTAACATCACGCAGACGTGGCGATGTTGCCGCGGGGTTACGGAGGTGCGACGTGCTGCCAGGACGGGGACGAGACGGCCGTGTCACCAGGTGTGCCCGCATCCTGGGCACCCGCACCGCGTGGACGCCCATGGGCGACGGCGAGTTCTTCTGCCCCGGCTGCGGCGGAGACCGCAACTACCTGCGGCTGACCGGACAGCGCCGCTTCACCGTCCTCGGCGTGCCGCTCGTGCCGCGCGGCGAGACCGGCCCGGTCGTGGAGTGCGCCGCCTGCCGCCGCCACTACGGCACCGACGTCCTCGACCACCCCACCACCGTGCGCTTCTCGGCGATGCTGCGCGACGCCGTCCACACCGTCGCCCTCGCGGTCCTGTCCGCCGGCGGCGCCTGCTCCCGGACGTCCCTGGAGGCGGCCGCGGGCGCGGTGCGCGCGGCCGGCTTCACCGACTGCACGGAGGGCCAGCTCGCCGCGCTCGTCGACGCCCTCGCCTCCGACACCGGCCGCAGCTGCGGCGAGCCCTACGGCCCCGGACTCGCCATAGAGCTCCACGAGGCCCTCGACCCGCTCGCCCCTCACCTCGCCGCGGTCGGCCGCGAATCGATCCTGCTGCAGGGCGCCCGCATCGCCCTGGCCGACGGCCCGTACACCCCGGCCGAGCGGGAGGTCCTCGCGACGGTCGGCGCGGCCCTGACGATCTGCGCGGACGACGTGACGCGCCTGCTGGCCGCCGCGGGGACGCCGTCCTGACGCTCCCCGTCCCTCCCCGGGGCCGGTGCCGCCGGGGAGGAGGTGAGCTCCCGGGGCGGCTTCCGCTGCGGCCTACGGCAGCGTCCGCTCGTAGGTGCTGTCCGTGTCGGAGTCGTAGACGAGCTTGCCCCCCTTGTCGTAGCCCTTGATGTGCGGGGCGAGGGTGACCTGCCGGTTCAGGACGCCCGCAGCGACGAACCAACCGTGGTCCAGGGCGGCCGTCGCGCTGCTGTCCCCGTACGAGACGGTCACCTTGGCGACGGACGGCTCGACCGTGCCGACGACCCCCCAGCGGAACGGCAGCTTCCAGTTTCCCTTGTCGATGAACGACTGCTGATACAGCCGGCCGCCGTTGGCGTCGACCACGACCGGACCCGCGCCCGGCACCCCGGAGTCGATAGAGCCGGCGCTGATGCCCGAGGCCACACCGTCCTTGAGGGAGCAGAGCACCCAGCGGCCCGCGGGCTGCTTCGTGACCGCGGTGACGTACATGCCGTCGCCGGGGTCGTTGGAGTCTCCGGTGCTCCTGATCGCCAAAATGATCCGGTAGTCCTCGGCCTTGCCCAGATCCGCCGCGCTCCCGGGCGGCCCGCCCTCGGCGTCCAGGCACTTCTCCAGCCCGTCGGCCGCCTGCGCGAAGGTGATCCCGTCGAGCAACTGCCCTTTCGTGGCGGGCCGCGCGGGCCCGGCCGCCGTGCCGCCCGGGGTCACCGGCAGGCTCCCGGCCGGACTGCGCGCGGCGCTGACCGACGGCTGCGGCGCCGCCGTGTCGGTCCCCCCGCCGTTCCCCCCGTTGACGGCGTACGCCCCCACCGGCACCGCGGCCAGCGCCATCAGCGCCGCCCCGGTCACCGCCACGCGCCGCCGCCGCTCGGCCAGTCCCTGCCGCCTGATCGCCGGATAAGGCACCGGCGAGGGCCGGACCGTGTACGCGTCCTCCGCGAGCAGTTCACGCATCCGCTCCTCCAACTCCCTCGGGTCGTCCCACTCGTTCATCTGGTGCCTCCCTGCGCCCGCGCCTGTTCCCGACTGCCGGAGGTCGTGCGACTGGCGGCCAGCCCCGGCTGCATGCGCAACTTCGCGAGTCCCTTCGACGCCTGGCTCTTGACCGTGCCCGGCGAGCAGCCGAGCACCTCGGCCACCTCCGCCTCGGACAGGTCCTCCCAGTACCGGAGCACCACCACCGCCCTCTGCTTCGGCGGCAGTTGGGCGAGCCCGGCCATCAGCGAGCCCCGCTCCTCCACTCGTCCGGCGCCCTCGTCGCGTCCCGCCCGCTCGGGCGGCGCCGCGGTCAGCGCCTCGACGACCCGCCGCTTGCGGAACCGGTCGCTGTTGCAACTGACCAGCATCCGGCGCACATACGCCTCCGGGTTGTCGCTGCGCGATATCCGTCGCCACGACCGGTACGCCTTGGCCAGCGCGGTCTGCGTCAGGTCCTCCGCGTGGTGGACGTCTCCCGTGAGCAGATACGCGGTCCGCACGAGCCTGGACCACCGGGCTCTGACGAACTCCTGGAACCGGTCCTCTTGTTCGGCCTGCATCAAGCACCCTCCTCGCCCTCCAGACCACCGGTCGGACGGAATCGGTTGCCCGGATTCCGCGACCGCGTTCGAATGAGGTGATGGAGAACGACGCATGGGCCTGGCGGGCCGGCGACCCCGGAGTGCTCGAACTGCCGTCCGGGCGGCTGGTCCGCGGCCGCGGGCTGCGCCGCCCGCTGGACCCGGCGGCGCCCGCCCCGGCCTACGGCCTCTACCTCCTCGGCGCACGCCCCCCGCGGGCGCCCTGGGAGTCACGCTGGGTCCGCTGGCCCGACTTCCGCCTCCCCGCCGACCGCCGAGACGCCCGAGAGGCCCTCGCCGATGCCTGGCGCCGCGCGGCCGACGAACGCGTGGAGATCGCCTGCGCCGGAGGCCGCGGCCGCACCGGAACCGCCCTGGCCTGCCTGGCCGTACTGGACGGCGTACCTCCCGAGGAGGCAGTGCGCTTCGTCCGCGACCACTATCACCGCAGAGCGGTGGAGACGCCTTGGCAGCGGGGGTATGTACGGCGGTTCGGCCTTTCCGGCGAAGGCGGCGGCCGCGGCTAGACTGCCGTTCCACGGACGCGGCGAATGCGGGGACCGCGGTCTCGACCCGAGGAGACGACGTGCCGGCACCAGCGGTAGTGATCGGCGCCGGCGTGATCGGACTCACCACGGCGGTCCGTCTCGCGGAAGCGGGCCGGGAGGTGCGGGTGGACGCCGAACTGCTCCCCGCCGACACGACCTCGGCCGCCGCGGGCGCCTCCTGGGATCCGTTCCTGGCCGAACCCGCCGACCTGGTGGAGCGCTGGAGCCGGGAAACCCTCCGGGTCCTCCTGGAGCTCGGCACCGATGCCCGAACGGGCGTCCGCCTCGTCGAGGGCACGCACGAATCGCGTGTGCCGCGGGACGTGCCGGCCTGGGCCCCCTCGGTGGACGCCCGGCCGTGCGATCCGGACGACCTGCGACCGGGTTACGCCGAGGGATGGCGCTACCGTGCCCCCGTCGTCGACATGCCCGCGTACCTGGCCTATCTCGTCGACCGGTTGACCGCGTCCGGCGGCCGGCTCCGCCGGCACCGCCACGCCTCGCTCGATGAGGCACTGGCGGAGGCGTCCGTCGTCGTGAACTGCACGGGAACGGGCTCGCGCGCCCTGGTCGAGGACTCGTCCGTCCAGGCCGTGCGAGGCCAGCTCGTCATCGTCGAGAATCCGGGCATCCAGACCTTCTTCTGCGACGACACCCCCGACGCCGAGGAGCTCACCTACATCTATCCCCAGTCCGACGTGGTGGTCCTGGGCGGCACCTCGGACTGGGGGAGCTGGGACCTGCGCCCTGACCCGGCGGCCGCCCGGGACATCGTCCGGCGCTGCGTGGAGGTCGAGCCTTCTCTGGCAGGCGCACGGGTGGTCGGACACCGTGTGGGGCTCAGGCCGGTCCGGCCCGAGGTCCGGCTGGAGACGGAGCACCGTGACGGCACGCTGCTGCTGCACAACTACGGGCACGGCGGTGCCGGGCTGACCCTGTCCTGGGGATGTGCCGCCGAGGCCGCCGCTCTGCTCCGCGCCGCCGAGTAGTCACGCTGCTCACTCCCGGATCTGCCACTGCCTGCGTCCGGCCGTCCCCGCCTCGGGCCCTCGCCGGTAGAGATACAGCCAGGTCCTGGCAGCCAGGACGCAGGCCAGCGCGGCCGTCCACGGCCAGCTGGTGGTCTTCGTCGCGACGACTGCCGCGCCGATGAGCGGCGAGGCCGCCGTGAACGCCATGAGGACGATCTCGGCCGGGCTCTTGCGGAACCGGTGGGCGATGGAGAACTCGGACCACTCGTACCAGGCGAGGCCCGCGCTCAGCAGTGCGGCGAGCACCATGGTCGTCTTCGGATCTCCACTGGCCTGGGCGTAGGTCACGGGCAGGGAGATGAGGAAGGGCAGCACACCACCGTATTCGGAGAGGATGTTGCCGTACTTCATGATCTTCCCGAACGTGTTCGAGTGGATGCGCGCCAGTTCTCCCGAGGCGCTGGCGTAGACGATCAGGGACAGCACGGTGCTGAACGTCGCGCCGATCAGCAGAAGACGCACGTCGTCGGGGAAGCGCGTCGAGGTGAAGGCGAAGCCGAGGAGGAAGGTGATGGCCGCCAGGATCGCGCCGGAGAAGGCTATGCCTGCCGCAGCCTCACCGGACTGAAGGGTCGCGGGGTCGTCCTGTTCGAAGCGGGTGACTTCCACCGCCGGTTCTCCTCGCAAGGACACCAGGGCGGTCACGGCCTGATCCCGGGGCGCGAGAGACTCGATCAGCTGTGTCCGTGCCCGTAAGGGCACCAGGTAGCGCGTGTCGGGGTCGATGTACTCGACGCGGCTCTTGTGCTGGTAGTGAAGGCAGATGCCGTCGGGATCCCGGCTGGTGTGCATGACACGCGTGCCGATGAAGCCGCTCCTCAGCAGGAGCTTCGACGGGGCCGGCTCCGCGGTGTCGACCACGGCCGAGAACAGCGGTGCGGGGCCGGGGAGTTGTGAGATCCGCTGCGACAGCTCGTCCAGGAGACGAAGAGCCACACCCTGGCGGCGCAGGTCGGCGCGGACGGCGATCACCGACAGGCGGACGTGGTTCGGTGAGGGCTTCTCCGCCACGGCGCATCCCACGATCTCGCCGTCCGATTCCGCCACGCGGACCAGGTCCACGGCGATCGACTCGGTCAGCAGGGCCGTAGGCAACACCTCGGTGCCCTCGCATGTCTCCGTCAACAGCCCTGTGATTCCCGGCAGATCGCCAGAATGCGCGTTTCGGGTCGACCATGCGCTCATGCCGCCTGCGCCCCCTCGCTGCGTCCGGCGACGCAGGAGGGCGACCGCCCCCGTGCGCCTTCGTCGGCCCTGCTCCCCAAGTCGTTTCGATCCTACCGACGGCCGCTAGCCCAGCCCCTCCGCCAGCACCCCCGCCGTCTCCACGATCAGGGCGTGGTCGTAGGCCGCATCCCGGTCGGGCTTGGTGAGTTGGACCGCGAGGACGACCGGGGCGCCGTCCGGGGTCCAGGCGATGCCGGCGTCGTTGTTCGCGCCGTACCAGCCGCCGCCGGTCTTGTCGGCGACCGTCCAGGTCGAGGGGAGGCCGGCGCGGAAGCGGTTGGCGCTGGTGACGGTGCCCAGCATCCAGTCGGTCAGGCGGCGGCGGTCGGGGGCGGCGAGTGCGTCGCCGAGGACCAGCCGGGCGTAGGTGCGGCCGATCGCGTACGGGCTCGTGGTGTCGGTGGTCCGCCACGGCTCGGCCGAGTTGAGCTCCGGCTCCCAGCGGTCGAGCCGGGTGACGCGGTCGCCGACGGAGCGGGCGAAGCGGGTGATCGCGGCGGGGCCGCCCAGCTCGCGCAGGAGCAGGTTGCCGGCCGTGTTGTCGCTGTGCTGGATCGCCGCTGCGGACAGCTCGGCGATCGTCATGCCGTCGGCGACGTGGTCCTTGGTGATCTCGGAGTTCTCCACGACGTCGTCCGCCGTGTAGTGGACGCGCCGGTCCAGGGCCGTCTCGTCCAGGTCCCGCAGCACGGCCGCCACGGCGAGGGTCTTGAACAGCGAGCAGACCGGGAAGAGCTCGTCGGCGCGGTGGCGGACGCGGCGGCGGGTGCGGACGTTGTACGCGAACACGCCGAGCCGGGCGTCGTGCCGGGACTCCAGGTCGCGCAGGCGGGCGGCGACGGGGTCGGCGCCGGTGTCGGCGGCGGCCCGCGCGGGGCCGGCGGCGAGCAGGGCGGCGCCGGTGGCCGCGCCGGCCGTCAGCAGGGTGCGGCGAGTGGTCGAGCCTAAGATCGTTCTCTCCGTCCGTCGGGAACCAGGGCCTCTCTGGTCACGGACGTCTCCTGCCGCCTCCTGGTTGCGAGCAGCAGCGCCGGCGTGGCCAGCGAGACCGCGCCCGCCAGGGCGAGAGCGGTGCGGGGCGTGGTCGCGGCCGCCACCACGCCCCACAGGGCCGTGGACGCCGCGATGGCCGCCTTGGTGCCGACCGACCACGCCGACAGCGTGCGGACCACCCGGTCCGTCGGGGTCAGTTCGAGGCGCGCCGTGGCGAGCACCGGGTTGTACACGGCCGAGCAGGCGATCAACCCGAACTCCACGGCCATCACCAGCGCCAGACCGCCCACGCCGGGCCCGACGAACGCCAGCCCGATCGGCCAGCAGGCGCGCAGCGTCCCCGCCGTCAGCAGGACCCGGCGGCGGCCGTGCCGGGCGACCAGCCGCGGCGCCAGCCGGGAGCCGAGCAGGCCGCCCGCGCAGGGCACGGCGAAGGCGAGCGTGAACTGCCAGGAAGCGAAGTGCAGCGGGCCCAGCATGAGCACGGCCAGCAGCGGCATCCCGGCCATGATCAGGCCGTTCACCAGCATCGTGTTGAGGAACAGCGCCCGCAGCGAGGGGTGCGCGAACAGGTGGCGCCAGCCGGCGAGGAGGTCTGCGGCGGTCAGCCGGCCCGCCGGGTCCTTCCGCGCCGACGGCTCCGGCTCCCGCCCGCCGATCGCGCGCAGGCCGAGCGCCGACAGGAGGTAGCTGACCGCGTCCGCCGTCACCGTCACCACCGGCCCGAACAGGCTCATCAGGGCGCCGCCCAGGGGCGGCCCCAGCATGGTCGTCGTCCACAAAGTCGACTCGAACCGGCCGTTCGCGACGAGCAGGTCCTCCGGCGGCAGCAGCGACTTCAGGAACGCGCCGCTCGCCGCCGTGAACGAGATGTCGGCCGCCGCCACGACCACCGACACCAGCAGCAGCTGAGCGAGACCGAGCCCGCCGGACACGAACGCCACCGGGACGCTCAGCATCGCCGCGCACCGCACCAGGTCCGCCGCGATCATCACCGGACGCTTGCGGCGGAACTCCACCCACGGCCCCAGCGGCACCGCCAGCACCGCGCCCACCGCAGGACCCACCGCCGCCAGCGCCGCCACCTGGGACGGGCCCGCGTGCAGCTCCAGCACGGCGATCATCGGAAACGCGTTGAACGCCAGCCAGGTCCCCAGGCCGCTGACCGCGTACGCACCCCACAGCCACCCGAAGTCGCGCCCCAGCGCCCGCCTCGCCACCCGAGGGATGGTAGCGGGCGGGCACGCCACCCTCTTGGCGTAGGCGAGAATGGGGGCCATGAGCCTGTTCCGCGACGACGGCATCCTGCTGCGCCCCCAGACACCGGGGAAGGCAGGGCGCGTCGTGCCGCGACCGGACGGCGGGCCACGCCCCCGGCAGGCTGCCGGCGGTGCGCGATGAGCCTCTTCCGGGACGACGGCATCGTCCTGCGGACCCAGAAGCTCGGCGAGGCGGACCGCATCATCACGCTGCTGACCCGCGGGCACGGCCGGGTGCGGGCCGTGGCGCGGGGGGTGCGGCGGACGAAGTCCAAGTTCGGGGCCCGTCTGGAACCCTTCTCCCACGTCGACGTGCAGTTCTTCGCCCGAGGCAGCAGCGAACTGGTCGGACGCGGACTGCCGCTGTGCACGCAGAGCGAGATCATCGCCCCCTACGGCGGCGGCATCGTGACGGACTACGCCCGCTACACCGCGGGGACGGCCATGCTGGAGACCGCCGAGCGGTTCACCGACCACGAGGGCGAGCCGGCCGTGCAGCAGTACCTGCTGCTCGTCGGGGCGCTGCGGACCCTGGCCCGCGGCGAGCACGCCCCGCACCTCGTCCTCGACGCGTTCCTGCTGCGGTCACTGGCCGTCAACGGGTACGCGCCCAGCTTCGGCGACTGCGCCAGGTGCGGAATGCCGGGGCCCAACCGGTTCTTCTCCGTCGCCGCCGGCGGCTCGGTCTGCGCCGACTGCCGGGTGGCCGGCAGCGTCGTACCCTCGCCGCAGACCCTGGTCCTGCTCGGCGCGCTGCTCACGGGAGACTGGGAGACGGCGGACGCGTGCGAGCCGCGCCACGTCCGGGAGGGCAGCGGGCTGGTGTCCGCCTATCTGCACTGGCATCTGGAGCGCGGCCTGCGCTCCCTTCGGTATGTGGAAAAGTGAAGGAGACGAGAGGCACATGGTCGTACGCGGGTTCCTGGGGCGGCAGCGTCGGGAGTACAGGACGCCCGAGCCGCACCCGTCCGGCGCTCGCCCGCCCAAGCTCCCCGGTGAGCTGGTCCCCGAACATGTGGCGATCGTCATGGACGGCAACGGCCGCTGGGCCAAGGAGCGCGGGCTGCCGCGCACCGAGGGGCACAAGGTGGGCGCCGAGCAGGTCCTCGACGTGCTGCAGGGCGCGGTCGAGATCGGCGTGCGCAACGTCTCGCTGTACGCCTTCTCCACCGAGAACTGGAAGCGCTCGCCCGACGAGGTCCGCTTCCTGATGAACTTCAACCGCGACTTCATCCGCAAGAGCCGCGACCAGCTCGACGAGCTGGGCATCCGGGTGCGCTGGGCGGGCCGGATGCCCAAGCTGTGGAAGTCGGTCGCCAAGGAGCTCCAGGTCGCCCAGGAGCAGACCAAGGACAACGACCGTCTCACCCTGTACTTCTGCATGAACTACGGCGGTCGGGCGGAGATCGCGGACGCCGCGCAGGCGTTGGCGGAGGATGTGAAGGCGGGACGTCTCGACCCCTCCAAGGTGACCGAGAAGACCCTCGCGAAGTACCTGTACTACCCGGACATGCCGGACGTCGACCTGTTCCTGCGGCCGAGCGGCGAGCAGCGCACCTCCAACTACCTGATCTGGCAGAGCGCGTACGCGGAGATGGTCTTCCAGGACGTCCTGTGGCCGGACTTCGACCGCCGCGACCTGTGGCGGGCGTGCGTGGAGTTCGCGTCCCGGGACCGTCGTTTCGGCGGTGCCACCCCGAACGAGGTGCTGCTGTCCCTGGAGGGAAGGACTTCGGAGCAGGAGCCCGGCTCGTAGCAGCGGACGCGGGCGTCCGGCTGTCCCACCCGGCCGTTACGATCACGGCTCGTCACCGAGTGACCGGGGAGGGGCCGTGGGCGAAGAGCAGGCCGTGGGCGTGCGGGAGGACGCGGTGGTGCTGGAGTACGAGCACCACCGCGACGACATGGAGGACGCCGTCAGGCTGGTGTCCCGCAAACAGCGCCGGGTGGGTCTGATCCACCGGCCGGTGTTCCTGGCGTGCGTCGCGCTGGCCGGGGCGGTGCTGCTCGTGCTGAGCGTCCGCGACGGCGACGGGGCCGGAATGTCGTTCGGCTTGATGTTCGTGGTGTGGCCGGTGCTGATGCACTTCGCGCCGCGTCTGTCGGCCGCGCAGTTGCTGAAGGCGAACCGGCACCACGGCCGGATCCGGGTGTCCGTCGGACCGGAGGGCGTGCGCACGGTGAGTGCGCACGCCGACCTGCGCATGGGCTGGGCCAACTACGGCAGCTACGCCGAGTCGGAGAGGGTCTTCGTCCTGCGCAGCCCCGACAAGGCCGGCCACTGCGCGATCGTCCTGGTCAAGCGGGGCGCCCGCACCTCCGAGGACGTCGACCGCCTGCGGGCCGTGCTGGACGGCCGGCTGCCGCGGGTCTGACCGCCGGCGCCCGCCCGTGGGGCCGGCGCCGCACGGGCGGCTCAGCCGGCGGCGGCCTCCGCGCAGTCGGAGCACGTGCCGAAGATCTCCACCGTGTGCGCCACGTTCACGTAGCCGTGTTCCGCCGCGATGGCCTCGGCCCACTTCTCGACCGCCGGGCCCTCGACCTCCACGGCCTTGCCGCAGACGCGGCAGACGAGGTGGTGGTGGTGCTCGCCGGTGGAGCAGCGCCGGTACACGGACTCGCCGTCCGAGGTGCGCAGGACGTCGACCTCGCCCGCGTCGGCGAGGGACTGCAGGGTGCGGTAGACGGTGGTCAGACCGACCGAGTCGCCCTTGTGCTTGAGCATGTCGTGCAGGTCCTGCGCGCTGCGGAACTCGTCGACCTCGTCGAGCGCCGCCGCCACGGCGGCGCGCTGCCGGGTGGCGCGGCCCTTCACGGGCGGTCCAGCGGTCGTCACCGTTGTCTCCTCACGTCTGCGGCTTGCCGGGCCATTGTGCCAGCACGGTCTGTGCGCAGTCAGACGCCGACCTCGTCCCCCGATGCCCTCGTGGCCGGAATCGTGCACTCCGCGGGGTCCCCCGCGGGCTGCGCGGCCGCCAGCGCGCGGGCGCGGCGGCGGGCCAGCGGGGCGGCCAGCACGCTCAGCGCGATGAACGCGGCGATGGTCAGCAGCACGATCGTCGCGCCGGGCGGGACGTCCTGGTAGTACGAGGTCACGGTGCCGCCGATGGTCACCGTCACGCCGATCGCCACCGCGATGGCGAAGGTCGCGGCGAAGCTGCGGCTGAGCTGCTGGGCCGCGGCCACCGGGACGACCATCAGGGCGGACACCAGCAGCAGGCCCACCACGCGCATCGCGACGGTCACCGTCACGGCCGCCGTGACCGCCGTGAGCAGGTTCAGGGCGCGCACGGGCAGCCCGGTGACCCGTGCGAACTCCTCGTCCTGGCTGACCGCGAACAGCTGGCGGCGCAGGCCGAGGGTGACCAGCACCACGAAGCCGGCGAGCAGGCAGATCGCCGTCACGTCCGACTCCGACACCGTCGACAGCGAGCCGAAGAGGTACGACGTCAGGTTGGCGTTCGAGCCCGTCGGCGCGAGGTTGATGAACATCACACCGCCGGCCATGCCGCCGTAGAAGAGCATCGCGAGGGCGATGTCGCCGCGGGTCCTGCCGTACCAGCGGATGAGTTCCATGACCACCGCGCCCAGCACCGACACGGCCGTCGCCATCCACACCGGTGACCAGGACAGCAGGAAGCCGAGGCCGACGCCGGTCATCGCGACGTGGCCGATGCCGTCGCCCATGAGGGCCTGGCGGCGCTGGACGAGGTAGATGCCGACGGCGGGGGCCGTGATGCCGACCAGGACCGCGGCGAGCAGCGCCCGCTGCATGAAGGCGTAGTTCAGGAGGTCCATCAGCTCAGCAGTCCCGTGCGGATCGGTTCGGCGCCCGCGGGTGCGTGCGGGTGCACATGGTCGTGGCCGGGCAGGGCGTGCTGGCCCACGGCCCGCGGGGGCGGCCCGTCGTGCAGCACGCAGCCGTCGCGCAGGACGACCGCCCGGTCGATGAGGGGTTCCAGGGGGCCCAGTTCGTGCAGGACCAGCAGGACGGTCGTGCCCGCCGCGACCTGTTCCCGCAGGGTGTGCGCCAGCACCTCCTGGCTGGCCAGGTCGACGCCCGCCATCGGCTCGTCCATGATCAGCAGCTCGGGTTCGGAGGCGAGCGCGCGGGCGATGAGCACGCGCTGGTGCTGGCCGCCGGAGAGGGCGTCGACGTTGTCCTTCGCCCGGTCCGCCATGCCGACGAGTTCCAGGGCCTGCCGTACGGCCGCGTGGTCGGCCTTGCGGAAGACGCCGAAGCGGGTGCGCGAGAGGCGGCCGGAGGAGACGACCTCGGTCACCGTGGCCGGGACCCCGCCCGCGGCCGTCGTGCGCTGCGGTACGTATCCGATCCGCGCCCAGTCCCGGAACCGGCGGTGCGGGGCGCCGAACAGCTCGATCTCGCCGGCGGCGATCGCGACCTGGCCGATGACGCTGCGCACGGCCGTGGACTTGCCGGAGCCGTTCGCGCCGAGCAGGGCGACGACCTCACCGCGCCGCACGGTGAGGTCGACGCCCCGCAGGACGGGGCGCGAGCCCAGCTCGGCGCGGACACCGCGCATCGAAATGACGGGCTCGGCCAACGCGTCCATGACGCCCTCCGTAGTGGTCACTTGGTTCCCAGGGCCGTCTGCAGCGCCTTGAGGTTGGCCTGCTGGACCGAGAAGTAGTCCTTGCCGCGGGACTTCTCCGTGATGCCCTCGATCGGGTCGAGGACGTCGGTCCTGAGGTGCGCGTCGGAGGCGATGGTCTTCGCGGTCTTGTCGCTGACGAGCGTCTCGTAGAACACGGTCGTGACGCCGTCCGCCTCGGCCATCTTCTCAAGCTCCCTGACGCGGGCTGCGCTGGGCTCCGACTCGGGGTCGAGGCCGTTGATGGCCTCCTCGGTCAGGCCGTAGCGCTCGGCGAGGTAGCCGAAGGCGGCGTGCGTGGTGACGAAGACCTTCGTCCTCGTGTTCGCGAGCCCCTTCTCGAACTCGGTGTTCAGGTCGCCGAGCTTCTTCACCAGGGCCGCGGTGTTGGCCTTGTAATCGGCCGCGTGGTCCGGGTCGGCCTTCTCGAAGGCCTTGCCGACGCCCTCGGCGACCTGGGAGTACCTCACCGGGTCGAGCCAGATGTGGGGGTCGAGGCCGGACAGCTCCTCGTTCTCGTGGTCGTCGTGCTCGGCCGCGTGCCCGCCGACCTCGTTGCCGTGCTTCTCCAGCGTGGTGAGGGAGGCCGCGTCGATCTTGGTCTTGACCTCGGACTGGGCCACCGCGTCGTCGACGGAGGGCTGGAGGTTCTTGAGATAGAGCACCGCCTCGGACTCCTGCAGAGCGGCCGTCTCCTTGGCGCTGATCTCCAGGTCGTGCGGCTCCTGGCCGGGCTGGGTGAGACTGGTGACGTTCACATGGTCCCCGCCTATCTGCTCGGCGAGGTAGGCCATCGGGTAGAACGACGCGACGACGTCGAACTTGTCCGTGTTGGCCGCGGCCGCGCTGTCGGAAGAGCAGGCGGAGAGGGTGCCGAGACCGAGGGCGGTGGCCGCCGCGACCGCCGTGCCGGATATGAGTCGTCGTACGTTCATGACAGTCATTTTCAACAAATATGGAAACCGTTGTCAACAAGGCGTCGGGTGAGGGCCGCGTAAGGGACCGGTAAGGCCCGAAGGGCTGCGGTATGGCCCCTGGGAACGGGGTCCCGATTTGGTTGAGGGGGAGTCCCCGCCGGTACCCTGAAGTCTTCGCTGGAAGCACCTCGCTTCGTCGCCCGTCGTCGTTATGAAGAGAGCACCGTGGCCGCCGACAAGATCGACACCATCGTCAGCCTGAGCAAGCGCCGTGGCTTCGTATTCCCCTGCAGTGAGATCTACGGCGGCCAGCGTGCCGCCTGGGACTACGGACCGCTGGGTGTCGAGCTCAAGGAGAACCTGAAGCGCCAGTGGTGGCGCTACATGGTGACGTCGCGCGAGGACGTGGTCGGCATCGACTCGTCCGTCATCCTGGCCCCCGAGGTCTGGGTCGCCTCCGGTCACGTCGCCACCTTCTCCGACCCGCTGACCGAGTGCACCTCCTGCCACAAGCGGTTCCGCGCGGACCACCTGGAAGAGGCGTACGAGGCCAAGCACAAGCGCGCCCCGGAGAACGGCCTGGCGGACGTGAACTGCCCCAACTGCGGCAACAAGGGCCAGTTCACCGAGCCCAAGCAGTTCTCGGGCCTGCTCTCCACCCACCTCGGTCCGACGCAGGACACCGGCTCCATCGCCTACCTGCGCCCGGAGACCGCGCAGGGCATCTTCACCAACTTCTCGCAGGTGCAGACCACTTCGCGCCGCAAGCCGCCGTTCGGCATCGCCCAGATGGGCAAGTCGTTCCGCAACGAGATCACGCCCGGCAACTTCATCTTCCGCACCCGCGAGTTCGAGCAGATGGAGATGGAGTTCTTCGTCAAGCCGGGCGAGGACGAGAAGTGGCAGGAGTACTGGATGGAGCAGCGCTGGAACTGGTACACCGGCCTGGGCCTGCGCGAGGAGAACATGCGGTGGTACGAGCACCCGAAGGAGAAGCTCTCCCACTACTCCAAGCGCACCGCTGACATCGAGTACCGCTTCCAGTTCGGCGGCAACGAGTGGGGCGAGCTGGAGGGCGTCGCCAACCGCACCGACTACGACCTCGGCGCGCACTCCAAGGCCTCCGGCCAGGACCTCTCCTTCTTCGACCAGGAGGCCGGCGAGCGCTGGACGCCGTACGTCATCGAGCCCGCGGCCGGTGTCGGCCGCGCGATGCTGGCGTTCCTGCTCGACGCCTACGTCGAGGACGAGGCCCCCAACGCCAAGGGCAAGCTGGAGAAGCGCACGGTGCTGCGCCTCGACCACCGTCTCGCCCCGGTCAAGGTCGCGGTCCTGCCCCTCTCCCGCAACCCCGAGCTGTCGCCGAAGGCCAAGGGCCTCGCCGCCGCGCTGCGCCAGAACTGGAACATCGAGTTCGACGACGCCGGCGCCATCGGCCGCCGCTACCGCCGCCAGGACGAGATCGGCACGCCGTTCTGCGTGACGGTGGACTTCGACACCCTCGAGGACAACGCGGTCACCGTCCGCGAGCGTGACTCCATGAAGCAGGAGCGCGTCTCCCTCGACCAGATCGAGGGCTACCTGGCCGCGCGCCTGGTCGGCGCGTAGCCGCCCGCGGCATCCAGCAGACCGGGGCCGGCCCCGACGGGACTCCCGTCGGGGCCGGCCCCGCGTCGTGAGGCGGGGGCGCTTCATGAGGCGGGATGGCTGTCCCGCCGGTGGCCGCGGAGCAGGACGTTCGCGTCGGTCTCGGCGCTGTAGTCGTGCGCGGCGCGGGCCTCGGCGCGGCGCTGGGCGAGCTCCGCGCACTCCGGGCAGTCCGGCGTCGGCTCGGGCGGGCGGCGCAGGCCCAGCATGAACGGCCCGTCGGTGCGGGCCCGCTCGTTCGCCGCGCGGACCCCCGCGCGCAGCCGCTCGCGCTCGGTCGCCGGCCGCAGCTCGGCGGGGTCGGCCTGCCACTCCCGGCCGCCGCCGACCGGTCGCAGCATCGCGTAGGGGCCGGAGCGGTCCTGGTACTCGCCAACCTTGTCCGTGGCCGGGTCGTAGAGAAGGGCGCCGGGTTCGTGCTGCATGTCGTCCGCTCCTTTTGCCCAACTTCCATACTGAATGTGAGGGTTGGGCTACTCTGGGTGGTGGGGGTGTCGTCAGGATGACCTCCGGGCGGGCCGGACACGCCGTCGACGGACGCTGCGGAGGCGATCGGCGGCGCAAATTCCACAAATGCGGAGGGGGCGCGATGCCGGCGAGGCGGGTGGTCACGGGGCGCAGTCAGGAACCCCGGCGGCGGTTCGCGGAGGAACTGCGCTCACTGCGGGCGGCCAAGGGGGACAGCCTGCGGCAACTGGAGGAGGTGCTGGGCTGGACCGCGTCGACCTTCGGCAAGATGGAGGGCGGTCAGAGCCTGGGAAGCCCGGAGGTCGTGGAGGCGCTGGACCAGCATTACGGGACGACGCCGATGCTGCTCGCCTTGTGGGAGCTGGCCGTCGGCGACACCTCGCAGTTCAAGGAGCAGTATCGGCGGTACATGGAGTTGGAGGCGGGCGCGATCGGCCTCTGGCACTACGGCGTCAGCAGGCCGCCCGGGTTGCTCCAGACGGCCGGCTACGCGAGGGAAGCCCTCGCCGCGGGCGGCCTCACGGGGGAAGCGCTGGAGCAGCAGGTCGATGCGCGTGTCGGTCGGCGAAGCGTTCTGGAGGGGCCCGGCTCGCCGCCGTTCCGGGCGATCATCTCCGAGGCGGTGCTGCGCAATTCCTTGAGTTACCCAGTGGAGTGGCGGGGGCAGTTGGAGTACTTGGTGGAGGCTTCGGAGCACTCCAACATCACCCTTCATGTGCTGCCGTTCGGCACAGGGCTGCATCCGCTCGACGGCACGTCCGTGATGTTCCTGCGTCTCCCGGAAGGCCGAACAGTCGCCTATACCGAGTTCGACGTACGAGGTGAACTGGTGGAGGAAACCAGCAGGGTTGAGCGCCTACACCGTACCTATGATGGGGTTCGCGACCTGGCGCTCAGCCCTGCAGAGTCGCGGATGTTCATCCTGCGGATGTTGGAGGAAGTGCCGTGCGAGCCATCGACCTGAGCAGTTTGACGTGGCGCAAGAGCTCCCACAGCAACTCGGATGGCGGCGAGTGCCTCGAGATCTCGGACGACCTGCTCGATGTCGCCGCCTGGCGCAAGAGCAGCTACAGCAACTCTGACGGCGGCAACTGCCTCGAAGTCGCCGAAGGCGTCCCCTCCCTCGTCCCGGTCCGGGACAGCAAGGACCCGGACCGGGGCGTCCTGGTGTTCGGCGCTGAGGCATGGGGCCGTTTCGTCGGCGCCTACAGGTCGACGTCCATGTAGAGCGCCGCGTGGTCGGAGGCCGCGTCGACCGGCGAGGTCACGGTGTCGAAGGACTTGATGCCGTCCGCGAAGATGCCGCGGGTCTCCAGGCCGACGTGCTGCACCTCCTGCCACACCCCCGGCGACATCAGCAGGTAGTCGATCTTGTCCCGCTCGCTCTGGCACGGCTTGAACGTGCCGGGCAGTCCCTTGTAGGAGCGGTGGCTCATCGCGTCCCGCAGTCCGGCGCCCTCCAGTGTCACGACCGTGTCGCTGCTGGGGAAGTCGTTGAGGTCCCCGGCGACGATGACGTGCGGGGTGCGCTCCAGCGCGGCCCGGTAGATCTCCGCGACGCGTCTGGCCTGGGCCAGCCGCAGTGCCGGATCGTCGTTGGACTTGCTCTTCAGGTGGTTGCCGAGGATCACCAGGGGTGTGCCGTTGAGCCGGATCTCGAACTCGGGGCAGTCGCGGCTGAAGAGGCGCTCGTCGGGACGGTCCGGGTTGGTCTCGAAGATGTGGGTGCGCAGGGACGTGATCGGGTACCGGCTGAAGATCCCGATGTCGATGCCCCGGCTGTCGTTGCCGTCGATCAGCAGGGCGTAGGGGTAGGGCCGCCTGCCGAGCGCTCCGCCCAGCACCTGCGAGTTGAAGCGCTCCAGGGCGAGACGGTCCTCGACCTCGACGGTGAGCAGGACGTCGGCGTCGACCTCCGAGACCACCCGGCCGGTGTTGCGCACCGTCTCCAGGTCGAGGTCGTCCTGCCCCAGTTCGACCCAACCGGCCCATGCGGAACGGCCCTTGGCGGTGACCTCGATGTGGGGGTGCCTGCCCCGCCCCGGCGGCTTGAACAGTCCGGAGTCCTTGCCCGGGCGTGACTGGTTCACGTACATGGGCGGCGGGTCCTCCGGGTCGATCGCGTACGCCCGGTGCTTCTCGATGAGCCCGGCGATCTTCCTCTTGTCGTCGGCCGTGTACTCCGGCAGGTCGAGGAGAGCGCCCAGGGTGGCGAAGTCGTCGAGGATTTCCTTGCGCTCGGCCGGACTCTCGAGCCGGAAGGCCGTGGGTCGGCGGAAGAGGTTCTCCATGTTGAACGTGGCGATGCGGATGCTCATGACAGGCCTCCACGGCGGCGCGGAAGGGCCGCTCGGCCGGTGGCAGGCGCCGCCGGGGTGACTGCGCACCGACATATTCCATTGTCCTCGCCCTGCCGGGCGCGTCGACCGGACGGGCGGGGGGCGGCAGCTATGGAATGACAGATATTGAAATCTGTCAGCTGTCATGGCACTCTGAGGGCATGACGATGCGAACCCGTTCCCTCGGTACCACCGGACCTCAGGTCTCCGCCCTCGGCCTCGGCTGCATGGGCATGTCCGCGCTGTACGGCGACGCGGACCGCGGTGAGGCGATCGCGACCATCCACGCGGCGCTGGAGGCGGGCGTCACCCTCCTCGACACCGGTGACTTCTACGGCATGGGCAGTAATGAACTGCTGATCGGCGAGGCACTGCGTACCGCGCCCCCCGCGCTGCGCGAGCAGGCGCTGACCAGTGTGAAGTTCGGCGCGCTGCGCGGGCCGGACGGCTCCTGGGCGGGTTACGACGGCCGGCCCGCCGCCGTGAAGAACTTCGCCGCCTACTCCCTCCAGCGCCTCGGCGTCGACCACATCGACGTCTACCGGCTCGCCCGAGTCGACCCCGACGTGCCGATCGAGGAGACGGTCGGCGCGATCGCCGAGCTGGTGGAGCAGGGGTACGTCCGGCACATCGGCCTCAGCGAGGCCGGGGCGCAGACGATCCGCAGGGCCGCCGCCACCGCGCCGATCGCCGACCTCCAGATCGAGTACGGACTGATCACCCGCGGCATCGAGCGGTCGATCCTGCCGACCACCCGCGAGCTGGGCATCGGCATCACGGCGTACGGAGTCCTCTCCCGCGGCCTGATCTCCGGACACTTCACGGCCGCCCGGGAGCTCGGCGCCGGCGACTTCCGTCGTCACTCGCCGCGCTTCCAGGGGGACAACCTCCGGCACAACCTCACGCTGGTGGAGTCGCTGCGGAAGGTCGCCGAGGGCAAGGGCGTCTCCGTGGCCCAGCTCGCCATCGCCTGGGTGCTGGCCCAGGGCGAGGACATCGTCCCGCTGGTCGGCGCCCGTACCCGGGAGCGGCTCGCGGAGTCGCTCGGCGCGCTGGACGTCGTCCTCGACGGCGAGGACCTCGCGGTGATCGAGGCGGCCGTGCCGGACGGCTCGGCGGCCGGCGACCGGTACGCGGCCGCGGCCATGGTGCACCTCGACAGCGAGCGCTGACCACCCTGCCGGGTACCGTCTCACCATGGCACCGCAGACCTCCGAGACCCTGACCGCCGAGCGCATCCTCGAGGCGACCGAGGAGGTGCTGCGCCGTCACGGCCCGGCCAAGGCCACCGTGGTCGACGTGGCCCGCGCGCTCGGCGTCAGCCACGGCAGCGTCTACCGCCACTTCCGCACCAAGGCGGCGCTGCGCGAGGCGGTCACCAAGCGGTGGCTGGACCGTACGTCGCAGACCCTCTCCGGCATCACCGCCGACGAGGCCCGCCCCCCGCAGACCCGGCTGCGCGACTGGCTCGCGGCGCTCTTCGAGGCCAAGCGCCGCAAGGCGGGCGACGATCCCGAGCTGTTCGCCACGTACATGGTGCTGACCGGCGAGAACGGCCCGGTGGTCGGCGAGCACCTGGCCGATCTCACCGGGCAGCTGACCTCGATCATCGAGGCGGGAGTCCGGACCGGGGCCTTCGCGGCTCCCGACCCGGGGGCCGCCGCCCGCGCCGTCTTCCATGCCACCGGTCGCTTCCACGACCCGGGCTACTTCGAGGTCTGGGAGCGGCCGGGCGTCGAGGACGACTTCGCGGCGGTGGTGGACCTGCTGCTGTGCGGGCTGCGGCCTCAGACCGCGTCCTCCTGAGCGAGGAGCTGCACCCGGATGTCGTCACCGTAGGGCAGGACGACCGTCTGGTCCCGGCCCGCGTCCCACTGGGGCGTCACCAGGAACAGCCGCCCGCCGGACGCCATCAGCAGCCTGAAACCCCGGTAGCGGTAGAGATACGTCCGGCCGTCCTTTCCGGCCGAGCCGAGCCGGCTCACGCTCACCCCCACGGGCAGCCCGTCGAGCGGCTCCTTGGTGTCGACGACGACCTCGGGCCGCCGGCCGAGGCCGTCCGCGTCCTCCTCGCCCCGCCCCTTCCCGTACGCCCACGCCAGCTGCGTCGACCCCCAGAACAGTCCGAACACCCCCAGCGCGAGCGCGCACATCACGCCGTTGCGGGCCAGGCGCGTCGGCAGCACCGGACGCCCGCGCCGGCGGCCGTAGATCCAGACGCCGTACGCCACCGCAGCCGGACCGAAGGCCAGCGACAGCGGCGTGGTGCCGAAGACCACGCTGACCTCGGAACTCTGCACGAAGATGCCGATCAGCGCCCTGGCGATCAGCAGGACGCCGAGGAGGAGGAAGCCGTACGCGAGGAAGGCGGCGGCGGAGGTCTCGTCGCCGGTGTGCGCGTCGCGGGAGAGGACCCACAGGGTGACGGCGTGGATCGCGACGAGCAGCATGACGCCGAGGAAGATCATCGCCGCGGGCACGAAGACCACCTCCATGCCGTCCAGCATCAGGTCCTGGTTGGACCGGCCGGTCATCTCCACGGGGACGCCGAAATAGGCGTACCGCGCGCGGGTGGCGATGTAGCCGAAGTACAGCAGCAGCGCGGTCGCCAGGGTCGCCGGCCCCAGCGCCTCGGCGAGCCGCCGCAGCCGGGCCGGGACGGCCAGCTCATCGCCCGCGGGCGGCTCGGGTTCCGGCGGCGGCTCCGGCCCTGGCGGCGGCTCGGCCGTCATCCCTCCTCCTCCGAGGCGGGAGAGCTGTCGGATTCGGGGGCGATCTCCTCAGGCGGGGAGGTGCTGTCGGACGAGGGTGAGTCCTCCGGCGGTGACGTGGTCCCCTCGACATCGAGCGACGTGGAGAGGGACTCGGACTCGCCGGAGACCAGCACGGGGTTCTTGGAGGTCGGCGTCGGCCCGCCCTGCTTCGCGACGAGATCGCACGGATTGATCTCGTTGACGCAGCGGACCGTGACCTTGGCCACCGCCGCGACCTCGTAGCTCCCGGGCGAGGCCCCTCGTCCGAGGACCGCTCCGGCCCGGCACTGCTTGCCCTCGATCAGCAGCAAACCGTTGCACGGGGGGTCCTTCGGGTCGGCGTCGTCCTCGCCCTGTGAGCAGTGTGCGGCGTTGTCCGACTGGATGGCGACCGACTTCGCGCCTTTGGGGGCGCTGACCACGGTGAAAGAGACGCTTGTGACGTGCACGGGGGTGGCTGTTTTGTTGATGAAGGTCACACAGCCGTCGCCGTTGCCGTTGCCGTTGATGTTCACGCCGTTGACGTGGAAGGGCTTCGTGCCGCCTTCCTGCTTCTCGCCTCCGTCCGATGTGCGGCCGCCGTCGCCGGTGCCCTTCGATGCCTCTCCCGATCGGGGTGTTCCGCCGTCGGGCGTGCCGTCGCCGTCGCTGTCGACGGTTCCGTCACCGTCACCGTGACCGTCGCCGTCGCCGTTTTCCTCGCCCGTGGCGTTCGAATGCGCGCCGGAGCTGCTCGTTCCGTCGGTGCCTGCGGTGTTCTCGGTGCCGGTGGTGGCCGATCTGACCAGCCATACGATGCCGAGCACCGCCACGAGGCCGAGGACCGTCGCCATGATGCCGAGGCGGGCACGTGAAGGGTGCATATTCGGAGCGTAAGGCGATCTTTCGCACCTTTCCTCCCGGACTACTCCGCGCTCACTCCGCCGTACACCGCCAGAAATCCCGCATCAGCGGTGTCGGCGTCGGGTTCGCCATCGCCGTCTGGGTGAGGAGGATCGTGACCGTGCCCGTCCGAGGGACGATGTGCGCCGTCGTCCCCGTGCCGCCGACCCAGCCGTAGCGGCCCGGAACGTTCCACCGATCGACCGGGGCGACGTCGACGCTCGCGCCGTAGCCCCAGCCCTGGCCCTCGAGGAAGAGGGCGCCGATCTCGCGCTGGGCCTCCGTCAGGTGATCGGTCGTCATCCGGCTCACCGAGACGGGAGACAGGACGCGGTGGCCGTTCGCCTCGCCCCCGTTCAGCAGCATCCGGGCGAACGCCAGCCAGTCGTCGGCCGTGCCCGCCAGGCCCCCGCCGCCCGAGGGGAACCTCGGCACGCTGCTCCACTCGCCGTCGGGAGCGTCCGCCACCTCCAGCCCGCCCGCGCCGTCCGGACGGTACGCCGTGGTGAACCGGTCCCGCTTCTCCTCCGGGACCTCGAACGCCGTGTCCGTCATGCCCAGCGGTTCGAAGATCCGCTCCGCCAGGAACGCGGGAAGGGGCCGGCCCGACGCCCGCGCGATCAGCACGCCCTGCAGGTCGGACGCCGTGCCGTACAGCCAGGCCTCGCCCGGCTGGTACAGCAGGGGCACCCGGGCCAGATCCGTCAGCCAGGTGTCCGGGTCCGGGTAGGCCTGCGGGGCGCGGCCGTCCTTCTGCACGTCGAAGAGGGCCTGGACGGCGGGCAGGGCGAAGTCCGAGGGGAAGCCCCAGCCGGGGCGCGAGCTCAGCAGGTCCTCGACCGTGATCGGACGGGCCGCCGGGACGACGTCGCCGACCGGCGCGGACGGCGTGCGGACCACCATCGGGTCCGCCAGCTCCGGCAGCCACTCGGCGACCGGCGCGTCGAGGGCGAGCACCCCCTCCTCGACCAGCGTCAGCAGCGCGGTCGCCGTGACCGGCTTGGTGATCGAGGCGAGGCGGAAGAGGGAGTCCCGGGTCATGGGGGCCGTCCCGTCGGCGTCCCGCGAACCCACGGTCGCGGCCTCCACCGCGTCGCCGCGGGCCACCAGGGCCACCGCTCCGGCCATGGCGCCGTCGTCCACGTACCGCTGGAGGGTCTGGTGCAGAACGCTCATGGGCCGGCCTTCCGGGGGAGTCGGGGAGTCGGGAGAATCCTTCGCTTCGATGCTTCGACCCTTACGACTCCCGGAGCGACCGGAACTCACCGGTGTTCGCGGCCCCCGGTGGGATCCACCGTCGCCTGGTGCGCCTCGGCCAGATGCTCCTGCGCCTTCAGCCAGGGCAGGAACTGCGCGCCCCTGCGCCAGCCGCAGGTGTCACAACTGATGGTGCGCTGCGCTCCGGCCCGCCGCACCCTGACGACGTGCTCCCGGCCGTGCCCGTCCCAGCGGCTCACCTTGCTCGTGTCGATCTCCGGCATGACGCCTCCAGTGTCCGGGGACATCGTTCTGCCCGCGCAGCAAGGAGTGTGCAGCAACACCAACATCAACGGGGGCTGCGGCCGCACGACTTGACCAAGCCGTTCTCCGCCCGGCGTTCTCGCCCCGCGCGCCGAGCCCGCAGCGGGCCGCCTACCCCACCCTGCGGGGCAGCCGCAGGCTCAGCAGCCCCGTCACGACCACCCCGGCCAACTGCACGGCCAGCGTGGTCACCAGGGCGTCCCGCATGCCCATCCCCGGGACCAGGGAAAGGAACAGGGTGCCGAGGGTGGCCACGCCCAGGGCCAGCGAGGCCTGTTGGGTGGTGACCATCACACCGCTGCCGACGCCCGCGCGGGCCGGCGGCACCTCGGACATCACGATCCGCATGACGACGGGCAGTTGGAGCGCCTGTCCCGCACCGGCGACCGCCGCGCCCGGCAGCAGTTCGACGAAGCCGACGTCCGGCCAGTCGGCGCGCACCGCCAGCACGATGAGCACGACGCCCACGCCCTGCAGGACCGCGCCCGCGGTCACCACCCGTG
This sequence comes from Streptomyces sp. NPDC037083, assembly GCF_055606485.1. Lineage (NCBI taxonomy): Bacteria > Bacillati > Actinomycetota > Actinomycetes > Kitasatosporales > Streptomycetaceae > Streptomyces > Streptomyces sp. NPDC037083. The sequence goes on along the minus strand of NZ_JBVJSQ010000002.1, from coordinate 421,355 downwards.
CCCCGAACCGCGCCACCAGACGCGGCCCGGCCAGCGAGGCGAGGAAGAACGCCAGGGCCATCGGCGCGAGCGCGAGACCCGCCCGCACCGGCCCGAGCCCCGCCCCGCTCTGCAGGGCCACGGCGATGACGAACATGAACCCGCTGAAGCCGACCGCGAGCGGCCCCATGATCGTCAGCCCGCGCCGCAGCGTGGTGAGCGCGAACAGGCTCGGCGGCACCAGCGGCGTACGGCCCAGCCGGTCGGCCCGTCGCTCCACCGCGTAGAACGCGCCCGTCACCAGCGGGAACGCGGCCAGCGACAGCCACGTCCACAGCGGCCAGCCCGCCGCCCGGCCCTCGGTGAGCGGGGCGAGCAGGGTCAGCAGCGCGGCGGCGAGGAGCAGGGTGCCGGGGCCGTCCACGGGCTCCGGGCGCTGCGAGCGGGTCTCCGGAACGGTGCGGACGGCCAGGAGCAGCCCGACGGCCACGAAGGGGACGTTGACCAGGAACACGGACCGCCAGCCCGTGCCGGCGATGTCCGCGGCGACGAGCACGCCGCCCAGGATCTGGCCCGCCACCATGGACAGTCCGGCGGTCGCGCCGTACAGGCTCATCGCCTTGGCGCGGCGCGCGCCGGCGGTGGTGGACTGGATCGTGGCGAGCACCTGCGGGACCATCGCGGCGGCCGATGCGCCCTGCGCGACCCGGGCCGCGACCAGCGCCCAGGCGTCGGGCGCGAGCCCGCAGGCCAGCGAGGTCAGGCCGAAGGCCGCCATGCCGCCCAGGAAGAGCCGGCGCCGGCCGAACAGGTCGCCCAGCCGGCCGCCGAGGACGAGGAGCACGGCGTACGCGAGCCCGTACCCGGCGACGACGAGTTCGAGGACTGACTCGCTCGCGGCGAGGTCCCGGCCCATGGTGGGCAGGGCGACGTTGACGATGAAGAAGTCGATGAGGGGGAGCGCCGCGCCGAGCAGCACGGTGAACAGTCCGAGCGGGCCGAGGGAGTGGGCCGCCGCCTGCAGCGGGGCGCCCTGCGGGAGGGTGGTCGTGGTTGTCTGGGTCACGCAACCGAGCCTGCGTCGCCCCTCAGACGGGTACCAGAGTCTCCTTGTCCTGGTACAAGGACTACCTGGCAACAGGATCCGGACCGCGGCAGGCTGGAGACATGACGACGACGGCCCAGCAGACGGCGAGCCAGGCACCCGGTGCGACGGCGGGGGTCATGAAGGGCGGGACGGCGACGGTGACCGCAGGCGCGGCACCCGGTGCGACGGCGGGCGGCTCGGAGATCAGACGGCACGAGCTGGCCGCCTTCCTGCGCAGCCGCCGCGAGCGCATCACGCCCGAGCAGGTGGGCCTCCCGCGCGGGGCGCGACGCCGTACGCCCGGCCTGCGCCGCGAGGAGGTCGCCCATCTCTCGGCGGTCGGCGTCACCTGGTACACCTGGCTCGAACAGTCCCGGGACATCCACGTCTCGGTGCAGGTCCTGGACGCCCTCGCCCGCACGCTGATGCTCGACCCGAGCGAACGGGCGCACCTCTTCCAGCTGGCCGGCGCGACCGACCCGACGCCCGCCTCGTCGTGCGCCGGTGTCACCGACGCCGTACGCGAGCTGCTCGACCAGCTCGACCCGCTCCCCGCCTGCGTCCAGAACAGCCGCTACGACATCCTGGCCTACAACCGCACCTACGCCCATCTGCTGTGCGACCTCGACGCGATCCCGCCCGAGGACCGCAACTGCATGGTCCTCATCCACACCCATCCGCAGTGGCGCGAGTCGGTCGTCCACCTCGACGAGTCCATGCGGCTGATGGCCGCGAAACTCCGTGCGTCCATGGCCGGTCACCTCTCCGAGCCGGCCTGGAAGATGCTGGTCAAGCGACTGCAGACGGAGTCCCCGGAGTTCCGGGAGAACTGGGAGCGCTACGAGGTCGTCTCGAGCCGCAGCAAGACCAAGGAGTTCCGCAACCCGCACGTCGGCCTTCTCACGCTCACCCACACCGACCTCTGGCTGAGCCCGGACCACGGGGCCCGCATGGTGACGTACGCACCGCGGGACGCGCAGACCCGGGAGCGGCTGGAGAAGCTGTACGCGTACGCGCGAAACGCCGCCGTGCGCCCGCTCTCCGGGTGACTTCGGGGGCATTTCGCGGCGCTCGGGGCTGTGCTACCTTCGCAAAAGAGTTGCGCGCAAGGCGACTTGGCCAACTCCTCTGAGAACTGCGTCGGTTGACGCCGGGGGATGGGGGAGTACATGTCATCCGCCTGCGCGGGTGGCCGGCCGGGGCCCGTCGCTCTCACCGGCCGCCTGCTCCGGAAGAAGGAGCATCGGTGAGCGCCAACCACAAGAGGCTCATCGCTTTCGCGTTCTGCGTCCTGATCTCGCTCGTGCTGGGCTTCGTCTGCGGACTCACCGCGGCCGCGCTCGGCGCGTCCCCGCTCGCCGCCGTCTGCGGCGGCGGGGCGGCCACGGTCTCGCTGCTCGGCATCGGAGTGGCCGCCATCGCCCTGTTCGACTTCGCCGACACCGGCGCGAACGCCCCCGCGGCCCGGGCCGCGGTCAGGCGCTGACGCCCGCCGCCTCGCGGACGTCCGGCGCCTCCAGCCGCTGTGCGGTCCGCTCCGCCGTCCGCCTGGCCCACGGCCCGGTGGTCACGGCGCCCAGGACGAGGACGACCAGGCCGCAGCCGGTGAGGATCCACCAGCCGGGCACGGCGGCGGAGGCGAAGGTGTCCCGGTACGACGAGGTGTTCACGCCCGCCGCCAGGACCGCCCCGATCACCGCGACGCCCAGGGTCTGGCCCAGCTGCCGGCTGGTGGAGGCGACCGCCGCCGCCACCCCCGCCTGGCTGCGCGGCATCCCCGAGACCGCCGTGTTGGTGATCGGCGCGTTCACGAACCCGAAGCCCACCCCGAACAGCACGCACCCGAGGAACAGCGTCGCGTCGGACGTCTGCGCGTCGAAGGCGGCGAACAGCAGCCCGCTCGTCGTCATCGCGACGCCGGCGATCAGCAGCGGAAGCCGCGGTCCCCGGCTGCCCACCAGCCGTCCGGAAAGCGGGGCGCACAGAAACGTCGGCACGGCCATGGGCAGCATCCACAGCCCCGCGTGCAGGGCGTCCAGGCCCCGTACGTTCTGCAGGTACAGGGTCGACAGGAAGAGGAACCCGCCCAGGGCGGCGAACGCGCTGATCGCCACCACCGTCGCGCCGCTGAACGGCGCCGAGCGGAAGAACCGCAGGTCGATGAGGGGTTCGGCGCGCCGGGGCTCGTACCACAGCAGGCCCAGCAGCGCGGCCAGCGCCATGGCGGCGAAGGGGCCGCTGGTCGCCGCGCCCGCCCCCGGCGCCTCGATGATCGCGTAGGTCAGGGAGCCGAAGAGGGCGATGACCAGCAGCTGGCCGACCGGGTCGGGCCGCCGTGCCTTGGGCGCGCGCGACTCGGGGACGTAGCGCAGGGTCGCCAGGAGGGCCACCAGGCCGACGGGCAGGTTGAGCCAGAAGATCGAGCGCCAGCCCACGGACTCCACCAGCAGTCCGCCCAGCAGCGGGCCCGCGGCCATCGAGATGCCCACGACCGCACCCCACACCCCGATCGCCCGGGCGCGCTCACGCGGGTCGGTGAAGGTGTTGGTGATGATCGACATGGCGACCGGGTTCAGCATCGAGCCGCCGACCGCCTGGATCATCCGGGCCGCTATCAGCAGCTCCAGGTCCGGGGCGAGCGAGCACAGCAGCGAACCGAGGGAGAACACGACCAGGCCGGCCATGAACACCTTCTTGCGGCCGATCCGGTCGGCGGTCGAGCCCGCCAGCATCAGCAGCGCGGCCAGCACCAGCGTGTACGCGTCGATCGTCCACTGCAGGCCGGCGGTGGACGCGTGCAGGTCGCTCTGCATGGAGGGCAGGGCGACATTGAGAACCGTGACGTCGAGGCTCACGATCAGCAGGCTCATACAGCAGATCGCGAGGACCAGGAGGCGTCGGCGAGGGCTGAGCTCGGGCATGCGTGTCATCGTACGCCGATGTCGATAGTGCGTCTAACTAATGAGTGCTACATGATCTCCGTGTCGGGAGCCGGCCCGGCGCATCTCCGGCGGAGCGGTCGCGCCGACCTCCGGCAGAGCGCCGCGCCGGCCTCGGGCAGAGCGCCCGGCCGACCTCCGGTAGACCGGCCGGCGGGCCTCCGGCTGTCCGGGTACCCCTCGGCATACGCGACAATGGAGCAATGTCCACGCCCGTGTCCCCCTTGCAGATCGGCCCGCACACCGTCCAGCCGCCCGTCGTCCTGGCCCCCATGGCCGGGATCACGAACGCGCCCTTCCGCACCCTGTGCAGGGAGTTCAGCGGCGGCAAGGGCCTGTTCGTCAGCGAGATGATCACGACCCGGGCGCTGGTCGAGCGCAACGAGAAGACCATGCAGCTGATCCACTTCGACGCGACCGAGAAGCCGCGCTCGATCCAGCTGTACGGCGTCGACCCGGCCACCGTCGGCAAGGCCGTCCGCATGATCGCGGAGGAGGGCCTCGCCGACCACATCGACCTCAACTTCGGCTGCCCGGTCCCCAAGGTGACGCGCAAGGGCGGCGGCTCCGCCCTCCCGTACAAGCGCAACCTGCTCCGCGCGATCCTGCGCGAGGCGGTGAGCGGCGCCGGGGACCTCCCGGTGACGATGAAGATGCGCAAGGGCATCGACGACGACCACATCACCTACCTCGACGCCGGCCGCATCGCCGTCGAGGAGGGCGTGACGTCCATCGCCCTGCACGGCCGCACGGCCGCCCAGCACTACGGCGGCACGGCGGACTGGGACGCGATCGCCCGCCTGAAGGAACACGTCCCGGAGATCCCCGTCCTCGGCAACGGCGACATCTGGTCGGCTCAGGACGCGCTGCGGATGGTGCGCGAGACCGGCTGCGACGGGGTCGTCGTCGGACGCGGCTGCCTCGGCCGGCCGTGGCTGTTCGCCGATCTGGTGGCCGCCTTCGAGGGCCGCGCGGACGACGTCGCCGCACCGTCCCTGCGCGAGGTCGCCGACGTCATGGTCCGCCACGCCACCCTCCTCGGCGAGTGGATCGGCGACGAGTCCAAGGGCGTCGTCGACTTCCGCAAGCACGTCGCCTGGTACCTCAAGGGCTTCGCGGTCGGCAGCGAGATGCGCAAGCGCCTCGCGATCACGTCCTCCCTCGCCGAACTCCGCGCCGGACTCGACGAACTGGACCTCGACCAGCCCTGGCCCACCGGCGCCGACGGCCCCCGCGGCCGCACCTCCGGCAACAACAGGGTCGTCCTGCCGGACGGCTGGCTGAAGGACCCCTACGACTGCGCGGGCATCGGCGAGGACGCCGAACTCGACACCTCCGGCGGCTGACCGAGGGGCCTCGCGGCCCCCTGCTGCGCCCCGGTGACCGTCAGCCCTCCGACGGGTGCGGGGTCGAGCCGTAGGCCGTGAGGAACCGGTCGCGGAACGAGCTCATCTTCCACACCGGCGCGTCGTGCGCGGGCTTCAGGCCGTCCGTCCAGTTCCAGGCGGCGATCTTGTCGAGGACCTTCGGGTCCTTGGCGACGATCGAGATCGGCACGTCCCGGCTGGCGTTGTCGCCGCTGACCCGGGCTATGGGCTGGTGGTCGCCGAGGAAGACCAGGACGGTGTCGTCCGTGCCGTAGCGCTCCAGCCACTGGGTGAGGGCGGTCACCGAGTACTCGATGGACCTGCCGTACTCCTGCTTGGACGCGGCGCCGTCGGCGATGACCTCGGACGCCTTCCTGCCCGCCTTCTGGATGTCCTCGAAGACCGACCCGTCGCCGAGTCCGTCCCAGCCGACCATCTTCGGTATCGGCGCCCAGGGCTGGTGGCTGGAGGTCAGGATGATCTCCGACATCAGCGGTTTGTCGCGGCCCCTGCGGCCGTGCTCCAGCCGCTGGAACGCTTCGAGGGCATACTGGTCGGGCATGGTCGACCAGCTGAACTTCGGTCCCCGGTAGCCCATCGAGAAGGCGTCGTAGACCTTGTCCAGGCCGTAGAACTTCGCCTCCGGCCAGCCCTTCTGCACACCCGGCATGACACCGACGGTGTCCCACGCGCCGGTCTTCTGGAACGCCTTGGTCAGGGACAGGTGGTCGCTCGCCATCACCGTGCTGTAGCGCTGCTGGTTGTCGACCCACAGGCCGGACAGCGTGGTGGAGTGGCCCAGCCAGCTGCTGCCGCCGTAGGTCGCCGAGGTCAGCCAGCCGCTCTTGGCGTGGAAGCCCGCCTTCGTCAGGGCCCGCGTGCTGGTGTCGAGGGTGCTGTCGACGCCCGGCGCCATGACCGGGTCCTCGATGGCGCTGCGGCCGTAGCTCTCGATGAACGTGAAGATCACGTCCTTGCCCCGCAGGTCCGGCACGAGCTGGTCGGCCGGGGTGGCCCCGAACGTGTCGTAGCGGGCCTCCTTGCCGAACGCCGCCTCGTCCGCGAGGGTCTGCCGCACCTGGCGTCCCTTGTTGATCAGCGCGTCCCCGGCGCGGTAGGAGGCGACTGGCACCCCGGCGTTCTGCAGGCCCACCACGGAGCAGGTGACCCACACGGTCGCCGCGATCAGCGTGACCCGGCTCGCCCGCTGGCCGTCGAGCACCAGCAGGTTGCTCAGCCGGACCGTCGCCAGGGCCATCACCGTGAACAGGGCGACGATCAGGACGACGAGGCCGATCGCGGCGCCCACGGCCGTCGCCCGGCCCATCGAGTCCGCGACGTAGGACTGCGCGTCGTCCAGCAGCCCCCAGTCCAGGACGAGGTTGAAGTCACGGCCCAGGTACTCCACGAAGCCCATGTCGAGCAGGTCGATCACGACCAGCGCCCCGAGGAGCACCCCGCCCAGCGCCGCGACGGCGATCCGCGCCCGGCGGGGCAGCGCCAGCAGCAGGGACGCGCCCAGGATCGCCTCGACCGGCAGCCGCGTGAACCGGTTGACCTGGAGCCCGTTGACCCGGTTCGGCAGCAGCAGCGCCCCGAGCACGAGGACCAGGGACAGGGCCGTCACCGTCCACCACACCCCCCGCGCGGCCTGCGGATGCCTGCCCCGCCAGGCGCGCAAATACGCCACGCGGGCCCGGAGACCCCGGGGCGCGGGACCGGTCGCGGCCTCTTCCGGGGCGGGCGCCCCGGCATCTTCGGTCTCGACGGCCTCGACGGTCTCGACGGTCTCGACGGTCTCGACGGTCTCTGGGGCGTCCAGGGCGTCGGCGACGTCCACGGCCTCAGCGGTTTCCGCGACGTCGGCGGCTTCCACAGCCTCAGCGGTTTCCACGGCCTCAGCGGTTTCCACGGCGTCCGCGGTCTCCGGGGAATCCACGGCGTCGTCCTCGGGGTCCTTCGATTCAGGCAGCTGGGATGAGGGAGTGGAGACAGGCACCCGAGGGTCCTTCCGTACGAAGCCCGGCGGTTCGGCGGATCCGGCACCGGCCGGATCCGCCACAGTTTCGTACGGCCTGCCCCCGGCCCGCGTTCAGCCCCCCGGGCCAGCGCTCGGCAAACACCGCGCAAACGCCACGCCAAGCCGCCCCGCTACGCGCCGCCGACCGCCGTGAGCAGCGCCAGCGGGGCCGCCGCCGAGCGGGACTCCCGTACGCAGGCGTGCGGGTACGGCACCGGCTGCGCGTGGGTGTCGCGGCCGTAGCCCGCGAGGACCTCGGGGAGCCGGTGGCCGGTCGCGGTCGCCGCGTCGACCAGCGCGTGGGCGACCGTACGGGCTTCGTCGTGCAGGCCGTAACGGGCGAGACCCAGCGTGATCAGCGCGTTGTCGTGCGGCCAGACCGAGCCGCGGTGGTAGGAGAGCGGGTGGTACGCCGGCTGACCGGCCGCCAGGGTGCGCACCCCCCAGCCGGAGAAGAAGTCCGGCTCCAGCAGACGCCGCCCGACGATCTCCCCGTACTCCTTGTCCAGCAGGCCCGACCAGAGCAGATGACCGGCGTCCGAGGCGAGCGCGTCGACCTGCCGGCCCTCGCCGTCCAGCGCGAGCGCCGGGAAGGAGCGGTCCGGCATCCAGAAGTCCCGCTGGAAGCGGTCGCGCAGATCGGCGGCGGCCTGTTCGAGGAGCGCCGCGTACTTCTCGTCCTCCCACACCGTGCGCGCCACCCACGCCGTGCGGCGCAGCGCGTCGTACGCGTACCCCTGGGCGCCCGCCGCCATCACCGCCCCGGTCGGGCGTGCACCGTCCGCGGAGCAGATGGCGCCGGGGGAGTCCTTCCAGTTCTGGTTGGCCAGACCGCCCTGGTCGGCGCGGTAGACCAGATAGCCGCGGGAGGTGAGCCCGCCGTGGTCCAGCATCCAGCCGACCGCCGCGCGCGCGTGCGGCTCCAGCCGACGCGCCAGCGCCGCGTCGCCGGTCTGCTCGACGTACGCGCCGAGGACGACGAGGAACAGGGGCGTCGCGTCCACCGAGCCGTAGTAGCGGCCGTACGGCACCTGCCCGAAGTGGGCGAGCTCGCCGTGCCGCACCTCGTGCACGATCTTGCCGGGTTGCGACACCGTCCGCGCGACGGCCTCGGTGGCCTGCGTCGCGGCGAGCGCGAGGAGCGTGGCGGCGGCCGGGCGCGGGTGGTACGGGAGCGCGAAGAGGGAGGTGAGGAGGGCGTCGCGGCCCAGCAGGGTGAGGAACCAGGGGGCGCCCGCCGCCGGGACGCGCAGATCCTCGCCGTCCGGGCCGGTTGCCTGGACCTGGAGCGCGGCCAGATCCGAGAGACCGCGCGAACAGGCGGCCGCCAGCTCTGGCCAGCCGGTCGGGAAGGCCACGCCCTCCGCGAACTCGTCCTCCTGGGACAGGAGTTGCCCGGTGACCGAGGCGGGCGAGCGGGGCACCCTGAGGGCCCGCTTCTCGCCGTGCGGCCGCGCCATCACCCGCACGGTCAGCTCCGCCGAGCCGTGCGGATCGAGCTCCAGCCTCCACACCAGGCGGCGGGCGCCGGTGCCGGTCTCCTCGACGCCGTCCGGCGCGGGCTCGGCCGTCACCGTCGTACAGGACGTCCACTCGCCGCGCCGGTAGGTGAACTCCACGCCGTCGTCGAGGACCTGGCGTCGGCGCACGACCCCCGTCTTGGCGTAGGTGCGGTGGTCGGAGCGCAGTTCGAACTGGTCGGTGAAGTCGGCGTCGGCGGTGATCGCGAGGCGGACCGTGGTCGGCACCGGGCGGTTGCTGACCACCCGCAGCGACTCCACGAACGAGCTGTCGCCGACGGCCTGTTCGCGGAAGAGCGTGCAGGACGGCGGCTCGTTGCGGCCGCCGCGCGGGACGAGCACGCAGCGTGCCGTGTCACTCTCCGTGACCGGCGAGAGAGCCTCCGGTACGGCGCCGTCGACCGTCAGCTGCCAGCGGCTGAGGTGCCGGGCGTCCCGGACGAACAACCCCTCGGGCGATCCCGAGGCCGGCCCGGAGGCCCGTACGCCGCTGATGTCCCCGCTCTCGCCCACGGCCGCGAACGTCCCGCCGAACACGAGCAGATGATGCCGGTCCGTCATCCCAGGTCCCCTCCCTTGGTACCGCTGCCTGACATGTCCTGGTGGATGAGGTCGAGCGTGAGCGCGGCCGTCCAGCTGAAGCGGGTCGCGCCACAGGCCTCACCTGTGTACGGGTCGACGTACTCCGCGAAGTCCGAGCCGCCCGCGATGTCCAGGACGGCCCGGCGCAGCGCCTCGGCCTCGGCCCGGCGGCCGTGCAGCCGCAGACCCCGTTCGATGAGCCAGCTCGTGTTGAACCAGGCCGGCCCGCGCCAGTAGCGGTGCGGGTCGAAGGCCTCGCCGAGCAGGTCGTAACTGGGCGCCAGACGGGTGACGGCGCCCAGTCCGAAGTGCGGGCCGCGCAGCGCCCCCACCAGCCCGTCGACCACCTCGCGCGGCAGACGGGGCAGCAACAGCGGCACCAGGCCGGACACCCCGCGCTCGGCGACGAGGACCCCGGCGGTGGACCGCCGGCCCGGGGCCGGGTCCCGTCCGTCCCGGCCCTCAGGGGAGTCCGGGCGCCGGTCGGAGCCCGGGTGCCGGTCAGTGTCCGGCTGCCGGTCGCCGTCCGGACGGCTCCCTCCAGGGTGCCGGGGCCGCCGGACCCGGTCCGGCGATCCGTCGCCGGCCGGGCCGTCGGCGCGCAGGTCACGGCAGAAGAACATGCCCTCGGCCGGGTCCCACAGGCGCTCGACGAGCGCTGCCGTGAGCCGCTCGGCGCGGGCGTGGCGGGCCGTGCCCGTCGCGCCGAGCTCCTGCGCGATGTGCGCGAGCGCGTGCTCGGAGGCGATGAGCAGCGCGTTGAAGGAGGGGTCCTCGACGGCGAACTCGCCGCCCCCGTCGGCGTACCCGCCGTCCCGGTACCGCGTCGCCAGCCGCACGTACCGCCCGTAGTCCAGGTCCGTCGGCCGGTCCTCGGCCGACCCGTGGTCGAGGTCGGCGCGACGGAAGGAGCGGGCCGGGGCCGGGGCGACCCGGGCGAGCGGAGCGTCCCAGCTCGGGGCGTTGTCCATGCCCTGCTCCCACGGGTGGACGACCGACACCAGCCCGCCCCCGCCCAGGTCCCGCCGGTGCAGCAGATAGCGGTGCCAGGCGGCGAGCCGGGGGTAGACCCGGGCGAGGAAGCCGCGGGCGCGCGAGAGCCCCGGGTCGGCGCGGTGCACCAGCCAGGCCGCGAGCGCGTGCACCGGTGGCTGCACGATGCCCGAGGTCTGTACGGTGCGCGGGGCGCCCGCAGCGCGCCCCGCGGTCGAGGAGCGCCAGAAGTCCGGGCTCGGGAAGTACGCGTCGAGCGGTACGGAGGGGTTGAAGACGATGTGCGGGACGCGTCCGTCGCCCCATTGGGCGTCCAGCAGCGTCTCCAGCTCCGTCTGCGCCCGGTGCGGCGAGACGTGCCGCAGGCCGATGGCGATGAAGGCCGAGTCCCAGGACCACTGGTGCGGGTACAGACCACGTGACGGCACCGTGGAGGTGCCCGTCCAGTTGGCCTCCAGCACGGCAGCCGCCCTGAGGTGCAGGGTTTCGCGGTGCGGAGCCTGGAGACGCGGTGCCCTGACGGGCGGCGGACCCGGCGGAGCCGCCGGATTGTATGCAACGGCGACCTCCGCCGCGCGGGCGATGAGCTGGGCGGTGCGATCCACTCGGGGCTCCCCGAAGACGACGAGGCCGCCTGGTTCGGCAGCGGCTACCGTAGGGTTACGTCTATTTAACACGCAAAACTCAATATGTAATGCAAGCTTGAGAAACACAAGGGGGTGCGCATGACGGGACGAGGTCAGGGCAGCGCCGGAGATCTGCTCGAACTGGTGCGCAAGGGGCGCGCGACGACGCGTGGCGCGCTCCAGCAGGCCACGGGCCTCTCCCGGGCGACCGTGGGTCAACGCCTGGACCGCCTCTTCCGTGCGGGCTGGCTCCGCGAGGGCGCCGGTGGCCCGGTCGACTCGCCGCTGGGCGGCCGCCCCTCGATCACCCTGGAGTTCGACGACGCCCACGCGATCGTCCTGGCGGCGGACCTGGACACGCGGCACGCGCGCGCCGCCGTGCTGACCCTGACCGGCGAGATCCTGGCCGAGCACGGCGGCACGCTGGCCGTCGAGGACGGCCCGGACGCCGTCCTCGGCGAGCTGGGCGGCTGGTTCGCCGAGCTGCTGGTCAAGGCGGGGCACCGGCCGGACGAGGTGTGCGGCATCGGCCTCGCCGTCCCGGGCCCGGTCGACAGCGAGACGGGCCGGGTCGTCCAGCCTCCGATCATGCCCGGCTGGGACGGTTACGACATACGCGGGCGCCTCGCGCGGGCCTTCGCGGAGCGCACCGACACCGGTGCCGGGGCGCCGGTCCCTGTCCTGGTCGACAACGACGCGAACCTCATGGCGTACGGCGAGCAGCGCACCGGCTACGCCGACTGTTCGGCGTTCGTCCTGGTCAAGGTGTCCACCGGCATCGGCGCCGGGGTCGTGGTCGACGGCTCGATCTTCCGGGGCGTCGACGGCGGGGCCGGCGACATCGGGCACATCCGGGTCGGCGCGGACGCGCTGTGCCGCTGCGGGTCCTACGGCTGTCTCGCCGCCGTGGCCAGCGGCGGGGCCGTGGCGCGTCGGCTCGCCGAGACGGGCATACCGGCGTCCTCCGGCTCGGATGTGCGCGACCTGCTCGCCGCCGGGCACCCCGGGGCGGCCGCGCTGGCCCGGGAGGCCGGGCGCAGCGTCGGGGACGTGCTGGCGACGGTCGTGACCCTGCTCAATCCCGGGGTTCTGATGATCGCCGGAGATCTGGCCGGAACCGCGTTCCTCACGGGCGTGCGCGAACTGCTCTACCAGCGTGCGCTGCCCCGCTCCACGGCCCGCCTGGACGTCGTGACCTCGCGGCTGGGCGAGCGGGCGGGCCTGGTGGGGGCGGGTGCGCTGGTCGTGGAGCACCTTTACGCGCCGGACCGGGCGGAGGAGCGGTTGCTCGCCCTGGGGGTCTGACGAGCGGTTGCCGGGGTTCCGGGTGTGGGGGACGCTCATGAGGAGCGCCCGTGTGCGGCGCTCGTGTGAGGAGACCCGTGTGACAGGCAGGTTTCCGTCTCCGGGGCGCGTCCGCATGGTGAACTCGAGCCGCCTGCGGGAGCGTGATTCTCGCCACCCCTGAGGGGGGAAGTGCTCAGATGAGCGAATCAAGAACGACTGCACTTCTCCAAGGGGTGGCACTCAGTGCCACCCCTTGATCGTTCATCGATCGAAATCAACCGTGCCGTGTGATGCTCATTCGAGCGCGAATGAGGCTCATGGAAGGGACTTGCTTTCAAGAAGTGAAAACATCGACGGCCTTGCGCTTGCCAAGCCTTGACTTTCGATCCGCTGGCGGACGATTGGTTACGGGCACATGACGCGCAAGTGGACGTACCCAGGAGCCTTCGATCTGGGTATGTTCCTGGCCGTCAGGGCAGCCACCGCGTCCTCGAGGAGTCGAGACCCGTGTCGGAAAACAAAGATCTCCCGGTAGCCGAGCCGGCCGCGAGCGTTGAGGGCGTGAAGTTCGTCTACGACTTCACCGAGGGCAACAAGGACCTCAAGGACCTCCTCGGCGGCAAGGGCGCGAACCTCGCCGAGATGACCAACCTGGGCCTTCCCGTCCCTCCGGGCTTCACGATCACCACCGAGGCCTGCAAGGTCTACCTCGACAGCGGCGACGAGCCCGAGGCACTGCGTGACGAGGTGAGTGCGCACCTCGTCGCCCTCGAAGAGCGCATGGGCAAGAAGCTCGGCCAGGCCGACGACCCGCTGCTGGTGTCCGTCCGCTCGGGCGCGAAGTTCTCCATGCCGGGCATGATGGACACCGTCCTGAACATCGGCCTCTCCGACAAGTCGGTCCAGGGCCTGGCCAAGCAGGCCGGCGACGACCGCTTCGCGTGGGACTCCTACCGCCGCCTGATCCAGATGTTCGGCAAGACGGTCCTCGGCGTCGACGGCGAGCTCTTCGAGGACGCGCTGGAGTCGGCGAAGGCCGCCAAGAAGGTCTCCGTCGACACCGAGCTGGAGGCGGCGGACCTGAAGAAGCTGGTCACCCGCTTCAAGAAGATCGTCAAGACCGAGGCCGGCCGCGACTTCCCGCAGGACCCGCGCGAGCAGATGGACCTCGCCATCAAGGCCGTCTTCGACTCCTGGAACGGCGACCGCGCGAAGCTCTACCGCCGCCAGGAGCGCATCCCGCACGACCTGGGCACGGCCGTCAACGTCTGTTCCATGGTCTTCGGCAACCTCGGCCCCGACTCGGGCACGGGCGTCGCCTTCACCCGCGACCCCGCCTCCGGCCACCAGGGCGTCTACGGCGACTACCTGCAGAACGCCCAGGGCGAGGACGTCGTCGCCGGCATCCGCAACACGGTCCCGCTCGCGGAGCTCGAGCAGATCGACAAGAAGTCGTACGACCAGCTGATGCAGATCATGGAGACGCTGGAGAACCACTACAAGGACCTCTGCGACATCGAGTTCACGATCGAGCGCGGTCAGCTGTGGATGCTGCAGACGCGCGTCGGCAAGCGCACCGCGGGCGCGGCCTTCCGCATCGCGACCCAGCTCGTCGACCAGGGCCTGATCGACGAGACCGAGGCGCTGCAGCGCGTCACCGGAGCCCAGCTCGCCCAGCTGATGTTCCCCCGCTTCGACGAGGACGCGAAGGTGGAGAAGGTCGGCCGGGGCATCGCGGCCTCCCCGGGCGCGGCCGTCGGCAAGGCGGTGTTCGACTCCTACACGGCCGTCAAGTGGTCGCGCTCGGGCGAGAAGGTCATCCTCGTCCGCCGCGAGACCAACCCCGACGACCTCGACGGCATGATCGCGGCCGAGGGCATCCTGACCAGCCGCGGCGGAAAGACCTCGCACGCCGCCGTGGTGGCCCGCGGCATGGGCAAGACCTGTGTGTGCGGCGCGGAGGAGCTCGAGGTCGACACCAAGCGCCGCCGGATGACGGTCCCGGGCGGCCATGTGGTCGAGGAGGGCGACGTCATCTCCATCGACGGCTCCTCGGGCAAGGTGTACCTCGGCGAGGTACCCGTCGTCCCGTCCCCGGTCGTCGAGTACTTCGAGGGCCGGATGCACGCGGGCGCGGACGACGCCGACGAACTGGTCGAGGCGGTCCACCGCATCATGGCCTTCGCGGACCGCAAGCGCCGGCTGCGGGTGCGGGCCAACGCCGACAACGCCGAGGACGCGCTGCGCGCCCGTCGCTTCGGCGCGCAGGGCATCGGCCTGTGCCGCACGGAGCACATGTTCCTCGGCGACCGCCGTGAGCAGGTGGAGCGCCTGATCCTGGCGGACACGCAGGAGGAGCGCGAAGAGTCCCTGAAGCAGCTCCTGCCGCTGCAGAAGAAGGACTTCGTCGAGCTCTTCGAGGCCATGGACGGCCTCCCGGTGACGGTCCGCCTCCTGGACCCGCCGCTGCACGAGTTCCTGCCCGACATCACCGAACTGTCGGTGCGGGTGGCGCTGGCGGAGTCCCGCCAGGAGTCCCACGAGAACGACCTGCGCCTGCTGCAGGCCGTCCACCGGCTGCACGAGCAGAACCCCATGCTGGGCCTGCGGGGCGTGCGCCTCGGGCTGGTCATCCCCGGCCTGTTCACCATGCAGGTCCGCGCCATCGCCGAGGCGGCGGCGGAGCGCAGGAACGCCAAGGGCGACCCGCGCGCCGAGATCATGATCCCGCTGGTCGGCACGGTCCAGGAGCTGGAGATCGTCCGCGAGGAGGCCGACCAGGTCATCGCGGAGGTCGAGGCGGCGACCGGCGTCGAGCTGAAGCTGGCGATCGGCACGATGATCGAACTCCCGCGGGCGGCCCTCACCGCCGGCCAGATCGCCGAGGCGGCGGAGTTCTTCTCGTTCGGCACGAACGACCTCACCCAGACGGTGTGGGGCTTCAGCCGCGACGACGTCGAGGCCTCCTTCTTCACCGCGTACCTGGAGAAGGGCATCTTCGGCGTCAGCCCCTTCGAGACGATCGACAAGGACGGCGTCGGCTCCCTGGTGAAGGCGGCCGCGGAGGCGGGCCGCCGCACCCGCCCCGACCTCAAGCTCGGCGTCTGCGGCGAGCACGGCGGCGACCCGGAGTCGGTGCACTTCTTCCACGAGGTGGGCCTGGACTACGTCTCCTGCTCCCCGTTCCGCATCCCGGTCGCCCGCCTGGAAGCGGGCCGGGCGGCGACCCAGTCGGCGGGGAGCGACCACCGCTGACCGGCCCCGAGCCCGCGGCCGGGGACAACTGAACCCCGGAGCCGCCGCTGGTCCCCGACCCTCACCGATCGGCGGCGGCTCCGGCGCACCATGAGGACGGCACCCTGTGCGGGGGTGCCGTCCTCTTTTCTGTCTTGGCGGTGGCCAATACACACCTCAAAGCAGGACACCGGCGTCCGTCGTTGGCACCCGCTCCGCACTCAAGCAACCGGCCCTCCCACATCGTGGAGCTGCGTACCTCTCCGACACCCTGGTTACCCTCCGCCACCCGCGTCGCAACGCGACTAGCATCCGCCGCATGATCGGCCACTCGCACAGCGTCATGACCAATCATGACTTCCACACTGGCGACCGCGCCTCGTCGACGCCTGCTTCATCGCCGACAGTAGCCACCGGGACGGGCCGCTCGCTGCGCCCGGGGAGGCCCTCGGGGCTGGAAAGCGACGCTGCGCTGACCAGCGGTGTCTGGATTTCGATCGCCTGATGTGATGGAGACTGACTGACTGAAGGTTTCAGCACGTGATGGAGGCGCTACTTTCTGTAGCCGGTGGTGGTCGTAGAGGCTGCCGGGCTCTCAGAAGGGTGAAGCATGCGGAGGGTATTGGTCGGGGTGCTGGCCTCAGGAGTGATTCTGGCTGGCGCGGGGACAGCCGTTGGCGTGTCGCATTGGCGCGACATGCCGGTGCTGAGGTCGGGAGGCGTTCGCTTCCTGGAAGGGGAGTATCGCTTTAATCCCGCGGGCCGGAACCATGGTGCCTTCGAGTGGAAAGGCAGCCTGAAGGACGCCGACGTCGAAGACGGTCACAACGTCTACATGCTGGTGCGCGTCGAGGGTAACGGTTGGGTTCGCTACAACGGCAAGCAAGGAAAGACTGTCTCTTTGCATCACTCGAACTGGGACGGCGCTCAGCGCTACACCGAAAATGCGGAAATCAAGGCGTGCCGTAATCGCGGCAGTCTGCATCCGGACAACTGCTCATATGTCAAGAAATACTCGAGCGGTCGATAAAAGTTTTCTGCGCTGAACAGCCCAGATGTTCGCATCTGGGCTCCCTCTCGCCTTAGGGGAACCATCATCAAAACGTCAGAGGTCCTGTCCGCCAGGGGTGTCGACCTTTTCTACGGTGAAACGCCAGCTGTCATGGGTGCCGACATTAGACTGTGCCGTGGCGAGGTAGCGGTGATTACCGGGCAGAGCGGTTCCGGCAAGTCCTCGCTGTTGTACTGCCTTGCCGGCGTCCTGCCAGTGGCACGCGGCGAAGTCCGCTTCGAGGGGCGCGTCCTCGGCGAACTCGACGATGAGGAACTCAGTACCCTGCGTCGGGAACGCTTCGGATTCGTTTTCCAGTATGGAGAGCTGCTTCCAGAGTTGACGGTCGAGGAGAACGCCGCCTTGCCCTTGCGTTTGGCTGGTCAGCGCAAAGCAGAGGCTTTGACCGCCGCCGGGGAGGTCCTGGGCCGGTTGGGTCTTTCCAGTCTGCGACAGCGACGACCTTCGCAGGTCTCCGGAGGGCAAAGTCAACGGGTTGCAGTGGCTCGGGCGCTGGTGCATCGGCCAGCGGTGGTGTTCGCCGATGAGCCGACTGGATCACTGGACAGCGCCAATGCGACTGCTGTCTTGGACGAATTTCTTTCCCTGGCGCGTTCCCAGGGGACGGCCGTGGTGTTGGTAACGCACGATCCTCAGGTCGCCTCTCGCGCCGACAGTCAATTTGCGATGCGCGATGGAGTGCTCTCGGCTCATGCCAGGGAGACGACATGAAAGAACTTTTGTTGGGCCTACGTCTGTTGCTGGGCAGTGGGCGAGGAAACCGCGTGCGCTTTTTCCTCATGGCTGGCGGTAGCGCTGTTGGTGTGTGTTGCCTTGCCATTGTGCTTGCGATTCCCGGCATTCTGGGCGCGCAGGACGGACGCAAGGCGGCGCGACAGGGTGATTGCTCCCAAGGTAGTCGTCAACTCTGTATTGATAAAAGCAGGGCTCCTCTTGAGCTTCGGTTGACCGACCCGTACGGCTCTCGTCCCATGACCCGAGTCTTCCACGCGCCGGGTGCTTCTTCCATCGATCCTCCGCCGGGTCTGACCGAACTTCCTGCTCCCGGAGACGTATTTGTGTCGCCGCGGCTGCACGAGGAGCTTCGGAAAGAGCCGGGGCTTGCGCAGCTAGTCCCAGGAAGGGAACTGGGGCTAATTGGCGCTCAAGGGTTGGCTCATCCTGACGAGCTTTACGCCTACATCGGCGTGAATCGAGAACAGCTAAAGAGCGGCGACCCCGTAACTTCGTACGGGTGGCCATATACATACGACGAAACGGTGGAGCCCTCGACGCTAGAGATCGTGCGCTTCACGCTCGCGGGGGTTGTACTGCTCCCCTTGGTCGTCTACTTGTCCGTGTGTGCACGATTGTCGGCTGGGGCCCGAGCCCGTCGACTAGCCGCTCTGCGGCTGGTCGGTCTGAGCAAGAAGGGCGTTCAGCGCGTCAATGCAGCCGAAACGGTAGCTGCGGCACTGCTCGGGGCCGTGATCGGTCTGTTCATGTACGTCGTTGTCAACCAGCTAATTTCCCGCATTGGCCTTCCCGGATTCCGGTGGTATCCGTCTGACGGCGCTCTATCGTGGGCCACTGCCTTCGTCTGCTTGATCGGTTGCCCCACGCTCGCTTGGTTTGCAGGAGCGGTCGGGGCCAGGAAGGCCGCCGCGAACCCGCTTTCCGTGAGGCGCAATGCAGTGGAAAGGCCGCCCACGAAATGGGGGCTGCTGCCGCTTCTCCCTGGGGTTGGCATCGTCACGGCATATTGTGTGGCCGGGCTCACAGGGCACGCGCCCAGGGACACATCGCTGTCGTCGATTCTGATGCCCATCGCTGTCGTCCTGGTTGGCGTCGGGCTGGTGCTGTCGCTCCCTATCCTTTCTCGAAGTATGTCCCGGACCGTGGCGTGCGCCAGTCGTTCCCTGCCCCTCAGTCTGGCTATGAGGCGAAATGAGGTGGAACCGGGCGGCGCGCTCCGAGTCGCGACGGGTCTGGTGCTGCTGATTTATGCGGCATCACTTGCACAGGGAGTACTCATCGAACTGGATCAAGTATCCAAGAACACCTCACCCGTTCAGTCATACTCACTTCCTCTGGATGGCGTCAGTCGAGAGCAGCAACAGGCCTATGAGGCGGTTGCAGGTGTCCGCGGGCATGGTGTGATGGCGACCTCATGGAGGCGGCCGGACGTCGAATTTCCGCCGAGAATTGAAGCTGTCATCGCGACATGCGACCAGATTCGTGAGATGGTTCCCGCGATCGGACGGTGCGCTGGCGGGCGCCCATTCCGAGTGGTGAATCCTGGTGAAGCTTACGACGAGGACAGCAAGCCTGGCGCAAGCTTCCCTTTCCATCTCAGGAATGAGAAGGGCGAGAGGAGGGTGATTAGTGTTCAGGTGCCAAAACAGGAGGTCATCTATCGGGATGAACCAGGACTTTCGGCGTTGAGTAGTGGCAGCGTTGTAATTCCACCATCCTTCCTGCCTGAGGGTTTTCGTCCTGAGGAGGCCACGCTCACGTTGGTCAGCAACTCGGCACCGCAGACTGTGCGCACTGTCCTCGACGGCCTCGGTGGTGTTGATCCGACTGCCAAGGTGACGACACCCGGCGTGGTGGTCACCGCACTTCAGCAGATCACGGTTGTCAAGACGATCCTGGGCATGGGCATGATTCTCGGCCTCATTATCGGCGTGGCGGCTTACCTTGTTGCTACCACCGACCGTGCAGTTGAACGCCGACCTCAGGTGACTGCACTCTCTTTGCTTGGCGCGCGTCCCCGTACGTTGCGGAGTGTGCAGGTGGCGCAGGTCGTATTGCCGCTGGCGGCGGGTTTGGTATTGGCTGTCATCGCTGGTAAGGCCGCGGAGTCCAGCTACCTGGTTACCGGCGGTGGTGAGATCTTCTGGGACGGTGCAGGCGTGCCACTGCTGTTGGCCAGTGCCCTTGGGGTCGTTATGGTCGCGGTGCTCGGTTCGTTGCCCCTGGTGGGTCGGCGGATTGATCCTGAGTTGATTCGGCGGGACTGATCAGGGGGTTGGAGGAGGGGCGGCATCCAGGGGGTGTGTCGCCCCGTTGCTGTGTCAAGTAGGTAGAGATGTCAGCCAGTTGGTCAGTAGGCGGTTGATTTCTGTGGGGTCTGCCTGTTGCGGCCAGTGGCCGCAGGCTTCGAGGATGTGGGACGAGGTCAGGCCGGGGAGGGTGGTCGGGAACGCCACGTTCTCGGTCTGCTGCGAATTCGTTCCTCCGAGCCTCTTGATTTGTCCGGATCGTGTCGACCATGCGAGCCCTGCAGGTGGTCACCAGCCTTCCGCTCCCTCTGCCAGGCGGCGGTGCCACCATGGGCCGGATGGGCGCGGGTCGGGCAGGGTGCGGAGCCGGTAGCGGCGGTCCAACGCCCCTACCTCGCGGCCCAGTTCGGCTCGGGCTCGGGGTGGGAGCAGGCGCAGGGTCTCGTCCAGGACGTCGCGTGCGTACTGGACGTCGTCCAGGCCGCAGCCGGGGCACGCGGGGCACACGGACGTGCGCGGGTAGAGGATGCCGCGCCCCGGGGTCGTCACGAACGCGCGGTAGCGGCGCAGTGCGCTGTCCGTCGCGCCGGGGGACAGGAGGTGGACGCCGCCCTCGTACTCGACGCGGTGGATCGCGAGGCTGGTGCGGGCGGAGAGGCCGTAGATACGTACGGGCTGGAGGGTGTTGCGGGGGCGGGCGGTCAGGGGTCCGCGGGCGCGCAGCGCGCCGGGGCGACTACGCGGCATCTGCCTTTCGGCCGGCCGGGGCGAGGGTGGCGATGATCGTCATCCGCCCATTATGGCCCGGGCCGGAGCGGCACTCGTTTCGCTTTCCCGAGTGCCGCCCCGTTTCGCACGGTGTCGCCCCCAAGCGCCTGCCGGGTACCCCCGAAGCGCCTGCCCGGCGGCCCGGTCGCCCGAACCGTCGGCTGGATGGCCTTGAAGCCCCGGCCCGGCGGGCCGGCAGCCCCGGAGCGTCGGCCCGGTGGCCCCGAACCTTCTGCTGGGTGGCCCCGGAGCGTCGGCCCCGTGGTGTTACGTCCGGAACGGGCCCTTCACCTCGTAGGTGATTCCGCCCGACGAACTGCCGGTCGTGCCGCGCTGGCTGGAGAAGTACAGGCGGGTGCCGTCCGGGGAGAAGGCCGGGCCCGTGATCTCCGATCCGGACTGGCCCTCGACGTGGAGGAAGGGGGCGACGACATCGTCCGGAGTGATGAGACAGATCTCCATGTTGCCGCCGTCCTCGGCGACGAACAGGTCGCCCGAGGCCGTGCCCGTGACGTTGTCGACGCCGGTGAGGGGGGCCGTCCCGCCCGTCACCAGCGAGTCGTCGTAGGCCAGTTCGATGGTCTGGGCGGCGGCGTCGTACTGCCAGACGCGGTTGTCGCCCTTCGTCGTGAACCAGCAGGTGTCGTTCGCGTAGTAGCAGCCCTCACCGCCGTTGAAGCGCTTGGCGCCGGAGACCTGGTTGCGGGTGGCGGTGGCGCCGGTCGGGTCGGGGACCCGGGACCAGGTCACCGGGCCGCTGGTGGCCGTCCCGGCGACCATGACCTCCAGCGTGCCGGCGGACAGGTCGCCCCAGGTCGTGGGCCGGAAACGGTAGAAGCAGCCGTCGGTCACGTCCTCGGTCAGGTAGATCACCTTGCGGACCGGGTCGGCGGCCGCCGCCTCGTGCTTGAAGCGGCCCATCGCGTCCCGGCGGACCGCCGCCTTGACGCCCCAGGGGTCGGTCTCGTAGACGTAGCCCCGGTCGACCTCCTCGCACGACAGCCAGGTGTTCCACGGGGTCTTGCCCCCCGCGCAGTTCTGGCGGGTGGACGACAGCACGCGGTACGCGGCCGTGATCGAGCCCGTGGCCGAGAACCGCACCGCGCTCGCGCCTCCCGACGGGTTGATCTCCGAGTTGGACACGTAGATCCAACCCGTGCCGTCCGCGTAACAGGCGCCGCCGTCGGGGGCGTTGTGCCAGGTGTACGACGTCCCGGACACCTGCTGGCCGGAGCGGGCGATCACCCGGCTGGTGAAGCCGCTCGGCAGCCGGATGCCGTTGGCGTCGGCCGCGGCGAGCGCACCGTACGGGCCCGTGCCGGGCTGGGCGGGGGCGGCGTAGGCGGCGCCGCGCCAGAGGGTTCCGCCGAGTACGGCGGAAGAGCCGCCGATCGCGGCCGCACGAAGGAAGGTACGACGTTCCACGCTCACTCCCAGGGGTGGTGTGGTGAACCGGCCCGTACGCCGGTGCCGGCGACGGGGTCGTTCTGGGGTCGTGCGCTGCCGAACGCTAGAAGCGCAGGGTAGCTATGTCGTGGACATGCCGTAACGGGAAGATGCGGGGCGGGTGACCGGAAGCGCCGTAGGCTGCGAAGCGAGTGGCGGAAGTTGCGAGACGCGTGGCGGCGGCCGCGAGAGGCATGGCGCCGCACTGCCATGCAGTGGCGAGGGAAGTGGCGGCAGCCGCGAAGGGGCGGCGGAAGGAGTACGGCCATGTCCGGTTGGAGTGCGCACGACATCCCTGATCAGAGCGGTCGTACCGCCGTCGTCACCGGAGCCAACAGCGGGCTCGGGTACGTCACCGCGCGTGAGCTCGCCCGCAAGGGAGCGCGGGTCGTGCTCGCCTGCCGGAGCGAGGCGCGGGGAACGGAAGCCGTTCACCGGTTGCGGGAGGAAGTCCCGGACGCCGAGGTCGCGTTGGGCAGACTCGACCTCGGAGACCTCG
This sequence comes from Streptomyces sp. NPDC037083, assembly GCF_055606485.1. Taxonomy (NCBI): domain Bacteria; kingdom Bacillati; phylum Actinomycetota; class Actinomycetes; order Kitasatosporales; family Streptomycetaceae; genus Streptomyces; species Streptomyces sp. NPDC037083. The sequence goes on along the minus strand of NZ_JBVJSQ010000002.1, from coordinate 398,952 downwards.
CCTCCGTGCGGGAGTTCGCGGACGCGCTGCCGTACGACCGACTCGACCTGCTGGTCAACAACGCCGGCCTGATGGCCATGCCCTACGGCACCACCGCCGACGGGTTCGAGACGCAGTTCGGGGTGAATCACCTCGGGCACTTCGCCCTGACCGGGCTGTTGCTGCCCGCGCTGCTCGCCGCGGCGGAGCGCCCGGCCGGGGCGCGGGTGGTGACCGTCTCCAGCATGGCCCACCTGCTCGGCAACATCGACCCGGGCGACCTCAACTCCGAGCGCCGATACCGCCGTTGGATCGCCTACGGCCGTTCCAAGACCGCCAACCTGCTCTTCACGCACGAGCTCGCGCGCAGACTCGCGGCGACCGGGACCGAGGTCGTGGCAGCCGCCGCGCACCCCGGGTACGCGGCGACCAACCTCCAGACGGCGGGACCGCGCGCGGAGGGCCGCCGGAGCGCCGAGCGGCTGATCGAGCTCGCCAACCGGGTGATCGCCCAGCCGGCCGAGGCAGGCGCACTGCCCGCCCTGTACGCGGCGACCGCGCCCGGCGTCCGCCCGGACTCGTTCACCGGGCCGTCCCTCGCGATGTGGCGCGGGGCGCCCGCACCGTCGCGGCGGGCGCCCTGGACCCTCGACGACCGGGCGGGGCAACGCCTGTGGACCGCGTCCGAGCGGCTGACCGGGGTCTCCTACGACGCCCTCAAGGCCTGAACGCCCACGGGCGACCGGGCTGATCAGGCCGACCGGGCCGGGCTGATCAGGCCGACCGGGCCGGGAGGACGCCTGCGGCTACCCCCGCGTCCGGCCCTGCCCCTGCCCGTACCCCGTCTCGTCGAAGGCCCGGGCGTAGTCGTACCCCCTCTCCTCGAAGTTCCGGGCCTGCCCGGGGGTGGGGGCGTACTCCTCGGCGTACCTCTGCGCGAAGTCCTCCGGCATCGGGGTGGTGTCCAGGTAGAACCACTCGGCGGTGGGGCCGGGGGCGGAGCCGGACACGGCTGCCGGGGCGGCCCGGCGGCGGGGGAGCGGGACGGAGCGCGCGGGGCGGTCGGTCGCCCTGGCGCCCGTCTGCCCCGCACCCCTCGTGGCCTCCGCGTCCCCCGTACCCTCCGTACCCCCCATGTCCCACGTACCCTCCGTGTCCTCCTCCGCGGGCAGGCGTTCCGCCGGACCCGGCAGCAGCAGTTCCACCCGCAGGCCCTTGCCGCGCTGCTGGGCGGTGAACTCCTCGACCTGGCTGCGGCAGGCGTGGTCGAGGTGGGTGACGCCGGTGAGGTCGAGACGGATCCGGGGCCTGCCGGCCTCGGCGGCGAACTCCAGGGCCTCGATGACCTGCGGGAGCCGCAGGAACGTCGCGTTCCCGGCCATCACCACCTTCGCGGTGTCGTCCTCGATGTGCTGCTTGATGACGGTCTGAGACATGCGCACGGCGGCCAGCACGATGCCCGCCGCCAGGCCGATCAGCACACCTTCGAGCAGGGCCGTCGCCACGATGACCAGCGTGGTGAGCGTCATGACCGCGAACTCGCCGCGGTCCTGCCGCCACATCTTCGGGAACTCACCCGGCGCGAAGAGCTTCCAGCCGCTGTGGATGAGCACGCCCGCGAGAACCGATATCGGGATCAGAGCCAGCACCTGGGGGAGGAGCAGGGCGAAGGCCAGCAGCCACAGTCCGTGCAGGGTGCGCGAGAGGCGGGTCTTCGCGCCCGCCTGGACGTTGGCCGAACTGCGGGCCACCACCGCCGTGACGGGGAGGGCGCCGAGGAGCCCGGCGATCGTGTTGCCGGCGCCCTGGGCGATCAGTTCGGGGTTGTACCGGGTGCGGGGGCCGTCGTGCATACGGTCCACGGCGGCCGCCGTGAACAGCGACTCCGCCGAGGCGATCACGGTGAACGTCAGGATCGCGGTGATGATCCCGGCGTCCGCCAGGCCCGCGAACTGCTCCGGGCCCGGGACGTCGACGGAGGCCAGCAGATTGCCCACCTGGAGCGTCTTGACGTCGACGCCCGGCAGCGCGGCGACCGCGATGCCGATGCCCACCGCGACCAGCGCCGCCGGCACCTTCCTGACCGGTCCCGGCGCCTTCTTCCACAGGAAGCTCAGCACGACCGTGACGATGCCGAGCCCGGCCGCGATCAGCGCCTGCGGGTCGGTGACCGTGTCCGCGAGCAGTCCGGGGACGCCGGCCATGTTCTCGAGGGGGGCGCCGGGAGCCTTCGCGTCCATCGCCGGGTACGCCTGGCTGAACATCAGCGGCAGGCCGATGCCCGCGAGCATCCCCTGGACGACGGCCAGGGAGATCGCCTGGAAGAACCGGCCCAGTCTCACCAGGCCGAGGACGATCTGCAGGAGGCCCGAGAACAGCACGATCACGCCGAGCATGGCCACGCCGTGCTCCAGCACGGTCTCGGCGACCAGCGCGGCGAGACCGGCGGCCGGTCCGCTGACCTGGAGCGTGCTGCCGCGTGCCGCGCCCACCACCAGGCCGCCGATGACGCCCGAGATGATCCCCAGCTCGGGCGGGACGCCCGAGGCGACGGCCACACCGATGCACAGCGGCAGCGCGACCAGGAAGACGACGAGGGACGCGGTGATCTCGGTGGCCAGGTCACCCTTCGGGAGAGCCGCCTTGAGGGCCGCCTTCGCGGCGATGCCCCGCACGGGCGTCGTGGTGGACGCAGGCGCAGGCGCCGGAGGTCGTGCCGGCGACGGAGGAGCAATGGGTGGTGGCGGTGGCGGCGACTGCGGCTGCGGCGGAGACGCGGCCGGTCGAGGCGGCGGACCGCTCAGCCCGGCCTCCTCCCCGAACGTACGGCCCCTCCCGTCACTGTCCTCGGAGGACCAGCCGTCACTGTTCTCGGAGGACCAGTCCGCCCCCGCGCTCCAGTCCGTACCCGTACCCCGGGCCCAGCCGGCGCCTGCACCCGTACCCGTGGCCCAGTCCGTACCCGCACCCGTACCCGTAAACCAGTCCGTGCCCGTGCCCGTGCCCGTGTCCGTGCCCGCACCCCGGTTGCCCCGGCCGTGCCGGGCGTGTGCGCCGCTCATGCCGCGTGCACCCGGAACAGGCCGTCCTCGTCGAGCTCGTGCACCTGGCCGGTGTCGACCTCGTAGTACCAGCCGTGCAGGCGCAGCGCACCCGCGTCGAGACGTCGTCGCGCCGCTGGGTAACCGCGCAGCACCGCAAGCTGGTTGACGACGTTCAGCTGGGCGACCTCGGGCATCGACGGGTCCTCCACGCGGCCGTCCAGGACGGACGCCAGCGTAGGGCGGGCCAGTTGCAGCCAGGCGTCCACGCCGGGCAGGGCGGACAGGTCGTCGCCGGACTTGAGGGCGCCCATCGCCCCGCAGTGGGAGTGACCGCACACCACGATGTCCTGAACGCCGAGCACTTCCAGTGCGTACTCGATGGTGGCGGCCTCGCCCGAGGCGCCCTGCCCGCCGTGCGGCGGAACGATGTTTCCCGCATTTCGCAGCTCGAATATCTCGCCGGGCCGCGCGCCCGTTATCAGGGCTGGTATCACCCGCGAATCCGAGCAGGTGATGAACAATGCCTCGGGGTATTGGCCCTCGGCCAGCCTTCGGTATTCCGTGCTTTCGAAGTCGGCCCGCCGCTTGAACGAGCGGGCGCGGTCCAGCAGTGCCTTCACGGATCCTCCCAGTTCAGAGCCGGTCGGCGTGGGGGTCCGACCGGTTCTTCATCACCGTAGAGGAGCGTGTGCCAGTCGAAGGTTAGAGGAACACTAAACCGCCGACAAGAATGGGACAGTTTTCGCCCGGAGTTGAGCCGCTGCTCACATTGTCCGGGAGGTGTGAGGCGTATTCCTGACCGTTCTTGTAGCGTGACGGTTCCACTGGACACGCGAATTCGGTTCACGGGAGAGACGGGAACGCATGGGTGTACGAGTCCTGCTCATCGAGGACGACCGGACGATCGCCGAACCGCTCGTCGAGGGCCTCGCCAACTTCGGGCTGACGGTGCATCACGTCGGCACGGGCCAGGAGGGCCTGAGGGCGTCGTACGGCGATGTCGTGCTGCTCGACCTGGGGTTGCCCGACATCGACGGCATCGACGTCTGCCGGGGCATCCGGCAGACCTCCGACGTCCCCATCATCATCCTCAGCGCGCGGGGCGAGGAGGCCGACCGGGTGCTGGGCCTGGAGCTCGGCGCGGACGACTACCTCGCGAAGCCGTTCAGCATGCGCGAGCTGGTCGCCCGGGTGCGTGCGGTGACCCGGCGGACACAACGACAGGCCCGGCAAGGGGAGTTCGCCGGCCCCGAGCCGCTCGGCGGCGAGTCCTTCACGGCCGTCGGCGCACCGCGGGAACCGGCCTCACCGGCCCCCGCGGCCGTGGCGGGGCCCCCGACAGCCGTGGCGGCGCCCCCCGCGGGCGGGGCGGACACCGCCGCCGGTCCGCTCGTCGTCGACCGGCGGACCCGGCAGGTATGGGTGGGGGAGGGGGCGGTGACGCTGACGCCCAAGGAGTTCGAGCTGCTCGCGCTGCTCACCGAGGATCCGGGAGCCGTGTACTCGCGGCAGCAGATCCTCGACCGGGTGTGGGACCCGCACTACCAGGGGCCGACGAAGACGCTGGACGTCCATGTGGCCACCCTGCGACGGAAGCTGGGCGACCCGGCGTGGATCCAGACCCTGCGGGGAGTGGGCTTCCGCCTGGCGGTGCACACCGCCGCCCCGGGCGCAGCGCCGTCCTACGCCCCGCCCGCCGGCCCCCGGCCGGCGACCGCCGACCCGCAGCCGGCCCACGACCGTGCGGCGCCCGCCCGGCCCTCGTACGCCGAACCCTCGTACGCCGAGCCTTCCTCCCTCCAACCCCCTCACGCCCAGCCCTCGTACGCCCAACCCCCGTACACCGAGCCCTCCTCCGCCCAGCACCCCTCCGCCGAGCCCTTCTACGTTCGCCCCGCCCCCACGGCCGCCCCTGTCCTTGCCCCCGCCCCCGCACAGCCCCCGTACGGGCCCTCGGCGTACGAGCCCCCTGCGCCGCACGAGCCGCCCCCTCGCCCTGAGCACGCCCACCGGCGCTCGGCGGCCCGCCGATGACCCGTCGGCTGCTGCTCAGCTATCTCACGCTCGCCGCCCTGGTCCTGGTCTGCCTGGAGATCCCGCTCGGCTTCGTGTACTCGCGGGGCGAGCGGGAGCGGGTGATCAATGCGGCGAAGGACGAGGCGGAGTCCGTGTCGGCGTTCGCCTCACTGTCCATCTCGGCCGGCCGGGCGGCGCAGGACCTGCCCGAGCGGGCCGCGCACTGCGCCGAGCGCATCGGCGGCAAGGTGCTGATCGTCGACGCCGACGGCTCCCTGCTGGCCACCTCCCATCCGCTCACCGGGCGCGAGGAGCGCGGTCTCGCCTCCTGGCCGGGGATCGCCGCGGCCCTGCGCGGCACGCCGACGGCGGACGTGCGCACCTCCACCATCGGCGGGGTGCGCTACCTCGCGGTGGCCGCCCCGGTGCGCCACGGCGTCGAGGAACAGGGCGCCGTCCGCATCACGGTGCCGACCCGGATGGTGTCCGAACGGGTCCACCACGTCTGGCTGTTGCTGGCGCTCGGCGGCCTCGCGGTGCTCACCGCGGTCGCCGCCCTCGGCTTCGTCATCGCACGCTGGACCGGCCGGCCCATCCGCGAACTGGAGCGCGCGACCAACGAGTTGGCCGTCGGCGGGGCCGCCGCTCCGGTCGCGATCACCCAGGGGCCGCCGGAGGTGCGCAGCCTCGCCGCGACCTTCAACCGCACCGCCGCCCGGCTGGAACACCTGCTGGCCTCCCAGCGGGCCTTCGCAGGCGAGGCCTCGCACCAGCTGAAGACGCCCCTCGCGGCCCTGCGGCTGCGGCTGGAGAACCTGGAGAACGACATCGCGCTGAACGCGCGGGGCTCGCTGACCGCCGCGCTGACCGAGACCGACCGGCTGGCCCGGATGGTCGAAGGACTGCTCGCGATGGCCCGGCTCGACGAGAGCGCCGCAGAACGGGAGCCGGTCGATCTGGGCGGGGTGTGCGGGGAGCGCCATCGCGCCTGGGCGCCGCTGTTCGAGCAGCACGGCGTCTGGCTGGCGCTGGCCGGGGACTACGCGGGCGAGGTGCTGGCGCTGCCCGGGGCGGTGGAGCAGATCCTCGACAACCTGCTCTCCAACGCCCTGCGCGTGGCGCCCCCGGGCTCGACGGTCTCGATCGACCCGCGCCACCACACACCCCACGAACGCCGTTTCGCGCACCGGCACCCGCACCGCCCGGCCGGGCCGGCGTGGGTCGAGCTGCACGTCATGGACGAGGGCCCCGGGATGACCGAGGAGCAGCGCCGGCGGGCCTTCGACCGCTTCTGGCGCGCCCCGGACGCCCCCAAGGGCGGCACCGGTCTGGGACTCGCCCTGGTGCAGCGCCTCGCCCATGCGAGCGGCGGCGAGGCGGTCCTGCGGCCGGCTCCGCGCGGCGGCCTCGACGCGGTGGTCCGGCTGCACGCGGCGCAGCCGGGGCCCGGGAGGGGCGGCGCCCCCGGCGTCCCGGGCCGGCGTCCGGTGAGACGCCTGCAGACCACGACGCCGGGCCCGCGGTGAGCCGAGCGGGGGCGGAGCAGGGGGCGGAGCGGGGGCCTCAGGCCGCCCGCACCTCGTAGGTGGCGATGCGCACCGTCTCGTCGTCCAGGCACTGCCCGCTCAGCAGGTCGAAACGCTGCTTGAGGAGCGGGGAGGCGACGTACGGGCGCCCCTGGTGTACGCCGGTCAGTCCCCGGGAGAGGACGGCCGCGCCGCTGAACGGGTCACGGTTGTCGACGGCGTACAGGACGCCGGAGCGGTCGCGGAACAGGGCGACCTGGCGGCCGTCCGGCAGCAGTGCGGCCACTCCGCGGCCGGGGTCGAGCCGGCTCAGGTCGCAGACCGTGAACCAGTCCAGCCCGTCCTCCTCCAGCTGGAGTTGAACCTTCAGATCGGTGGTCTCGGGTGCCAGGGTCATCGCTGGGCGCTTCCTTCCAGGGGGCGGTGGCCGATGGTCAGCAGCGGCAGGTCGGGCTTGATCTGGTCGCGCTCGGGCACGAACCCGACGACCGGGTCGGGGGTGTCCGGGGCGTTCACGAAGGACACGAACCGGGCGAGCTTCTCGGGGTCGTTGATGGTGGTCGCCCACTCGTCGGCGTAGTGCGCCACGTGGGCCGTCATCAGCGACTCCAGTTCCTCGCAGATGCCGAGGGAGTCCTCCACGACGACGTCCCGCACGTGGTCCAGGCCGCCGGGGATGCGCTCCAGCCAGGTCGAGGTGCGCTCCAGGCGGTCGGCGGTGCGGATGTAGAACATCAGGAACCGGTCGATCAGCCTGACCAGTTCGGCGTCGGTGAGGTCCTGGGCGAGCAGGTCCGCGTGGCGCGGGGTGGCGCCGCCGTTGCCGCCGACGTACAGGTTCCAGCCGTTGGAGGTGGCGATGACGCCGAAGTCCTTCGACTGGGCCTCGGCGCACTCGCGGGCGCAGCCCGACACCGCCGACTTGAGCTTGTGCGGGGAGCGCAGCCCCCGGTAGCGCAGCTCCAGGTCGATCGCCATGCGGACGGAGTCCTGGACACCGTAGCGGCACCAGGTCTGGCCGACGCAGGACTTCACGGTGCGCAGCGACTTGCCGTAGGCGTGGCCGGACTCGAAGCCGGCGTCCACCAACCGGGTCCAGATCAGCGGGAGCTGTTCGACCCGCGCGCCGAACATGTCGATGCGCTGACCGCCGGTGATCTTCGTGTAGAGGCCGAAGTCGCGGGCGATCTCGCCTATCACGATCAGGCCCTCGGGGGTGATCTCCCCGCCGGGGATGCGCGGGACGACCGAGTAGGAGCCGTTCTTCTGCAGGTTGGCCAGGAAGTGGTCGTTGGTCTCCTGCAGGGCGGCCTGCTCGCCGTCCAGGACGTAGCCGCTCGCGCCGATCGTCGGGGCGAGGGAGGCGATGATCGAGGCGATCGCGGGCTTGCAGACGTCGCACCCGTCGCCGCCCCGGGCGCCGTCGCGGCCGTACCGGTCCAGGAGGTCCTGGTAGGTGTTGATGCGCAGGGCGAGGACGATCTCGTACAGCTCCTCGCGGGTCTGCCCGAAGCAGCCGCACAGGCCCTTGTCGACCTCGACGCCGTTCGCCTCCAGCTCGGCGGTGACCAGCTGGCCGAGCACCTTGACGCAGGAGCCGCAGCCCGTGCCGGCCTTGGTGCACTTCTTGACCTCGGGGACGGTCGTGCACTGGTGGTCGGTGACCGCGCCGCGGATCGTGCCCTTGGACACGTTGTGGCAGGAGCAGATGATCGCCTCGTCCGGCAGCGCGGACGGGCCGAGCTGGACGGACTCGCCGGACCCGGCGGGCAGGACGAGCGACTCGGGGGAGATGGGCGGCACCGAGCCGGTCAGCGCGCGCAGCGTGCCGTACGCCTCCGCGTCGCCGACCAGGATGCCGCCGAGCAGCGTGCCGTCGCGGCCGATGACCAGCTTCTTGTACAGGCCGGAGCGGGAGTCGGAGTAGACGACGTCCAGGCAGTCCTCGGCGGTGCCGTGCGCGTCGCCGAAGGACGCCACGTCGACGCCGAGCAGCTTCAGCTTGGTGGAGAGGTCGGCGCCGGTGAAGGTCAGCTGCTCGCCCTCGTCGGCGGCGATGGCCGCGGCGACCGTGACGGCCTGCTCGTAGCCGGGGGCCACCAGGCCGTACACGCGGCCGTCGGCGGCCAGCGCGCACTCGCCGATGGCGAACACGTGCGGGTCGGTGACGGTACGGCACTGCTCGTCGACCGTGATCCCGCCGCGCTCGCCGACCGCCAGGCCGGACTCGCGGGCCAGCTGGTCGCGGGGACGGACGCCGGCGCTGAACACCACCATGTCGGCGCTCAGTTCGGAGCCGTCGGACAGCTTCATGCCGGTGACCGCGCCGTCCTCGCCGACGACGATCTCCTGTGTGCCCACGCCGGTGTGCACGGTCAGGCCCATGTCCTCGATGGTGCGCAGCAGGGCCGCGCCGCCGCCCGCGTCGACCTGGACGGGCATCAGCCGAGGGGCGAACTCCACGATGTGGGCGTCGAGTCCGAGTCCCTTGAGCGCGCCCGCGGCCTCCAGGCCCAGCAGGCCGCCGCCGACCACCGCGCCGGTGGTCGCCCGCGACTTCGCGTACGCCTCGATGGCGAGGAGGTCCTCGATGGTGCGGTAGACGAAGCAGCCCTCGGCGTCCTTGTTCGGGACGGGCGGCACGAACGGGTAGGAGCCGGTGGCCAGGACGAGGACGTCGTAGTCGACGACCAGACCCGAACGGGCCGTCACCCGGCGGGCGTCGCGGTCGATCGTCTCCGCGGGGTCGCCCACGTACAGCTCGATGCCGTGGTCGGCGATGAACGCCATGTCGGTCATCGACAGGTCCTCGGGGGTCTTCCCCGAGAAGTACGAGGTGAGCTGCACGCGGTCGTACGCGGGACGCGGCTCCTCGCACAGCACGACCACGCGGTGCGTGGCGGTCAGGCCGCGCTCGGCGAGCGCTTCGAGAAAGCGCTGGCCGACCATGCCGTGGCCGACGAGCACGATCGTGGGGGTGGCCCCCTCAGTGGCGGTCATTAGGAGCCTCCATCGTTGGTGAGCAGGTGGAGCAGGGGGCCGCCGTCGGAGGGGAGCGGCTCTGCTCCCTCCCAGGCGCGCGCCAGCGCGCCGACGGTGCCGAGTTCGCCGACGAGGACCCCGCCGACCAGGCGGTCGTCGCGGACGACGACCTTGCGGTAGGTGCCGCGGGTGGCGTCGGCGAGCTGCACGACGTCGTCGCCCGGGCGGGGCTCGGTCTCGCCGAACGCGGCGAGGTCGAAGGCGCTGTTCCCGGCGAGGGTGAGACGGGTGAGGGCGCGGGTGCCGGTGTAGCGGGAGTCCGGGTCCCCGGCCAGCGACGCGGCCAGCACGTCGGCCTGTTCCAGCGCCGGGGCGGCGAGCCCGTACACGGTCCCGTCGTGCTGCGCGCAGTCGCCGATCGCGCGGATGTGCGGGTCGGACGTGCGCAGCTGGTCGTCGACGAGGACGCCCTTGTGGACGGCGATCCCGGCGGCCCTGGCGAGTCCGGCGCGCGGGGAGACCCCGCAGGCCAGCACCACCAGGTCGGCGTCAAGGGCGTAGCCGTCGGCCATCTCGACCGAGCGGACCGCGCCGGCGACGCAGCGCACGTCGCGCACCCGGCACTCGGTGTGCACCTCGACGCCGAGGTCCTTGAGGTGCCGCAGCACCAGCCGGGACGCGTTCGGGTCGAGCTGGCGTTCCATGAGGCGCTCGGCCTGCTGTGCGAGGACGACCTGCGCGCCGCGCACCGCGAGGGCGCGGGCAGCGGAGACCCCGAGGAGCCCGCCGCCGATGACGACGGCCCGCACGCCCGGCCGGACCGCCTTCGACAGGCCGAGGCAGTCGTCCATGGTCCGGAAGGCGTGGACGCCCTCCGGCAGGACGTGGTCCGGGGTGAACAGCCCGCGCAGGGGCGGCAGCACCGGGTTGGAGCCGGTGGCCAGGACGAGCGTGTCGTATGCGATCTCCGAACCGTCGGCGCAGGACAGGAGCCGCTGGTCGCGGTCGATGCCGGTGACCCGGGCCCGCACCAGTGCGGCGGGCGCGGGCAGCGCGATCACGTCGGGGGAGTACCGGCCGGCCAGCACCTCGGCGAGCAGGACCCGGTTGTACGGTCGGTGCTCCTCGTCGCCGACGAGCAGCGCGGGCATGCCCAGCTCGCCGAGCCGACGGGCGAGTCGTACGCCCGCGAGGCCGGCGCCGAGCACCACCACACGCGAATTCGAGGTCATGTCCAGGAGCGTGCGTTGCCGACGTTACCCGGCCGCATCACCGTTGTTTCCCGCGAGGAACGCTGCCCTCAGCGGGGCCTTCGCGCAGGTGTGAGGGTTCCCGCCGGTGCCGGGTCGCGGGACCGCTCGCGGCACCGTCGCCGCGGATCGTACGGGAGGTCAGCGGCTGCCGGTGAGATGCGCGAACACGACCACGTTGCCCTGATAGCCGGTCGACTTCGAATAGCCCCCGCCACAGGTGATCACCCTCAGCTCGGGCCGGTTCGCCGCCCCGTACACCTTCGCGTCGGGGAAGTCGCGCGTCCGGTAGACCTCGACGGCGTCCACGGTGAACACGGCGACGCTTCCGTCGCGCCGGTCCACCTCGACGGCGCTGCCCTTGCGCAGGGCGCCCAGGTCGTAGAAGACGGCGGGGCCGTCGGCGTTGTCCACGTGGCCGGCGACGATCGCGGTGCCCGTCTCGCCGGGGGTGGTGCCGGCCTCGTACCAGCCGGCAAGGTTCTTCTTCCCGGCGGGCGGGACGGCGAGACTGCCCGCCGGGGTGAGGGCGAGGCCCGTCAGGGGGGCGTCCACGTGGATGGCGGGGATGCGGACGCGGTGGGGCGGGGAGGGCGGCAGCGCCGGCGCGGATCGGTTCGACGTCCGCGGGCCGCCCGAGCCGGCCTGGGCCGCGGACGGCTGCGGCGGGGGGTGCGTCTCGGCGCCGCTGTGCAGCAGCCACGCGCCGGAGCACAGGGCGGCCGCGGTGACGGCCGCTATGACGCTGTTGCCGACCCTGCGCATGCGGCGCCCCCTCTGGGTGAACCCTGTGAACTCTGAACGGACTTCTGAAACAACCTCTGGACGGACCCCTGAACGAACTTCTGGACGGACCTCTGAACGGACTGGTGAAAGGACTTCTGGACGGACCTCTGAACGGACGTGTGAGCGGACTCCCGAGCGGGCTGCTGATGGGTGACGGGCGCGACCCCGTGCCCCCTCCGGGCCGCGAGGGGCGTCGGGCCCGGAGGGGGAGGGGCATGCGGTACCGGCGGACGGACAGCGGAGGGTGTCCGTCAGATCCCGTCGCCTCTCGCCCGGCGATGCAGGAGCCAGGTACCGCCCGCGGCGGCGACGGCGAGAGCCGCCACACCGGCCGCGGTCTGTACGGGGTCGGGGCCCAGTGCGCCGCCGACCCCCGTCTTCACACTTCCTCGCGGGGGCACCGGCCGCTGGTCCGAGGCCAGCACGACCACCAGGTCCCCGGTGATCCGCCGCCCGTCCCCGGCACACTCCGCGACGATCTCGTACGTGCCCGGCTGCGCGCTCGGCGGCACCCGGAACCGTCCGGTCGCCTCGCCCTCGTGCGTGCCCGGCGCGAGCGTGAAGGGACCGGCGCCCACCGCTCCGGCGTCGCCCGCAGCCGACCCTCCGTCCCCGCAGGCCGCCGTGTTCACCGAGACCTCCCCGCCCGGCACGACGGTGGAGGGGTACACCTCCAGGCCCGCTCCACGGGAGGCGGCGTCTACGTGGACGTCGGCGGCGAGGCCGGCGGCCCGGGCGGGCGCGGCGAAGCCGGCCGCTGCGGTGACGGCGAGCGCGGTGCCGGTCAGCAGACGGGCGGTACGTCGTCGCATCGGTGCTCCTTCGAGCTCTTCGAGATTCCCTGCCCTCCCGAGGTAAGTCGCAGCGCGGCGACCGCGCTTGCTGATGATGTGTCAGGAATGGGATGAATGGGTGTCAGATGCCGGGAACCGGGTCCGCTCGATGTGGCGTTTCGGCAGGTCATCGCGGTGTGGGGGCTGCGGGGCGGAAAAGTGCCCGCAGGGCGTGTGAACGGGTGACCGGTCACCGCCGGGCGAGCCAGTCCCCGCCCTCGATCAGCTTTCCCCGGCCTCGCAGGCCGGCGGCGACGGCGGGTGCGGCGACGTACACCCAGGCGCGCACGGGGGCGGAGCCGTCCGCGCGGACGACCTCGCGGGCGACGCGCTCGTAGAGGTTGCGCGGGTCGCCCGGCACGTACTCCTCCAGCCGGTCGAGCTCGGTGAGCAGCCTGGCGTACGCCTCGGGGTGGGCCGTCACGAGCTCCCCGCGGACGGTCCCGCCCGCGCCGCCCGGCGTCTCGACCGCGTAGGGGTAGCCGGGCCCGTCGTACAGCAGCGCGCCCGCCAGCCGGGCGGGTTCCTCGCGGAGGATGCGGCCGCGCAGGAGGAGGTCGTGGTTGACCTCGCCGGGCCGGAGGGTGCCGTAGACGAAGAAGGGGAGTTCGGGGGCGGTCACGGAAACGATTCTCTCCCCACACCGCCCTTCACCGGTCCCTCGCGTGGTCGCTATGGACATGACATGTCTGGCCCTCTTAAATGCCAGGACGACATCAGCGCCACCTCCAAGTGCCGCCTCCGTGCGGCATCCCCACACGCGCCCCCCACGGCGCCTTCTCGAGGAGACCGAAGACACTGATGAGTCGGATACGGCAGCACGTCCGAGGTTCCCGTCTCGCCACCGCCGGCATCGCCGCCACCACGGCGACGCTCCTGGCCGCCGTACTCTCCCCGGTCGCCGACGCGGCCGACAGACCCACCCGGGCGACCGCGCTCGACAACGCGGCGGCGGCCCTCGCCGACCACGCGGCGAGCCTCGGCCTCACCTCCGTACAGGGCACCAGCGTGAGTGACGTGGTCGTCGACAAGGACGGCGCCCAGCACGTCCGCTACGACCGCACCTACCGGCAACTGCCTGTTCTGGGCGGCGACTTCGTCGTCCACCTGGCTCCGGACGGCGCCTACCGCAGCGCGAACCGGGCCACCGGGGCGGCGATCGCGCTGCCGAGCATCACCCCGAAGGTGTCGGCCCCCAAGGCCGCCGACGTCGCCGTGAACGCCCTGCGTGCGGCCAACCTGGGCGAGACGCTGAAGCAGGTGAAGGCCAAGCCCGAACTGGTCGTCGACGCCCTGCACGGCGCCCCGAAGCTGGCCTGGCGGACGAACGTCGTCGCCCTGGACTCGCTCGGCAACCCGGTCGCCCGCGCGGTGCTGACCGACGCCCGCACCGGCGCCCAGATCGACGCCTGGGACACCATCGAGACGGCCACCGGCGACGGGAAGTCCCTGTACGGCGGCACGGTCCCGCTGGAGACGACCCTCTCGGGATCGACGTACCAGCTCAAGGACCCCACCCGCGGGAACACGTACACCGGCGACGCGGCCAACAAGACCGACCTGTGCATCTTCGGCATCTGCATCAGCCGGGCCCCCGCGACCCTGTTCACGGACACCGACAACCACTGGGGCACCGGCGCGACCGCCGACCGCTCGACGGCCGCCGTGGACGCCCAGTACGGCACCGACGTCACCTGGGACTACTACAAGAACGTCCACGGCCGCAACGGCATCGGCAACGACGGCAAGGGCTCCTACAACCGCGTCCACTACGGCAACAGCTACAACAACGCCTTCTGGGACGACAGCTGCTTCTGCATGACCTACGGCGACGGCGACGGCACCCAACTGGGCCCGCTGGTCGGCCTGGACGTCGCCGGCCACGAGATGTCCCACGGCGTGACCTCCAAGACGGCCAAGCTGACCTACTCGGGCGAGTCCGGCGGCCTGAACGAGGCGACCTCCGACATCTTCGGCTCCCTGGTCGAGTTCTACGCGGGCAACGCACAGGACGCCGGCGACTACCTGATCGGCGAGAAGATCGTCCGCTCCGGCTTCGGCCGGGACGCCCTGCGCTACATGGACAAGCCGAGCAAGGACGCCAAGTCCGCCGACTACTGGAGCAGTTCGGTCGGCAGCCTCGACGTCCACTACTCCTCCGGCGTCGCCAACCACTTCGCGTATCTGCTGGCCGAGGGCAGCGGCACGAAGACGATCAACGGCGTCACCTACAACTCCCCGACCTACAACGGCTCCACGGTCACCGGCATCGGCCGCGCCAAGCTCGGCGCGATCTGGTACCGCGCCCTGACCGTCTACATGACGTCCTCGACGAACTACGCCCAGGCCAGGACGGCCACCCTGAACGCGGCCAAGGACCTCTACGGCGCGGGCAGCACGGAGTACACCACGGTGGCGGCGGCCTGGAGCGCGGTCAACGTCAACTGACCCCCGGACAGGCACACAACGCGGCCGCCCCGGCCTTCGGGACCGGGGCGGCCGTCAGCCTTCGGCCCCCTTCAGCCGCCCTCGCTGCTCGAAGGTGAAGGTGCTGCAGGACGGTGGACCAAGGGGATCCGCACCGCGCGCGAGTACGGAACGTGACCTTCTGGTGAGGGATCTCGCTTCCCCGGGGCCGGATCACCCGTTACGCTCCCCCAGCGCGCATCCGGCGCGAGCAGGGGGTACCGGGGGTAATGGGGGATATGAGCGAGGTAGTTGCCGCGCCCGAGAAGGGCCCGAACGCGTGGGCCCAGGCCATCGCGGCGCTGGTGGTGGTCGGCGCGCTGGGGGGCGCGCTGTTCGTGGTCCAGAAGAACGACGCCAAGGCCGCCGACAAGCCGGCGACCTGTTCGGTGGACGACGAGGACGAGAAGGCCGCCGAGGCCGCCAAGGCGGCGCGGCGCATCTCCGGGACGCAGCTGTGCACCGCGCTGAACAGGGCGGACCTGCCGGCGCTCCTGGGCACGCCGGGGGAACGGGCGCTGACGGCCTACGGCAGTGACGGATCGGTCAGGACGGCGGGCACCGAGACACCGACGCCCGAGGGCACCGTCCAACTGGACACCTACACCGTGCAGTTGACGCGGTCCTACGACGACCTCCCGGTCGCCGGGATGGCGGACCTGCTCACCGACGCGGAGGCGAAGACGATCGCGGGCCACCCCGCGGTGCTCTACTCGACCCGGACGGTCGCCATCCGCTTCAACCTCGGCGGGGGGAAGTCGGAGACCGGCCCCGGCGGCGTCGCCCGCGCCCTGGTCGTCGCCCCGGACGCCGCGGACGGGGGCGGCTCCTACGAACTCACCATCTGGCGCCAGGACGACGTGCGCCCGGACGACACGGCACTGCTGAGCGTCGCGCAGAAGGTCCTGCCCACGATCCCGGGCTGGACGGCGACAGCGACGCGCTAGACCTGCCGCGCGAGCTCCACCCGTACCGCGCACACCTTGAACTCCGGCATCCGCGAAGTCGGGTCCAGCGCCGGGTTGGTCAGGGTGTTGGCACGGCCCTCACCGGGCCAGTGGAACGGCATGAAGACGGTGTCCGGGCGTATGCCGGCGGTGATCCGGGCCGGCGCCACCGCCCGCCCGCGCCGCGACACCACGGCCAGCGGGTCGCCCTCGGCGGCCCCGAGCCGCGCCGCCAGCCGCGGGTGCAGCTCCACGAACGGGCCGGGAGCGGCGGCGTTCAGCTCGTCCACCCGCCGGGTCTGCGCGCCGGACTGGTACTGCGCCACCACCCGCCCGGTGGTCAGCAGCACGGGGTAGTCGTCGTCCGGCTCCTCGGCGGACGGCCGGTGCGAGACGGGCGCGAACCGGGCCCGGCCGTCCGGCGTGGCGAACCGGTCGAGGAAGAGCCGGGGCGTGCCGGCCGGCGCCGGCTCGTCGTCCCGCGCCGGGCAGGGCCAGAACACCCCGTTCTCCTCGGCCAGCCTGCGATAGGTGATCCCGGAGTAGTCCGCGACCCCGCCCGCACTGGCCCGCCGCAGCTCCTCGAAGACCTCCTCGGGCTCGACCGGGAAGCCCTTCTCGACGCCCAGCCGCGCCGCCAGCTCGTGCAGCACCTCCAGATCGCTGCGCACGCCGTCGGGGGCGGTGATCGCCTGCCGGCGCAGCAGGACCCTGCCCTCCAGGCTGGTCGTCGTGCCCGTCTCCTCCGCCCACTGGGTGACCGGCAGGACGACGTCCGCGAGGGCCGCCGTCTCCGACAGGACGACATCACAGACGGCGAGGAAGTCGAGGGACTTGAGGCGCTCCTCGATGTGCGCGGCGCGCGGCGCCGACACGACCGGGTTCGACCCCATCAGCAGCAGCGAGCGGATGTCCGTACCCAGTGCGTCCAGCAGCTCGTAGGCGCTGCGCCCCGGCCCGGGAAGCGAGTCCGGGTCCACGCCCCACACCTCGGCCACGTGCGCACGGGCCGCCGGGTCGTCCAGCTTGCGGTAGCCGGGCAGCTGGTCGGCCTTCTGGCCGTGCTCGCGCCCGCCCTGCCCGTTGCCCTGCCCGGTCAGGCAGCCGTAGCCGCTGAGCGGGCGTCCCGCCCGGCCCGTCGCCAGGCAGAGGTTGATCCACGCGCCGACCGTGTCGGTCCCCTTGGACTGCTGCTCGGGCCCGCGCGCGGTGAGCACCATCGCGGCCTCGGGCTCGCAGAACAGCCGTACGGCCTCCCGCAGCTGGGGAACGGACACCCCCGTGATCCGCTCCACGTACTCGGGCCAGTGGGCCATGGCGGCCGCGCGCGCCTCCTCCCAGCCGGCGGTGCGCTCGCGCACGTACTCCTCGTCGACCCGCCCCTCGGCGACGATCAGGTGCAGCAGGCCGAGCGCCAGCGCGAGATCCGTGCCCGGCCGGGGCGCCAGGTGCAGGTCGGCCTGCTCGGCGGTCTTCGTGCGGCGCGGGTCGATCACGATCAACGTGCCGCCGTTCTCCCGCAGTTCGCTGAAGAAGCGCAGGGAAGGCGGCATGGTCTCCGCGAGGTTGGACCCGACCAGGATCACGCACCCCGTCCGCGGGATGTCCTCCAGCGGGAAGGGCAGCCCCCGGTCGAGGCCGAACGCCTTGACGCCGGCCGCCGCGGCGGACGACATGCAGAAGCGGCCGTTGTAGTCGATCTGCGAGGTGCCGAGCACGACCCGTGCGAACTTGCCGAGCGTGTACGCCTTCTCGTTCGTCAGCCCGCCCCCGCCGAACACGCCGAGCGCGTCGGCCCCGTGCTCGGCCCGCACCCGGCCCAGTTCCGCGGCGATCCGGTCCAGCGCCTCCTCCCAGGTGGCCGGCACGAGCGAGCCGCCGGAGCGCACCAGCGGGGAGGTCAGCCGCACCCGGGACGAGAGCAGCGCGGGCGCCGTACGGCCCTTGCCGCACAGCGCGCCCCGGTTCACCGGGAAGTCCGTGCGCTCGACCACCTCGACGCCCCCCGTGGGCAGGGGCGACAGGGCCATCCCGCACTGCAGGGCGCAGTACGGGCAGTGGGTGGGCGTCGAGGTGGTCTGCATGCGTTTCAGCGTGCTTCGGCCGTGTTACGCGCCGTGCGATCTCCTGTTACGGCGGTGTGGTGGTGCCCTCCCCGCCGGACCGCCGCCCGCGTGAGGAGCCCGCGCCGGGCGCACAGCACCCCACCTCAGTCGCCGCAGGACCGCACGGAAGTTGCCTCTGCGGAGGAAGGCGCCACACGTGACTCATTCCGTGTCGGTAGTTGGCCGATCACACCTGGTTGAAAGATGAAGGGACAGCAGTACAGTCGACGCTCATCTCCTGCACGGCATCGCACGACCCCGCACGGCGTTCGAAATCCCGGGCATGTCGCCGTCCCCGGACATGTCACCGACACTCGACGCAGCCTGGAGGTCCCCCGACATGCCTCTGCGCCATCTCACCCCCCACGACCAGCGCCTCTTCCGGAAGTTCGGCCACGGCCCGACCGTCCCCGTCCCGGACCCGCTGATCCACCACGCGGTCGAACGGCACGCCGCCGCAACCCCGCACGCGATCGCCGCCGAACACCGGGGCGCGACCCTCACCTACGCCGAGCTGAACCGCCGGGCCGACGCCCTCGCCGTCCGCCTGGCCCGCGAGGGCGTCGGCCCCGGCGACCACGTCGGCCTCTTCGTCCGCCGCTCGACGGCCATGGTCGTGGGCCTGCTCGGCATCCTGAAGGCGGGCGCGGCCTACGTCCCCCAGGACGTCGGCATCACGCCCAGGACCCAGCTCGAGCACGTGGTCCGCACCGCCGCCACCTCCGTCGTCCTCACCCGGTGCGAGGACGCGCCGGCGATCCCGGCCGGCCCGCGGGTGATCGCCCTCGACGACCCGCTCGACCCGCTCGACGCCCCTCTCGCCCCCGCCGGGGCTCCCCGCCCGCGTCCCCGCGTCGCCCCCGACGACGGCTGCTACATCCTGTTCACCTCCGGCACCACCGGCCGCCCCAATGGTGTGGAGGTCACCCACCGCAATGTGGCCAACCTCCTCCTCACCAGCCCCGGATCCCTCGGCATCCGCCCCGGCGACCGCGTGGCCCAACTCCTCAACATCGCCTTCGACATGGCCGCCTGGGAGATCCTCGGCTGCCTCTCCCAGGGCGCGACCCTGGTCATCCGGGGCAGGGACATCGCCGCGGCCGCCCGCACGGCCACCGTGCTGATCGCCACCCCGACCGTGCTGTCCGGCATCGACCCGGCGGCCTGTCCCCGGGTGCGCGCGGTGGCCGTCGCCGGGGAGCCCTGCCCGCGCCCGCTGGCCGACCGCTGGGCCCGCCGCGCGGAGTTCTTCAACTGCTGCGGCCCCACCGAGACGACCATCGTCAACACGATGAGCCGCCACGACCCGGCCGCCCCGCTGCTGACGGTCGGCCGCCCCACCCCCAACAACACCGTCTACGTCCTCGACGCCGACCGCCGCCCCCTGCCCATCGGCGAGGTCGGCGAGATGTGGGCGGGCGGCGTCTGCGTCTCCGCGGGCTACCTCGGCGACGAGCAGCTGAACGCCGAGCGGTACGCCCCCGACCCCTTCCTCGGCGGCGGCCACCGGATGTTCCGCACCCGCGACCTCGGCCGCTGGACCGCCGACGGCGAGCTGGAGCATCTCGGCCGTACCGACGACCAGGTCAAGGTGCGCGGCTTCCGGGTGGAGCTGGATTCCGTGTCGGCGGTCCTGGAGGGCCTGCCCGGCTGTGCCCGCGCGGTGACCCTCCGGCGCGACGCCCGCACGCTGGTGTCCTTCGTCTGCCCGGCGGACGTCGACCCGGCCGCGGCCCGTCGCGCGGTCGCCGAGGCGCTGCCGTACTACTGCGTGCCCGAGAATGTCATGCCCCTGACATTCCTGCCGGAGACGGACCGCGGCAAGATCGACAAGCAGGCCCTGCTGCGACTGGCCCGGGAACGGACCGCGGTGGGCGCCCGGTGACCACCTCACTGAACCGGCCGGAGACGGAACTGCCGCCGCCCGTGCCGAAACTCCGCCGGCTGCTCAAACACCCCCGGCTGATGCACCACAACCGCCTGGCGGCCCTGGTCGTCGTCCTCAACGTGGCGTACGCGTACGCGGGCCGGCCCCTGCCCGAGCGGTCCCTCGGCCACGCCGCCCTCGCCAACCTCGCGCTGGCCGTCCTGATCCGCCAGCAGTACGTCGTCAACCTCCTCTTCCGGCTGGCGACCTCGGCCCCGACCCACTGGCCGCTGCGGCTGCGCTGGACACTCGGGAAGGTCTACCACTTCGGCGGACTGCACGTGGGCGGGGCGCTGGCGGGAACGGCGTGGTTCCTGACGCTGACGCTGAGGACGGCCGACGGCCCCCTCATGGCGGTGAACTGGACGCTGCTCGCCCTCCTCGCGGTGATCGTGGGGACGGCCCTGCCCCCCTTCCGCTCCCGCCACCACGACGCGTTCGAGAGGATCCACCGCTTCGGCGGCTGGAGCGCCCTCGCCCTCTTCTGGGCGCACACCCTGATGGCGGCGCCGGGCCCCCTGGCCGTGTCGGTCCTCGCGCTCGTGACGTTCAGCGTGGCGCTGCCCTGGCTGCGGCTGCGCAGGGTCGACGTCCGCACCGAACGCCCCTCCCCGCACGTGGTGTTGGCCCGCTTCGACTACGGCGAGACCCCGTTCGCCGGCTCCTCGACGGCGATCAGCCGCAGCCCGCTCAAGGAATGGCACTCCTTCGCCAACGTCCCGGCCCCCGGCGAGTCCGGCTTCCGGCTCACGATCTCGCGGGCGGGCGACTGGACCGGCTCCTTCATCGACGACCCGCCGTCGACGGTGTGGACGAAGGGCATCACCACCGCCGGTGTCGCCAACGTCGAGGTCCTGTTCGAGAAGGTGGTGTACGTGGCGACCGGCAGTGGCATCGGCCCCTGTCTGCCCCACCTGCTGGCCGCCGAGGTCCCCTCCCGCCTGGTCTGGGCGACCCGGGACCCCCGTACGACCTACGGCGACGCCCTCGTCGACGAGATCCTCGCCGTCCAGCCGCAGGCCCTCGTCTGGGACACGTCCCGCGACGGCAAGCCGGACATGGTGGCGCTCGCGTACGCCGCGTACCGCGACTTCGGTGCGGAGGCGGTGATCTGCATCTCCAACAAGAAGACGACCTGGCAGGTGGTGCACGGGCTGGAACGACGCGGCATTCCGGCGTACGGCGCGATCTGGGACTCGTAGGAGGAGGCGGCCACCGGTGACGACGGACAACCTGAAGCTGGAACGTGAGGGCGCGGTCGTGACCGTGCGCCTGCACCGCCCGCACGTGCTCAACGCGCTGAGCTCCGCGCTGCTGGGCGAACTCCTGGAGGTCCTGCGCCCGTTGGACGCGGATCCGGCCGTCGGCTGCTTCGTGGTCACCGGGTCGGAGCGGGCCTTCGCGGCCGGGGCCGACATCCGGGAGATGGCGGGGAAGTCGGCCGTGGAGATGGCG
Organism: Streptomyces sp. NPDC037083; assembly: GCF_055606485.1. Taxonomy (NCBI): domain Bacteria; kingdom Bacillati; phylum Actinomycetota; class Actinomycetes; order Kitasatosporales; family Streptomycetaceae; genus Streptomyces; species Streptomyces sp. NPDC037083. Next base: position 377,636 of record NZ_JBVJSQ010000002.1, on the reverse strand, counting down.
CAGGAGGACTACTTCGCCGCCTGGGAGGAGTTCGCCGATCTGCGCACCCCGAAGATCGCGGCCGTGGGCGGCGTCGCCCTGGGCGGCGGTTGCGAGCTGGCGATGATGTGCGACCTGGTGATCGCGGGGGAGTCGGCGGTGTTCGGCCAGCCGGAGATCAGGCTCGGCGTGATCCCGGGGATCGGCGGCACCCAGCGGCTGACCCGGCTGGTCGGCCGTGCGAAGGCGATGGACCTCGTCCTCACCGGCCGCACGATGGACGCGCGGGAGGCGGAGGCGTGCGGCCTGGTCTCCCGTGTGGTCCCCGACGAGCGGGTCCTGCCCGAGTCACTGGCCGCTGCGGCGACCATCGCCTCGTACGGCCGCACCGCCGTCCGGGCGGCCCGTGAGTGCGTGGACCGCGCCCTGGAGACCGGCCTGCGCGACGGCCTCCGCTACGAACGGCGGGTGTTCCACGCCCTGTTCGCCACCGAGGACCAGAAGGAGGGCATGACCGCGTTCCTGGAGAAACGCCCCCCGACGTTCCGCGGACACTGACACCGCACGAACGAGCGCCGGGTGGCTGTGCGGCCGGGCGGCTGTGGCGCTGCGCTGCTCGGTCGCCCGCCCGCCCAGCCATTCGCCGGCCCAGCCGCTCGGTTGCCCGCCGGCCCAGCCGCTGGGTCGCTCGGCCGGCCGGTGTTCGTGGTCACTTGGCGGCTGCGAGTGCCCGGGGCACGCCCGGTTCCTTCGGGCCGAGGAACCGCGGGTCCGGCTCGAACACCGCGTCCAGCGCGGCCTTGCCCGCCGCGAGGACCTCCCGCGCGCCCCCGTAGTACCAGGTCGCGTCGTGTTTCGCGTCGACGCCGACGCCGTACGACTCCACCCCCGCCGCCTCGCACAGGGCGACGGCCCGCCGTATGTGGAAGCCCTGACTGATCAGCACGGCCCGGTCGACGCCGAAGATCTTCTTGGCCCGCACGCAGGAGTCCCAGGTGTCGAAGCCGGCGTAGTCGCTGACGATGCGCGCGTCCGGCACGCCGTGCCGGGTGAGATAGGTGCGCATGGCGTCGGGCTCGTCGTAGTCCTTCCGGCTGTTGTCGCCGGTGACGAGCACGACCTCGACGCGGTCCTCCCGGTACAGCTTCGCCGCGGCGTCCAGCCGGTGCGCGAGATACGGCGACGGCTCGCCGTCCCACAGACCGGCGCCGAACACCACGGCGACCTCGGTGCGCGGCGCGTCGGCGGTCGTGCCGAGCCGGTCGGCCGTGGACACGTGCAGCCAGGTGGCCGGCAGCAGCGCGAGCACGCACCCGGCCATCACGGCCTGCACCAGTCGGCGCCGTCCGGCGCGGGTGCGCGGCAGCCGCGGTCGACGGATGTGCATACGGTGTCCCCCCAGGTCGACAACCCGTTCCGGCCTGGGAAGACGCGTCGGACGGCGATCCGGTTCGGTCCCGCGGTGCGAGCCGCGTCTCACAGCGCCCCCACGGCCGCGGTGAACGGCCGGAAAACAGTCGTGACGGTCAGGCAACGGGGGTGCAACCTCGTGCCGTCAGGATCGGTGCATGAGCCAGCCAAGCCTCGTCCAGCTCGACGCCCGCCGACGCCCCGGCCAGCCCGCGCTGGTCGTGGTCGCGCACGGCAGCCGTGACCCGCGTGCGCTGAGCACCGTGCGCGCCCTCCTGGACGGCGTCCGCGAACGCCGGCCCGGCCTGCAGGTGAGCCTCGGCCACATCGAGCTAAACGAGCCCCTCCTGACGGACACCCTCGCCGCGCTCGACGCCCGGGACACGGCGGACGCCGTCCTGGTCCCGCTGCTCCTGGCCCGCGGCTACCACGTCAAGCGGGACATCCCCGAGATGGCGGCGGCGGCCCGGGTGCGCACGCGCGTGGCCGCGCCGCTGGGCCCGCACCCCCTGCTGGTCGACGCTCTCCTCACCCGCCTCGTCGAGGCGGGCTGGCGCACGGACATGAGCGAGGCGGAGCGCGCCGCGAGCGCGGTCGTCCTCGCCGCTGCGGGCTCCCGCGACCCCGACTCGGCCGTCGACACCCGCCGCACGGCCCAGCTCCTGGCGGAGCGACTGGGCGTCCCGGTGATCCCCGCCTACGCGTCGACGGCGGCCCCGACGGTCCCGACGGCGGTGCGCGCACTGGCGGCCAGGGGCCGCGAGAGGGTCGCGGTCGCCTCCTGCTTCACCGCCCCCGGCCGCTTCGCCACGGAGTGCGCCCAGGCGGCTCCCTGGATCGCGTCGGCGCCCCTGGGCACCCACCCGGCGATGGCCGACCTGCTGCTCCACCGCTACGACCAGGCGCTCGGGGCGGGGGCCGAGAGCAGCGCGGCCTGAAGAGGCCGGCCCGGGAACCCGGCAGTCGCGTAGGCACCCGTTTGTCACTGCCGCCGCTTACTGTCGAGGCATGCCCTATGACTTGCCGTCAACGGAACGCTGGGCGGCGGAGCCCGACAAGCGCCCCGGCCGCACCGCCTTCCAGCGAGACCGCGCCCGCATCCTGCACTCCTCGGCGCTCAGAAGACTCGCGGGCAAAACCCAGGTCGTCACGCCGGGAGCACGCAGCCAGGTGTGGGACGCCACCCCCCGCACCCGCCTCACCCACTCCCTGGAGTGCGCCCAGGTGGGGCGCGAGCTCGGCGCGGCCCTGGGCTGCGACCCGGACCTGGTCGAGGCGGCCTGTCTCTCCCACGACCTCGGCCACCCCCCGTTCGGCCACAACGGCGAACAGGCGCTCAACGACTTCGCGCGGGACTGCGGCGGCTTCGAGGGCAACGCCCAGTCGCTGCGCCTGCTCACCCGCATCGAGCCCAAGCGCTTCACCCCCGAGGGCTCCGTGGGCCTCAACCTCACCCGGGCCGCCCTCGACGCCGCGACCAAGTACCCCTGGCCCCGGGGCGCCCACCCCACCGACCCCGCCTCGCCCAAGTTCGGCGTCTACGACGACGACAGGCCCGTCTTCGACTGGGTCCGCAAGGAGGCCCCCGGCACGCGCACGTGCTTCGAGGCGCAGGTCATGGACTGGGCGGACGACGTGGCGTACTCGGTGCACGACGTGGAGGACGGCCTGCACGCGGGACACCTCGACCCCAACTGCCTGCACGCCGAGCCCGAACGCCAGGAGGTCTTCCGGGTCGCCGTCGGACGGTACGTGCCGGCCGACACCGACCCGGCCGAACTCGCCGCCGCCCTCGACCGCCTCCAGGACCAGGAGTGGTGGCCGCACGGCTACGACGGCTCCGCCACCGCCCAGGCCCGCCTGAAGGACGCCACCAGCCAGCTCATCGGCCGCTTCTGCCTCGCCGCCGAGGGCGCCACCCGCGCCCGGCACGGCTCGGGCCCCCTCACCCGCTACGACGCCGAACTCGTCGTACCGCACGAGACCCGGCTGGAGTGCGCCGTCCTCAAGGCGGTCGCCGACCGTTACGTCATGCAGCGCGCCGAGCAGGAGCTCCTGCGGGCCGACCAGCGCGTCGTCATCGCCGAGCTCGCCGAGGCCCTCACGGCCCGCGCCCCAGATGGCCTCGACCCCCAGTTCCGCGCCCTGTTCGACCAGGCCCCCGACGACCGCGCCCGCAAACGCGTCGTCGTGGACCAGATCGCCTCCCTCACCGACGCGTCGGCCCGCTCGCTTCACACGCGGCTGACGGGGCACAAGAGAACCTGATCCGGACGTGCCCGGTGCGCCCAAACGGGCCCGAACGGGCCCCGGCGCGCCTTGATCGGGCACGTCCCCCTTCCCCCATCACGTCCCGTGCGGGACGCTCGCATGTGGCGGATCGCACAGTGCTGTCTGGGACTCCCCCAGACGCCGTTAGGAGGCATTCACGTGGTCGACGCGGATCAGACATTCGTCATCGTCGGAGGAGGCCTGGCCGGCGCCAAGGCGGCCGAGACGCTGAGGGCGGAGGGCTTCACCGGCCGCGTGATACTGATCTGCGACGAACGCGACCACCCCTACGAGCGGCCCCCGCTGTCCAAGGGCTACCTGCTCGGCAAGGACAGCCGCGAGAGCGTCTTCGTGCACGAGCCCGCCTGGTACGCGCAGAACGACATCGAGCTGCACCTGGGCCAGACCGTCGACGCGATCGACCGCGCCGCGAAGACGGTCCGCTTCGGCGACGACGGCACGCTCGCCCACTACGACAAACTGCTCCTCGCCACCGGCGCCGAACCCCGCCGCCTCGACATCCCCGGCACCGACCTCGCGGGCGTGCACCACCTGCGCCGGCTCGCGCACGCCGAGCGCCTCAAGGGCGTCCTGGCCGCCCTCGGCCGCGACAACGGGCACATCGTGATCGCCGGCGGCGGCTGGATCGGCCTGGAGATCGCCGCAGCGGCCCGCGAGTACGGCGCCGAGGTCACCGTCGTCGAGCCGGAGCCCACCCCGCTGTACGGCGTCCTCGGCCCCGAGCTGGGCAGCCTCTTCGCCGACCTGCACCGCGAGCACGGGGTCCGCTTCCACTTCGGCGCCCGGCTCACCGAGATCGTCGGCCAGGACGGCATGGTCCTGGCCGCCCGCACCGACGACGGCGAGGAACACCCGGCCCACGACGTCCTCGCGGCGATCGGAGCGGCCCCGCGGACCGCGCTCGCCGAGGCGGCCGGACTGGAACTGGCCGACCGCGCCCACGGCGGCGGTGTGATGGTGGACGCCTCGCTGCGCACCTCCGACCCCGACGTCTACGCGGCCGGCGACGTCGCGTCCTTCCCGCACGGCCTCTTCGACACCCGGCTGCGCGTCGAGCACTGGGCCAACGCCCTCAACGGCGGCCCGGCGGCCGCCCGCGCGATGCTCGGCAAGGAGGTCGCCTACGACCGCGTGCCCTACTTCTTCTCCGACCAGTACGACCTGGGCATGGAGTACAGCGGCTGGGCCCCACCGGGAACGTACGACGAGGTGGTGATCCGCGGCGACGCGGGAAAGCGCGAGTTCATCGCGTTCTGGGTGAAGGAGGGGAGGGTGCTGGCCGGGATGAACGTCAACGTGTGGGACGTCACAGAGCCGATCCAGCGCCTGATCACCGCACGCACCCCGGTGAACACGGAGGCGCTGGCCGACCCGCACGTCCCCCTGGAAACGCTTCTCTCATAGCTGTCGGCGCACCCCCGTAGAATCACCTCGTGGCAGGACGGATCAACGACGAGGACGTGAAGGCGGTTCGGGACGCGGTCCCGATCGACGCCGTCGTGTCCGAGTACCTCCAGCTGCGCAACGCGGGCGGCGGCAACCTCAAGGGCCTGTGCCCCTTCCACGACGAGAAGTCGCCCTCCTTCCAGGTCAGCCCGAGCAAGGGGCTCTTCCACTGCTTCGGCTGCCAGGAGGGCGGCGACACCATCACGTTCGTGATGAAGGTCGACCACCTCACCTTCTCCGAGGCGGTCGAGCGTCTCGCCGCCCAGGCCGGCATCACCCTGCGCTACGAGGAGGGCGGCTACAACCCCGCCCACCAGCGCGGCGAACGCATCCGCCTGGTCGAGGCCCACAAGGTCGCCGCCGAGTGGTACGCGGAACAGCTCGCCGTCAGCCCCGAGGCCGACACCGGCCGGATCTTCCTCGCCGAGCGCGGCTTCGACCAGACCGCCGCGCTCCATTTCGGCGTCGGCTACAGCCCCCAGGGCTGGGACCACCTCACCCGCTTCCTGCGCGGCAAGGGCTTCACCGACAAGGAGATCCTGCTCTCCGGGCTCGCCCAGGAGGGCCGCCGCGGACCCATCGACCGCTTCCGGGGCCGGCTGATGTGGCCCATCCGCGACATCGGCGGAGAGGTCGTCGGCTTCGGCGCCCGCAAGCTCTACGAGGCGGACAACGGGCCGAAGTACCTGAACACTCCCGACACGGCGATCTACAAGAAGTCCCAGGTGCTGTACGGCATCGACCTCGCCAAGCAGCACATCGCCAAGACCAGCCGGGCCGTCGTCGTCGAGGGCTACACCGACGTCATGGCCTGCCACCTCGCCGGCGTCACCACCGCCATCGCGACCTGCGGCACGGCCTTCGGCGGCGACCACATCAAGATCCTGCGCCGACTGCTGATGGACAACGGCAGCGCCCGCGTCATCTTCACCTTCGACGGCGACGCGGCCGGCCAGAAGGCGGCCCTGCGCGCCTTCGAGGACGACCAGAAGTTCGCCGCCGAGACGTACATCGCCATCGCCCCCGACGGCATGGACCCCTGCGACCTGCGCCTCGCCAAGGGCGACGAGGCGGTCGCCGACCTCGTCGAACCCCGCACGCCCCTCTTCGAGTTCGCGCTCCGCCAGATCGTCGTCCGCTACGACCTCGACACCCCGGCGGGGCGTGCCGCCGCCCTCGACGAGGCCGCGCCCATCGTCGCCCGCATCAAGAACAGCGGCGCCCAGCACGAGGTCGCCGTCCAACTGGCCGGCATGCTCGGCATCCTGGACACCCAGTTCGTCGTCAAGCGCGTCGCCCAGCTGGCCCGTTGGGCCCGTGACCGCGGCGGCAAGGGCCCCGCCCCGGCCGGCCGGGGCCCCCAGCCCTACGACTCCGCGCCCCGGCCCGCCGTCGGCGGCCCCGCGCTCAACCTGCGCAACGCCGTCTACGCCACCGAGCGCGAGCTGCTCAAACTCGCCCTGCAGCGCCCCGAACTGGTCTCACCCGCCTTCGACGCGTACGGCGTCGACGAGTTCACCGCCGCCCCCTACGCCGCCGTACGCCAGGCGATCCAGGACGCGGGCGGCGCCGAGTGGGGCGTCAAGGACGGACCGGAGTACCTGGTACGGGTCCGCGAGGCCGCGCCCGACGACGCGGTCCGGGCGATGGTGACCGAGCTCGCCGTCGAGGCGATCATGCGCCGCACGGTCGACGAGAACTACGCGGGCGAGCAACTGGTGACCGTGCGTCGCAGGGCCGTGAGCCGACGGCTCACCGAGCTGCAGAGCACGCTGGCCCGGCTCGGCCACACGGACCCGGCCCAGTCCGCCGCCGTCCAGAACGAGATGATGATCCTGACCAGGTACGACAGGGCACTGCAGCATGAGGGCCCGTCCGCGCTCTGAGCAGCCGCCCGCGGCGGGGTATCCGCGTGGTCACGGTCCGGACGCAAAAAGTCACCGCACGCCCCTCGTGGCGAGGTTGTGTCGTACCCCACACTGGGTCCCGGTGCCTGAGTCCTCGGAGCGGCCCCCGGTGTACCGCCGCCGCTCACCTCAGCAGCGATCATCCTGGAGGTCGCCCCCGTGCAGACCCAGACCCTGACCCAGACCGACCGCACTGCCGACAGCCCGACCGACGGCGCGGATCCGGACGCCGACAGCGACGTCCTCGCCGCGGTCCCGCCGCAGAACCGAGCCGCGCACCACCCCGAGATCGAGCCCGCGCCCGAGGCCGCCGATCCGCCCGCCGAGGCACTCGAGGAGAGCCCCGAACCGGAGCCCGTCGAGACCCCGCCGCCCCGTGCCCGGGTGACCGACAGCGGCAGCCCCTCCTCGGACCTGTTCCGCCAGTACCTGCGCGAGATCGGCCGGATTCCGCTGCTCACCGCGGCCGAGGAGGTCGAGCTGGCCCGTCGCGTGGAGGCGGGCCTGTTCGCCGAGGAGAGACTGAGCAGCGCGCCCGACCTGGACAGCGAACTGGCCCTCGACCTCGACCGGCTGGTCGTCATGGGACGGATGGCCAAGCGTCGCCTCATCGAGGCGAACCTCCGGCTCGTCGTCTCCGTCGCCAAACGCTACGTCGGCCGCGGCCTCACCATGCTCGACCTCGTGCAGGAGGGCAACCTCGGCCTGATCCGGGCGGTCGAGAAGTTCGACTACGCCCGTGGCTACAAGTTCTCCACCTACGCCACCTGGTGGATCCGGCAGGCCATGTCCCGCGCGCTCGCCGACCAGGCCCGCACCATCCGCGTTCCGGTCCATGTCGTCGAGCTCATCAACCGGGTCGTCCGCGTCCAGCGCCGCATGCTCCAGGAACGCGGCTACGAGCCCACCGCCGAAGAGGTCGCCGGGCAGCTGGACCTCCCGCCCGAGCGCGTCGGCGAGGTCCTGCGCCTGGCCCAGGAACCGGTCTCCCTGCACGCCCCGGTGGGCGAGGAGGACGACGTGGCCCTCGGCGACCTCATCGAGGACGGCGACGCGGCCAGCCCCGTCGAGTCGGCGGCCTTCCTGCTGCTGCGCGAGCACCTGGACGCCGTGCTCTCCACGCTCGGCGAACGCGAGCGCAAGGTCGTCCAGCTGCGCTACGGGCTGGCGGACGGCCGGCCGCGCACGCTGGAGGAGATCGGCCGCATCTTCGGCGTGACGCGCGAGCGGATCCGGCAGATCGAGTCGAAGACCCTCAACAAGCTGCGCGACCACGCCTTCGCGGACCAACTGCGCGGCTATCTGGACTGAGCCGCCGGCGCATACGGCGGGGCCGCTCGTCCGTACCCGGTACGAGCGGCCCCCCGGCACAGCGCACGGCCGGCCCCGATCAGTCGACCTCCGCCACCGCCTGCGCGAACTGCGCCTTGTACAGCCGCGCGTAGGCCCCGTCGGCCGCCAGCAGGTCGGCGTGCGCCCCCTGCTCGACGATCGAGCCGTTCTCCATCACCAGGATCGTGTCGGCGTCCCGGATGGTCGACAGCCTGTGCGCGATGACGAACGACGTGCGCCCGTGCGCCAGCTTCGCCATCGCCTTCTGGATCAGCACCTCGGTGCGGGTGTCGACGGAGCTGGTGGCCTCGTCGAGCACCAGGATCGTCGGGTCGGACAGGAACGCCCGCGCGATGGTGATCAGCTGCTTCTCGCCGGCGCTGACCCCGCTGCCCTCGTCGTCGATCACGGTGTCGTAGCCGTCGGGGAGGGTGCGCACGAACCGGTCGGCGTGCGCGGCCCGCGCCGCCTCCTCGATCTCGCCCCGGGTGACCTCCCTGGACGCGCCGTACGCGATGTTCTCCGCGATGGTCCCGCCGAACAGCCAGGTGTCCTGGAGCACCATGCCGATCCCGGCGCGCAGTTCGTCGCGGGACATCCGCGCCACGTCGACGCCGTCGAGCGTGATGCGCCCGCCGGAGACGTCGTAGAACCGCATGAGCAGGTTCACCAGCGTCGTCTTGCCGGCGCCCGTCGGACCGACGATGGCGACCGTGTGACCGGGCTCCACCGTCAGCGACAGGTCCTCGATCAGCGGCTTCTGCGGGTCGTACCGGAAGGACACGCCCTCCAGCGCCACCCGCCCGCGCAGCTCCCCGGGCCGCTCGGCCGCCACCGGATCCGCCTCCTGCTCCTCCGCGTCCAGGAGTTCGAAGATCCGCTCGGCCGAGGCGACGCCCGACTGCACCAGGTTCGCCATCGACGCGACCTGCGTCAGCGGCATCGAGAACTGCCGGGAGTACTGGATGAAGGCCTGCACGTCGCCGATGGAGAGCGAGCCGGACGCGACCCGCAGTCCGCCGACCACCGCCACCAGCACGTAGTTGATGTTCGACACGAACATCATCAGCGGCTGCATGACCCCGCTGTTGAACTGCGCCTTGAACCCGGCCTCGTACAGCGCCTCGTTCTGCTCGGCGAACTGCTCGGCCGACTCCGCCTGACGGCCGAACACCTTCACCAGCGTGTGACCGGTGTACATCTCCTCGATGTGCGCGTTGAGCTTGCCGGTGGAGCGCCACTGCTGCACGAAGTGCGGCTGCGACCGCTTGCCCACGCGCGTGGCGACGACCGCCGACAGCGGCACCGTCACCAGTGCGACCAGCGCGAGCAGCCAGGACACCCAGAACATCATCGCCAGCACGCCGATGATGGTCAGCAGGGAGTTGATGAGCTGCCCCATCGACTGCTGGAGCGTCTGCCCGATGTTGTCGATGTCGTTGGTCGCCCGGGAGAGGACCTCGCCGCGCTGGCGTTTGTCGAAGTACGACAGCGGCAGCCGCGACAGCTTCGTCTGCACGTCCTCGCGCATCCGGAACATCGTGCGGTTGACGGCCTTGTTGACCAGGCGCGTCGCCACCGCCATCAGCAGGCCGGCGACCAGGAACACCCCGAACGCGAACAGCAGGACCTCGCCGACCGACCCGAAGTCGATGCCCTTGCCGGGCGTGAAGTCGGTGCTCCTGAGCATGTCGGCGACACCGTCGTCGCCGCGCTCCCGCATCGAGTCGAGGACCTGCTCCTTGGTCGCCCCGGCCGGCATCTCCCGGCCGACGATGCCCGCGAAGACCAGGTCGGTGGCCTTGCCGAGGATCTTCGGCCCCACCACGTTGAGACCGACGCTCAGCACCACGCAGAACAGCATCGCGTAGAGCGTGAGCCGTTCCGGCTTGAAGTGGGCGAGCAGCCGCCTGCCGGACACCTTGAAGTCCAGCGAACGGTTCTCGGGACCGGCGCCGGCCATCATGCGTCCCATGGGCCCGGCCATCAGGCAGCCTCCGCTTCCGTGAGCTGGGAGAGCACGATCTCCCGGTAGGTCTCGTTGTCCGCCATGAGCTCGTGGTGCGAGCCCGTGCCGACGACCCGGCCCTCGTCGAGGACGATGATCCGGTCGGCGTCGCGGATGGTCGACACACGCTGGGCGACGATCACCACGGTCGCCTCCGCGGTCTCCCGGCCGAGCGCCGCCCGCAGGGCCGCGTCGGTGGCGTAGTCGAGCGCGGAGAAGGAGTCGTCGAACAGGTAGATCTCCGGCCGCTGCACGAGCGTACGGGCGATGGCCAGCCGCTGCCGCTGACCTCCGGAGACGTTCGTCCCGCCCTGCGCGATGGGGGAGTCGAGCCCGTTCTCCAGCTTGCTCACGAAGTCCTTGGCCTGCGCCACCTCCAGCGCGTGCCACAGCTCCTCGTCGGTGGCGTCCGGGTTGCCGTACCGCAGGTTGGTGGCGACCGTGCCGGCGAACAGGTACGGCTTCTGCGGCACCAGTCCGACGGTCCGGGCCAGCAGGGTGGGCTCGACCTCGGCCACCGGCACCCCGTCGACGAGCACCTCGCCCTCGGTGGCGTCGAACAGCCGGGGCACCAGCCCGAGCAGCGTGGACTTGCCGCTGCCGGTCGAGCCGATCACGGCCGTCGTCTCACCGGGCCGCGCCACCAGGTCGACGGCCTTGAGGACGGGCTCCTCGGCGCCCGGATAGCGGAAGCCCGCCCCACGGATCTCCAGGTGCCCGTGCCGGCGCAGCTCGGTGACGGGCGCCACCGGCGGCACGACGGACGAGGAGGTGTCCAGGACCTCCTGGATGCGCTCGGCGCACACCTCCGCGCGCGGCACCATCATGAACATGAAGGTGGCCATCATCACGGACATCACGATCTGCATGAGATAGGCGAGGAAGGCCGTCAGATCGCCGATCTGCATGCCGCCGCTGTCGATGCGGTGCGCGCCGAACCAGACCACCGCGATCGACGACAGGTTCACCGTGGTCATGACCACCGGGAACATCAGCGCGAGCAGGTTGCCGGTCTTCAGCGAGATGCCGGTGAGGTCGGAGTTGGCCTTCCGGAACCGCTGCTGCTCGTACTCGTCGCGGACGAAGGCGCGGATCACCCGGTTGCCGGTGATCTGCTCGCGCAGCACCCGGTTCACGGTGTCCAGCTTCACCTGCATGGACCGGAACAGCGGCCGCAGCCGGCGCACGATCAGCGTCACGCAGATGCCCAGGGTCGGCACCACGGCGACCAGCACCGCGGACAGCGGCACGTCCAGGCCGAGCGCCAGCACGATGCCGCCCACGCACATGATGGGCGCCGACACCATCAGCGTGAACGCCATCAGGGTCAGCATCTGGACCTGTTGGACGTCGTTGGTCGTCCGGGTGATCAGCGAGGGCGCGCCGAAGTGGCCGACCTCCCGTGCGGAGAAGGACTGCACCCGGTCGAAGACGGCCGCCCGCACGTCCCGGCCGAGAGCCGCCGCGGTCCGGGCGCCGTAGTACACGGCGCCGATGTTGCACACGACCTGCGCCAGCGAGACGGCGATCATCACGCCGCCGAAGGACAGGATGTATCCGGTGTCCCCCTCGACGACACCGTTGTCGATGATGTGCGCGTTCAGCGTGGGCAGGTACAGGGTGGCGCAGGTCTGCAGGAACTGCAGCAGCACCAGAAGGGTGATGGGTTTTCGGTGGGGCCTGAGGTAGGTCCTCAGCAGTCGTATGAGCACGCTACGTCTCTCGGAGTCGGCGGGGAGGGGCACTGGTTGCCCCTGGCCCCTATCGTCCGACACTCCACCCGCGTTACCTCAACCGATTAAGCCGACAGCAGTGCTTTTCGCGGCAATCCGGCGCGCGCCGAGATGTGCCGGACGTCCCGGCGCTCCCGATGCATGCGGTACGCGCCCACGTGCGCCTTACGCTCGAAATGCTCCCGTTATGCGCGGAACGCTCCCGGATGCGTCTGTTCCCGCACCGAGACGAACTGCTGGCGCACCGCCTGCCCCACGGCCAGCTCCTCGCCCGGATCCAGGACCTGCGCCGCCGCCCCCTGCCAGGCCGGCGGCGTCCGCGGATCGAGGGTCCCCTGCGAGACGCCGAGCGCCCACGCGGCCTGCCGGGCAGCCCCGATCGCCGCGTAGTCCGCCGGCTGCGGCACGACCACCTGGGCGCCGAACAGCGCGGGCGCCGCCGCCTGCACGGCCGGCAGCTCCGCCGCGGCCCCGAGCAGGAAGATCCGCCGGACGTCCACGCCCCGCCCGCGCAGCACGTCCAGCGCGTCCGCGAGCCCGCACAGCATCCCCTCGAACGCGGCCCGCGCGAAGTGCTCGGGCTTCATCGACTCGCGTCGCAGCCCGGCCAGCGTCCCGGCGGTGTGCGGCAGGTTCGGGGTCCGCTCGCCCTCCAGGTAGGGCAGCATGACCAGCCCGTGGGACCCCGGCGTCGACTTCATCGCCAGGTCCGACAGCGCCTCCAGGTCGGGCGCCCCGACCAGCTCGGCGGCGCCGCGCAGGGTCCGTACCGCGTTCAGGGTGGTGACGACGGGCAGGTGCATGCCCGTCGCGTCGGCCAGGGAGGTGATCATCCCGCTCTGGTCGACCAGCGCCTCGGGGTGCACGGCCATCACGGAGCCGGAGGCGCCGAGGGACACCACCGCGTCACCGAGCCCGATGCCCAGGCCCAGGGCCGCGGCCATCGTCTCTCCGGTCCCGGCGGAGATCAGCAGCCCTTCCGGTGTTGTGCCGGCTGCCTCGGACGGCCCGATCACGTCGGGCAGCATCGCCTGGTGACCGAGCGCCAGCTCCACGAGATCCGGCCGATAACCGCCGGTGGCGGCCGACCAGTAGCCGGTCCCGGAAGCTCCGCCGCGATCGGTGGTCCGTCGCACGGGCCGTCCGAGCAGCTGCCACACCAGCCAGTCGTGGGCCTGGAGCAACACGGCGGTCCGCGCGGCCGCCTCGGGCTCGTTCTTCGTCAGCCAGCGCAGCTTGGTCACCGGCTGGGCGGCCTGCGGCACGCACCCCACCGCCTGCGCCCACGCCTCACGCCCCCCGAGCGCGTCGACCAGGTCCGCTGCCGCGACCTGAGCGCGCCGGTCCCCGCCGACCATCGCCGGACGCACGGTGTTGCCCTGCGAGTCCAGCGGCACGACGGCGTTCTGCTGCGAGGACACCCCGATGGCCTGCACGCCTTCGAGCAGCCCGCCGCCCGCGGCCTCGCCCAGGGACAGCAGCCAGGCCTGCGGATCGACGTCGGAGGGCCGCCCGCCGCCCTCGGCGCCTTCCACCGGATGCGGCGCGTATCCCTGCCGGAGCACGGCTCCGGTGTCCGCGTCGCAGACGACGATACGAGTGAAATCGGGCGAACTGTCCAACCCGGCGACTATCCCCATGGCGAAAATTCTGCCGCACGCTCCGGTCGGATGTGGTCGTGGAGACCGCGGAGGCCGGTGCGACCTCGCGACCACGGGCCCGTTGTGGCTGGTCGCGCCCATGCGGACGGGGCCGCGGAGCCGCAGATGTCACAGCTCCCGGCCCCGCGGGCGCGGCCCGCACCCCCTGGTCGATGCGTCGACTAGGTGTTGCTCGTACCCCAGTCGTCCGCGGCTGCGCCGTTGGTGTTGCGGTCGCGCAGTGAGCGCACCCGCTGGGACACCGACTCGGGCATCCGCTCGCCGACCTTGTCGCTGACCGCGTGGTACGCCTTGCCCGCGTACTGCCGGCCCTGCTGGGCGGCGGTCTCGGCGGTGTTGCGCACGGTGGGGTTCTGAGCGACGTGCCGGGCCGACTTCTTCAACTGCTCGTAGCGCTCGCGCCCGGCACGCGTGCCCAGTACGTAACCCAGAGCCACTCCGACGACGAACGTGAGCTTGTAGCGCATGACGGCCACCCTTCCCTCGTGTAGGTCCCTGGCACGACATCGGCGCCGGGGGGAACCGATTGGCGGAGCACCCCCCTGCTTGCGCTAATGTATGTGTCGCAGCGAGCGAGCGCCCCCTGGCGAATACCCAGGTAGGCACGTTCGATGCAACGAGGCATTCCTCCGTAGCTCAATTGGCAGAGCAGCCGGCTGTTAACCGGCAGGTTACTGGTTCGAGTCCAGTCGGGGGAGCTCGGTCCTCCGTAGCTCAATTGGCAGAGCAGCCGGCTGTTAACCGGCAGGTTACTGGTTCGAGTCCAGTCGGGGGAGCATCGTGAACGAGGACCCCGTGGGGGTCCTTTTTCATGTCGGTGTCCCGCCGGTGGGAACCGTGCAGGCCAGGGGTGCAGTCCTCGTGGGCGTGCAAGGTCGACCAGCCGAAGCGGGAGATCGTATGAGCGGCTATGCTGCGGCAGACGGCGCGCACACATGTACGCGACACGCCGCTATGGGGCGGTAGCTCAGCCGGTTAGAGCAGCGGACTCATAATCCGTCGGCCGTGGGTTCGAGTCCCACCCGCCCCACTTGTGTAGGTCCCTGACCTGCGGAAACGTTCATTTTTCAGCGTGTCGGACCGTCAACTGCGCCCGGATGGACCGAATCCGCGGCTCGCGAGTCCGGCGACGCCCCCATGTGCAGTGGTCACACCGATCTGACCTGCGCAAACGGGTCGGTTCGAGCCGAGCGACACCCTGAACCAGATGCCGAAGGCGAAATCGGGGACGCTGTGAGGGCGTGGGTATCGCCACTGACCGCCTGTGACGCCGTCCTCGCCGCTGACCGGGACCACAGATGACCTCTCGATACGGTCTACCTCGCGACCGCGTGAGCGGCGGGTACCAGTGGCTCGGCAGAGAGCGAACGGCACCGGGGTGCGGGTATGAGTGTCAGGCCGTCCTTGATCCAGGCCGGGTGCGTGGACTGGGGTTCCCTGCGCTGCGGATGCGGTGGGACGGGAGCCCACATTCCCGAGACCTTCGCTCGTCTCCTGGAGGCGGACACGCCCCGAGGGCTGGCCGAGGCGTCCCTGGAGGGGCACGTGTACGTGCAGTCCCTCCTCTTCGAGGTGGCGGTACCCGTGACTTCCCTGATCGTGGCGGCCCTGACCGAGGAGACGTCCGAAGCGGTCCACATCCGTCTGCTCGACGAGCTCATTTCCTGTGTCGGCGGGGAGTCTCACTGGACCGAAGTCGAGGCCGGCGCACCGGAACTCGGGATCGACTGCCAGATCGCGGCGCGTGAGGGCATTTGGACCCTGTGCAAGGAGTACGCGACTGGTCGGGCCTCGATGGCTCGGACGGTCCTCGACGTGGTGGACGCCGACCGCGAACGGCGAGTATTTCGATGCCAAGCTGATCGACCGGGTCAGAAAGCGGGCGAAACGCTGATGGGGCTCGGCCCCGGACGACGCTCTTGAAGAGGCCCCTGTTCACCCGAACGGGAGTCTTCCAGGCCCGCATTCGCCAACAGCGCCAGACTCCTCCTCCGGCCGGCGTGATCGCGTGTTCCCTGGTTGGCCAGTCATTCCCGTGGCTCGGGCGCTCGGGCTTCGGCTGAGTTCTCGACAGGCCGTCGCCACGGGCCCCCCGTTCCTCATCGCCGACTGTGCGGCTGTGGAGGCTCTACTGCCTCAGGTCGATCTGGCGGACCGGCTGTCCCGTGGTGCGGGCGATGGTGTCGAAGTCGTGGTCGCAGTGGAGCAGTGTGAGCCCCGCTTCCTCGGCGGCGGCAGCCACTAGGAGGTCGACGGGGCCCGCGCTGCGGTGCTCACCCTTGGCGGTCAGCTGTTCCTGGACGACGCGGCTGCGGCGGTAGACGCCGTCCGGCATGGGGCACCAGACGTAGTGGGCGTCGAGTGCCGCCTTCAGACGCGTACGGTCTGCGGCCGAACGGGCTGCGTAGAGGACCTCGAGTTCGGTGATGTCGCAGATCGCGACGAGGCCGGCGCCGATCCTGTCATCCCAGTCGGCCGTGTTCTGGCGGAGCAGGACGCGGGCGAGCGCGGAGGTGTCGATGAGGTAATCGGCGACGGTCACTCATGCGCTCCGGTGTCGGAGGCGGCGTCGGCTGTGCTCGTGGGCCGGTACTTGCTCTTGTTCAGGAGAAGGTCCATGTCCAGCGCGCCGTCGGTCACCAGCTCGCGGGCTTCCTCGAGCGCGCGCAGACGCCGGTAACGGGCCGTGACTTCCCGCAGGGCGGTGTTGATGGTCTCGCGTTTGGTGGTGGTGCCGAGTTCCTTGGCCGCTTCTTCCAAGGCCTCGTCGTCGAGGTCGATCACGGTACGACTCATGGGTGCCCTCCTGTGTATATCAATTAGAGTGTACCAAGATACAAGATCTTTTATATATGGGTCCGTCGATGGATGGGTCGCGCAGGGTGATCGTGACGGATGCCGGCTACGGCCGCAGCGTGTCCTTCCGGCTCGCCTTGGAGGAACGCGACTGGTGAAGCAATCGAGCCCACCGGCTACTGGGTGACCAACCTGCCCGCCACGACCCCCGTCGCCGACCTGGTCCGGTGGGCGAGGATGTGCCGGCGCATCGAACGCGACTGCCGCGAGCTCAAGCACGGCCTGGGCCTGGACCACTTCGAAGGCCGCATCTGGAGAGGCTGACATCATCACGTCGTCCCCCTCGTCACCGCTGCCCAGGCCTTGCTCATCCTCCGGCGGCTCGGCCCAATAGCCCGGAGGCCGGCCTCACCCTCTATCAGGTCTTGGAGGTCCTCCAAGACCTGCTGAGGTGCCGGCCAGCACCTGCACCACCTGCGGCCGTCCACTGAGCACCAGCAGAACCAGAGCCAGAACCTGACCAAGCGACGGCCGGGTCGAGTCGGTAACAGCGCCTGCGGGTCCGGTCGTCGAAGGGCGTGCGGCGCTGCGGGCCTGAGGTGGCCGACTGGTCGAGCCCAGTCTCGACGAGGTCGCGGAAGCCTCCCGGTTCGACGCTCGGGGCGCGGCCCTGACCTGCTCGGTCGCCGGTCCCAGTCTGCGGGGCGGAAGCAGTTGGCCCAACTGGCGAAGTGACAGTGGCGTTTGACGGACAGGCAGGGCGTGGCGGGTGGTTCCGCCCGAACCGTTGACGCCTTGGGCAGATTCAGCCCATCATCGGGCCACGCGATGTCATCGATGACACAAGTCATCGTTGACATCCCGGTTCGGTGCCGTGGACGACTGCGCCGCCCGGGCGTCACTTTTGGTCGGCCCACGCCAGAGCCGCAGGCTCCGCGCTGTGGACGGCCGCAACACAGGAGACACCATGAGCCCTGGACGTGTATCCCGGCATGCCCGGATACGAATGATCGCGGCGGTGGCAACCGTCTGCGCACTGTCCGCAGCCCCACTGGCACCCCAAGCCGTAGCCGCCGACACCCCGCCGTACTCCGAGACCTACCGGCCCCAGTTCCACTTCACCCCGGAGAAGAACTGGATGAACGACCCCAACGGCCTCGTGTACTACAAGGGCGAGTACCACCTCTTCTACCAGTACAACCCGAACGGGAACTCCTGGGGCGACATGTCCTGGGGGCACGCGGTGAGCAAGGACCTCGTGCACTGGCAGGAGCTGCCGCTCGCCTTGTCGCACGACGACGAGGAGATGGTGTTCTCCGGCAGCGCGGTCGTCGACCGGGACAACACCACCGGCTTCGGTACGAAGAAGAACCCGCCCATGGTGGCGATCTACACCAGCGCCTACAAGAACGGCGGCAAGCAGGCCCAGTCGCTCGCCTACAGCACCGACCGCGGCCGCACCTGGACCAAGTACCAGGGCAACCCCGTCCTCGACATCGGCTCCAGGGAGTTCCGCGACCCCAAGGTCCAGTGGTACGCGCCGACCAAGAGCTGGCTGATGACGGTGTCGCTGTCCACCGAGCACAAGGTGCGGTTCTACTCGTCGAAGAATCTCAAGGACTGGGAACTGCTCAGTGAGTTCGGGCCGGCCGGTGCGACGGGCGGGGTGTGGGAGTGCCCGGACCTGTTCCCGCTCGCGGTCGACGGGGACGAGAACAACATCAAGTGGGTCCTGGTCGTCAACATCAATCCCGGCGGTATCGCGGGCGGTTCGGCCGCCCAGTACTTCGTCGGCGACTTCGACGGCAAGACGTTCACCGCCGACGACAAGGGCACCTACACCCCGCCCGCCGGGACGGTGGTCCAGGACTTCGAGAACGCCGACTTCGGTACGTGGACGACGACCGGCGCCGCCTTCGGCGACGGACCGGCGGCCGGGGCGGTGGACGGCCAGGGGACTGTCGACGGCTTCGACGGCAAGGGTCTCGCCAACAGCTTCCACTCGGGTGACGGCACCACCGGCACCCTCACCTCACCCGAATTCACGGTCGACAGCTCCTACCTGAACTTCAAGGTCGGCGGCGGACGCCACCCGCACGAGCCCGGAACCGTCCTGGAACAGGGCCCGCCGCCTGCCGGGACGGTCCTCGCCGACTTCGAGGGCGGCAGCTACGGCGGCTGGACGACGACCGGTGACGCCTTCGGCGCGGCCCCGGCCAACGGCACCCTCCCCAACCAGCAGGAAGTCTCCGGATTCCTGGGCAGTGGTCTGGTCAACACCTTCCTGAACGGCGACTCCACCACCGGCACCCTCACCTCGCCCGAGTTCACCCTCGACAAGAAGCACATCAACTTCCTCATCGGCGGCGGCAACCACCCCGCGGGCTCCGCCAACCCCACCGCCCTCGAACTCCTCGTCGACGGCGAAGTGGTGCGCAGCGCCACCGGAAAGGACAGCGAGGCTCTCGACTGGGCTTCCTGGGACGTCGGCGACCTCGCCGGCAAGCAGGCGCGGCTCAGGGTCGTCGACGACAACACCGAAGGCTGGGGCCACCTCAACGTCGACCACATCATGCTCTCCGACACCAAGGCCCAGGCCGTCTCCCAGGAGACGTCCGTCAACCTCATCGTCGACGGCCAGGTAGTCCGCAGTGCCACCGGCGCCGACAGCGAGACCCTGGACTGGGCCTCCTTCGATCTGCGCCCGTACGCAGGCAAGAAGGCGAAGATCCAGATCGTCGACAGGAACAAGGCCGGCTGGGGCCACATCCTGGCCGACCGGTTCACCGAGGCCGACACCGCCGCCAAGTCCGTCGTGCAGCGCGCCGACTGGGCCGACTACGGCAAGGACTACTACGCGGCCGTGTCCTGGGAGAACGCCCCGGGCGGCAAGCGGTACATGGTCGGCTGGATGAACAACTGGGACTACAGCGGCGCCGTCCCCACCTCCCCCTGGCGCGGCGCGCAGAGCGTCCCCCGGGAGATGGGCCTGCGCACGGTCAACGGCCGGATCCGCCTGATCAGCAAGCCGGTCGACGGCCTGGAGTCCCTCCGGCAGCCGCACGCGGAGTCCGCGTCCGGCGTCACCGTCAAGAACACCTCCCAGCCCCTGATCGGCCCCGCCGCCGAGGGCAGAACCCTAGACGTCCAAGCGACTTTCTCCCTCGAGGACGCCGACCGCTTCGGCCTCAAGGTCCGCACGGGCGCGAACGGCGAGGAGACCGTCATCGGGTACGACACCACGACCCAGGAGCTGTACGTCGACCGCACCCGCTCCGGCGCCGTGGACTTCAACAGCACCTTCCCCGGCGTCCGGACAGCGCCGCTGAAGGCCAAGAACGGCAAGGTCGAGCTGCGGATCCTCGTCGACTGGTCGTCCGTCGAGGTCTTCGGCGGCAGCGGTGAGGCCGTGATCACCGACCAGATCTTCCCGGACCCCGCCAGCCAGGGCGTGCAGGTCTTCGCCGAGAACGGCACCGTGAAACTGGACAAGGCGGTTGTCTGGCACCTCGACTCCGCCCACGACTGACCCCGACACGAGGGCAGGGAGGACGAGGGCAGGGAGGACGAGGGCAGGGAGGACGGGGGCGACCGTCTGATGGCGAGCACACGACGCCGAGCGGATGGCCGCCCTTCTGCGCGGGAGGCGGGCGCCTTGACGCCCATGGGCTCGGGCCGGGCCGAGTTCGCCGGCCCGCGTGCGCGGCGATTCCGGCTACGGGCCGGGGGGCGGCGTTTTTCCGGCATCGGTGCTCGCTGGATTCGTCAGGATCGCGCTCGCGACAACTTCGAAGAGGCGATCGGCGCGTGGGGCGAGCGAGGGTTGATCGCCGAGCCACGCGAGCGTCGCCACCAGCGCGAACAGATCGGTGCCATCGATGTCGGTCCGCGCTACGCCTGCGGCCTGGGCACGGGCGAGGAGCCGCGCACCGGCCGCGCGCAGTGTGACGCACGAAGCGTGGAGTGCGGACTCGGGGTCCTCGATGGCGGCTGCCATCAGCACGGTCACGCCCCGATACTCGGTCGTCCACGCAACACAGTCGCGCAGCCACGAGACGAGAGCCTCTTCGGGTGAGCTCGACGTACCGAGCCTGCCTGCCCTCTCCGTCAGCTCGTCGAAGCTCGTGGCGAGCAGGGCCTCGAGCAGCGCCTCGCGCGTCGGAAAGTGACGCAACAGCGTCGCGAGCCCGACGTCGGCCCTGCGCGCGATGTCGCGCATCGACACGTCGACACCTTGCTCGGTGATGGCGGTGCCCGCTACTGCGAGCACGTGGTCGCGGTTCTTCCTGGCGTCGGCCCGCATCTGTCCCTCTTGACTATCCGGATCAGTGGTCCATATATTCGGATCAGTGATCCGGTTATGTGGATCGCTGATCCGGATAAGCCTATCCCGCAGCGCGGGCAGGAGAGAATGATGCCGACACACACGATGAGGGCCATCCGGCTCCATGAGCACGGCGGCCCCGAGGTCCTGCGTTACGACGAGGTGCCGATTCCCGTGCCGGGGCCGGGTGAGGTGCTCGTTCGCGTTCATGCGGTCGGCGTCAATCCTCCGGACCGGTACCTGCGCGAGGGGCTGACCAGGATGCCCGGGGAGACGGAATCGACGGTCACCCTGCCGGTGATTCCGGGGACGGACGTGTCGGGCGTCGTCGAGGCCGTGGCCGCGGACGTGGACGGCCTCGCCGTAGGTGATGAAGTCTTCGGGCTCCTTCGCTTCCCCGGCTTCGACGGCAGTGCGTATGCCGAGTACGTGGCCGCGCCCGCGTCGGACCTCGCGCGCAAGCCGGCCGGCATCGACCACGTGCACGCCGCCGGGGCGCCCATGGCCGGGCTCACCGCGTGGCAGTTCCTGATCGAGGTCGGACACGATCATCCCTCGCCCTTTCAGGAGGCACGGCATCGCCCGACGGCACTCGACGCAGGCACGACAGTGCTCATCAACGGCGCCGCGGGCGGCGTCGGGCACTTCGCGGTACAGCTGGCGAAATGGAAGGGCGCACGTGTCATCGCGGTGGCATCGGGCGCGCATGAATCGTTCCTGAGTGAACTCGGCGCCGACGAGTTCATCGACTACACCAAGAGCCGTCCTGAGGAACTCGTGCACGACGTCGACCTCGTTCTCGACACCGTCGGCGGCCCCGACAGCAGGAGCTTCCTGGGTACGCTCAAGCGTGGCGGCTCCCAGTTCCCCGTGCTCCCCGGGGACTTCGACGAAGAAGAGACCGCGAAGCTGGGCGTCACGGTCTCCAGCGCCCAGGTCCGGTCGAACGGCGCGCAGCTCGCTGAACTGGGACGGCTGCTCGACGCGGGCACGGTCCGCGTCGCGATCGACAGCACGTTCGCGCTCGCGGATGCCCGAGCCGCGCATGAACGCGCCGCCCGAGGGCACATCCAGGGCAAGATCGTGCTCACGGTCGCTTAGGAGCGAGACGTTTCACCGACGCGTCCGGCTGTCTTCTTCGGCACTGACGGGCGTAGGGGCGCCGGCGGGCGTAGGGGGTACTGGCCGATGAGACCCGCGCCGCCTCCGGCCAACCCGCCGGACGCGGGCAACGGAAGCCCCTGCCGCGGGTGAGCCGGTACTTCGTCTCGTGGCCCTTGTAGGGGTCGGTGACCGAACTGAGCAGCATCGTGCCCCGCCGCTTGTCCTCCGGCATCTTCGCCAGCTCCTTGCGCGCGAGCGCGACCGCGTTCTTCTTCACGTACAGGTAGTCGCCCCACTCCGTCACCGCCCGACCGAACTGCCGCCCGGCGAAGCCGGCGAAGCAGTAGGAGCAGCCCAGCACGCAGCCGGTGCAGGGGCTGATGACGTAGTCGTTCGACGGGGCTTTCGACTTCTGGATCAGGGTCTTCGCCTCGATCTCGACCGGCTCCATGACCGCTTCCTTCCCGCTGACCCGGCCGTCCCCGTCCGGGACGCCGCGTTCCTGGGCTGTCCGAGGGCCGGTCGGCTGAAGACCACCGAACCCATCGTCGGAGGCGAGGAGGAAGCCGACGACGTCGCCGGTGACCAGTTCGCCACCCGTCGACGACCCCGCCCTCGGCGACGCCCTCATGACCTGCCTCGGCGCCGCGCCGGAGTCCTCGCGTGTCCTTGCGTCCCGGTACACGGAGCAGGGGGACCTCGGGCGGAAGGGCGGCTCCGTGGCCTTCTGCCCGAGGTCGGCCGCGCGGATCATCGATGCCGGGTGGGCGTCCTTCAGCAGGTCGAGTTGGTCTGGGTGAGCAGGCCCATCCGCCATGGGATCGAGTTGTAGTCCGTGTCGGTGGAGTCGGGGTCCACGCCCTGGTAGACGTACCGCATGTGACAGGGGTCGATGGTCAGGGTCTGGTCGTTGCCGGCGCGGACCATCTCTCCGTGGCTGATGTCCTTCGTCCAGGGTGTGCCGGTGAAGGAGGTGTTGGCGAGGCCGGCGAACGGCTGGGACTCGCTGGAGGCCAGCGGGGTCCAGGTTCCGGTGAGGCTGGTGGAGGTCCAGGCCCGGAAGTAGCGGTGGGCCCCGATGGCCTCGACGATCAGCAGGTACTGGTCGGTGCCGGCGACCTTGTACACGTTGGACGCCTCGAACAGGTTGGCCGGGTTGGAGTCCGACAGTGCGACGACGGTGTCGCCGAAGCCGTTGGGGAAGTTCGCCAGACTGGTCCGGGACCGGAAGAGCTGCCCGTTGTCGTTCTCGGAGAACAGGTAGCAGTTGGCCGAGTCGCAGATGACCCAGAAGTCGAGCCACCCGTGGCCGTACTGCTGCACGATCGGCGGCTCGGTGGCCATGAAGGTCCGCGGCGCCGACCACGACGCCGGATTGCTGGGGTCGGTGCTCGTCGAGTACGTCGGCGGGCCGGTCTGGTAGACCATGTACCACAAATTCTGCGGCGCGAAGTAGAACACCTGCGGTGCGGCCCGGTAGCCCGGTCCCATCGGGGACACCTCGTCCAGGTACGTCTGCGGGGCGGACGCGGCCTGCGACCAGTCGGAGAACTTGAAGAACTCCAGCCCGTAGCCGAAGTCCGGGCCCACGGCCGAGGCGTAGACCAACCACTGGTTGTTGTGGTTGACGACCGAGAAGTCCTTGATCGCCACGGTGTTGTGCCTCGCGTTCGGCTTCGGCCCGGCCAGCACGCCGCTGGAGCTCCACCGGAACGTCGACGGCAGGGACGCGACGCCCCCGACGGGGACGAGTTGCCATTGCTGGTTGTTCCCGCCCCAGTCGGCGTACTGCACGACCTTGGCGCCGTCCGCGGTGGAGCCGCCCTGCACCTCGACGGCCTTGCCGCTGTTGCGGTTGATCAGCCGGACGTAGCCGTCCGGCGAGTCGGCCAGCCGGAACTGCTGGTTGGCGCCGTTGAGGTCACTCCACTGCACGAGGTCCGCCCCGTCGGCGGTGGAGTAGCCGTAGACGTCCAGCACCTTGCCGGAGTGCTGCGCCTTCAGCCGGTAGTAGCCGCCGCCCGAGTCGACGAACTGGAACCGCTGGTTGGCGCTGTCCTGGCGGGTCCACTGCGTGACGCGTGCGCGATCGCCGGTGTCCGAGCCGTACACGTCGAGCGCCTTGCCGCTGCCACGGTTGACCAGCACGTACCACGCGTTCGGATCAACGGTGGCCGCCTGCGCCGTACCGGCGGCGCCCAACCCGGTCAGGAGCGCTGCCATCAGGGCGGTCACCGCGGTGAGTAACAGCGTTCGCCTCCCGCGTCCCCACCGCGGGACCCCGCGTGCCGTACGCATGGCCGTCATCTGAACGTCCCCTTCGCTGAGTGCGGCTGCTCGTCCGCCGGGACGTGTGGCCCGAGACAGGGCTCAGCCGCGCTGACGTCGGAATGGTCGGTCGTCCTTGCCCGTACAGCTCTGCTGCGAGACACGGGTATCTCCGGCACCCGCCGGGCGACCGGCACCGTGACTTCTCCTTGCCGCTCAGTAGACGTGCTTCGCAACTTCCTGCTCAGTGCTCAGTGCTCAGGCGGCGGCAGCCTAGCAATACATCCCATGGCTAGGGAAGACGCGGAGTGACGGCGTCGTCACTGGTCAGGTTCAAGTTCACTGTAACCACAGGTAGTAGCGCTTCTCGAGCGTCTCTTCTGTGTGAAGTATGGACAACGCTTCCGTGGAACCCTATACATACGTCCGATGTTCCAGACGGTCGTTACGGGCCGGACATCTCCTTGACGCTCAAGACGGGGGCTCGCATGTCCTTCAGTGATCGACACGGCCTCAGCGGTCGAGGGCGCCGGCCGCGATGACCGGTACAGGCCACGGCGGCCATCAGGTCCTCGAAGGACCCGCGGTGCCGGTCATGCGCTGTCGTCGGCGCGGCAGCCGCCTGCGTGCTGACGGCGAGTCACCTCTCGTCGTGACGGCGGCGGCCACGCTCGTACCCGCGGTCGGCACGGACCCCCACTCCGATCACGAACCGCAGCGCCGTGTCCTCGGCGACCGCCCCCCGCGAGTCGGGCCTCGGGTTCCTGTTGCCCGGGCGGACACGCCGTAGCTCCGTGCCGGGCCGGCGTACCGGGAGCCGCCGTCACCGGTCCTCGAGCACGAGCGCTGCTCGACGACCCCACCGAGACGGGCTCGAGCGACAGCCAGCAGTCAGTCGATCGCATGCGCCACCCGGCAGTGATCACCAGAGCATTCCGGGGCCGGTGGATGTGAGCGCTCACATCGTTACGGATCCGCACACCGAGAGGTATTCATGCACCAGCACAGTCCGCCACACCGCAGACGCTTCGCGCAGTTGTCCGTGGCCGTCTCGGCGCTGTTCGCCGCGGTCCTGGCGGCGCCGCCGCCGGCGACCGCCGCGCCGGTGGAGGCGTCCGCCACGGCGGTGTCGGACATCAACGGGTTCACCGCGGGCAACGCCGCCATCAGGTCGGTCGACCTGGCCGGAACGTGGGGCTTCACGCCGAAGGGCCGCGCCGCGACGTCGATCAACGTGCCCGGCGGCGGCTGGTACAAGCAGGGCTTCACCGACGTCAACGAGGCGACGTACTCGCGCACCGTGACCGTGCCGAACACGGGTCAGCCGCAGTCGGTGTGGATCGAGTTCGGCGCGGTGAACCACGAGGCCACGCTGTCGGTGGACGGGCGGGTGGTCGGCACCCAGACCACCTCCTTCACGCCGTCGAACTTCGACATATCCGCCTTCGCCGCCCCCGGCACCACCCACACGATCAGCGTGAACGTCAAGGGCCGCTACGCCCTGAAGAACGCGAGTGGAGAGCAGACCCTGGTTCCCGACGCCGCCAACTGGTCCGAGGCGATCCCCCAGGGCATCTACCGCTCGGCGTTCATGCGCGTGTACCCGGCGGTGTACGTCAGCGACACCTTCGTCCGCACCTCCGTCGCCAACCAGACCCTCACCTACGACGTGTCCGTGACGAACACCTCCGGCAGCTCGCGGTCGGTGACGCTGACCGGCGCGCTCGCCTCGGACAGCGGTGCGTCGTTCACCTACCCGTCGCTGCCCAGCCGTACGGTCACCGTGGCCGCCCACTCGACCGCCAAGGTGACGGTCGGACCCGTGGCGTGGAACCTCGGCTCCGCCTCGTACTGGTGGCCGAACGTGCCCTACCGTGCCGGGTACCGGGCCCAGTTGCACAAGCTGTCGGTGCACGCCTCCACCGACGACGGCCGCACCAGCGACGCCGCCTACCGGTTCGGGTTCCGGGAGACCACCCAGAACGGCGAGTACTACTACCTCAACGGCGTACGCGTGAACCTGCGCGGTGACAGCCTGCAGGGCGCGGACTACGACCGGATCGACAACGGCGGCAAGGGCGACGCCTATGACACGCTGCCCGGCTTCCTCCCGCCGTCCAGCGGCAACGGCGGCTGGCCGCAGGCGGTCGACAACTACCAGCGGCTCAACTACAACGTGGTCCGCATCCACCAGGAGCCGGGCAGCCCGTACATGCTCGACGTGGCCGACGAGATGGGCCTGATGGTCATCGACGAGACCGCCATCCGCGGCACGTGCAGCTGCCAGGACTTCGTCGTCGGGCACGACAACATGGTCGACCACGCCAAGGCGCTGACCCTGCGCGACCGCAACCACCCCGCGATCATCCGCTGGAGCCAGAGCAACGAGAACGACATCAGCCGCTTCGACTCCGAGTCGTTCGAGAAGGACCTGTACGCGGCGATGAACGGCAACGACGGCACCCGGCCGATCAGCGTCGACACCGCCTGGAACACCAACCCGTACCCCAACATGCTGAACGGCAACTTCGCCGTCTTCTCGCACTACATCGACGGCATCGGCAAGTACGGCGAGGCGCGCGCCGACCTGGCCGGCCGGCCCGACGGCGAGGGTGAGTACGTCTGGGACAAGTCCAACACCAAGCAGGGCTTCGAGTGGTTCGCCACCACGACGGTCGCCAAGCGCGCCAAGGACGCCAGCGACCTGCGCCCCTACACCCTGCTGTCCGGCTGGGCGAGCCTCGTGCCCGGTGTGAAGAGCACCGACTTCGTCCCCGAAGAGGGCGGTCACCCCGTCTACGGTGAGGACAACCTGTCCGCCCCGTGGAGCAACCCGCAGATCCAGCGGATCCAGGCCGCGTTCAACCCTATCGCCGCCGTCGACCTGCCCTACTGGTCGGCCTCCGGCCAGTCGGACCAGAACGGCACCTTCCCGCTCCCGGACAAGGTGGACACCTACTCCCACAACAGCACCGTCAACCGGAACATCACCGTCTTCAACGACGACCTCAGCGGTACCTCCGTCGGTTTCAACTGGACGGTACGGCTCGACCGGCCCGACGGCACGGTCATCGCGTCCGGAAACGAGTCCCTCACCATCCCGCTCGGCTCCCGGGTCACCCGGCCGGTCTCGTTCACGGCGCCGGCCGGCGGCTCCCGCGTGTACCTGGTGCTGTCGACCATGAAGTCGGGCAGCACCACGTTCACCGACTCGGTCGAGTACCTCAACCTGGGCAACGCGGCGACCGACGTGGACGACGCCGCCACCGCGGTGACCTACAGCGGCAGTTGGGGTCACGCGAGCGGTGAGAGCGGCCCGTACGCCGGGACGAACTCCTACAGTGACACCACGGGCGACACCGCGACGCTCGACTTCGTCGGTACCGGCATCACGCTGCACGCCGTGACCGCGCCGAGCCACGGCATGGTGGGCGTCTCCGTGGACGGCGGGGCCGAGGCGCTGGTCGACCTGTACTCGACGGCGCGCGCCGGCGACGTCCCGGTGTGGACCAGCCCCCGGCTCTCCTCCGGCAGGCACACCATCCGCGTGCGCGTCACCGGCACCCAGCGGGCCGCGGCGACGCACGACTGGGCCATCGTCGACCGCTTCGAGATCGCCGGCCAACCGGTGGCGGGCACGAACTACCGCATCATCAACCGCAACAGCGGCAAGGCGCTCGCCGTCACCGGTGACGTGACCCAGAACGGTGCGAAGGTCGTCCAGAAGTCGGACGGCGCCGCCTGGACCATCAACACCGCCCCCGGGGGCGCGTACACGCTGAACTACGTCAGCAGCGGCAAGGCACTCGACGTCGACGGCTACTCCTCGACCGTCGGGCTCCAGCTCCAGCAGTGGGCGTCCAGCGGCGGCACCAACCAGCAGTGGTACCTGCGGCCCAACGCCGAGGGGTACTTCGCCATCGTCAGCCACGACAGCGGGCTGGCGGCCGACGACTACAACTGGGACGCCACCGACGGCGCGAAGATCGTGCAGTACACGGCAGGCGGAGGCGCCAACCAGCAGTGGCAGCTGGTACCGGCGTGATCCGTTCCCAACCGTCACCCGAGTCCTGACGGTTGAGGCCCCCAGGCCGCTGACGGCTGGTCAGCGGCCTGGGGCTCCCCCGTCCGAGGCACTTTCGGCGTCCGAACAGGTGAAGACGTCGTGTACGACCGTGACCCGCGTCGTCGGCGGCCCGACGTTGGGAGCCCCTGGCTCCGACCGCGAGGAACACCATGACGGACCTGGCCGACGACGCGACACCCATGTTCATCCAGCAGGCCGCGGAACCGGTCCGCGCCCACCTGGCCACCTCCACCCCGCTGAGCAGCTTCCTCACGAACGCGGGCACGCTGACCCTGGACGAACGCCGCCTCATCGTCGACCAGGCACTCGTACTGCTGGAGCAGAACTACGTCCACCTGCCCCTCAAGACCGCGATGCACGCCGTGAACCCGGTCCAGCGCCTGCGGGTGCTGCGCCGGCGTCTGGAGCGGCAGACCCGGCAGACCATGCCTGCCGAGTGGCTCTTCCACGCCGAGGTCTCGGAGATCTTCCACTCGGTCAGAGACCTCCACACGAACTACCTGCTCCCCGACCCTTTCGCGGGCAGGATCGCCTTCCTGCCGTTCCTCGTCGAGCAGTACACGGACGAGCAGGGCGCCCACTTCCTGGTCACTCACGTGGCCGAGGGCTTTACGGCACCCGGCTTCCGGCCCGGTGTCGAGATCACCCACTGGAGCGGCATCCCCATCTCGTCGGCCGTCGACCTGAACGCGGCCCGGTTCGCCGGCAGCAACGCCCCTGCCCGGCACAGCCGGGGCGTCCAGTCGCTGACCGTACGGCCGCTGCGCATCCACCTGCCTCCCTTCGAGGAGTGGGTGACCGTGAGCTACATCGATGACGGCGGCACGCGGCGCGAGCTGCGCGAGAACTGGCGGATCGTGGAGAACCTGCCGCCCATGGTGGACGCGGACGCCATCGGCACCGCGGCCCTCACCCAGGGGCTGGACCTCGACGCGGACGAGGCGAGCCGGGCCAAGGTGCTGCTGTTCGCCCCCCGGGTCGTCGCCCAGGAACAAGCCGTCCGGGCCGACGAACCGGCGCCCGGGCTGCGCCGGGGCGAGATCGCCACGACGATGCCGAAGGTGTTCAAGGCCCAGCAGGTGGAGACGTCGTCCGGGCGGTTCGGCCACATCCGCATCTTCACGTTCAGCGTGGACGACCCGGCGGCCTTCGTCCAGGAGTTCGTCCGCCTCCTCGGGCTCCTGCCGTCGGACGGGCTCATCGTGGACGTCCGGGACAACGGCGGCGGTCACATCCACGCCGCCGAGTTCGCCCTGCAGGTCCTCACGCCCCGCCGTATCGCCCCCGAGCCGATGCAGTTCGTCAACACCCCGCTCAACCTGCGTATCTGCCGGAAGCACCGGGGTGCCGCGTCGGGCATCGACCTGGGCGCCTGGGTCCCCTCGATGGAGCAGGCCATCGAGATCGGCGCCACCTTCTCCAGCGCCT
The DNA here is from genome assembly GCF_055606485.1 of Streptomyces sp. NPDC037083. NCBI lineage: Bacteria > Bacillati > Actinomycetota > Actinomycetes > Kitasatosporales > Streptomycetaceae > Streptomyces > Streptomyces sp. NPDC037083. The sequence continues at coordinate 347,861 of NZ_JBVJSQ010000002.1, read as the reverse complement.
TCCCGCTGACCCCCGAGGACGGCGCCAACGCCATCGGGCAGCAGTACTTCGGGCCCGTGGTGCTCATCACCAACGCCCGCTGCTACTCGGCAACGGACATTTTCGCCGCCGGGTTCCAGGACCACGGGATCGGCCCGGTGCTCGGCACCGACGAGAACACCGGCGCCGGCGGGGCCAACGTGTGGACCCACACGCTTCTCTCCCAGCTCCTCCAGGGCGACCCGGGCACCCCGTACGCGCCCCTGCCGAAGGGCGCCGGCATGCGCGTGGCCATCCGTCGCACCCTCCGGGTCGGCGCCCTGTCCGGCACCCCCGTGGAGGACCTGGGCGTCATCCCCGACGAGTCGCATCGCATGACCCGCCGGGATCTCCTCGAGGACAACGCCGACCTCTTCGACCGGGCAGGCCGGCTCCTCAAGGCCCGCCCGCCGCACGCGGTGTCCGTCATGGACGCCACTTCGGTCAACGGCTCCCTGAAGCTCAAGGTGAAGACGAAGAACGTCGACCGCGTGGACGTCTACGTCGACCAGCGGCCGTGCGCCTCGGTCGATCTCACCGATGGACAGGCCGATGTGACGGTGCCCGTCTCGGCGGCCGCCCACTCGGCCCGCATCGAGGGCTTCGAGGCCGGCCTGCTGGTCGCCAGCAAGACGGAACAGCTCAACTAGGGCCGGAGTCCGGCGGGGGCGGGGCCGTGCCGCTCCAGCGGAGGGTGACCTCGAGGTGGGTGCTGGCGCCGGCGCTCGAGAGGACGGCGCCGAGTTTGGCGTCCAGGACGACGCCGAAGGTGACCTCCACCTCGTCGGGCCGTTCGGCGGCGCTGCGGAACTGGCCGATCACCTCGGAGGCGGCGGAGGTGATCGGCGTCAGCGCCGCGCGGAGGGTCGTTCCCGCGCTTTCGAGACGGGTGCCCAGGCCCACGGCTCCGGTGCCGGTGCGGGCGGGTGGGGCCACGAGGACGACGGTGCCGTCGTCGAGGGTGAACTGGACGGCGTCCGGCATTTGCGGGCTCCTGAAGGGGTCCGGGACGGCTCGGGGGTGGTTCAGGGGGTGCTGCAGAGCGGAGTGGGCAACGACTTGGGGTCGGTGTAGCCGAGTTTGTTCTGGATCTTGTCGAGTGCCTTCAGCAGCGGCCCGGCCGCTTCGCCGTTCGCGTACTCCAGGACCGCTCGGTAGTAGGCGGCGGACACGTCGGGGTCCATCGCGTCGGCGGCGCTGAAGCAGAGCGTGTACGACGAGTGGAGCATCCCGGCGATCTCGCCCTGAGTCGCGTTGGCGTACTTCTTCACCCCGCTGTTGGCGGAGAGCGCGAAGCCGGGTCCGTCCACCCAGGCCTGCTGGGTGGACGTCTTCGCCAGGTACTCGATGAACGTGCCGGCGCTCTTGTTCCCGGTGAACTGTCCGACGAAGTCCGCCGAGACCTGCAGGGGTTTACCAGAGGGCGGGACGTGCCTGTACCTGCCCTTCTTCACCTCGTTCGCCCTGAAGGACATCGCGGACAGGGCGCCGTGCCCCAGGGAACAGCCCGCGGGCATCTCCTCGGCGGCGCCCTTGTAGTCGACCGTGGTCGCGGGCTTGAGAACGCCCCCGACGAGGTCCCCCCACGCGTTCCACGCGTCGTGGACGGGTCCCTTCTCCCACTCCGTGCCCACGGCCCCCGATTTTTGCCCCACGTTCCCCGTGGCCCAGTCGGTGTACGCGGCGGCGCCCTTCTCGGAGAGCAGGATGTCCGCTATCCAGTCGGCGCCCGGCCAGCCGGAGGTCGGGCCGGACTCCAGCCCCAGACACCACTTGTAGTGGCGGGAGCGGAGATCGGCCCAGTCCGCCGGCGGATTCTTGACGGGGCCTTTGGTGTCGTACCAGATGAGGCTCTTGACGTCGGCCTTGACGGGGACGGCGTAGACGTTCCCCTTGCCATGCATGCCGAGCCCGCGGAACGGCTGCACGTACGCGCTCGTATCGACGTCGAGCTTCTGGAGCGCCCCTTCCTCCCGGTACTTGGCGATCGCTCCCACGCTGGGCAGCACCGCCAGGTCGGGCTTGGCGTCCGCGGCCACCGCGGCGTCGAGCTGCTGGGTCAGGGCGCGGGTGACCTGTGGTCTGACGTCGATGTCGGGGTACTCGTCCTCGAAGGCCTCGACGATCGCGTAGAACGCCTTGAACTCGTCGTCGGACCAGGGAACCATGATCGTCACCGTCTCCTTCCCCGGACCGGCGCACGCGACCGGCGCCAGGAGCAGCCCGAGGACCAGGGCGCAGCGAAGGAGGGGGGCCGGAAGTCGTCTCATGAGCGAGGGAACCTGTATTCGGCGAGGCGGGGACGGTAGGCCAGATACGCGAGCGCACCGGCGGCGGCGAGCACGGGCAGCGCGATCGCCATGGTGAGGGGGGTGCTCTGGTGCCCGGTGACTCCGGTCGACGTGGTGGTCCTGTACATCGAGACCCCGATCGACGCGGTGGCCGCCAAGGCCAGGACGAGCGCCGGGCTGGGGTACCGGCGGAAGTCCCGGGCGACGATGCGGCCGGTGGCGCAGACCAGCAGCAGCATGACCGCCAGAGGGCCCATGAACAGGGGCCACAGGAGGTCGGGATCGCGCCAGTCCGACCCGAGCTGGGCAGCCTGGGCATCCTCCTCGATCTTCTTGAGGTCCTCCAGCGAATGCCCGAGGCCGCCGGTGAAGCGGACGATTTCGTCCTCGCTGTCCTTCTGCTGCTCGTCGTCCAGTGCGGCGGCGACCTTCTTCAGGGCCGGCGCCCCGTCGAGCACCGCCGTGTTCGCCATCTGCACGGTCGTGGCCAACTGGCCCTGGACGAACTGGATGTGGTTCAGCCCCTCCTGCCCGGCTCCGTTGCCCTCCGCGGCCGAGGTGAGGAGGGAGCTCATGCGGGCGGTGGCGTTGGCGAAGTCGGCGCCGGTGCCGGTCAGGGCGATCGCGTCGGTGGCCTCGGTGGCCTGCGGTGTCCCGGAACCGGCGGAACCCGTGGACCTCCCGGGTTCCTCGATCCCGGCGACGTCGTAGAGCGCCTGCTTCGCCCTCCCGGCCTCGCGCTGCGCGTCCTCGATGTGCTCGATGGCCGCCCCCGTGCGCTGAGCGGCGTCGAGCTGCTTTCCGGCCTGGTTCGCCACCACCAGAGACAGCAACGTCGTCACCGCGACCACGCACAGCACGCCCGCCCTGAGCCGGCGCAGCACCACGATCGGATGGGAGACGCGCGGCCGTGCCCCGGTCACAGCGCGTCCATCGGCTCATCGGCCACATCCGTGTCCCCGAACCGATGCCCGCACTCCTCACAGAACTTGGCCGTGGGCGACGTCGACGTCGTGGCGCACCGTGGGCACACGTGCGGCGCCCCGGCGTCCCGGGGCGGGAGATCGTGCGGGTCGGCCGGTCGTCTCGCGGTCTTGGTCGAGTCGACGCCGATGCCGAGGATCCGGCCCCGGGCGACGTCCGGTCGCACCCGCAGCCGGCCGTCGGGGCCGTCGGACGCCACCGCGCGCAGCAACCGCAGGCGCGTGGTGTCCCGCAGGGATTCCGCGAGGCCGATCGCGAGGCGCAGTTCGTGGTCCGCGCGGTCGAAGTCCCCCCGCAGATGGGCGTCGGCGCAGGCGCGCATGGCCATCCCGAGTTCGCGTTCGTTCTCGACGCGGGTGAGGTCGGGGGAGCGGGCGATGCCGAAGCCGGGCGTCGAACGGCGGCGCACGACCACGGCCGCGGTCTCGGAGCAGGGCCGCCGGGTCCCGTCGGGGAACTCGGCGTGCAGCGTGACGCGGGCGGCGCGCAGGATCTCGTCGACGGGCAGGCTGTTGGGGTCGACGCGGAGGGAGATCTGGTACTGCCGGCTCTCCGGAGGCCAGGAGCCCAGAGGGATGTGCGTCTCGGCCTCCCGTTGTTGACGCCCCGTCAGTTCGGCTTCGACGGGCCGGGTCTGCCGTACGAAGGCGAGCTGGAAACGGTGGTTGAGGCGCAGGCCCAGGTACACCCGGGGTACGACGATCCGCTGGGCCTCGCGCATCAGGCGGGTGAAGTCCTCGGTGAGGTCGGAGATGGTGACCACGGCCTCGGCGGTGCCGTGCAGGGCCTCGGTGACGCGGAGGACCTCGGCGTAGTGCCAGTCGTCGCCCAGCCCCCGCGCGTCGCAGACGAAGTGGTCGGCGCACGTCGCGAGGATCTCGCCGAGTTGTTCGGGCGTCTCGTGCTCGTCCTTGCCGTCCGTGTAGAGCACGGCGTGGCGCACCGTGCCGTGGGACTCCACCGAGTCGAAGAGGCGGCGGGCGCGCGCCAGCCACTGGCCGATCGCGGTGCCGCCCTCCGGGAGCTGGCCGACGACACGGAGCTTCGCGTCCGCCCGGGTGAGGGCGTCGACGCGGGCCAGGCCGCCCGTCGCCGGAAAGATCACCTCGGCGTTGTGGTTGCCCGCGACGATTCCCAACAGGGTGCCGTCCCGCAGGGTGTCGATGGCCGCGCACATCGCCCGTTTCGCCTCGTCCAGCTTGTGGCCGGTCATGGACAACGAGCGGTCCATGATGAGGATCTCGGCACTCGGAGTCTGCGCGGCGGAGCCCGTGGCGGACTGCGCCGTGACGGTGATCAGCGCGTCCGCGCGTCTCTCGTCGTAGGGCAGATCCGAGGGTGCGTCCACTTCCAGGGCAAAGCTGAGCCCTAATGGCGACCTGTCCCCCACCGGCACCACCCGATCGTGTCGCTGCGTGTTCCCCTACGGAGCGTGTTCACGTCATCGACGGAACGTGTCAGGAGCTTAGCCTGCCGGGCGTTGCTCCGAAACGGGAATGACCCGTTCTGCCACGCTTTCCCGTCCAGCCCCATCTCAGCGCCGGCCGCAGCCGGTTGGCGAGGTCCACCAGCGCCACGTACTCGCGCTCGGTCGGCGCGTGCGGGCCGAGGGCGCGGATCGCGTCGGACAGCTTCAGCCGGTCCCGGGTGCGCAGGAACTCCGCGTACTGGATCTCGGCACGCAGCGCTGCGGCTGCCGCCTCGTCCACGTCGAGGCCGGGCAGGGCCGCCCGGGCCAGGGCCACGTCGTCCTCGGTCGGTGCGGGGTGGCCCGGCTCGGAGAGGACCATGACGCGCAGTCGTACGGCCGCCACGCGCGCCTCGCGCTCGTAGCGGAACTCCTCGGCCAACTGCTCGGCGACGGCCACCGCCTTGGCGCGCTCGCCGGCCCGCAGCAGGACGCGGGCCAGGCCGAAGCCGGCCGCACCGAGCGCCGGGGTGGTGTCGAAGGCCATGCCGTAGTGCGAACGCGCCACCGCGCGGTCCCCTCGCAGCTCCGCGCACAGGCCGAGGGCGAGGGGCGGTATCAGCTCGCCGGGAAGCGCCCTGCGCACCTGGCCGAACACGACGGCGGCCCGCTTCGGTCGTGCGGCGGCCAGTGCGATCAGACCGCAGTACCAGGCGGGCAGCCAGTGCCAGTCGGGCAGGCCCGCCGCCGCGAGCTGGCCCGCCGCCGCCGCGGCGTCCCTTCTGCGCAGGGCGAGACGGCTCTCGGCCAGCGCTCCGCCGGCCGAGCCCGTGACGCCCGGGTCGTCGGGATCGGACAGGGGAGCCGGAAGGACGGCCGCGATGTCGCCGGGCTCGGGCGAGGAGAACGGTTCGGGCATCATCGTCAGCAGCCCGGTCTCGTGCGGCTGGGCCGCCACCCAGTGCGCGAGGGGCCGGGCCGCGCCCACCCCACCGTGCAGCGGCTCGGGCATCGAACCGAACAGGGCGGAGGGGCGCGCCACCTGACGACGCGTCGGCGGAGCCGCCACGACCTGCCGGATGACGCCGCTGAGCTGCTCCGCGAACTGCCGCGCCGACACGAACCGCCGCCACGGCCGCTCGGGGTCCGTGGCACGGTCCAGCAGCAGGTGGAGTGAGTCGACGCCCGGTGCGGAGCGGTCCGTCCAGCGGGCCCGGCACACCTCGCGCAGGGTCATGCCCAGCCCGTAGAGGTCGAAGCCGGGGGTGGGACGCACATGCTCCGGATCCGTCTTCAGCGGCGCGTACGCCTCCGTGTACGCCACGACCGGCCCGGTGTCCTTCGTGTGGCTGCGCACCGCGCCGAAGTCGATGAGCCGCACCCGGTCCAGCGCGCCCGCCGCGCTCTCCTCCCGGAAGCGGATGATGTTCAGCGGCTTGACGTCGCAGTGCAACAGGCTCCGGGCGTGCAGGTAGTCGAGCGCCTGGAGGACGCGGACGCCGTGCGCGAGGAGGGTTTCCAGGCGGTCGCCGTCGCGGGCCGAGAGCGGCTCGCCCGGCACGTATTCCAGGACGAGGTACGGCCCTTCGGGCTCGTAGCCCAGGATGCGGACGATGCTGTCGTGGCGGAGCCCGGCCAGGACGTCCCGTTCGTGCCGGGCGGTCTTGGCGACCGACTTGTGCAGCGCCTTGAGCACGACGTCGGTCGCGAGGTTGCGGTCGTGGGCGAGGTAGGCGGCGCCGTACGCCCCCGAGCCGAGGACACGTCTGACGTCGTAGCGGCCGGCGATGGTGAAGCCGTCGGGCCGGCCGAAGTCGTAGCGGGTCTGGCACATCGGGCAGAACCCGGCGATCCGGCCCGGTTCGCCGTCGTGGCCGCGGCCGACCGGCTTCCTGCAGGCGGGGTTGGGGCAGTGGCGGTGCTCCTCGGCGACCGGGCCCGACGGGGCCGGCGGCAACTCCGGGGCCTGATCGGAGTCGACCAGACCGAGGCCGTACCAGGGGTCCGGGCGTACGTGCGCCACGCCGACGCTCGCGCCGCCCCGCGCCGGCGGCTCGGGTCTCGGCTCGCGCTCCGCCGGCACGGCCTCGTCCTGCGGCAGCGGCAGCTGGTCGCACACCTCGCAGAAGCCCTGGTCGTCGATCATGCCGCGGCCGCACGTGGGGCGGTTGCACATCTGACGGCTCATCCCCGCACGTCACCTTTCCTCTAACCGTCGGTCGACCTCGTCGATGTAGCGCCTGACGAGCGCGCGGGCGGCCCCGAGGTCGATCGGCTCGGTCTTCAGCGCGCGGAAGGCCGGGGCGTGCCGTTCGGCGAGGCGGCGGTCCTCGGCGCCGAAGTAGCGCGCGGCCCGGACGCGGTGCAGCTCCAGTCGGGCGGTGAGGTCGTCGTGGGCCGCGATCATCCGGCGCAGGTCGTGATCGAACCGGGCCACCGCGGCGCGGGCGTCCTCGGCCCGGTCGTGGATCGCGGCGAGTTCGGGGTTCGGTTCCGTCGCCCGGGCCACGGCCAGCCGGACCCGCAGCCGGGGTGCGGCGCGGGGCGGCAGCCGGGGCGGGGCGAAGAACCGTGCGCCGCGCTCCTGTTGCAGCGCGGACGCGGCGTCCTCCTCCGCCGCGAGCCGTCCGACGACCTTGTGGACCTCGGCGGCGGTCACGCTCCGGGGGGCGTCCCCGCGCAGCGGTGCGGGGTCGAGGGACACGTCGTAGGCGAGGCCGGCCGGCGGCGCGCCCTCGAAGCCGAGGACGAGGCGGACGCCGCGCGACCGGGCGCGGGCGGCCAACTGCCCCAGCAGCTCCCGTACGAGGGCCTGCGGGTCCTGGGCCCGGTCGACGCCGCCCACCACCAGGCAGGCGGGCGGCACGCGGCGCAGCAGTTGCCAGCGCACCTCGTGGGGGTCCCCGCCGGGGAGCCCGAACCGGCGCGCCAGGTAGCCGCAGACGTCGGCGACCGATCTGCCGCGCGCGTCGTAGGCCGCGTCGATGGTGCCGAGTCCGAGGACGGTGTCCCCGGGGGCGCCGGTGAGCTCGGCGTCGCTGACGGTGGCCCGGGCCGCCGGATCGGCCGTGCGCACCAGACGGACCAGCCAGGAGTCGCCCACGGCGGTCGTGCCGCCGGTGCCGACCACGACGGCGCCGGACCAGCCGCCGTGCAGCAGCCGGGTGAGCTCCTGCGTCAGCGCGAGCCGCAGCGGGTCGCCCAGCACATCCGGCGGCAACTCGCCGTGCTCGGGCCCCAGTTCGTCATTGCGGTCACCGCCGGTGAACTCCTCGATCCGGGGCAGATACGTCAGGATCGTCTCGGTCGGCAGCATCCAGGCCGCCTTCGCTTCGCCGTTGACGTAGTCGGCCACCACGATGCCGATGACGCGGCCGTCGAACTCGCCGCCCACCGCCATCGCCCCGGCGCCCGAATAGCCCCGCTCGATCCACGGGTCGCCCTCGCGCATCCGCTTCAGCAGGCCCCACTCGCCCTGCCGGTGGCCCGATCCCGCCAGCCGCGCGTCCGCCCCCATGCCGAACGGTTCGTCGTGGGGAAAGCCGTACACCTGGACCATGCCGCCCGAGATGGGCGACTTCCACAGTGTGGTGCGGGTGCCGCAGTCGGCCGGCTCGTCGAGTTCGAGCAGCGCCACGTCGCCGCGCTGCGTGCCGTGCTCGTGCACCCACGTTCCGGGCACCACATGTGCCGTGCGCGTCCACTCCGGGCGGCACGCCACACTGCTGATCCGCACACGGGACGCGGACCTGGTCCCCTCGGGCGCCCCTCCGGCGTACCGGACCACATGCGCGCAGGTGAGCACATGCCGGTCGTCGAGCAGCACCCCGGCACCACAGGGCGCGCCTTCCCCGTCGTCCACCCTCACCCGCCACGGACGGTCACTGTGGTGATGCAGCGCCATAGGCCCACCGTAGGGCAACGAACGTCGCATGGAACCGGGTTGGCGGGACCGGGACCCTTCCGGGCGTCACCTCTGTACGCTCAGTTCGGCCAGTGCCGCCGTCGCACCGCGCACGCTCACCCGCACGTACCGGGCAGCGCCGCCGTCCGGCCGGCGCCAGGCCCGGCCGTCCGCCGAGACCTCGACGCGGGCCGACGCCGGACGCCTGAGCCACACCGGCCGGACCGTGCCGACGACCACCCCGCGTCCCAGGTCGACGGTGAGGGCGGCGTGCTCGGCGGCGGGGGACCACACGGTGGCCGGGCTGCCGTCCACGGCCGCCTCCGGGTAGAGCCCCGGCTCGGCCGAGGTCGCCGTCGCCGACCGGCAGCGGGCCAGGCCGGGGGTGGGGGCGAGGCCGGGACGGCGGCTCTTGAGGGTGACCGTGCCGGAGAGCGTGTAGCGGCCCTCGGGGGTGTCCAGGAGGATCGGCGCGCCCGAGCGCAGCCGGACCGTCGTGGTCCGCGGCCCGATCTCGACGTCGTACGCCCGTCCGCGCCACCGCAGCCCCGACAGCCGCACGCCGTCCGTGAGCTGGGGTGGGAGCGTCGGGCCGAGGTGCAGGGCGTCGGGGCGCAGCCGCAGCCCCGTCAGGCCGTGGGTGAAGACCTGCAGGAAGCCGCCCTTGCCGGTGAGGAAGTCCTGGGCGGGCGAGCCCGCGAGGGGGTCGGCGGGCGCCCGCCTTCTCGCCGCGCGACTCCGAGAACAGCGCGAACGGCCCCCGCGCGAAGGGCTGGTAGGCGCGCCGCAGGAAGGTGTACACGCTGCAGCCCGGCTCGCCGATCGCGGCCGCGTCGATCGCGTGCACCGAGTCCGTCGGACCCGTGTGTCGGCTGCGTCGTCCGCCCGGCGCCTCGAGCGTGGACGCGACCGCGCCCTCCGTCCCGCTGCCGTCGGTGCGGAAGGCCACGCCGATCGTGCGGGCGTCGACGGGCCCCGCCGCGGTCGGTGCGACACGGCGGGCGCCCCTGCCGTCGATGCGGTCGGTGAGGGTCAGCCGGCCGTCCCAGTGCGGGGTGACGCGCAGTCGTACGGCCGCCGTGTGCGGGTCGTCGCGGGAGGCGAGGACGTCGTACGCGAGGTAGGTCCGGCGGCCGTCGGAGGCGGTCCAGGTGACGCCGGTACGCAGGAGGCCGCAGCGCAGCGAGAGCGTCTGCCGGTACCGGTCGACCCGGCTGCCGGGGCCGTAGGTGTCGCCGCCGGCCGTCACGTCGAGCCCGGTCCAGTGGGGCAGGGCGGCGAGCGCGTCACGGCCGCCGGTGTTCTGGGGGCCGCGGGCGTAGAGCCCGGAGACGAAGGCGCCGTCGTAGCGCGGGGTGGACAGCGGCCAGCCGGTCTTCTCGCCGGTGGCCGCGTATCCGCTGCCGCCGGGCGGGACCCGGGTGGCGAGGTATCCGTTGCCGACGTAGGGGCGGTGGGGGTCGCGGGCGTCGATCAGGGTGGCGGTCGGCGCCCAGCCCCGCGCCGTGCACCCGTCGTCGGGGGAGCGGGACGCGGCGTGGGCGGCGTGGGCCGGCGGGAGGGGCGGCAGCAGGGCGGAGGCCAGGAGGGGGCGATGAGGTGGGCGTTCTTCACGGGTCGACGATGGGGGAGGGAAGGAGCGAACGGCGCAGATACGCGGGGAGTTACCACGTACGGGCGCCAATGGGGGTTGCTGGGCGTCGCCCGGACCGGCGGCGGTCTCAGACGGCCGAGCGCGGGGCCCGTGTCCGCAGCCGGTGGGCGAGCCGGCCGAGCAGCACGGCGTTGAACAGCCCGGCCAGGGCCGTGCCGGCGGCGAAGGTCACCGGGCTCAGCCAGGTGAGCGAGGAGTACTCGGCGGGCGTCGCCAGCAGGAAGGCGAGGATGCTCAGCGGCGCTGTGGCCATGAGCGGCCAGATTCCGGCGAACCCCGGGTCGGGCAGCACGTAGGCGGCGCACAGGAAGAACCCCAGCGCGGCGGCGACGACGGCGAGATAGCCCCGCGCGAGCCAGTTGTCCACCGCGGGCGCCAGCAGGGCCCGGGTCCCGCTCGGGCGGGGGCGTCCGGAGGGCGACGCCGGAGCCGGGTCCGTCGTGTTCGGCGAGCGGTGGTCCGTGGTGCGGGGCAGGGGTTCCCGCGCGCCGGACGGTGCGGCGGTCGCGGATCTCGCGACGAGGGCGCCGAGCGCGGCGGCGTTCACCAGGGCGCACAGCAGGAGCCATGCGGCCCAGAAGCCGACGGCCGCACCCTCGATCACCCCGTCGGCCTCGGCGCCGGGACCGAAGGGGAGGAGCACCACCAGGAAGGAGAGAGGGGCGGTGAGCGTCATGGGGCCGGCGGCGAAGCTGCTCTCCGGGACGAGGAACATGACCAGGGTGGAGGCGGCGACGACGGCCAGATAGCCCCGGGCGAGCCAGTTGTCCGTCGCGAGCGCGAACAGACGGCGCGGCAGCGGGAGTCGGCGCGGGCGGGAGAGAGACGGCATCGCGGGTTCCTTCGGTTCGATCCGGGTCGGTGATCTCCACGGTGAACCAGGGCGAGCGTCCGGGGATGAGTACGGGTACTCAAACGTGCCTGGGGGAGCGGGGGTTCAGAGGCCGGCGCTCCACTCCAGTTGGCGGACCAGTTCGTCGTCCCCGGGGCGGGCCGGGGGCGGGCCTCCGGAGGTGCGGGGCGGGGGCACGTGGACGCCGCGGGAGATGTTGCCGCTGACCGTCGTGTTGTGCTCCACGCGGGGGCGACGGAGCGCCTCGTAGCGGGAGAGGGCGGCCTCGGGGTCCGGGGCGTCGCGCAGGCACTTGGCGAGGATCACCGCGTCCTCCAGGGCCATCGACGCGCCCTGCCCGGTGGCGGGGGAGGCCGCGTGCGCCGCGTCCCCGATCAGCAGCGTGCGGCCGGAGCGCCAGCGGGTGCCGTTGGGTATCTCGGTCGCGTTGGTGACCAGGACGGGGGCCGTGGTGGCGGCCACGATGTCCGCGGCGGGCGTGCGGTCCGCGCGGAGCAACGGGACGAGCAGGTCGCGCCACTGGTGGGGAGCCGCGTGCGCCATCTCGTCGGCGGTCAGCGGCTCGTCGGCGTCGACCCGGGCGAACCAGTACGTCTCCCCTCCGGGGGACCTCATGTGGCCGAAGGCGGCCGCGCTGCCGCGGATCATCGTGACGCACGCGGTCTCGTCGGCGCCGGTCGCCGGGGCGTCGGCGGTGTAGCCGTAGAACACGCGCTGCCCCGCGTAACACGGCTGCGCGGTGGGCGCGATGACCCGGCGGACCGTCGAGTTCAGGCCGTCGGCGCCGAGCAGCAGGTCGCCCGTCGCCGTCGTGCCGTCCGTGAAGTGCGCGGTGACTCCGCCGGGGCGTCCGGGGCTTCGCGGATCTCCGGGACTTCCGGGGCTGCCGGGAGGCCTGCCGGGGGCGTCCGCGCCGTTAGTACCGTCCGTCTCGGCCGTCTCGTCCTCGACCCAGGTGAGCCGTGCGCCGTGGACCACCTCTATTCCCCGGCGGGCCGCCTCCGCCTGAAGGGCGGCGTTCAGCTCACCGCGGCGCAGACAGCGGTACCGCAGCCGGGGGTCGGCGGCCTCGCCGAGCGGTACGTGGGCCGTCTCGGCGCCGGTCGCGTCCATGAGGCGCATCGAGGTGAGCGGGAAGCCGATCGACGTCACCGCGTCCGAGGCGTCGATCTGCGTGATCGCCCGCAGGCCGTTGGTCGCGAGGGTGAGGAACGCGCCGATGTCCTCGGCGGAGTCGGGATGCGCCTCGTACACGGCGACCTCCTGCCCCGCCTTGCTCAGCGCCAGAGCCGCCGCCGTGCCGGCGATCCCCCCGCCGACGACCAGAACGCGCGCCATGCCTCACCCCGTTCTTCCCTCTGCCGGCGCAGGTACGGGCACGTAGGACACATGCGGACCCGCACAGATGCGTACAGACACACGTACAGACACGTGAGGACGTGTGCGGCCCTTCTGTCCGCGGCGTCCCGCAGGGGAACGTCCGGACGGCGGCCAGGGTTCCGTCGCCTCAGCGCCCGAGGTACGTCAGCAGCGCTTCGAGCTGGCCGAGCGGTTCGGGCCCGACGACGCGCAGAACGACCGTGTCGGCGCCGGAGGCCTGCAAGGCCCGGATGTTCTCGGCCGCCTGCTCCGGCGTGCCGGAAACGGTGAACACCTCTTCCTGCGGGCGGCCGAGCCACGCGCCGTGCCCCTCGGTGTGCGGGTGCAGGATGCGTGCGACCTCGTCCGGGTCGTCGCCCACGCAGGCGAAGGACAGCACGGTCAGCGTGTGGTCCGGCCCTGCGCCGCCCTTCGCGGTCAGCGCCCGGATGTTCTCCAGGTCGCCCGGCCCGTGACCCTCGGCGATCAGTGTGCCGTCCGCGACCCGGCCGGACAGTTCGAGCGAACGGGGCCGGACGACGCCTGCCACCACCGGCGGGACCCGGACCGGCGGATGCACCAACTTGAGTCCGTCCAGGCGTACTTCACGTCCGTCCAGTTCGACGTGTTCGCCGCGCAGCAGGGCACGCACCGAGGTGATCGTCTCCTCCAGGAGGGCCAGCGGCGACCGGGGCGCGACCCCGACCGACTCCATCCACTCCCGCACCCCGTGCCCGATCCCGGCCACCAGCCGACCGGGGAACACCCGGGCCAGCGTGGCCAGTTCCATCGCCAGCAGCGCCGGACTGCGCAGCGGGGCGGGGGTGATGCCGATGCCCACCGTGACGCGTTCCGTGGCCCCCAGTGCCACGGCCGCCGCCGAGACGCCCCCGTTCCAGCCGAGGTCCTCGACCACCCACAGGTCGTCCACGCCGAGCGCCTCGGCCCTGCGCGCGAACCCGGGCAGCTCCTCGGGGGCCCAGTCGCGGTCGTACATGACACCGATCCGTACGTTCGCCACGTTCGTCATGCTTCGGAACCTATGCGGTGGACGAGGAGGCGATCAACGGGGTATCCGGCCGGGACGCAAACGCGTCCGACGGCACGCCTGCGGCATGGGTGGGGGCGCCCCCGGGCCGACGGCCGAGCGGGCCCGCCGGAAGCGGATCCGGCGGGCCACGGGGTGTTCGGAGGCGTCAGTTCTTGACCGGCTTGCCGCGGCCCCAGGCCCAGGCGAGACGGTCGGCGCCGGACTGGTTGGTGGTGGCCAGCCAGGGGCGGTCGGCGGGGCCGACGAGGGTCTGCAGGGAGTACGTGTCGTCGGTGCGCAGACCCGGCCAGTACACGGAGCCCATCTTCAGCTCGCGGAAGGTGTCGGTGACGGCCTGGACGTAGTTGACGAAGTTGTCGTCCGGGGTCTTCACGTTGTAGTTCAGGCCGGTCGTCATCGGGGCGCCGAACTCGTCCGCGACGGTCCGGTTCGCGCAGGCGCCGATGCGCACCTTCAGGTCGGCCACCCACTGGTCGTAGGTCGCGTAGTCCTTCCAGAACCCGTAGTGGTGCAGGGAGAGGTACGTGCCCTTCAGGCGCGGGTCGGCGCAGACCGAGGTGACGTGGTCGTTGTAGCCGGCGCCGCTGACGAAGACGCGGTTGCGCGGCACCTTCGAGTACGTCGACAGCCACTTCGCCGCGACGTCGGCCCACTCGGCGTCCGTGTAGCCGTGCGGCTCGTTCATCGGCTCGAAGTAGACGCGCGCGTCGTTCTTGTACGTCTTGACGACGGTGTCCCACATCGGCCAGTAGGCGGCCTCGTCGTCGATGAAGCCGTCCTTCTGCGCGCCCGTGCCCTCCCAGTAGGAGACGATGACCTTGAAGCCCTGGTCGGAGGCCGCGTCGATGACTCCGCGGTACGACTTCCAGTAGGCGCCGTTGACCGTGTAGGGGTTGATCGGCAGCCGCACGGTGTTGGCGCCGAGGTTCGCGCGGAACGCCGCGATGATCCGGCTCGCCTTGGCGTAGGTCTGCTTGTAGGAGTCCGTGGTCGACAGCCCGGACAGCCGGAGGTAGTCGTCGGCGAAATTGTCGCGCGGGTCGGCCCAGTTCACGCCCTTGAACTGGGTCGTGCCGGTGGCCGGCGCGGCTGCGGAGGCCGGCGTGGCGGCGAGGGTGGTGCCGCTGACCGCGGCGAGGGCGACCGCGACGAGGGCGGCTCGCACGCGGGGGGACAGGGAGGCTCTGGCGGGGGACTTGCGCATCGACTTGCCCTTTCGGCTCTGATGTTTGCGTAAACATCAAGTCCCGCAATGGCTGATGTTTACGTAAACATGGCGGCGCCGGAATCGTGGCACCCGCCCAGGTGATCGTCAAGGTGTCGCACGTGGAGAGCCCGTGAAGCAGGTGGGGCGGGTGGAGCGGGTGAGGCCGGCCGAGCCGGTGAAAGCGGTGCGGGCGGCGAGGGCCGCGAGGCCGATGTTCGCGATGTTGGTGAGGGTCTGTGATGGTGGTGAGGCTCGTGATGCCGGTGGGCCCATGATGTTGGTGAGGTCCCAGAGGTTGGTGGGGCCCGTGATGTTGATGGGCCGGGATGCAGGTGAGGTCCGCGATGCCGCCGACTGCGCTCGCTCATCGCAGGGTGCGTGGCACGGGCGACCGCATCGCCGCCGAGGACCGGAAGCCGCGGAGGCCGCGGAGGACCGCAGGCCGCGGATGCCCGGTGGCGGTGGCGGTGGAGGACCGGTGGTCGCGGATGCCCGGTGGCGGTGGCGGTGGAGGACCGGTGGTCGCGGATGCCCGGTGGCGGTGGCGGTGGAGGACCGGTGGTCGCGGATGCCTGGTGGCGGTGGCGGTGGAGGACCGGTGGTCGCGGATGCCTGGTGGCGGTGGAGGTGGAGGACCGGTGGTCGCGGATGCCTGGTGGCGGTGGAGGTGGAGGACCGGAGGCCGCGGATGCCTGGTGGCGGTGGAGGTGGAGGACCGGAGGCCGCGGATGCCTGGTGGCGGTGGAGGACCGGTGGTCGCGGATGTCTGGTGGCGGTGGAGGACTGGTGGTCGCGGATGTCTGGTGGCGGTGGAGGACCGGTGGTCGCGGATGTCTGGTGGCCGCGGATGACCGGAGGATCGGCAGCCGCGGTGGCCGCGGAAGCCGGGTGGCCGCGGATGCCGGGTGGCGGTGGAGGACCGGTGGTCGCGGTGCCCGGTGGCGGCGGAGGACCGGAGGACCGGCAGCCGCGGTGGCCGCGCATGCCCGGTGGCCGCAGACGTCCGGTCGTCGCGGGCGATCCGCCGCCGCTGGGTGGCCGCCGCGCGTCGTGCGCCGCGCCGCCGTGCGCCGCTCGGTGTGCGGCGGGTGTCAGGCGCCCAGGGGGTCCAGCGTCAGCGGCTCGATCTTGCCCTCCAGCATCGCGCCCAGGCCCTGGGCGGCGCAGATGTCGGGCCGCTCGGCGATGTGCACCGGCATGCCGGTGGCCTGGCGCAGCATCTGGTCGAAGCCCGGCAGCAGGGCGGAGCCGCCGACCATCATGATCCCGCGGTCGGCGAGGTCGGCGACCAGATCGGGCGGGCACTCGCGCAGCACCCTGCCGATGCCGTCGAGCACGGCCGTCAGCGGGGTCTCGATGGCGTCGCGGACGGCCGCGGTGTCGACCTGCACGGAGCGGGCGAGACCGGTGGCGACGTCCCGTCCGTGGATCTCGGTGGACGCCGGCCCGTGCGGGGTGAGGCCGTTGCCGGAGAGGGCCAGCTGCAGGGGTCGTACGGACTGGCTGGGCAGCATCAACTCGTGTTCGTGGCGCAGGTGCTGGACGATCGCGTGGTCCACGGCCTCGCCGCCGACCGGGATCCGCTCGGCGGTCACGATCGAGCCGAGGGAGAGGACGGCGACCTGGGTCGCGGCGGCCCCGCACACCATGATCATGGTGGCCTCGGGGCGCTCCACGGGCAGCCCGCAGCCGACGGCGGCGGCGATGAGGGTGTCGACGAGCTCGACGCGCCGGGCGCCCAGCCCCACCAGCGTCTCGATCGCGGCGCGCTGCGCGAGCGGGTCGGCGTCGTGCGGGGTGCACGCGGCGGCGCGCAGGAACGGCTTGCGGCGCAGCTGGCGGCGGACCTTGTCGCCGATGAGGTGGCGCAGCATGCGCTGCGCCATCTCGATGTCGACGACCGTGCCGCCGGAGACCGGCCGCACCACGCGGATGTAGTGCGGCGTGCGCCCGGTCATCTTCTCGGCGAACTCGCCGACCGCGATCAGCGCGCCGGTACGGGTGTTCACGGCGGCGGCCGACGGCTGGTCGACGACGAGCCCGGCCCCCTTCACGTAGACCCGCGTCCGCGCCGCTCCCAGGTCGACGGCGAAGTGGCAGCGGCGCAGCTGCTCCAGACTGGCGGTCATGGCAGGTCCTCCCGAGAGCACAGACCGTTGCGGCCGCCGGGCGGTCGGCCTCCTACGCATCGTGCGGGGGGCGCGGGGAGGTCCGCCTTTTCTGGTGGGCCGGGCGGGGTGCGACCGAATGGGGGTCGTCCCGCCCCGAAGGCGCTCTGCCGGCCCGTCAGGCGAAGATGCCCTGACCCGGGACCAGGATCCCGCGGGGGTCGTAGGTGCACTTCGCGGATGCCAGGCCCGCCCAGGCCGAGCCGAAGTGCGCGCGCCAGTCGGCCGGCGTGAGGGGGATGCTGCCGACGGGGTAGTGGGTGCCGCCGACGGCGGCCGCGGCCTCGTACGCGGAGCGGTTGACGGCCAGCAGACGGTCGACGCCGGCCGTGTCGTCCGGCGGTGCGGCGCTCAGCACGTCGAAGAGGTAGGACACGTCGTCGTCGGAGGTGCGCAGCAGCGGGGTGGTGAGCCGCTCGCGCAGCAGGGGGTAGAAGAGGACCACCGCACCGGGGCCCGCCTCGGCCGGGGTGAGACCGCCCAGGACCTGTGCGCCGACGGCCGCCGCGGAGCTCCCGGGCAGCATGAGGTTGAGCCAGGGGTGGGCGAACGTCCAGATCCCGGCCTCCTTCATGGCGGCGATGACGGGCGCCAGCCTGTCGAGGAAGTCGTAGTAGGGCTGGTCGGTGATCTGCACGGACGCCGGGTCGTGGCGCAGACCGCGCAGCAGGGCCGAGTCGTCCGGGGCCGGGCCGACCGGCGGGCCGTAGGCCACCGCCTCCGTGACGTGGACGCCGAACGTGCCGGCGGCGTCCGCGTGGACCTGGCCCTCGACGTAGTCGAAGCGGCCCTCCTGGACGAGGACGCGCTGGTCGTCGAGGAAGGTCTCCAGGTCGCCGTAGGTCAGCTGGTAGCGGCGCACGGTCGTGGGCGCGGGCACCAGGCGCAGGGTCGCCTCGACGATGACGGCGCACTGGCCGAGGCCGGCCAGGACGGCGTGGAAGAGGTCGGGGCGCCGGGTCGGCGAGCAGCGCACCAGCTCCCCCGCCCCGGTGACGACCCGCAGCTCCGTGACGTTGTCGACCTGGGCGCCGACCCGGTGGGCCTGGCCGCCGAGGCCGCCCACGGACAGGGTGCCACCGACGGAGAGTTCGAGGTAGTCGGTGAAGACGGGCGGGGTGAGGCCGTGGGCGAGGGCGGCCCGGGCGACCGCGCTCCACTTGGCGCCGGCGCCCACGGTGACCGTCGTGCTGTCCGCCTCCACACGGCCGATGTCGGCGAGCGGCGCGGTCTCGATGACCAGTCCGCCCTGCACCTGGGCCTGGCCGAACGGGGCGTGCCCCTGGCCGCGCGGCGCGACCGGCAGGCGCTGCTCGTTGCAGAACCGGACCATGGCGACGACGTCGCTGACCGAGCCCGGGCGCAGGACCGCCGAGGGGCGGCGGTGCACGATGTGCCCGTAGTCGTCGGCCGCGGCGGTGAGCGAGGCGTCGTCGGTGACGAGCGTTCCGTCCAGGCGGGGGACCCTGGCCAGGTCCGCGCCGGACTGCGCAGCGGTCGCGGCCCAGCTGCGGGCGGCGGTGTCGAAGCCGATCACCGTGGCCCCGGTGACCGTGAGTCCGCGCAGAACAGTACGTCTTGACGGTGTGCGAGACATGCGCAATTCCACCTATCGATCTCCACGAAATCTTCAAATCCTCGTCAGCCTAAGGCAGTTCATCCTCGTCCGAGGCGCTCTTCGGCGGTGCCGAAGGCCCCTGCCAGGTGCGCGCACGACCCGCCCCCGGGCCCTACAGGGCGCGGGCCGCTTCCAGCACCGGGGTGAGGGACGGCACCGTGAGGTCGCAGCCCGCCCGGGCCAGCGCCCGCGCCACGGTCGGATTGCGCGCGAGACCGACGAAGCGCAGGCCGACGGCCTGGGCGGCGGCGAGTTCGGCGAGTGTGGAGCCGATCAGCACGCCGGTCGCCGCGGACGCGCCGAGCGGACGCAGGGCGCGCAGCAGACACTGCGGGTTCGGCATGAGCAGGCCGAGGTCGTCGGCGCGGCCGTGGACGCCGGCCGACGGCACGAGCCGGTGGGACTCCAGATGGCGCCGCACGGCCTGCTCGCAGACGTCCGTGACCACCCCGACCCGGCGGCCGCCCGCCTGCAGGGTGCGGACGAGGACGACGGAGTGGTGCGTCGTGGGCGCGTCCGGCACAGCGCTCAGCTCCAGCTGTGCGAGGCGGTCCCGCAGAAGGGGACCCAGCCGGTCCTGGGCGAAGGCCCGCAGCACGTCCAGGGGGTGCACGAACAGTTCCCGGCCCGCCGCGCCCGGGTCGCCCGGCGGCCGGCCCGCCAGGGCGTCCTCGGGGTCGCGGTGTTCGGCGACGACGGCGAGCAGCTCGAGGGCGGCCGCGCGGGCGGTCGTCGCCGTGAACAGGCGGGTCAGCGGGCCGTCGAAGCCCAACAGCACGGTCTCGGCCTCGGCGAGCAGTTCCTCCAGCGGACGGTCCTCGCCGGCGTCCGGGCGGCGCACCTCGGGCGGCGGGGCGTAGTCCGGCGCAAGCGTGACCGTGCAGTTCACCGCCAGCCCCGGCACCGGCCACCTGCCGAGCTGCGCGTTGACCGCGCGCTGCGCGCCCGCGGCCCGGCGCACGGAGTGGTGGCGGGTGATCCGGGCCCCCGCCTCCCGCAGGTGCGCCAGCAGCCGCTCGGCCACGCCGGCGCTCTCCGCCCGCACGAACGCCACCGGGTCGGTCACCCGCCAGGTCAGCTCGACGGCGGCGGTGAACTCGCCCTTGCCGGAGCTCGGCAGGGAGATCCGGTGGACCGCGTGGTGCGGGACGAGGTCGACCTCGTAGTAGGTCGCCGGACGCGGCGGGCCCCCGCCGTAGGGGTCGGCGGGATTGAGGAGGGCGAGGGGGGCGTCGGGGCCGGTGTGGACGATCGCGGTGCGGCCCGGGGCCGGTATGCCGAGCTGTCCGAGGTCGCGGGTGAGCAGCGGGCCGCGCACCAGATCCCGTTCCTCGTCCTCGCCGCGCGGCGCGGGCAGCGGGCAGTACCAGGCGAGCGGCGGGGCGTCCGGGGCGTCGCCGTACAGCGGGCGGAAGCGGTGCGGTCCGGCCGCGGCGGAACTGCGGGCGAACTCCTCGTAGAGGGCGGGCTCCACGGTGAGCAGGACGGGGGCGGCGCTCTCCGGGGGCGTCAGGGCATCCGGGCCGCTCCGGAACGTCACGCGCAGCCGCGGCGGCTCGGCCAGGTCGGCGAGCGGGCCCGGGAGCCAGCGCAGCGCGGCGGCGAGGACGGGCAGGAGGTACGCGTCGGGCCGGATCTCCACGAGATAGCCGCGTGTGCGGACGCGGATCTCGTACTGCTGCCGGGTGAGATCCCCTCGCGCGAGGACCTCGTGCACGGCCAGTTCGAGGGTGATACGGGCCTCGGGGCGGGCGGCGAGGTCGGCGTCGGTCTCGAAGCGGACGGTGGTACGGGCGTCCGGGGAGCGTCGTGCGTCGTCACTCCCGCCCAGCGCTGCGTCGTTCTTCTCGGCTTCGGCTTCGGCTTCGGCTTCGTGCCGTCCGCCCAGCCGGCGCACCGTCTCCTCGGACACCGTGGCGAAGGCCGGGCCCCGGTCGGTGGCGCCGGGTCCGGGGGCGGGCGTCGCCGCGCGGAACTCGCCTGTCGTGAGGCCCGCCCGTTCGTCGATCAGGCCGCCGATGCGGTCCAGAAGTTCGCGGGTGCGGCCGCGGGTCGTGCGCGGCAGGGTGCGCAGCAGCAGATCGCGCACACCGGGGCGGAAGTCGTACGAGCCGGGCGGGCCGGGGGCGGTCGTGAGCATGCCGCTGAGGATCACCTCGGCGAGGTGCTGCGGGCGCGGATCGCGGTTCACGGCGCGTTGCACCAGACGCATCACCGGGACAGAGGGCACGGCGAGCGCCAGATGACCGGCCAGCCGGAACGCCTCCGGGGAGGCGGTGGCGCGAAAGCGCAGGACCAGGTCCTGGGCGGGCAGCGCGGCCGGGTCGGGGGCCCTGTCGGCGGCCGACGGGGCGGGCGTCGGCGTCAGCCGGGCCGCCGCGCCGGGCGCGCGGGCGCCGCCGGGCCCGGCCACCAGGGCGGCCCAGTTGGCGAGCCAGGGTGCGCCGGGTTCCAGGACGGGCAGGGGGAGGGACCCGTACGGCGGGGGCCCGGCCTCGGGGTCGTAGGGGGAGAACCGGAGGGCGCTGAGCGGGGCCGCGGTGGTCGGGGAGGCCAGCAGACCGGGTTCGGCCGGCAGGGCCGTCGTGGGCCACAGCCGTTCGGGGAGCGGCTGTACGACGGCCAGCGGCATCCGGGTCGCCCAGTGCCGCAGGGTCCCGTACCAGCGGTCGCCCGCCGGGCCGGGCCGCCACTGCGGGCCCATGCAGTCGCTGACGATCAGGGTGACCGTCCGCCCGTCGGCCGCGTCGGGGACGTGCCGGGCCCGGCCGTCGGGCGTCGCCGGACGCAGGGTGACCGCGCGGAAGACGCCCGACTGGGCGAGCACGGTGTGCAGTTCGCGTACGAGGGGCCGCCAGACCGGCATCGTCGGGCCCGTGTCGTGGACGAGGTTGAGGCGCAGCCAGCGGTCGCGTGCGGGGCGCAGGACGGGCAGCCAGACGTCCGGGTGGGCGCCCAGCCGGGCGATGCGGTCGGCGGTGGCCCGCTCGTCCAGGAGGCGGGCGCGCGCCGACGGCACCGTCCGCTTCAGCGGGCGCAGGGCGCGCTGGAGGGCGAGGGGGTGGGGGAGCATCGGCGGCGCGGGCGCGAGGAGCGGCCGGTCGCCGGCGACGGCCCCGCCGGGTCCGGCCGCCGCCCGGGGGACGGGGAGGTGGAGGGGGACCCGGGCGGCGGGGGAGGAGGCGCTCGGCCGGTCGGGGTGGTCGGACGGCGGCGGCGCGGGCGGGGTGGGCGGCGTCTGCGCCCGCCTGCCGGCCGGGCCCTGCTCCTTCCGTGCGGTTCCGGAGTCCCGCGCTGCTTCCGCGGCCTCGGCGTCCGCCTCCTCAGGTCCGTTCAACTGCCGTGCGAGCCAGAGAAGTTCGGCCAGCTCCCGCGGGGTCGGGGCGGTGTCCGCCGTCTCCGTCAGCAGCTCCGTCAGCCGTTCGAGGGCGGACCGGTCCCCTCTCGGCGTCTCCTCAGAAGCCATCGCCGTCCGCCGTGGCGCTGAGGTACGGCATCAGCTGTTCGGCCAGCGCGTCGCGGGAGGCCGCGTCGAGGCCGGTGACGCCGGTGAGGTAGAGGGCGTTCAGCAGCTGGTCGGTGGCGAGTTCGCCGTCGGCCGCCCGGGCCAGGAACCGGTCGATGAGGTGTTCCGCCTCACCGGGCGGGGTGTCTAGGTGGGCCCGGACGATGTCGGTGAGCTGAGCCCGGTCGGGGCGGCGCAGCTTCAGCCGGACGCAGCGGCGCAGGAACGCCGGCGGGAACTCGCGCTCGCCGTTGCTGGTCAGGACGACGAACGGGAAGGCGCGGCAGCGAACCCGGCCGCGGGTGACGGTGACCGGGGAGTCCGACCCGTCGGCCAGGACCTCGGCGGTGGCGTCGGCGCCGGAGAGCCGGGCCGCCCGCATCAGCTCCGGGATCTCGTACTGCCCCTCCTCCAGGACGTTCAGCAGGTCGTTGGGCAGGTCCAGGTCGCTCTTGTCGATCTCGTCGACCAGCAGGGCGCGGGGGCGGTCGTAGGGGAGCAGGGCGGTGCCGAGCGGGCCGAGCCGCAGATGGTCCTCGACCCCGCCGCGGGAGGCATCCTCGCGCTCGCGCCACGCCGCCTGGCGGGCCGCGTACAGCCGGGACAGCGGGTCGTACTGGTAGAGGCCGTCGGCCAGGGTGGAGCGGCTGGTGATGTTCCAGCGCAGCACCGGGCCGAGGCCCAGTTCGCGGGCGACCGCGTACGCCAGGGAGGACTTCCCCGTGCCGGGCGGGCCGGTGACCAGCAGGGGGCGGCGCAGCACGAGGGCGGCGTTGACGAGCTGCACGCTCTCCGGGGTGGCGACGTACGCGCGGGCCCGGTGGACGCGGTCGGGCGACACGGCCGCCTCGTCGTCGGCGTCCCGGGGCGGCGGCACGACGGGCTCGCCGTCGAACGCGCGCCAGGGCGGCGGCTCGGGCAGCCGGTCGATGCCGTCGTGCGGCTCGCTGTTCCCGGTGTAGACGGACCAGTGGGGCATGGTTCTCCGAAACTCGGCGTGACTCGGTGGGGGCGGCTCAGGCCACGGGGGAGTGGGCGTGGGCGGGCGCGTCGCCGTGCGGGTCGGTGAAGACGCGCGGGTCGTCCCACAGCAGCTGGATGTCGTGCGCCCAGTGGCCGTCCTCCGCGTCGGCCTCCTCCCGCAACGCGAGCACCCTGCGCGGGAGTTCGGCGGGCGGCACTCCTGACACGCAGGCGTCGAGCTCGTCCAGGAACGTCTTTCCCGCGCAGCCGGCCCCGCCCGCGCAGGACTCGTCCGACCCGACGCGGCAGCCCGCGCGGGACCACACGACCATCGGGGCGGGCGCGCTGAGCGTGGTGTCGAAGTGGGGGCGGGTGCGGGAAGCGGCCGGCGAGGCGGCGAAGCCGGCCAGACAGGCGTCGTCGCGCCGCAGACGCATCCGCAGCCGGCGGGGCTCCTCGGGGCCGGCGCACTCGACCCGGTGCACGCGCGCGCCCGGCGCGGAGTCGAGCCGGTTCCACGCGCGGGTGAGCTGGTGCCGGACGCCCGCCCTGCGGCGCGTCTGGTCGGTGACGACGAGCGGGTAGACGCACCCGAGCGGCGTGTCGTCGTCGGGGGCGCTCGCCCAGCGGTCGACGGGCAGGTCGATCCAGTCGCGGGGCAGCGCGAACGCGATCAACTCGTCGCAGCCGGGCGTCAGATACCGGAAGGCGGCCTCGATCCGGTCCTGTACGTAGGCGCGCACCCCGGCCTGCGGGACGGTGTCGGAGCCGACCGGATGCCGGCGGCCCCCGCTGTACGCGGACACCTCGACGCGGACGTGCCCGTCGCCCGCCCCGCTGTGCTGGAGGTCCACGAGGATGGGCGACCAGTCGGGCGCGGCGGCCGTCTCGGCGGGCGCCTCGAACAGGGACTCCACGTGGGCGGTGAAACGGGCGACGGTGGCGGCCGCGTCGTCGCCGTCGACCTCGCACAGCACGAACAGGGCCGCCGACCGCAGGGAGTCGAAGCCCTCCTCGGGGGCGTCCGGGTCCAGCGGGCCCCTGGCGGCCTCGTAGAGCCGAACGCGCCGCCCGGGGTCGTCGTCCAGGCCCTCGCGGACGGCGCGCTCGACGAGTTCGCGCAGCCGGGCGCGGTCCGCGGTGCGGTGGTCGGAGGTGGGGACCAGGCCCTCCAGCGCGGGCCAGTAGCGGGCCATGACCTCGGTGGGCATCATCCGTCCGTTGTGCACGCCCCGGTCTCCGGCGGCCGCGGTGACCATGCCGACGACCTCGCCGGTGTCGGCGAGGGTGACGGCGGCTCCGCTGAAGCCGGGGGCGAGCGGCTGCCCGCCGGGCTGCCAGGCCTCCAGCTGGATCCACTCGCCGTTGAGCAACTGCGTCGCGGTGATGCGGTACTCGGCGAGGGTGCCCTCGTCGAAGCCGACGGGGAAGCCGTAGACGACGAGCTTGCGGGGCCGGTCGGCCCGGTGGGCTTCGGCGGCGTCCACGGGGGCCAGCGCGGCCGGGGCGACGGACACCTCGTGGGCCAGCTCCAGGACGGCCAGGTCCCCGAGGTCGGTCGCCGAGCCGCCCCAGCCGCCGTCGGCGACCACTCTGGCCGGCACCGCGGGGGAGCCGGGCAGCTCGGTGAAGGTCACCGTCAGGCCGTCCGCGGCGACCCTGTGCACGACGTGGGCGCAGGTCAGCACGGTGGTCGGAGCGACGAGGAAACCCGCCCCGGCCACCTCGCCGGCACTGTCGATCCGGGCGTGCCATGCGGCGCTGTTCATGAGCGCGCCGCTCGTGAGTGCGCTGTTCATGAACCGGAGGAGGGCGACCAGGTCAGTCTCACGACCAGATGCCCCTCCGCCGTGCCCTTGGCGATGATCGCGCCCGTCTCCGCCGACAGCTTCACCCCGAACTCGATCTCGACGCCGTCGGGACGCAACGTGCCGTCCCGGAACACCCGCAGCGCGGACTCGGCGGCCGCGCGCACGCCCTCCAGGGCGCCCTCGAAGGTGCGGGCCGCCTGGACCGTCCCGTCGCGGGCCACCAGCCGGGAACCGGGCCGCCCCTGCTCGACCGCCTCGACGGCCACCACGGCGCCGTCGTCGGTCCTGAACTCCACCAGTCCGTCCACGTGCCCCCGTTGCCCCTTTCACTTCTCCTGCGGCTCAGCGCACATCCATTGTCACGGACGGTGCTCGGCATTGTCCCGCGTTCCGCGCGCGTTCGTGGCCCGGATCACGCCCAGTTCGGCCAAGTCCTGTGGCCGGATGCGCAGTTGGTCGGCCGTCGCCTCCGTCTGCGTCGGCGGCCGCTTCAGGATCGCGGCCGCCGCCTCCGGGGCGATGACGGAGAAGTAGCTGTCCGGCGTGGCCCAGGTGCGGCCCGGCGCGGCCAGGGCCAGCGCGCCGCCCGAGCCGCCCTCGCCGATCACCAGCGTGGTGAGCGGCGTCCCCGCGGTGGCGACCGCGCCGAACAGCTCCGCGATCGCCGCGCCCGCGCCCTGCCGTTCCGCCTCGGCGTCGTTGGCCGCGCCCGGGGTGTCCACCAGGGTGAGCACCGGGATGCCGAGCCGCTCCGCGAGCCGGATCAGCCGGACGGCCGTCCGGTAGCCGGCGGGCCGGGTCGCCGCCCCCGTCTGGGCGGCGTACGCGACGGTGCGGCCCTGGCGGACGCCGAAGCCGCACAGCATTCCCTCGGGGTCGACCCCGCCGCACCGGTCGCCGGAGATCGCGAGCCGGTGGGTGAAGTAGGCGTCCAGATAGGCCTGCGCGCGGGGGCGGTGCGGCGAGCGGGCCCGCCGCACCGCGTCCCACCCGGTGCGGGGCAGGTCGACGGCCCCGAGGGCGTCCGGAACGGGAGCGGGCTCGACGGCGACCTGCGACGGCGCCGCGTCCGGCGGGCGGGTCGCCGGTGGTGTTCCGCCGGTCAGGAGGCGCAGCCACAGGGCCAGTGCCTCCCGCAGCTCCGCCGGAGGCACCACCGCGTCCGCCGCGCCCGCGGCGACCTGTGCCTCCGCCATGTAGGCGGCCGGGTCGGCGTCCGGCGGGCGCACCCGCGACCCCGCGAAGCCGACCTGGGCGCCCGGCAGCGCCAGGATCACGTCGGCGCCCGCGCCCAGGGTGGCCCAGCCGCCGCCGGTCGTGGGGTCCCGCAACACCGCCACCTGGGGCAGTCCCGCCTCCCTGGTGAGCGCCGACTGCCGTGCCACCCGCTGGAGTTGGGTGAGCGCGAGCATGCCCTCCTGCATCCGGCTGCCGCCCGTGGCGACCAACGGCACCACGGGGAGCCGGTGTTCACGGGCGTAGGTGTACGCCGCCACCAGCCGGTCGCCGGTCCGCTCGCCCAGCGAGCCGCCCAGGAAGCCGAACTCGAAGGCGATCAGGACGGCCCGGACGCCCCCGACGCTCGCGGTGCCGCAGACGACGGACTCGGACTCGCCGGTGCGCTCGGCGGCACGGGCGCGGGCGTCGTCGTAGCCGGGCCAGGCGAGGGGGCCGTCGGGAGCGGACGGCCGTTCCTCGTGGGGGAGCCGGACGAAGTCGTCGGCGACGAGGGCGATGACCTCGCGCGCGCTCGCACGGTGCGCCGTCATGACGGCAGCGCCCGCTTCATGATCTTGCCCATGTCGTTGCGGGGCAGTTCCTCCAGGTACCGCACCACGCGGGGCCGCTTGTGCGGTGCGAGCCGGCGGGCCACGTGGTCGGCCAACTCGCCCTCCTGCGGCGGCGCCTGGGGGTCCGCGGGCACGACCCATGCGACGATCCGCTCGCCGAGGTCCGCGTCCGGCTCGCCGGTGACGGCGGCCTCGCGCACCCCCGGATGCTCCAGCAGCGCGTTCTCGATCTCGCCGGCCCCGATCTTGTACCCGCCGCTCTTGATCAGGTCGGTTGCCTTGCGCCCCACGATCCGGACGTAGCCGTCGGGATCGCGCACGGCCACGTCGCCGGTGCGGAACCAGCCGTCGGCGGTGAAGGCGGCGGCGGTCGCGTCCGGCCGGTTGAGGTACTCGGTGAACAGGTTCGGCCCGCGCACCTGGATCTCGCCGACGCTCTCCCCGTCCAGGGCGGAGACGACCGAGCCGTCGTCCTCCACCAGCCGCAGCTCCACGCCCGGCAGCGGCACCCCCACGGTTCCGGCCCGGGCCTCCCCGTCCGCCCGCACCGAGGTGTTCATCAGCGTCTCCGTCATGCCGTACCGCTCGATGACGCGCCGCCCGGTCGCCGCCGCGATCCGCTCGTGGTCGTGCACGGGCAGCGCGGCCGAGCCCGACACCAGCAGCCGCGCCCCCGCGAGCGCCTTGGCCAGCCCGGGGTCGCCGGGCAGCGCCTCGGCGATGCGGTGGTACATCGTCGGCACGCCGAAGAGCATGGTCGCGCCCGCGTTCAGCTCCCGCGCCACGCCCTGCGTGTCGAACCGCCCGAGATGCCGTACGGACCCGCCCCGCCGCAGCGGACCGAGGATCCCCAGCACCAGTCCGTGCACGTGGAACAGCGGCAGCCCGTGCACGAGGACGTCCGCCCCGGTCCACTGCCAGGCGTCGGCGAGCGCGTCCAGGGTCGTGGCGACCGCCCGGCGCGGGATCACCGCGCCCTTGGGCGGCCCGGTGGTGCCGGAGGTGTAGACGACGAGGGCGGGTTCCTCCTCGCCCACGGGCTCACCCGCCCCCGGCGCCCGGAACCCGCCGCCTCGCACGTCGGCGTCGACGTCGAGCCGCTGCAGCGTCCGCAGCGCGACGGGCAGTTCGGCCCCCGGGGCCGCCAGCACCAGGCCGGGCGCGCTGTCGGACAGGATGTGCCCGAGCTCCTTCTCGCCCGACTTCGGGTTGAGCGGCACCGCGGCCGCCCCGGCGAGCAGCACGCCCACCACCGCGACGGCGGTCTCCAGCGACGGAGTCGCCCACACGGCGACCCTCCCCGCTCCCCGCACCCGCTCGGCGACGGCGCCGGCCGCCGCGGCGAGCTCCGCGTAGGTCAGCGAACGCTCGCCGAACCGCAGCGCGGGGTGTGGGGACGGATCGTCCGTCAGGGCCGGGAAGAGAGGGGACACGCAGGCACTCCTTGCGGTGGCGAACGACGACGACAGCACGTTCCTACCCCGGAGCGCGTGCGATCCGGCCGATCCGGAGTTTGATCCAGCTCACTCCGCGGCCCTTCCCGCCCCAGGTCCTGAGTCCCTCCGGAGTCCTCGCGAAGATCAGCCGGGAGGGGGCCGCCCGGCCCGGTTTGTTAGCCTTCGGGCGATCGGACAGCCGTACGAAGAGGGAGCCCGTCGTGGCCCGTGTCGCACTCGTCACCTATGACCCCGGCTCCGCGCTCAGCAGGGACGGCGATCTTCCGGTGCTGCTCGAGGCGTTGCGGGAGGCGGGGGCCGAGGCGGACGGCGTCTTCTGGGACGACAGCGACGTCGACTGGGCCGCCTACGACCTGGTCGTGATCCGCTCCACCTGGGACTACAGCTGGCGCGCGGACGAGTTCACGGCCTGGGCGCAGAAGGTCGCCACCGTCACGCGGCTGGCCAACCCGGCCGACGTGGTGCGCTGGAACGCCGACAAGCGGTACCTGGGAGAGCTGGCGGCGGCCGGGGTGCCGACCGTGCCGACGCGCTACATCGCGCCCGGCGCGCCGGCCGAGCTCCCCGACGACGAAGAGTATGTGATCAAGCCCGCCTCCGGAGCCGGGGCCCGCTACGCCGCCCGCTACACGCCGGACCGGCACGAGACGGCCGTACGGCACCTCGCGCGGATGCACGCCGAAGGGCTGACGGCGATGGTGCAGCCGTACGCGCGCGGCATCGACACCGGCGGTGAGCGGGCCCTGCAGTTCTTCGGCGGACGCCTCCTGCACGCCAGCCGCAAGCAGGCCGTGCTGGCCCCCGGGACCGCGTTCGACGCGGACAAGGTCGCCCACCCGGGGCTCGAGCGCTGGACGCCCGCCCCGGCCGAACTCGCCGTCGCCGAACGCGCCCTGGCCGCCGTGCCAAACGCGCCCGAGCTGCTCTACGCCCGGGTCGACCTGGTGGACGGCGACGACGGCCGGCCGCGGGTGATGGAGCTGGAACTGGTCGAGCCGAACCTCTTCCTGTTCCTGCACCCGCAGTCGGTGCCGGCGGTCGTGACGGCGATCCTGGCGGCCGCGGCCCACTGACGGGCCGCGGCCGGACGCGCCCTGCCCGCCGGGCCGCCTCCCGCCGGGCCCGCCTGCCGGACCGCCGCCGGGCGGCCCCGGTCCGAGCCCGACCCCTGTGGTTGCCGGGCGGGGCGCCTACTCGCGGGCCAGGACGGTCGTCCGCTGCAGCAGGCCCCAGGTGAACTCGGCGACGACCTCCCGTCGCACGCCCCGTCCGTCCGGCGCCGTGAAGGCG
Source organism: Streptomyces sp. NPDC037083 (assembly GCF_055606485.1). NCBI lineage: Bacteria > Bacillati > Actinomycetota > Actinomycetes > Kitasatosporales > Streptomycetaceae > Streptomyces > Streptomyces sp. NPDC037083. Next base: position 318,530 of record NZ_JBVJSQ010000002.1, on the reverse strand, counting down.
AGCCCCCAGCGGTTGGGGGCCGTGCCCTCCAGCGGGCGGGCCGGGGCGAAGGCGTGAGCGGCCTCGTCGACCGTGCAGGACCAGGGGGTGAGGTCGTCGAGGCTCTCCAGGGAGGGCGGCGGGGCCCCCGGGGCGCGCACCAGCCACTCGTTCCAGACGGATCCGTTCGGGGCGAGCAGCACCTCGAAGCGCAGGTCCGGCCAGAGGGGGATCGGCCACAGCCAGGCCTCGCAGTCGAGGTCGCCGACCCGGCGGGCGGTCCTCGACTCCGGTTCCCCGAGGACCGAGCGGTATCGGGCGAGCGATCCCCGGGCGTGCGGGGAGTGGACCATGGCCTGCCAACGCTTGTTGGCCTCCCGCATCTGCGTCAGGGAGACGCCCAGGCCATGACGGGCGTCGTCCACCAGATCCGGGTTGTGGTCGGTCATGCGGCGCAGCAGGACCAGCTGGAAGTCGAGGGCCGTGAAGGACCCGGCGAGGCGTTTCTGGGTCGGCATGTGCCCCATCCTGGCCCACCGCGGGGCCTCTTCGGGCCCACCGTGCGTTTCCCGGCCATTGCCCGGCGCAACGCCTTATGACAGCCTGTGTTCGTCATGCCGATCGCCTGTTGAAATCTCGAACGCGGGCACTGAGACTACTGACTAAGGGAGGGGGCCGGTCGTGGGACGCCTCGTACCTGCCGTGACCCGAGCTCTCGACATTCTCGAGCTCTTCCTCGACGGGGACGGTTCGCTCTCCGCCCCCGACATCGTGCGCAAGCTCCAGCTTCCGCGGACCACCGTGCACGAACTGGTGACCACGCTGTCGGCGCGCTCGTACATCGTGCCCGTCCCCGGACAACCCGGACGGTACCGCCTCGGGGTACGCCCGTACCAGCTCGGCAGCCGCTACGCCGAGCAACTGGACCTCGCAGCCGAGGGTCAGCAGGTCGCGCGCACCGTCGCCGAAACGTGTGACGAGACGGTCCATGTGGCGATCCTGGAGGGCACGGACGTCATCTACATCGCCAAGGTCGACTCCACGCACGCGGTCCGGATGGTCTCGGCCGCCGGCCGCCGTCTCCCGGCCCACTGCACGTCCGTCGGCAAGATGCTGCTGGCCTCGCTGCCCGAGCCGGAGCTCAGCGCGCGCATCCCCGACGACGCCGACCTCGTGCGGATGACCCCGAACAGCATCACCGAGCCCGGCGCGCTGCGCGAGGCGCTGGCGGAGATCCGGGAACGGGGCATCGCGGTCGAGAGCCGCGAGTCCAACCCGGACGTCAGCTGCGTGGCCGCTCCGGTGCGCGACCGCACCGGCCAGGTGGTCGCCGCCCTCTCCATCTCCGTCCCCATGATCCGCTGGAGCGACGAGCGCCGCGCGGAGCTGGAGCAGCTCGCCGCGAAGGGTGCGGCCGAACTGTCCGAACTGCTGGGTTACCGGAGCGTGGCATGAGGACGTCGTTCGAGGTGGCCGTGCGGGCCGAGGCGATTCTCGGCGAGGGACCGACCTGGGACCCGGCCGCCGGCCGGCTGCTCTGGCTGGACATCCTGGGCGCCCGTGTGCACGGCTTCGACCCCGTCACCGGCCGCCGCACGGTCCGGGCGACCGACCAGCACGTGGGCGCGGCCAAGCCCCGGGCGGGCGGCGGGCTGGTCCTGAACCTCCGGGACGGGGTGGGGCTGCTCGACCCCGACGGCAGCTTCCGCTGGCTGCACCACGAGCCGGTGCCCGGCCGCCGCGCCAACGACGCCGCCGTCGCACCCGACGGCTCCCTGTGGGCCGGCACCATGCGCTACGACGAGACGCCCGGCGGCGGCACCCTGTCCCGCCTCACCGGCGACGGCTCGACCGAGCTGGTGCTCGACGACGTGGCGGTGAGCAACGGCACCGGCTGGAGCCCGGACGGCACGCTGATGTACTACATAGACTCGCCGACGCGCCGCATCGACGTCTTCGACTGCTCGGCGGACGGCCGGGTGGGCGGCCGCCGCACCTTCGTCCGCGTCGAGGACGGCGCCGGCTTCCCCGACGGCCTCACCGTCGACGCCGACGGCTGTGTGTGGGTGGCCCTGTGGGACGGGGGAGCGGTCCGCCGCTACACCCCGGCCGGAGACCTGGACCGGGTGATCACCCTGCCGACCCCGAGGGTCACCGCGTGCGCCTTCGGGGGCGCCGACCTGACGGACCTGTACATCACCACCGCCCGAATCGGCCTGACCGCGCCCCATCCGGTGGCGGGCTCCCTCCTGGTGGTCCCGAACGCGGGCAAGGGGCTGCCCCAGCCGGCCTTCGCGGGCTGACGGCCGGGCCGCGCGGCCCCTCCCGAGGCGGCCGCGCGGCCCCTCCCGAGGCCCGCGCGCCCACCGCAGGCCCGCGCGCCCACCGCAGGCCCGCGCGCCCACCGCAGGCCCGCGCGTCTAGCGCAGGCCCGCGCGTTCGAGTTCGGCCGTGGTCAGGGGCGGGCCGGCGAGGGGCGGCCTCATGGGGCCGGCCGTGGCCGCCAGCAGCACCGACGGGCTCAGCAGCACCTGCGGGCCCCGCTCCAGTGACGTCACGTCGGTCACCCGGCGGGCGATCCGGCCGCTGCCGGTGGCCGTGAGCATCAGCCGCCGCACGTACGCGGCCACCAGCCGGTCCCGGAGGGTCGGGCCGCTGTCCGTCGCGCCCGGATAGAACACGTCCTGGCCGACGGCGAGGTCCCAGGCGGCGCCGGCCGGCCGGGCCACCGCCCTCTGGACGCGCCGGGACAGCCCGGCCGAGCCCCACCCGTGCCGCCGGACCGTGTCCCGCAGCGCCACCGCGCTCTGGGCGGCGACCGCGAGGCCGTGACCGTAGAGCGGGTTGTACGCGGCCAGGGCGTCGCCGAGGACGGCGAAGTTCTCCGGCCAGGCCGGCATCCGCTCGTAGTAGCTGCGACGGTTGAGGGTCGTCCGGGTGTACGACACGTCGGACAGCGGCTCGGCCCGTTCGAGGAGCTCCCCGATGACGGGGTGGCGCAGCTCGTCGCGGGCGAAGCGGACGAAGTCGTCGTTGTCGGCGGAGGGCTCGCCGCCCCGCGTGCCGTTGAGGGTCACGATCCAGCGGCCGTCCTCGATGGGCAGCAGGAAACCCGCCCGTCCCGGACGGCCGTCCCGCGGATCGGGCTGCACGTTGACGATCGGGTACCCGGACCGGGCCTGTTCGGGCGCCAGATAGAGCCGGCTCGCGTAGGCCAGGCCGGAGTCCACCTCCCGCCGCTCCACCGCGGGCAGCCCGAGGGCCTGAAGCCACCCGGCGGCCCGCGACCCCCGGCCGGTCGCGTCGACGACCAGGTCGGCGGGGACGATCCGCTCCGCCCCGGACTCCGAGCCGGGCCGCGGGTCCAACCCGTCCCGTACACGCACGCGTACGCCGGTGACCGCCCGGGCGTCCCCCACCAGGCCCGACGCCTCCGCGCCGGCGAGCAGCTCGATCCGCTCGTCCGCGAGGACCCGGTCCCGGAGCGTCGCGTCCAGCAGGTCCCGGCCGGCCAGGATCACGTGGTGGGACTCGGGCCAGCGGCGGAACCAGCCCCGCGGGCCCATGACGACCATGTCCGTCGTGACCGGCGACCGGCGCGCCCCGGCGGCCGTGAGCGCCCCGGTGATGCCCGGCAGCAGTTCCTCCACCGCCCGCACGCCGCCCGACCACAGCATGTGGGCGTGACGCGCCTGCGGCAGACCCCTGCGGGGTGCGGGCCCCTCGGGCAGGACGTCCCGCTCGACGACGACGACCCGGTCGGCGAAGCCGGCCAGGGCGCTTGCCGCGAGCATGCCCGTATGGGATCCCCCCAGGACTACGGCGGTTCTGGCGGGGTTGGAGGGCTCACTCATGCGTGGACATGCTCTCTGCCGGGGCGGCCGCGCGGGCACGGACCGCCTGGAGTTCGACGGGATGGCGAAGGACGTGGGACACGGCCCGGATCTCCCGCAGGAGGTAGGTCGTGTCCGGGCCGGAGACGGAGGGACCGGCGACGGAAGGACCGGCGACGGAAGGACCGGGGCCGGAGACGGAAGCGGCGGCGGACGGGCCGGGGGCGGGGGAGGACGGCCCGGAAAGGGAAGAGGAGGCGGAGGCGGACGCCGGAGCGGCCGGCGAAGCCGCCGAGGGGGCAGGTGAGGCGGCGGAGCGGTCCGCGCCCGGGGACTCGGGTCGCCGCTGCGAGCGGCGTCTGGCCTCGACGGCGTCCAGCAGCGCCACGGCGGCGGCGAGGGCCTGCGCCCGCCCGCGCTCGAAGCCCAGGGCGACGGCCGCGTCGTAGGACCGGACGCGCAGGTCGTCGTCCAGGTGGCGGGCGAGTTGGAGGAGCGCGTCGCGGATGAACGTCTCACGGCGGATCAGCCGGAGTTCCGGGGTGGCGCGCAGGTCGAACGGCTCGCGTCCGCCCGTGACGGTCCGCATCAGCCGGGACAGCGGTTTGAGGCTGCGGTACCGGCGGCGCACCCGCCACCTCTCCTGCAGGTACTGGCCGGCGTGCGGCACGATGAAGCCGATCGCGACCAGCGTGGCGGCGATACAGGCCGCAGACGGCGCGATGTTCGTGTTCAGCCAGTCCAGGTCGTGCCCGGTCCAACGGGCCGCGACGGCCGTCAGCTTGGCCGCGCTGAACAGCAGGTTCGTCACATAGCCGGCTCCCAGGAAGCGCAGTCCCCAGCGCAGCCAGGCGTCGAGGCCCTCGGTGCGGCTCCAGTTCCACACCAGCCGGGCGGTGACCGAGCAGGCCACCGTGTGCGCGAGGAGGTAGAGCAGGATCTCCTCGCGCATGAACGGCGTGTTGGCGTAGTAGGTGTCCAGGTCGCGGATCCGCTCCACCGGCACGTCGGCCAGCGCGAACAGCACCCACAGCGCGACCACGACGCCCGCGTAGACGGAGACCACCCACCGGGTCGCGCGCCGGGTCTGGGCCGAACGCTCGGTCCGGCCGTTGCGCCAGGCGATGATCAGCAGCAGCCAGGACGCGGACAGGGCGGTGAGCAGGGAGTACACCCAGGGCGCGGCGATGTTCGGTACGCCGGTGACCCGGTTGGTCCAGGCGATGGTCTTGGGGGCGGCGAAGACGAACACCGCGCAGGCGAAGACCAGCAGGCCGCCGACGGCGCGCAACAGCGGGTCCCGCCAGAGCTTGAGGATGCTGGGCAGCTTGATGGCCAGGGCCGCGCCCAGGACCACCGTGGGCAGCCAGAAGGAGATGTACAGTCCGTGGCTCACCGCGCGCCACCCCGGCGTCCCCGGTAGCCCAGCGTCCGCTGGACAGCGGCCGTGTCCGCGGCCGTCCGCTCGCCCGGTCCGGTCGCGCCCGGTCGGGGGTCGGACAGGTAGCGCCGGAAGCGGGCCGCGAGCCGGTGGCCGAAGTCGTCGGCCTCGGCCTCCTCGTCCTCCCGGGAGCCGTTGCGGGCGGCGACGGTCAGCGCGATGGAGTCCCATCCGGAGCGGTCGGCCAGCACGCCCGCCGCCACCGTGCCGACGCCGTGATGGTGACGGTGCCCGGCGTGCAGATGCCACAACTCATGCCCGAGGATGACCAGTTGCTGCACGGCCTCGGCCCGCTCCTCGACGATGATCAGGTCGAAGGCCTGGAACTCCACCCACAGTCCGGTCACCTCGATCTCGTCCGGGAACCGCTCGAACCGCACCTCGACGGGCCGGCCGCCGCGCCGCGCGGACATCTCCTCGCACAGCGCCCGGCACAGGTCCCGCACACCGGACGGCCGGCGGGGGCGTGCCCGCAGCGCGGCGGAGAGATCGCCGGTCAGCTCGCGCATGGCCGGTCCGGTCCTCGTGCGCCGCAGTGCCGAGGCGATCCGGGCCGCCCTCCCGCGCGCGCCCGCGATGTCCATCCGCTCCCCCTTCTCAACCGCCGTACGACGGCCCGTTCGAGCCTACGCGGAGGGTTGTGTCCACGTCACGAGAAGGCGGCACGCGAGTCGTTGAGGGGTGCAGGAGGAGAAAGCGCTGTCAGGGATCCTGTCGAAACCATTGACGTGCGGGCGCTTCGAATTTACGGTCCCGTTCGAAGTTGCGAGCATGATCCGAAATCCCGAACCGCTTCCCGAACCGAATCTCGAACCGATTCCCGAACCGAACCTCGAACCGAATCTCGAACCGCGATGTCGGCTGAACAGGCTGGGCCGTAACGCGTGCCGGCCCGCCGGTTCTCACGTGACACCCGTATCCGAGAGGACCTCATGAGCAGGACCACCGCCCGCTTCACCCTCGACCCCGCCTTCACCGTCGGCGAGGTGAATCCCCGTGTCTTCGGTTCCTTCGTCGAACACCTCGGCCGCTGCGTCTACACGGGCATCTTCGAACCCGGCCACCCCACGGCGGACGAGGCCGGTCTGCGGCAGGACGTCCTGGAGCTCGTGCGGGAACTCGGCGTCACCGCCGTCCGCTACCCCGGCGGCAACTTCGTCTCCGGCTACCGGTGGGAGGACTCGGTCGGTCCCGTGGCGGAGCGCCCCCGCCGCCTCGACCTCGCGTGGCACGCCACGGAGACCAACCGTTTCGGTCTGTCCGAGTACATCGGCTTCCTCAGGAAGATCGGCCCGCAGTCCGAGCCCATGATGGCGGTCAACCTCGGCACTCGCGGAGTCGCCGAAGCCCTGCAACTGCAGGAGTACGCCAACCACTCCAGTGGCACGACCCTCTCCGACCTCCGGGCGGCCCACGGCGACAAGGAGCCGTTCGGCATCAGGCTGTGGTGCCTCGGCAACGAGATGGACGGCCCCTGGCAGACCGGCCACAAGACGGCCGAGGAGTACGGCCGGGTCGCCGCCGAGACGGCCCGCGCGATGCGCCAGATCGACCCGGACGTGGAACTCGTCGCCTGCGGCTCCTCCAGCCAGTCGATGCCGACCTTCGCCGAGTGGGAGGCGACCGTCCTCGAGGAGACCTACGACCTCGTCGACTACATCTCCCTGCACGCCTACTACTGGCCGGAGGACGGCGACGTCGACTCCTTCCTCGCCTCCGCGGTCGACATGGAGTCGTTCATCGACAACGTCGTGGCGACCGCCGACCACGTGGGCGCGAGGCTCAAGTCCAAGAAGCGGATCAACCTCTCCTTCGACGAGTGGAACGTCTGGTACCTGCGCGAGTGGGAGGAGCACGCGAAGGGCATCGACCAGCGGGACTGGCCGCAGGCCCCCCGCCAGCTGGAGGACAACTACAGCGTCATGGACGCGGTCGTCTTCGGCTCGCTCCTGATCGCGCTGCTGCGGCACGCCGACCGCGTCACGGTCGCCTGCCTCGCCCAGCTCGTCAACGTCATCGCGCCGATCATGACCGAGCCCGGCGGCCCGGCCTGGCGGCAGACGACGTTCTTCCCGTTCGCGCAGGCGTCGCGGCACGGCCGGGGAACGGTCCTCGACGTCCGGGTGGACTCGCCGAAGTACGAGACGCGCAAGTACGGCGAGGCGGACCTCCTGCACGCCACGGCGGTCCGCGCCGAGGACGGGACGGTCACGGTCTTCGCCGTCAACCGCGACCGCACCCGGACGCTGCCCCTGAGGGTCGCCCTCAACGCTCTGGACCTGACGTCCGTCGTGGAGCACAGCGTGCTCGCGGACGCCGACCCGGACGCCCGCAACACCCTCACCGACCCCGAGCGCGTCGCCCCGCACGCGGCCGAGGGGACGGAGCTGACGGACGGCACGCTGACGGCGACGCTGGAGCCGCTGTCGTGGAACGTGATCAGGCTCGCGTGATCGTCCGGCCCCGCACCCCACAATGGGGCCATGAGGATCTCGGCAAGGGCTGACTACGCGGTGCGGGCGGTGCTGGAGCTCGCGGTGCGCCAAGGCGGCGACGACCCCGTGAAGGCGGAGTCGATCGCCGCCGTGCAGGAGATCCCGCACAAGTTCCTGGAGGGGATCCTCGGCGACCTGCGGCGCGGCGGGATCGTCGACAGCAGGCGCGGCGGCGGGGGCGGCTACCGGCTGGCCCGCGACCCGGCGGCGATCACGGTCGCGGACGTCATCAGGGCGGTGGACGGCCCGATCGTGTCCGTACGCGGCGAACGGCCGACGGGGCTGACCTACACGGGTTCCGCGCAGCCCCTGCTCCCCCTGTGGATCGCGTTGCGGGCGAACGTGCGCCGGATCCTGGAGGGCGTCACGATCGCGGACATCGCCGCCGGCGCGCTGCCGACGCCGGTGAAGGAGCTGGCGGAGGAGCCCGCGGCCTGGGAGAACCCGTAGCCGCGGAGTTCGGCCGGTCCGTCCGCCACGCCCGGACCGACGCCCGCAGGGTGTGAACCGGCCGCGGTGAATGGCCGGAGTTTCACCTGGGCGCGCCCCAGCGGTCTCCCTACGATGCGATCGCCCCGGTTCTTCACATCAACTTCATTGATCCTTCACAGAGTTGCTGTGCGGAGCCGGACGCGCATCCACCCCCCACCGACTCGAACGAAGGGGAGAGACCATGGCAAGTGGGCTGCTCCTGGGTGGCGCCGTCGCCGCTCTCGTCACCGCGGCGATACCCGCGCACCACCCGTCCTCCGGGTTCGTCGACCCGCCCCCGGACAAGATCGTCATCGATGTGGCCACCGTGAACGGCTCGGGCTGTCGCCCGGGCACGGCCGCCGTCGCCGTGTCCGAGGACAACACCGCCTTCACCGTGACCTACAGCGAGTACCTGGCGCAGGTCGGGGGCAACTCCGACCCGACCGCCTTCCGGAAGAACTGCCAGCTGAGCCTGATCGTCCACGTTCCGTCGGGCTTCACCTACGCCATCGCCAGCGCGGACTACCGGGGCTTCGCCTCGCTCCAGTCCGGGGCGAACGGTGTGCAGCGGGCCTCGTACTACTTCCAGGGCTCGTCGCAGACGGTGTTCAAGAACCACACCTTCAACGGCGCGCTCAACGACAACTGGCAGGCGACCGACACCACCGACTGGGCCAACCTGGTCTACGCGCCCTGCGGAGTCCAGCGCAACTTCAACATCAACACCGAGCTGCGGGTCAACGCGGGCACGTCGTCCCCGTCCAAGGTCAGCTTCATGACGATGGACTCGACCGACGGCGACATCAGCACCGTCTACCACATGGCCTGGAAGCAGTGCCCGGGCAAGTGAGCCGGCCTCGGCCCTGAAACCGCCCGGCCTCTCCCGCGTGCCGGAGAGGCCGGGCGGAGCCGCGTGCCGAGGGTCAGCGTTCGACGCCGAGCGTCAGCGTCCCCGCGTATCCCGAGGACGTCGAACTGCCCAGGGCCGTCAGGGTCAGGAGGCCGGAGGCGGCGCCCCCGTCGTCGTAGATGGAGTCCTGGGCGAGCGTGGTGCGGGTGACCGTGTTGGTCGAGTACGGCGAGACCCTCGCGACGGCGGCGGTGACCGACTCGTTGAAGAACAGCTGGCCGGTGTGGAGTTCCTGGCCGCCGGTGAAGGAGCCGTCCGGGGTCAGGGTGACGTTCGTGTGCACCTTGACGTGGATGTGGACGCAGCGGCCCCGGTACCAGCCGGGGTAGATCGTGGTGAGGGACGCGACGCCGCCGGAGTTCGTCAGGACGCCGCCGCGCAGGAAGGTGCCGTCGTCCGGCTCGTTGTGGCCGTTGTTGCCGACGAATCCGGAGTATTCGCCGAGGGCGTCGGCGTGCCAGATCTCCACGAGGGCGTTGGACAGGGGCGCGCAGGTGTCGTCGTCGACGACCGTGAGGGTCAGCTTCAGCGGGATGCCCGCCTTGCCCTCGGTGACGTCGGCGCGGACGTACTGCCCGTCGAGGTAGTAGGGGCCTTCGGTCATCTCCTTCGTGAGGGTGCAGACGGCCGCGGCGGCGACGGGGGCGGTGTCGGCCGCGTCGGCGGTGCGGGCCCCGGGCGTGGCGGCGGCGCCCACGGTCAGGGCCGCTGCGGTAGCGCCCGAGGCGACGAGTACGGTTCGGCGCGCGACAGGGGTGCGCGCATCTGAGGTGTCTGTCATGAACACGGCACCGTAGAAACGGTTGCTGTCCGGACGCTGTCAGTCAGGCAAACTGACGTTTCGTCAAGGCCATTGCAGGACAGGGGCCGTGGACCCGGGGGCTCGGCAACCCGGGGGCACGGTTGCCGGCCACCGCCGCCGCCCTGCGGGGAACTTCGCGTGGGTGCGCGGACCATTGACGCGCAAGGGGTTCGATTTTACGGTCCCGTCCGATGACACGACTGCTGTTCGGCATCGTGAACAGTGAGCCCCCACCGAAGGAGCGTCCGCATGAGCCCCACCTCACGCACGCCCCGCACCTCACGCACCCGCCGCGCGCCCCGTACGTCCCGCAGGACCGCGCTGCTCGCCGTGCCGGCGGCGATCCTGCTGGCCCTGACCCCCGCCTCCGCGTCCGCGTACCCCAACCCCGGTACCGTCACCGGGGCCACGGTCGTGCACGATCCGACGATGATCCGCACCTCCGCCGGACGCTACCTCCTCTACGCCACCGGCGGCGGGCTCGCCCACCGCGCCTCCACCGACCGGATCGCGTTCAGCGCGGGCGGCGACGCCTTCTCCGCGAGGCCGGGGTGGTGGTCGTCGTACGGCGCCACCGAGGCCTGGGCGCCCGACATCTCGTACCAGGGCGGCAAGTACCTGATGTACTACGCCGTCTCCACCTTCGGGTCCAACAGGTCGGCCATCGGGCTGGCCGGTTCGAGCACCGGCCTGCCCGGTTCCTGGACCGACTACGGCGCCGTCCACACCTCGAGTGCCTCCAGCGACTACAACGCCATCGACCCCAACCTCTTCGTGGACGACGACGGCAAGTGGTGGCTGTCGTTCGGGAGTTGGTGGACGGGGATCAAGATGATCCGGATCGACCCGTCCACCGGCAAGCAGCTCTCCTCCGACACCGCCCGGCGCTCGATCGCGTCCCGCCCCACCGGGACGAAGGCCGTCGAGGCGCCCTCCCTCGTGAAGCGGAACGGCTACTACTACCTCTTCGCCTCGTACGACACCTGCTGCGCCGGCGCCGGTTCCACCTACAAGGTCAAGGTCGGCCGCGCCACCGGTGTCACCGGGCCGTACTACGACAGGAACGGCGTCGCGATGACGAACAACGGCGGCACACCGGTCCTGGAGTCGCACGGGCGCTACATCGGCCCCGGCGGCCAGTCGATCCTGCACGACACCGACGGCGACCTGATCGTCTACCACTACTACGACGGCTACGACAACGGGACGCCCAAGCTGGGCATCAACCTGCTGAACTGGAGCGGTGGTTGGCCCGTGGCCCGCTGAGGCGGCCGGGCAGCGGCCGGACGGTCTGCGGACGGTGGCTGCCCACCGCCCGCGTCACCAGGGCCTGCCGTCCGGAACGACGGGCCCTCAACCCGCCTGCCCCATCCCCGCCGCGTTCGGCCAGCTCTGGGCGTTGGGCCAGCCCGTGGCGGCCGCGGGGGAGAGGCCGTTGGTGCCCCGGACCTGGGCGGCCGTGAGACCGCCGCGGGCCGGGACGCCGGGTGGGGTCGGGCCCATCGGCGGTGCGGCGGCCGGTGTCATGGCGGGGGACATGGCGGGTGACATCGCAGCCGGGGACATCGGGGGGGCCATGGCGGGCGACATCGCCGCGGGAGTCATGGCGGGGGCCATCGCCGCGGGCGCCATCGCCGCAGCCGGGGCCATCGGCTGGGCCGGGGCCGGGGCCGGGACGGGGGCCGGAGCCGGGGGCGGGGTGGGGGCCGGGGCCGGGGCCGGGGCGGGGACGGACTGCGGGAAGACCTGGGCGGCGGCCGGCATCGGCATCCCGGCGCCGTCGGACGGCGTGGGCTGTGCCTGGGCCGCCGCAGGGGCGGGCATCGCCGCCGGTGGAGCGGCCGCCACCAGTCCAGGCGCCGGCATGCCCATGGCCTGAGCGGCAAGGCCCGACATGCCGGCGCCGTTGGTGACCAGCCGGTCCACCGCCGCCGTGCCCGAGCTGTAGCTGGTTCCGGCGCTCAGCTCGGGCACGGCGGCTCCCCTCCTGGTCCCGTAGAGCACCTGTTCCAGGCCGGACACCAGGCGACGAACGTCCACCTGGGGGCGCACCACGAGCCTCAGGAAGCGGCTCGACGAACCGATCTTGTTGCCGCACTCGCGGACCAGGATGCGGTGCTCGGCGAGCAGCCGGTCGCGGACCACGGTGCCCTCGGCGCCCACGGGGAGGCGCACGAAGAGGAAGTTCCCCTGGGAGGGGTAGACCGTCAGACCCGGGAGCGCGCTGAGCTGGCTCGCCATGTCGAGGCGGTCCCGGCGCACCTGCAGCAGGCTCTGCGCGTACTCGGGGCCGTGCTCCTTCAGCATGAACACCACGTACTCGGCGAACGCGTTGAGGTTCCACTTCGGCAGCATCGAGCGGACCCGGCCGGCGAGCGACGGGTTGGCGACCATGTAGCCGAAACGGATGCCGTGCAGGCCGAAGTTCTTGCCGAGGCTGCGCAGCACGACGACGTTGGGCCGGATCATCGCCTCCTGCACGACGCTGGGTTCCTGCTCCGCGTCCGCGAACTCCAGGAACGACTCGTCGATGACGATCAGGTCCAGGTCGGCCATCGCGTCCATGAACTGCACGAGCGCGTGCTTGTGCAGGAAGCCGCCGTCGGGGTTGTTCGGGTTGCAGATGACGGCGACCCTGGTGCCGCGGGTCCGGATGAAGTCGGCGTACGCCCCGAGGTCCAGGGCGAAGCCGCTGGACTCCTGGAGCGGGAACATGTCGACCCGCTTGCCGGTCTCCATGGGCTGGTCGGTCCAGCGTCCGAAGGTGGGGACGGGGACGGCGAGCGACTCACGGACCAGCAGATGGTCGATCCAGGTGATCAGTTCGGTCGAGCCGTTGCCCATCGCCACGGCCTGCGGCGGCAGTTGGAGCAGGTTGCACAGCTCCGCCGTGATCGTGTCGGCGCTGCTCGGGTAGTACGTGATGATGTCCCGCAGCCGCGCGGCCATGGTGTCCATCATGGCCGGCGTGGGGAAGTACGGGTTGCAGGGGATGCAGAAGTCCACCGGGCCGACCCCCTCGCCGCCCTCGCGTGTCAGCGCCGCCATCGACGGGCTGTGCGCCGCGGTGTTGCGGAACAACGAGGAGACGTTGTCGGCCATGGAACCTCCGTATGGGGCGGGCCCGGCGGGGACGACCGGGCCCGTCGTCATTGGGTGGCCCGCGCGGGGGAGCGCGGGCCGCTCTTACATACGGAGGTTCGAGTGGAGCTGTTCAACCGCTGAGGAAACGGTGAGAAGTTGTGGGAAACCTGTGAAGCGGGTCAGGCGTCGAACGAGTGGATCGTCGTCGTCCGGTACGTCTGCCCAGGTCGCAGCACTGTCGAGGGGAACGACGGCTGGTTCGGCGAGTCCGGGAAGTGCTGGGTCTCCAGGCAGAGCGCGTCGCCCTGACGGTAGGTGCGGCCGCCCGTGCCGACGAGGGTGCCGTCGAGGAAGTTGCCCGAGTAGAACTGCAGCCCCGGCTCGGTGGTGGCGATCCTCAGGGTGCGGCCGGAGGCCGGATCCCGCAGGACGGCTGCCTGTTCGGGCAGGGCGGTGAGGCCCTTGTCCAGGACGTAGTTGTGGTCGACGCCCTTGCTGTGCAGCGACTGCTCGTGGGCGACGCGCAGGTCCCGGCCGACGGCCTTGGCCGCGCGGAAGTCGAAGGGCGTGCCCGCGACCTCGGCCTGCTCGCCGGTGGGGATGAGCCCGGCGTCCACGGGCAGGTAGCGGGAGGCGGCGATCTCCAGCTCGTGGTCGTGCACGGAGCCGCTGCCCTCGCCGGCGAGGTTCCAGTAGACGTGGCTGGTGAGGTTGACGACGGTGGCCCGGTCGGTGGTGGCCTCGTAGTCGATGCGCCAGTCGCCGCCGTCGGTGAGGGTGTACGTCACCCGCACCTGAAGGGCGCCCGGGTAGCCCATGTCGCCGTCGGGGCTGGTGAGGTGCAGGCGCAGTCCGACGTCCGGGCCCTCGGTGAACGGCTCGACCTGCCAGACGCGCCGGTCGAATCCCTCGACGCCGCCGTGCAGACTGTGGGCCCCGTCGTTGAGGGGCAGGCGGTGGCTCTCGCCGTCCAGGGTGAAGCGCCCATCGGCGATGCGGTTGCCGAAGCGGCCGATCAGGGCTCCGAAGTACGGGCTCCCGGCGACGTAGTCCTCGATGGAGCCGAATCCGAGGGAGACGTTGGCGTACCGCCCGTGCCGGTCGGGGATCTCCAGGGACTGGACGATCCCGCCGTAGTCGAGGACCTTCAGCCGGATCCCGCCGTTCTCCAGGGACCAGCTGGAGACCTCGGTGCCGTCGGCCAGCGTGCCGAAGGACGTCTTCACCCGATTCCGCCTTCCCGTTCCCGTGCCGCCCGCCCCGAAGACAGAACGGGCCCCGCCGTCCGGCGGGGCCCGTCGTGGTTCAGGAACCCGACTTGCGCTTGTTCCAGACGTCGAACCCGACCGCGATCAGCAGGGCGACGCCCTTGATGACCTGCTGCCAGTCGGTGCCGACGCTGAGGAGGTTCATGCCGTTGTTCAGCACACCGAGGACGAGACCGCCGATGATGGCGCCGAGGACGGTGCCGACACCGCCGCTCATGGACGCGCCGCCGATGAACGACGAGGCGATCGCCTCGAGTTCGAAGTTGAGGCCCGCCTTCGGTGAGGCCGCGTTCAGCCGCGCGGCGACCACCAGGCCGGCCAGGGCCGCGAGCACGCCCATGTTCAGGAAGACCAGGAAGGTGACCTTCTTGTCCTTGACGCCGGACAGCTTCGCCGCCGGCAGGTTGCCGCCGATCGCGTAGATGTGACGGCCGAAGACGGCGTTGCGCATGACGTAGCCGTAGCCGGCGACCAGCGCGCCGAGGATGATCAGGATGATCGGCGCGCCCCGGTAGCTGGCGAGCAGCATCGTGACCGTGAGGACCGCGGCGGAGATGGCGACGAGCTTGAGCAGGAAGAGGTTGGTGGGCACCACCTCGAGCGCGAACTCCTGCTGGCGCTTGCGGTCGCGGACCTCCTGGAGAACCACGAAGGCCAGCACGGCGAAGCCGAGCAGCAGCGTCAGGTTGTGGTAGTTCGTGTTCGGACCGACCTCCGGCAGGAAGCCGTTGCCCATCTTCTGCAGGCCGTCGGGGAACGGGCCGAGGGTCTGGCCCTCCAGGAAGATCTCCGTCAGCCCGCGGAAGATCAGCATGCCCGCGAGGGTGACGATGAAGGAGGGTATGCCGAGATAGGCGATCAGGAAGCCCTGCGCCGAGCCGGCCACCGCGCCCACGGTCAGGCACAGCACCAGCGCGACGGGCCACGCCACGTCGTGCTGCACCGTGAGGACGGCGGCGAAGCCGCCCACGAACGCCGTCAGCGAACCGACCGACAGGTCGATGTGGCCCGCGATGATCACCAGCATCATGCCGATCGCGAGGATCAGGATGTAGCTGTTCTGCAGGACCAGGTTGGAGATGTTGCGCGGCAGCAGCAGGTCGCCGCCGGTCCACACCTGGAACAGGACCACGAGCAGGCCGAGCGCGATCAGCATGCCGTACTGCCGCATGTTGCGCCGCAGGCCGTCCAGCACCAGCTGCAGCAGCCCGGCGCCGGAGGCTGAGCCCCCGCCCTTCCCGGGCGGCGCGGCCGCCGGGCTCTTGTCGGTCACGTCCGTGCTCATCGCGTTACCTCTTTGTCCTTCGTCATCTGACGCATCAGCACTTCCTGCGTGGCCTCGGCCCGCGGGAACTCGCCCGTGAGCCGTCCGGCGGCCATCGTGTAGATGCGGTCGCACATGCCGAGCAGTTCGGGCAGCTCGGAGGAGATGAAGACGACCGCCTTGCCCTGGGCGGCCAACTGGTCGATGACCGTGTAGATCTCGAACTTGGCGCCGACGTCGATGCCGCGCGTGGGCTCGTCCAGGATCAGCACGTCCGGACCCGCGAAGATCCACTTGCTGAGGACGACCTTCTGCTGGTTGCCGCCGGACAGCTTGCCCACCGGCTCGAAGACCGTGGGCGCCTTGATGTTCATGGACTTGCGGTAGCCCTCGGAGACCTGCCGCTCCTCGTGCTCGTCGACCACGCCCCGCTTGGAGACCTTGTTCAGGGCCGTCAGCGAGATGTTGCGGTTGATCGTGTCGATGAGGTTGAGGCCGTAGTGCTTGCGGTCCTCGGTGACGTACGCGATGCCCTGGTCGATCGCCTCGGCGACCGTCCTCGTGCGGATCTCCTTGCCGTCCTTGAGGACGGTGCCGCCCGCGTGCCGGCCGTAGCTGCGCCCGAAGACGCTCATCGCGAGTTCGGTGCGGCCGGCGCCCATGAGGCCCGCGATGCCGACGATCTCCCCGCGCCGCACCTGGATCGACACGCCGTCGACGACCTTGCGCTGCTGGTCGATCGGGTGGTGCACGGTCCAGCCGCGGATCTCCAGCGCCGGGGCCGCGCCCTGCTCGGCCTCGTGCGGGGTGCGCTCAGGGAAGCGGTGGTCGAGGTCGCGGCCGACCATGCCGCTGATGATCCGGTCCTCGGTCGTCTCCGCCGACTTCACGTCGAGCGTCTCGATGGAGTGCCCGTCGCGGATGATCGTCACCGAGTCCGCGACCTTGCGGATCTCGTTGAGCTTGTGGGAGATGATGATCGAGGTGATGCCCTGCTTCTTCAACTCCAGGATGAGGTCCAGGAGTTTGCCGCTGTCCTCGTCGTTCAGCGCCGCCGTGGGCTCGTCCAGGATGAGCAGCTTCACCTTCTTGGAGAGCGCCTTCGCGATCTCCACGAGCTGCTGCTTGCCCACGCCGATGTCGGCGACGCGGGTCTCCGGGTGGTCGTCGAGACCGACCCGGCGCAGCAGCTGCGAGGCGTGCCGCAGGGTCTCCCTCCAGTCGATGAACCCGCCCTTGGCGTGCTCGTTGCCGAGGAAGATGTTCTCCGCCAGGGAGAGGTACGGCGACAGCGCCAGCTCCTGGTGGATGATCACAATGCCGTGCTGCTCGCTCGCCCGGATGTCCTTGAACTGGACGACCTCTCCCTCGAAGAGGATGTCGCCCTCGTAGCTGCCGTGAGGGTGGACGCCGGAGAGCACCTTCATCAGGGTGGACTTTCCGGCGCCGTTCTCACCGCAGATGGCGTGGACCTCGCCCTGACGGACGGTCAGCGTTACGTCCGACAGCGCCTTGACGCCGGGAAAGGTCTTGACGATCGAGCGCATTTCCAGGACGGGTCCCGCCATGGTCGTGCCTTCCAATCCGTAAGGTTCGACGCTTACTTGAGCTGGTCCGCCGTGTAGTAGCCGCCCTCGACGAGCTCCTTCTCGTAGTTCGTCTTGTCGACGCTCACCGGCTGCAGCAGGTAGGCGGGGACGACCTTGGTGCCGTTGTCGTACGACTTGGTGTCGTTGATCTCGGGCTTCTTGCCGTTGAGGGTGGCGTCGACCATGTCCGTGGCGACCTGGGCGAGCTTGCGCAGGTCCTTGTAGACGGTCATCGACTGCTGGCCGGCGATGATCGACTTCACGGAGGCCAGCTCGGCGTCCTGACCGCTGATGACCGGCAGGGGCTTGGCGGCGGAGCCGTAGCCGTCCGACTTCAGCGCGGCGATGATGCCGATGGAGATGCCGTCGTAGGGCGAGAGCACGGCGTCGACCTTGCCGCTCTTGTACGACGAGGTGAGGATGTCCTCCATGCGCTTCTGGGCGGTGGCGCCGTCCCAGCGCAGGGTGGTGACCTGGGTCATCTTGGTCTGGCCGGACTTGACCACGAGCTTCTTGCTGTCGATGTACGGCTGGAGCACGCTCATCGCGCCGTTGAAGAAGTACTTCGTGTTGTTGTCGTCGTTGGAGCCGGCGAACAGCTCGATGTTGAACGGGCCCTTGCCGGACGCCAGGCCCAGCTTGTCCACGAGGTAGGTGGCCTGGAGCTTGCCGACCTTCTCGTTGTCGAAGGACGCGTAGTAGTCGACGTTCTTCGAGCCGAGGATCAGGCGGTCGTAGGAGATGACCGGGATCTTCGCGTCGGCGGCCTGCTGCAGGACGTTGTTCAGCGACTTGTTGTCGATGGCCGCGATGATGAGCGCCTTGACGCCCTGGGTGATCAGGTTCTCGATCTGCGACACCTGCTGGTCGGGGTCGTCCTCGCCGAAGACCAGCTTGGTCTTGTAGCCCTTGGCCTTGAGGTCCTTCTCGACGTTGGCGCCGTCGGTGATCCAGCGCTCGGAGGACTTGGTCGGCATCGCGATGCCGATGGTCCCGCCCTTGGCGTCGCCCGCCTCCGCCTTGCTGCCGCCCTCGCCGGACTGGCCGCAGGCGGTGAGGGTGAGAGCGAGGGAGGCGGCTCCGGCTATGGCGGCGAGGGCTGCTCTGCGGTTACGCATGGTCATCATCCTTGATGTGTGTGCAGTGATCGGTCTCGCGCTGAGAAGGACGCTCCCGGAGCGAGCGCCGGGAAGACCGAGAGAAGCGATGTGTGGGATTCTGCGCGCCTGTGTCGGCTTCTGTGAAGCGAGGTTTCCGGAACGTTATGACCCGATGTCGAACCTGTTCAGTTCGCCGGGCAGTCGGGAGCCGAGCGGAGCCATGTCGCCGTCGGCTCCGTGGCGCGCCAGAAGGTCGAGTGCGAGCCGCCCGCGCCGAACCCGTTCCCGGGCCGTGGAGAGCGTCAGATCGCGCATGTGGTGGCCGTAGGGGTAGATGCCCGGGGCCTTGGACAGGCCGAACTTGAGATACAGCGGTGCGCCGCGTCGGATCAACTCGGCGACCTCGTACATCCGGATGTACCCGCCGAGGTCGTCGGGGGCCTCGATGTACATGTCCATGGGAGCGCCCGACACCCGCCGGATCTCGGTGAGATGATCCAGCGTCAGGTCGCTGGGCACGTTGACGGAGTCGGCGCCGAGACGCTCGTACACCGCGTAGGCCGCCGGGTTGACGGGGCCGATGAGCGCCGACACCTTCAGCGTCGTGTCCGCCGGGATGATGCCGGCCGCGCGGGCGCGGTGCAGGGTCCACAGCACGCCCTCGTCGGCGACGAGCAGGCACTTGACGCCCAACTCCGTTGCGCGCACGGCGTCTTCGACGCACCCGGCGACGGCGTCGTGCCCGCGGGCCCGCAGTCCGCCGCCCCTGGAGTCGGTACGGGTCGAGCCGCCGATGTCCCAGGTGCCGCGCGGTCCGGTGAACAGGCAGAGCTCGATGTCGCGTTCGGCGGTGGCGTCGACCATCTCGGTGATCTCGGCGTCGGTCAGCATCCACACGCCGCTGCCCTGGCTGATCCGGTGGATCGGCACGTCGAGGCGCGAGGCCTCCTTCAGGATGACCGCCAGCGCTTCGGGACCCTCGCACGAGGGGACCTCGGTGCGCCAGCGGCCGCCGCCCGGGAAGGCGTGGGGTGAGGCGTCGGAGGGGTCGAGGGCGGGCGCGCCCAGACCGAGAGCGGAGAGCGCCTGCTCACCGGGTCGGCGGGCTGCCGTGGCGGAAGCGTCGGTGGTCACATGCCGTCCTTCGTGTTCGATATTTCGGTCAAGGTTCGCGGCTCAAGTCATGTCGGGGCTTGGTTGTACGCCGGCACGGAGGCCGTCAGGTCGCCCCCGTGCCGGCGTACGGCTTCACGGGGCCTACGGCCGCAGCAGCACCTTGCCCACCTTCGGATCGCCGGACCCCACCAGCTCGATGGCCTCGGAGAACTCGGCCAGCGGCAGCTCGTGCGTGACCAGCGGCAGCGGATCCAGCAGTCCGGCCCCGAACACCCGGACGGTGTGCGACCAGGCGTCCGGCGGCGCCCCGAAGACGGTGTGCACCTCCAGTTGCCGCACCACCAGGTCCGTCGGGTCGAGCCCGGTCGCGCCCGGCGCCGGGATGCCCGTCAGGACCAGTCGGCCACCGCGCCGGAGCAGCGAGGCGGCGGTCTGCGCCGCGGACGCCGACCCGGCGGTCTCGATGACGACGTCGAAGTCGTCCGGGAGCTCCTGGTCCCTGGTGCGGAAGTCGGTCGCACCGAACTGCCGGGAGAGCCCCTCGCGGTCGTTCCGCGTGCCCACGACCAGCAGTTCGGCGGGCGAGCCCGCCTTCAGGAACTGCACGGCGAACATGCCCAGCGTCCCGGTGCCGACGACGGCCACCCTCTCGCCCGGCAGGGCGCGCGCCTTGATCGCGGCGGCCGCGATGCAGGCCGCGGGCTCCAGCAGGGCGGCGGCGGTGAGGTCGGCGTCGTCCGGGAGGGCGTGCAGCAGCCGGGCCGGGAGGGTGAGGGTGGCGGCCATCGCCCCCGGCTGGGTGAAGCCGGTCTCCTCGTACCCGTCCGTGCACAGCGTCGTCTCGCCCGCGTGGCAGCGGTCGCAGACCTGGCAGTTGCGGAAGCCCTCGCCCACCACCTTGCGGCCGACGAGCGACGCGGGAACCCCGGCGCCGACCGCCTCGACCGTCCCGGACCACTCGTGACCGGGCGTCAGCGGGTAACGGACGTAGCCCTCGGGCCGGTTGCCCTGGTACACCTCGCGGTCGCTGCCGCAGATGCCGGTGGCGTGGACGCGCACCAGCGCCTCGCCGGCCTCCGGCTGCCGCGGCTCGTGCGGGACGATCCGGTGCTCACCGGGCGCCTCCACGACGACAGCGGTGCTCACTTGCTGCCCTTCGGCTTGCGCTGCTCCCAGCCCTCGGCCCAGAGGTCGAAGCGGGCCTGCTGCTGCGGGAACTCGGCGGCGGCGTCCACGTCCAGCTCCACACCGAGACCGGGCTTGTCGGAGAGGTGGAAGTAGCCGTCGATCACCTCGGGCGCGCCCTTGACGACCTTCTTGATCTCCGCGTCCGCGAAGTCGTTGAAGTGCTCGAGGATCTTGAAGTTGGGGGCGCTGAACCCGACCTGGAGGGAG
Organism: Streptomyces sp. NPDC037083; assembly: GCF_055606485.1. Taxonomy (NCBI): domain Bacteria; kingdom Bacillati; phylum Actinomycetota; class Actinomycetes; order Kitasatosporales; family Streptomycetaceae; genus Streptomyces; species Streptomyces sp. NPDC037083. Next base: position 297,780 of record NZ_JBVJSQ010000002.1, on the reverse strand, counting down.
GCGGCGGTCAGGACCGGGCCGCCGACGTTGTGCGGGGCCACGAGCATGTAGTGGGTCTCGGCGGTCGCGGCAAGCTTGCGCGTCTCCCAGATGCCGCCGATGTGGCCGACGTCCGGCTGGATGATGTCCACGGCCTGGCTCTCGAAGAGCTCGCGGAACTCGATGCGGTCGTGGATGCGCTCGCCGGTGGCGACCGGGATGTCGACCTTGGCGGCGACCTTCTCCAGGGCCTTCAGGTTCTCCGGCGGGCAGGGCTCCTCCAGCCAGGCGGGCTTGAAGGGCGCGAGCTCGTTGGCCAGCCGCACGGCGGTGGACGGGGAGAAGCGGCCGTGCATCTCCAGCATCAGCTCGGCGTCCGGCCCGATGGCGTCGCGCACGGCCTCGATGAGGGAGACGGCGTACAGGGTCTGCTGGTGGTCGAGTTCGAAGTGCCCGGTGCCGAAGGGGTCGATCTTGAGCGCCTTGTAGCCGCGCTCCATGACGCCCTGGGCGGCCTTGTGGTAGGCCTCCGGGGTCCGCTCGGTGGTGTACCACCCGTTGGCGTAGGCCTTGACCTTGTCGGTGACCTTGCCGCCGAGGAGCTGCCAGACGGGCACGCCGAGAGCCTTGCCCTTGATGTCCCAGCAGGCCATCTCGACGACGGCGATGCCCGACATCACGATCTCGCCCGCCCGGCCGTAGTCGCCGTACTTCATGCGGCGCGTGAGGTCCTCGACAGCGAACGGGTCGGAGCCGAGAATGTGGTTGGCCTCGGCCTCCTTCAGATATCCGATCAGCGCGTCGGTGTGGCCCAGCATGCGGGTCTCTCCGACACCCGTGATGCCCTCGTCGGTGTGCACCAGGACATAGGTCAGGTTGCGCCACGGCGTCCCTACCACGTGCGTGCTGATTCCGGTGATGCGCACGGAAGTTACCCTTCGCTGTTCGAGATTTCGTCACACGTTCGAAATGCTGACCAGACAGTAAGGACGGCGTGAGTGGGGTGTCAATGGGTCGAACGGGTAACGGTTTCGACAGTTTCGCCGTCCCTTTCGAACTTTGAGACGCGCGCCTGTGGGGCAGGTCACTCCGATTGTCGCGCCGTATGGCCGGTTTCCCACACAACCTTCACAGGGGGACCCGGGAACGTGGCCGTCCGGGAACTTAGTCTCTCCGCGTCATGGACTACTGCCACCCGTGCCGACGGCACCTCAACGGCGCCCTCGCTTGCCCGGGGTGCGGCGCACCTGCTGAAGGGCTACGCGCGTATCCGCAGAGCGCGTACGAGCCGGAGTCGCAGCCGTACGAGCCGGGGCCCGGGGTCTATCCGCCGGGACCCTACGAGCCGGAACCGTACGCGCAGCACGTTCACCACGGCCCCGCCTACGACGCGTCGGCGCACGGGACGCCCGACGCCGCGGCGGACGACCACGGCCCTCGCGGCGACCACGGCGCCCGCGACGACCACGGCGCCCGCGATGATCATGACGCGGGCGATGATCACGACGATCGCGCGGTCGAGGGCGACGAGCCGCAGGGGCGGGCCACGCGCCGCCGCGGGCAGGGCCGGGGCGGCCGACGGGACACGGACGGCGCATCCGGCGCACTCGGCGCACCGGATGCGAGCCGCCGCGATCGCAAGGCCTCGGCCCACCGCCGGCGCCGCAGGCGCGTGGTACTGGTCGGCGTCGGCTTCGCCCTGGCGGCGGGCGGCCTGAGCCTGGCCGAACTCGGCGTGGACGCACCGGGGTTCTCCTCGCCCGCCAATCCGGCGGCGGCCGGGGGAGAGTCGTCCGAGGTCGACGGGTCGACGTCGGAGCCGAGCGCCTCCGCACAACCCCTGGACGACCGGACGGACGCGCCCGGGGACGAGGCCTCGCCCTCCCCGGACCCCTCCGCGTCCCCCTCGGCGTCGGAGTCCTCGAAGGGCGAGTCGGCCACGCCGACCCCGGACAGGGAAGCCCAGTCGGGCGCCCTCCCCTCCGCGAACCCCGGATCGACGACCCCGCCGGACCCGGACCAGGGCTCCACCCCGACCCCCGAGCCGACGGCGTCGGGCGAGTCCCCGAAGCCGTCGCCGTCGGAGACGTGCACCCGGTTCCTGTGGTGGTGCTCGTAGGGCGTCGCAGGAGCTCGCGGGACCTCGTAGGGCCTCGGCCGCCGGTGCTCGCAGGGTCTCGGCCGGGCCCGCCGCCCCGCGGCCTCACGTGCCGGGGGTTCGTGGCCGACGTCGGTCGGCGTGCGCGCCGTTGAGCGTGTGGCCGGCTCGTGTGGACGTCCCGTCCAGGGCGGCGCGCCCCATGTCCCCGGGGTGCGGCCTCCGCCCGGCGCCCGTCCCGCCGCGGCGCTCGCCGGCTGCCGGGGCCGCCGCCGGCCCCGGTGCCCGGTGCGACCGTCTCGACCTGCCTCACCCACCTGACCTGGGGTGATGTGTCGACCCCCGGTGCCGCGTTATGGAACCGTGACGAGCTTTGGCTGCAGCCCTCTTGACCGCCGTGAATTGTTAGCGCTCACAATGACCTCCGCATTCACCAGTCAACGCCCAACGCCGGCACGGGAGGTACGAGCGTCGTGCTCACAACGCCCCGACTCGCCCTGTCCGTCAGCGCCGTTGGGTCCTCCGGGATTCCGGAGTGACGCCGGCGGCGCGGAATCATCCGCCCGCATCGCAGGCCGTGTCGGCTGACGACAGCCAAGGAGGGGCGCCCGTGGCACACACCCGGCTTCGGCCGCCCACCATGGCCGACGTCGCACGTCTGGCCGGCGTGTCCCACCAGACCGTGTCCCGTGTGCTGGGGGACCACCCCAACGTGCGGGAGGAGACACGGGCCAGGGTGCTGCGCGCGATCGAGGAGATGGGCTATCGCCGCAACTTCTCCGCCCGGGCCCTGGCCACCCGGCGCACCAGGACGCTGGGCGTGGTCGCCTCCGACACCACGCTGTACGGGCCGGCCAGTACGCTCTTCGCGCTCGAGGAGGCGGCGCGCGCCGAGGGCTACCTCGTCTCGACGGTCAGTCTGCGCAAACTGACCATGGAGAAGCTGTCCGAGGCCCTGGACCACCTCAGCGAGGGCGGGGTCGAAGGGGTGGTCGCCATCGCTCCGCAGCGGTCGGCGGTGGAGGCGCTGGCCGAACTGCGTCATCCGTTTCCCGTGGTGATCGTGGGCAGCGGGCCGGGCACGGACATCCCCAGCGTCAGCGTGGACCAGCATCTGGGGGCGCGACTGGCCACCGGTCACCTGCTGGCCGCCGGCCACCGCAAGGTCTGGCATCTCGCCGGGCCCGAGGACTGGCAGGAGGCGGCCGACCGGGCCGCTGGCTGGCGGGCGACCCTCGAAGCGGCGGGCGTGGAACCGCCCATGACGCTGCGTGGGGACTGGAGTCCGCTGTCGGGCTACCGTGCCGGCCAGGAACTGGCCGGCTGGGTGGGCCGGGGGCTGACCGCGGTCTTCGTCGCCAACGACCAGATGGCGCTGGGAGTGTTGCGGGCCCTGCGTGAGGCGGGGGTCCGAACCCCCCAGGACGTCGCGGTGGTCGGCTTCGACGACATCCCGGAGTCTGAGTTCTTCGCACCGCCCCTGACCACCGTCCGGCAGGACTTCTCGGCGGTGGGCAAGCGGGGCATCGCGATGCTCCTGGACCTGATCGAGGGCCGGCCGCCCGCCATCGCGCCCCGGGTGGCGATCGAACCCCAACTCGTCGTCCGTGCCAGTACGTTCCCCCATGCCGCCCAACCGGAGGGCGTACCCCTCTGACGCACACGTCGGCCGACTTCGCTCAGCAGTGTGGCCGAAATTCCGAACAATGATCGACAGGCTGGACGCAGTGCGGCCGGTCCCCTCAAGTACCAGCAGGTCCGTCCCGGGCCGGCTCTTCAAAGGAGAAGAACATGCTCAGCAGAAGGAACTTCCTCACCGCGGCGGTCGGCGTGGCGGCGGCGGGGGGCCTGACGGCCTGTGCCAAGAAGGACGACAGCTCCACCGGCTCGTCCTCCTCCGGCGACAGCAAGACGATCACGCTGGGCTTCTCCCAGGTCGGCTCGGAGAGCGGCTGGCGCAGCGCCAACACCACCTCGGTCAAGGACGCGGCCAAGGAGGCGGGTTACAAGCTGCAGTTCTCCGACGCCCAGCAGAAGCAGGAGAACCAGATCTCCGCGATCCGCAGCTACATCTCCCAGAAGGTCGACGTCATCGCCTTCTCGCCGGTCGTCGTCACCGGCTGGGACGCGGTCCTCAAGGAGGCCAAGGCCAAGAACATCCCGGTCGTCCTGACCGACCGCTCCGTCGAGACCTCCGACGAGTCCCTGTTCGTGACGCTCGTGGGCTCCGACTTCACGGACGAGGGCCGGCGCGCGGCCAAGATCCTGGAGAAGGTCCTGGAGAAGGCCGGCCACAAGGGCCCGGTGAAGATCGCCCAGCTGGAGGGCACCACCGGCGCCGCCCCGGCGATCGAGCGCGCCAAGGGCTTCAAGGAGGTCATGGACGCCGAGCACAAGGACGACTGGAAGATCGTCGTCAGCCAGACCGGCGACTTCACCCGCGCCGGCGGCAAGCAGGTCATGGCGGCCTTCCTGCAGTCCAACCCGGACATCAACGTCCTCTTCGCGCACAACGACGACATGGCCATCGGCGCCATCCAGTCCATCGAAGCCGCGGGCAAGAAGCCCGGCAAGGACATCCTGATCGTCTCGATCGACGGCGTGAAGGACGGCTTCGTGGCCATGTCCGAGGGCAAGATCAACGCCATCGTCGAGTGCAACCCGCTGCTCGGCCCCCAGCTGATGGACGTCGTGAAGAAGGTCAAGAACGGCGAGAAGGTCGAGCGCTGGATCAAGACCAAGGAGGGCGACTTCATGCAGGACCAGGCCAAGGCCGCGCTCCCGAGCCGCAAGTACTGACCGACCGCACCCACCGGCAGGGAGCCCGCGGCCGACCGAGCGCCATCGGTCCCGGGGCTCCCTGCGGGCCTGAACACATCTCATGAGGAGCACTGCCATGGCAGAGCCGCGGCCCGTCCTGGAAATGGCGGGCATAGTCAAGGAGTTTCCGGGGGTACGGGCTCTGTCGGACGTGGACTTCCGGCTCTTCCCCGGCGAGATCCACGCCCTGATGGGCGAGAACGGTGCGGGCAAGTCCACCCTCATCAAGGTGCTCACGGGGGTCTACTCGCTGGACGGCGGCACCATCACGCTGGACGGCCGGTCCGTCCGGATCGCCAGCCCGCTGCAGGCCCAGCAGGCCGGCATCAGCACGGTGTACCAGGAGGTGAACCTCTGCCCGAACCTGTCGGTCGCGGAGAACATCTTCATCGGGCGGGAACCGACCCGTATGGGCCGCATCCAGTGGAAGCGGCTGCGCCGCGAGGCGGCGGAGCTGGTGGACCGGCTCGGGCTGGACATCGACGTCTCCGCCCCCCTGTCCTCGTATCCGCTGGCAGTCCAGCAACTCGTGGCGATCGTGCGATCGTTGAACACCGGCGACGGCGAGGGGCCGGGCACCAAGGTGCTGATCCTCGACGAGCCGACCTCCAGCCTCGACCGCGACGAGGTCCTCCAACTGTTCGCGCTGATGCGGCGGTTGAAGGACGAGGGCGTCGCGATCCTGTTCGTCTCCCACTTCCTCGACCAGATCTACGAGGTCTGCGACCGGATGACCGTGCTGCGCAACGGCACCCTGGTCGGCGAGCACATGGTGAGAGACCTCGACCAGGTGGGCCTCGTCCAGCTCATGCTCGGCAAGGCCATGGGCCAGCTGGAGGAGCTCCACGACCAGCAGCTGCACTCCCACGCGGGCGAGATCCTGGTCGAGGCGGACGGCCTCGGCAGGACCGGCGGCATCGCGCCGTTCGACCTGGAGATCAGGAAGGGCGAGGTGATCGGGCTCGCCGGCCTGCTCGGATCTGGCCGCACCGAACTCGCCCGGCTGCTCTTCGGCGCCGACCAGCCGGACACCGGCAAGGTGTCCATCGGCGGCAGGCAGGTCTCGATGAGCGCCCCGAACGACGCGATCAACGCGGGCGTCGCGTTCTGCTCCGAGAACCGCAAGAGCGAGGGCCTGGTGCCCGACCTCACGGTGCGGGAGAACATCATCCTGGCCCTGCAGGCCTCGCGCGGCTGGACCCGGCCCATCCCGGCCTCCCAGCGCGACGAACTCGTCGCCAAGTACATCAAGGCGCTCGACATCCGCCCGGCCAACCCCGAGGCCCGGGTGGGCCAGCTCAGCGGCGGCAACCAGCAGAAGGTGCTGCTGGCCCGCTGGCTGATCACCCGGCCGAAGCTGCTGATCCTCGACGAGCCGACCCGCGGCATCGACATCGGCGCCAAGGCGGAGATCCAGAAGCTCGTCGTCTCCCTCTCCGAGGACGGCATGTCGGTCCTGTACATCGCGGCCGAGCTGGAGGAGGTGCTCCGGCTCAGCCACACCATCGGAGTGCTGCGCGACCGCCGGCTGGTGGCGCAGATCGCCAACGGGCCCGAGATCACCACGAGCCGGATCCTGGAGACCATCGCGAGCGGAGAGCACCAGTGACCACCACCACCTCTTCCCGATGGCGAGCAATGACCCGCCACCACCTGTTCTGGCCGGTGGCGGTCCTCGTCCTGCTGCTGCTCGTCAACGTTCCCTTCACACCCGACTTCTTCTCGATCAAGATGGCGGACGGCCACCTCTACGGCAGCCTCGTCTCGATCGTGCTGTTCGGCTCGCCCCTCATCCTGGTGGCGGTCGGCATGACCCTGGTCATCGCCACCGGCGGCATCGACCTGTCCGTCGGCGCCGTGGTCGCCATCACCGGCGCGCTGGCCTGCTCGTACATCAGCGACCAGGCCGACCAGGGCGCGCTGTCCGGGGTGCTGCTCGCCATGGGCCTGGGCCTGCTCGCTGCGGTCGTCTGCGGCCTGTGGAACGGCTTCCTGGTCGCCAGGATGGGCATCCAGCCGATCATCGCCACCCTGATCATCATGGTCGCCGGACGCGGTGTCGCCCAGCTGATCACCGACGGCCAGATCATCACCATCAACAGCGAGCCGTACAAGCTGATCGGCGGCGGCTACTGGCTGACACTGCCGTTCTCCATCTTCGTGGTGGCCGTGGTCGTGGCCGTCACCGTGGCGCTGACCCGGCGCACGGCGCTCGGCCTGCTGGTCGAGGCGGTCGGCGGCAACGCCGAGGCCAGCCGGCTGGTCGGCATCAGGTCCCGGCGCATCAAGATCATGGTCTACATGTTCTGCGCGCTGTGCGCGGGCATCGCAGGCCTGATGATCAGCTCCAACACCTCGGCCGCCGACGGCAACAACGCCGGCCTGTGGATCGAGCTCGACGCGATCCTCGCCGTGGTGATCGGCGGCACCTCGCTCCTGGGCGGCCGGTTCTCCATCGGCGGCACGGTGGTCGGCGCCCTCGTCATCCAGACCCTGACCACCACGATCTACACCATCGGCGTGCCGACCCAGACCAACCTGGTCTTCAAGGCCGCCGTCGTCATCGTCGTCTGCCTGCTGCAGTCCCCGAAGTTCCGCGCCAAGGTCTTCGGCGCCAGGTTCGCCGCCCGGTTCGGCGCGAAGGCAGGCGCCCGGCCGGCCGCGACCCCGGCGGACCCCGCCGCGGCGAACGACGCCACTCCCAAGATGGAGGTGTCGTGATGAGCGCGACCACCCAGAGCCCCACGGCCTCCGACAGCCGTACCCCGTCCCCGTCCAGGGCCGCGCGCATCCTGGGCGACCGGCGTCTGCCCGTCGCGGTGACGGCTCTGCTCTTCCTGCTGATGTACGCCGGGGGCCTGGCCCGGTACCAGTACTACGGGTTCGCCGAACCGCAGGTCTTCCTCAACCTGTTCATCGACAACGGCTACCTGCTGGTCGCCGCGGTCGGCGTCACCTTCGTCATCCTGTCCGGCGGCATCGACCTGTCCGTCGGCTCGATGATCGGCTTCACGACGATGTTCACGGCCTGGCTGGTGGAACGCCAGGGCCTGCCGCTCCTGGTGGTGGTCCCCATGGCGCTGGCCGTGGGCGCGTTCGGCGGCTTCCTGATGGGCTATGTGATCCACAACTTCGAGATCCAGCCCTTCATCGTGACCCTCGCCGGACTCTTCCTCTTCCGCGGCCTGTGCCTGGTGATCAGCAAGGAGTCCATCTCCATCAGCGACTCCTCGGTGAGCAGCATGGCGCAGGCGCAGGCGTCACTGGGGTTGGGATTCCTGTCGATCGGCGCGATCGTCTCGCTCGTCGTCCTCGCCGTGGCGTTCTACGTCCTGCACTACACCCGCTTCGGGCGCCGGGTGTACGCGATCGGCGGCAACGAGCAGTCGGCCATGCTGATGGGTCTCCCGCAGGGCGGCACGAAGATCGCCGTGTACACGGTGAGCGGGTTCTGCTCGGCGCTCGCCGGGCTCCTGTTCACCCTCTACATCCAGTCCGGCGACCCGCTGCACGCGACCGGCATGGAACTCGACGCCATCGCCGCGGTCGTCATCGGCGGCACACTGCTGACGGGCGGCTCCGGCTATGTGCTGGGAACCCTGTTCGGCGTGCTGGTGCTGGGCCTGATCAAGAGCATCATCCAGTTCGAGGGCACGCTCAGCTCGTGGTGGACGAAGATCGCCACCGGTGTGCTGCTGTGCGCGTTCATCCTGGTCCAGCGTTTCATGACGACCCGCAAGAAGTCCTGAGGCGAGGGCGGCGTCAGGGACCGGCGTCCGTCTTGAAGGCCACCCACACCGTCTTGCCGATGGCGTGCTCGGTGACGCCCAGTTCGTCCGCCAGCTCTCGGGCCAGGTGCAGACCCCGGCCCGAGCAGGCGTCGTCGGCCGGGGGGCCCGCGGGGGCGGGGTGGTCGCCGGTGTCGCGTACGGCGAGACACAACAACGGGCCGTCGAGGGTGAGGGTCACGCAGTACTGCCTGCCCGGGGGCACGCCGTGCAGCAGGGCGTTCGTGGCCAGTTCCGACGCGCACACCTTGATGTCGTCCAGCCGGTCGAGGCAGCCCCAGTCGGTGAGGACCTGGTGGACGAAGGCGCGAGCCGCCCGTACCGAGGCGCGCGAGCGAGGGAAACGTCGTTGCCGTGACAAGGGCACGGGGGCCACCTCCGGGGTTCAGGGGCGTCCTGCGGCGATACCTTACTGTTATTCGCGAAAGGTAACAAGGTAGTGCAGGGTGGCTGGGGGTGGCTGAGGGGTGGCGGTCGGCCGATGGGACAAGTCGCCTACCGTGTAGGGCGGCAGGGTCGAAAGAACGGTCGGCCGTACAGGAGGACGTCGTGGGTGGGAGCGGTTGGGTCAGCACGTCGTTGCCGTATCTGACGCCCCGGCTCGCCGGGCAGGGCGACGCCTGGGCGGCCGAGGCCGCGGCGCAGGGGCGGCGCGGCGCCCAGCGCATCCTGCACGCCGGCGAGGTGCCCGCGCCCGCCGAGGTGGCGGAGCTGTTCGGCGTCCCGCAGGGCGACCCCGTCGTCGTGCGCCGGCGCCTGATCCTGCTCGACGACGAGCCCAGCGAGCTGACCGACACCTACTATCCGATCGCCATAGCCGCTGGGACGCGTCTCGCCGGCACCGCGAAGATCCCCGGCGGCGCCCTCACCCTGCTCGCCGAACTCGGGCACGTCGGCGTCCTCGCCCGGGAGGACGTGACGGCCGGGATGCCGGACGAGGAGGAGCGCGAGGCCCTGTGCACGGCCCCCGGGGAGCCGGTGCTGCGGCTGGTCCGGCTCACGCTCGACCGTGACGACCGGCCGATCCAGGTCGACCGTATGGTGATGCCGGCCCTACGGCAGAGGCTGCGCTACCAGATCAGGATCGGATGACCGTGCCCAAGGCTGAACCGGAAGCCGTCGACCGCCGCTCCCTGCACGAGCGCATCGCGGCCGATCTGCGCGACGACATCATGAGCGGAGAGCTCGCCCCCGGCGCCAACCTGCCCACCACCGCCCAGCTCAAGGAGCGCTTCGACGCGTCGAGCGCGACCGTGCAGAAGGCCCTCCAACTCCTCAAGGACGAGGGGCTGGCCGTCGGCCGGGCGGGCGCCGCCGTCACCGTCCGCGAGCACCGTCAGCGCACCGTCCGGCCCGCGTCCCTGATGAAGCCGGGCGGACCGGGAGTCCCCTACCGCTGGCTCACCGAGGCGGCCAAGCACGGCACGCACGCCCGCGCCGAACTCCTCGACGTGACGGAGACCAGGCCGCCCGCGGACGTCCGCGCCGCCTTCGGTCTCCCGGCCGACGGCAGCGCCCTGCTGCGCCGCCAGATCCTCCTCGTCGACGACGAACCCGCCGAACTCGTCGAGGCCTACTACCCGCTGGACATCGCCCGGGGCACGCCCCTGGCCGAGGGTCTCCGGATCAGGGGCGGCGCCCCCGCCCTGCTGACCGAGCTCGGCCACCCGCCGTGCCGCAGCACGGACCGTGTCTCCGCGCGCGTCCCCACCCAGGCTCAGTACCAGGCCCTGCGCCTCACCAGCAGCATGCCCGTGCTGCGCACGCTGCGCGTCGTCACCGACGACGCCGGCCGTCCCGTCGAGGTGACCGTGATGGTGAAGGCGGGCCATCTCTACGAGCTGCAGTACGAGTTCACGGCGGACGCGGTGGACGCAGAAGACGGAGGTGACGGAGCGTGATCGTGCTCTTGCTGACCGGGGCTCTGGTCCTCCTGCTCGGCGGCTGCGCCTGCGTCTGGCGGGCCGCACGCGGTGACGCCCCGCGCTGGGTGCGCGCGGTGGCCGTCGCGACCCTCGCCGCGAGCGAACTGGCGCGCCATGCCGACCGCCGCAACCGCAGGAGCCCACAACCGGGCCAGGACGACTGACCTCACCCCTGGGGCGGATGCACGGACCTCACGTCTCGGGTCGGAGGGGCGGACCCCGCCACTCCGGCCGGGGTCTAGGAGCGGGCGGCGTCGGTCGTCAGCATGCGGCGCAGCAGTTCGCGCAGGTTCAGGCGCTCCTCCTCCGCCAGCCCGGCCAGCGGCTCGCGCGCGAACCTCAGGGACTCGCGCAGCCCCTTGGCGATCCGCCGGCCCTCGTCGGTGGCCGCCGCCAGCTTCACCCGGCGGTCCGCCGGGTCGGGGCGCCGCTCCACCAGCCCGCGGGACTCCAGACGGTCGACGATGCCGGTCACGTTGGACGGCTCGCACTTCAGCTTCTGCGCCAGCTTGCGCATCGGCAGCGGCTCCAGCGAGAGCAGACTCAGCAGCCGGGCCTGCGCGCCGGTGAGCGAGTGGTCTGCGGCGGCGTCCTCGTAGTCCTCGTAGAAACGGGCCACGACCTCGCCGATGAGCTCGACGACCTCCAGGGTCAGAGCGTCGGGGAGGGCGGGGCCGGAGGCCGGAACCGAGGTCGGATGTGAGGCGGACATGGAACCAGGGTACCCGTTTACTTGACATCCTGAAATATTCAGGCGCATGGTTGTTTCAGGTAGTGAAGCATTTTCGAGCGTGTGAAAGGCAGCCCCTCCCATGACTGACTCGGCCCTCCCCACCACCAGCCGCGAATGGCGTCTGCTCAGCCGCCCCGTCGGGTGGCCGAAGCCCGAGGACTTCGAGCTGGCCGAGGCGGAGATCCGCAGGCCCGGCCCGGGTGAGGTGCTGGTGCGCAACGCGTACGTCTCCGTCGACCCGTACATGCGCGGCCGCATGAGCAGCGCCAAGTCGTACGTAGCCCCCTTCGAGCTGGGCAAGGCCATGCAGGGCGGGGCGGTCGGCGAGGTCGTCGCCTCCGAGGCCGAGGGCGTGTCGGTCGGCGACCACGTCCTGCACTTCGGCGGCTGGCGCGAGTACGCCACCTTCGACGCCAAGCAGGCCGTCAAGGTCGACCCCGAGGCCGCGCCGCTGTCCACCTACCTCGGCGTCCTCGGCATGACCGGCCTCACCGCCTACGCCGGTCTGCTGCGCACGGCCGCCTTCAAGGAGGGCGACTCCGTCTTCGTGTCGGGCGCGGCCGGCGCCGTCGGCAGCCAGGTCGGCCAGATCGCCAGGCTCAAGGGCGCCTCCCGGGTCATCGGCTCGGCCGGCTCCGACGAGAAGGTCAAGCTCCTCGTCGAGGAGTACGGCTTCGACGCGGCCTTCAACTACAAGAACGGCCCGGTGGCCGAGCAGCTGCGCGCGGCCGCCCCCGACGGCATCGACGTCTACTTCGACAACGTCGGCGGCGACCACCTGGAGGCCGCCATCGGCTCCCTCAACGAGAAGGGCCGCATCGCGATCTGCGGCATGATCTCGGTCTACAACAACACCGAGCCCGCCCCCGGCCCCAAGAACCTCGCCCGTCTCATCCAGACCCGCGGCCGTATCGAGGGCCTCCTGGTCGGCGACCACTACGACCTGCAGCCGCAGTTCGTCCAGGAGGTCGGCGCCTGGGTCCGCTCCGGCGAGCTGAAGTACCGCGAGACGGTCGTCGAGGGCATAGAGAACAACCTGGAGGCGTTCCTCGGGGTCCTGCGCGGCGACAACACCGGAAAGATGATCGTCAAGCTCTGACCTCCGGCGTCGGGCACGACGAAGGCCGCACCCCCGGACGGGGGGTGCGGCCTTCGCCCTGTCCTCGGCCGGCCTCCCGGGGCCCCCGACCCTCGGGGCGCCCTCGACCCCGTCGGCGTTCACCGGCCTTCCGGGCGTCCTCCGCCTCCTCGGCGTCCTCAGCCGGAAGCCAGCGCCGCGCGGTGCACGGCCCCCGCCAGCCGGTCGTTCTCCGGGGCCGCTCCGCCCGGGAAGGCGAAACGGCGCCGCGCATAGCCGTAGGCCAGCCCGCTGCGCGGGTCGGCGAAGGCCTGGCAGCCGCCCGCCCCGCTGTGCCCGAACGCCCCGGTGCCCAGGAACGGGTACCAGGTGTCCGCGGTGGCCTGGAAGCCCAGCCCGTACGACTTGTGCGAACGCGCCACGACGTCGTAGCCCACGGAGTGCAGCTGTCCGAACTCCGCCGCCGTGTCCTCCTTCAGCAGCGGCGCCTTCCCGTCGACCTCGCTGATCGCGGCCGCGTACAGCCCGGCCAGTCCGCGCGCCGAGGCGACCCCGCCCACCGAGGCCGGTCCCTTGGCGCGGATCAGCGGGTCGTTCGGCAGGAGTTCCAGGTCGGTCGGCGCGGCGGCGTGGCGGTTGAAGGCGACGGCGGCCAGCGTGTGCGGCCCGCCGGGCAGGGAGTCCAGCAGCGCCCGCTGCTCGGCCGTCGGCGCCATCGGCTGCGCGGTGCGGAAACGAGGCTCGTGCGGCGCCGGCAGTCCCAGGAAGAAGTCCAGCCCGTACGGCGTCCGCACCCGCTCCTCGTACACATCTTGGAGCGTGCGGCCCGTGGCCCGGCGCACGACCTCGCCGGTGAGCGCCCCGATGACCAGCGCGTGGTAGCCGAAGGCGGTGCCCGGCCGCCAGAACGGCCGCTGGTCGGCCAGACGTTCGGCGAGCTGCCGGTCGTCGGCCAGCTCCTGCGGCGAGAAACCGCCGTCCGTGCCGACCACACCGGCCCGGTGGGCGAGCAGATCGCGCAGGGTCAGCGCGCCCTTGCCCTCGGCGGCGAACTCCGGCCAGTAGTAGGTGACCTTGCGGTCCAGTTCCAGCGTGCCCTCCTGGACGAGGAGCGCGACGACCAGATGCGCGGCGCCCTTGGTCGAGGAGTACACGCCGTACAGGGAGTCGGGTCCGGCACCGTCGCCGGGCGCCCAGAGGTCGACGACCCGCCGGCCGTGCACGTACGCGCACAACTGGCCTTCGTAGTCGGGCCGTTCCTCCGCCACGAACGCGGCGAACTCCTCCCGTACCGCTTCGAATCCGTCGGCGACCGTGCCGTGGATCTGCTGCGTCGTCCGAGTCACACGAGTCATCCCCTCTCCTCAACCAGCCCGCTGCTTGCGTGCGCCATGGTGATCAACGTGCCCGAGCTGTCGGCCAGGGTCCACCGGGGCCGGAGACGAGCGGGTTCCCGGTGGGGTACGACTGCTCGACGCGCGAGGAGACGTCGTCCCCGGTCCTGGTGGGGGGCACGTGTACCTCCTCTGACTTGCCGAGATCGTTGCTTCCGGAGATCGGTACGGCGAGGTGTACCTGTTCGACTCAACTGCGACCGCACGGCGTTGGTGTCACCGATGCCCCGGATGGCCTACCGGGGTGCCGCACACGGGGTGTGATCGTGAAATGTGCACGACCGATAGAGTTCGGCCATGCGCGATCTCGGGGTGGGGTTCAGGTACCTCCTGAAGGGCCAGCGATGGGTGGCCCGGCACGGCAGGCAGTACGGGTTCGGGCTGGTTCCCGGGCTGCTGACGCTCGTCCTCTACGTGGGGGCGCTGGTGTCGCTGGCGGTGTGGGGCGAGGACTTCGTGGGGTGGGCGACGCCGTTCGCCGACGACTGGTCGAGCCCCTGGCTCGGCCTGTTCCGCGGCTTCCTGACCGCCGTGCTGTTCGCCCTCGGCCTCCTCCTCGCCGTGCTCACCTTCACCGCGGTCACCCTGCTCATCGGACAGCCCTTCTACGAGAACCTCTCCGAGAAGGTCGACCGGGACGTCTCGCCCGACGGCACGGCCCCCGAGTCGGCGCTGCCGCTCTGGCGCGAGCTGTGGATCTCCGCCCGCGACAGCCTGCGCATCCTGGTCCGCGCACTGCTGTGGGCCGTGCTGCTGTTCGCCCTCGGGTTCATCCCGGTCGTCGGTCAGACGGTCGTCCCGGTGATCGGCTTCTTCGTCACCGGTTTCTTCCTCACCGAGGAACTCGTCGCCGTCGCCCTGCAGCGCCGTGACGTCGACCTGCGCGCCCGGCTCGCCCTGCTGCGTTCGCGCAGGACCCTCGTCTGGGGCTTCGGCACACCCCTGGCCGTGGCCTTCGTGGTCCCCTTCGTCGCGGTGTTCCTCATGCCCGGCGCGGTCGCGGGCGCCACGCTGCTGGCCCGTGAGCTGCTCGGCGAGGAGATCTCCGAGGACGACGCGGCCGAGACGCCCGGGACGCCCGACGACGAGAACGCCGCGTCCTGACCGGGACACCCGCCGTCGCCCGCATCGGCCCCGCCCCCGCCCGGATCGCCGTCACGCGCACTGTCGTCGGCCCCACCGCCGTTGCCGCGCTCACTCCGTCGCGCTGACCGCCACCGTCAGGATCGACCGGACCTGGGCGACGATGTCGAGCCGGTTGCGCACGAACTCCGGATCGGTGACCGTCCCGGTGGCCGGGTCGGCGTTGTCCGCCGCGAACTGCAGCACCGGCGTGTGCACGTGTCCGCCCGGCAGGCCGCCGTGCAGCCCCAGCCGGTCGCGCAGCAGGGTGGCCCGGTAGGCGATCTCGTTGGAGAGGTAGTTCCCGCCGCCCCCGGCCCGCGCGGTGGACCCCGGTGTGGGCCCGTCCGGCCGGACGACGGGGTCGGCGCCCCCGGCGGGGATCTCGGTGACGCCCGTGTTGTCGTAGACCGGGAATCGGCCGGTGTCCGCCGCCGTGATCGCGGCGTACGGCAGGGTCGTGGTCGTCCACTGCGGCTGCGAGGCGGGACCGGCCACCGGGATCGTCTCCGTCCGGCCGGTGTTCTCGTTGTCGGGGAAGCCGCCGCGCCAGGCCCCGTTGGTGCGCTCCACGTCGAAGCGGCCGACGCGGCCCTGGCTGACGGTCGTGAACAGGTCGACGTGCGGCAGATGCGGCCGCAGGGCGCGCTCCACGGCGCCCTCCGCGAAGTCGCGCCAGCGCACCGGGAACACGGCGGTCTCCACCCGTGCGGGTCCGGCCGCGGTCTGGATCACCGTGCCGTCCAGAGCGAGGGCGGCCGCCCCCGAGGGGTTGGAGATCCGGATGTCCCGGTCCAGGGTGAAGGGGTCGAAGCCGGTCACCAGCACCCGCTTGAGCCCCTTGGCGTGCCGCGGGTGGCGGATGTCGCCCTGACCGCGCGAGGTGCGCTCCAAGGAGTCCAGCAGAGCGGCCCGTTGGCGTTCCGTGACCGCGAACGCGGGTTTCCAGGAGCGCACTTGGCTCGTCATGTCGAGCCGCGCCCAGTACAGGGGGCGGTCGTCGTCGCGGCTGAGGTCTCCGCCGGCCGGACCTCGTCCCTGGACCCGGTCCACGGCCCGCCGCCACAGCGCCGTGCCTTCCCGGGCGACGACCTGCCGGGCCCGCGCGTAGGAGGGCGAGGCCGCCAGGAGACGGGCGAGGCGCGGGGCCACCGCGTCGAACCCGGACCGGGCGAGGATCTCCCGCGGAACGGACTGCTCCAGCCGCCGTTCCTCGACGGTGGGCGCGGATTCGGGCGGGGCCGCGGCCGCGACGGTGGGGGAGGAGAGCCCGGCGCCCAGCGCCAGACCTAGAACGCCGATGCGAACTCGTATGGATTGCACGGGGGTTGGGGTCCTTCCGTCGCTGTGGGGGAGAGCGTGGGGTGGGACGGTGGAAGTATCCCGTGACGGAAGGGATCCACGCCATGGAGCCTCGTTCGGACGTGGGCGGTGCGGTGACCGGACGGGGTTCGGGGCGGTGACCGGACGAGGCCGGGGCGGTGACCGGGCGGGGGCGGGGCGGTGACCCTCAGTCCACCGGCTCGCCCAGCAGTCGAAGGAAGTCCCGGAACGCCCCCGGCATGTCCACCGACTCCGGGTCGAGCAGCCACTGGTACTGCAGCCCGTCCATCACCGCGACCAGCAGCGGGGCCGTGCGTTCCGGAGTGAGGCCGTTCGGCAGCCGGTCGCCGTACTCGGTGCGCAGTACCGCCGCCATGCTCGCCCGCACCCGCGTGTAGCGCTCGGTGAAGTACTCCCGCGCCGGATGTCCCTCCGTGACGCTCTCCCCGAGCAGCGCCGAGAAGGTCTGGACGATGCCGGGCCGCATCGCGTTGTACTCGACGAGCGAGGCCAGCAGATCGACCCGCCGGGGGGCGCCCGGCACGGCGTCCCACTGGTCGCGTTCCCGGAGCACCGCCACCAGCAGCGCGTCCTTCGTCGGGAAGTGGTGCAGCAGCCCCTGCTGGGTCAGCCCGACCCGCTCGGCGACCGCCGCCATGCTCGCCCCCCGGTAGCCGCGTTCGGCGATCACCGCCAGGGCCGCCCGCACGATCTCGGCGCGCCGCTCCTCGCTCCTGGTCCTGGCAGTCATGCCGTCACGGTACGGCATTCGGGTCCGCGAATATAACGGCAGAATAACGAAACCTACCGGGTTACAGGTGACCGTTGCACGATGGGAGCGCAGCCCGCGCACGCACTCAACGAGGAGGCACCGCATGGCGGAAACCGAGACGGCGACCGAGACGCCCACGGCAATCGACGCGGCTACGGAGGCGGCCGCGGAGACCGGTACTGCTACGGGGGCGGACGCGGAGACCGGGGCGGCTACGGAGGCGGACGCGGAGACCGGGACTGCTACGGAAGCGGCCGCGGAGACCGGGGCGGCTACGGAGGCGGCCGTCGAGGACGCCCTCGGCAGGCTCGACCTGGACGCCAAGGCCCGGCTGCTGGCCGGCCAGGACACCTGGTCGCTGCCCGGGCTGCCGGAGATCGGCCTGCGGTCGCTCGTCATGTCCGACGGCCCGATCGGCGTGCGCGGCGTGCGCTGGACCGCCGACGACCCGTCCGTCGCCCTGCCCTCCCCGACCGCGCTCGCCGCCACGTGGGACCCCGTCCTCGCCCGCCGCGTCGGCGCCCTCCTCGCCCAGGAGGCCCGGCGCAAGGGCGTCCACGTGCTGCTCGCGCCCACGGTCAACCTGCACCGCTCCCCGCTCGGCGGCCGCCACTTCGAGGCCTACAGCGAGGACCCCTACCTGACCGGTGTGATCGGCGCGGCCTATGTGAACGGCGTCCAGTCCGGCGGCGTCGGCACCACCGTCAAGCACTTCGTGGCCAACGACGCCGAGACCGACCGCTTCACCGTGAACAACCTCGTCGGCGAACGCGCCCTGCGCGAGCTGTACCTGGCGCCCTTCGAGGCCATCGTCGCCCACGCCCGCCCATGGGGCGTCATGACCGCCTACAACACGGTCAACGGCACCACCATGACCGAGCACCACCACCTCGTGAACGAGGTCCTGCGCGGCGAATGGGGCTTCGACGGCGTCAACGTCTCCGACTGGACGGCCGCCCGCGACACCGTCGCCGCCCTCCGGGGCGGTCTCGACGTGGCCATGCCCGGCCCGCGGACCGTCTACGGCGAGGCCCTCGCCCGCGCGGTGCGCGACGGACGCCTCGCCGAGTCCGAGGTCGACGAGGCCGTCCGCCGCGTCCTGCGGCTGGCCGCCCGCGTCGGGGCCCTCGCGGGAGCCGGGCCGGCCGTCGCGCGGCCGCCCGCCCCGATCGACGGCGAGGCCCTGGCCCGCGAACTGGCCCGCCGCTCCTTCGTCCTGGTCCGCAACACCGGCGCGCTTCCGCTGCGCCCGGGCGCCGTCGCCCTCATCGGCGGGGCCGCCCGTGACGCCCGGATCCTCGGCGGCGGCTCCGCCACCGTCTTCCCGACCCGCACCGTCTCCCCGCTCGACGGCCTCACCGCCGCCCTCCCTGACGGCGCCCTCGTCCACGCGGTGGGCGCCGACCCCAGCTCCGAACTCGCCGTCGCCGGCCGGGGCTTCGAGCTGAGGGCCGTCTGTCGCGACGCCGCCGGCGAGGTCATCGGCACCGCCTCCGCCCCCGACGGCCTGATCCAGTGGATGGGCGCCGACCTCCCCGAGGGCGTCACGCACGACACGCTGCACACCGTCGAACTCACCGGCGTCATGACCCCGCGCGAGAGCGGCCCGCACACCTTCGGCATCAAGGGGACGGGCGCCTTCACCCTCACCGTCGCCGGGACCACGCACTACGACGACGTGCAGCTCCCCGCCGAGGGCACCGACCCCTTCGAGGCCTTCTTCGGCTCCCCGACGCCCCGCGCCGAGGTCGAACTGACCGCAGGCGAACCGGTCGAGGTCTCCCTCGCCCACGTCGTCGCGTTCCCCGAGGAGATCCCCCTGAAGGTCGTCGCCTTCGCCCTGGCCCACCAGGAGCCGCAGCGCGACGGCGACGAGCTGATCGCCGAGGCGGTCGAGGCGGCGCGGACCGCCGACACGGCCGTCGTGGTGGTCGCCACCACCGAACGCGTCGAGTCCGAGGGCTTCGACCGCAAGGACCTCCGCCTCCCCGGCCGGCAGGACGACCTCGTGCGCGCCGTCGCCGCCGCCAACCCGAACACCGTCGTGGTCGTCAACGCCGGCTCCCCGGTGGAGCTGCCCTGGCGCGAGGACGTCGCGGCCGTCCTGCTCGGCTGGTTCCCCGGCCAGGAGGGCGGCGCGGCGCTGGCGGACGTCCTCACCGGCGCCCACGAACCGGGCGGCCGCCTCCCCACCACCTGGGGCTCCCTGGCCGACGCCCCGGTCACCGAGGTCACGCCCACCGACGGCGAACTTCTCTACGACGAGGGCGTCTTCATCGGCTACCGCGCCTGGGAGAAGCAGAACCGCACCCCGGCCTACCCCTTCGGCCACGGCCTCGGCTACACCGACTGGACGTACGAGTCGGTCGACGTCGCGGGCTCCACGGTCAGGGTGCGGATCCGCAACAGCGGCGAGCGGGCCGGCCGGGAGGTCGTGCAGGTCTACCTCGCCCCCGCGGGGACGCCCAAGTCGCCCGAGCGTCCCGCCCGTTGGCTGGCCGGCTTCGCCGTCGTCGAGGCGGGGCCGGGGGAGAGCGCCGAGGCGGCCGTGGACATCCCGGCCCGCGCCTTCGAGGTGTGGGACGAGGCGGACCGCCGGTGGTCCTTTGTGAAAGGTTCGTACGAAATCCAGGTGGGCCGCTCGATCGCCGACCGAAGGATCACCGCGACGATTAACGTGTGAGCCGACGCCGCCGTCCGGTCCGGCACGGCCGTCGCTCCATGAGCAGCCCCGGCCCGGGACCTGACCCCTGGGCCGGGGCAACATCCTTTCCGGAGACCGCCGTTCCCCAGACCGCCGTTCCGAAAGCGTCGTCCCGGAGCCGGCCTTTCCGGAGCCCGCTACCGGACCGAGAAGCCGTAGGCCGTCTGCGAACGGTAGACCTCGCCCGGCCGCAGCACGGTGCTCGGGAACTCCGGCCGGTTCGGCGAGTCGGGGAAGTGCTGGGTCTCCAGCGCGACGCCCTCGCCGGGAACGAACGGCTCGCCCAGGTGGTCGGCGGTGTACAGCTGCAGCCCCGGCTCGGTCGTCGCCACCGTCATCACCCGCCCGGATGACGGGTCGTGCAGCTCGGCCACCTCGACCGGTGTGTCCGTGACGCCCTTGTCGAGCACGAAGTTGTGGTCGTAGCCGGCCCCGATCTTGCGGGCCGCCCGGAAGTCGAAGCGGCTGCCGGCCACCTGCGCGAGCTCGCCCGTCGGGATCACGTCCGCGTCCACCGGCGTGTACCGCGATGCGGCCAGCCGCAGCTCGTGGTCGCCCGCGCCGCCGCTGCCCGACCCGCCCAGGTTGAAGTAGCTGTGGTTGGTCAGGTTCACCACCGTCGGCGCGTCGGTGACCGCCCGGTACGCGAACCGCAGCGCCCCCGAGGCGTCGAGCGTGTAGGTGGCCGAGACCTCCAGCCGCCCCGGGAATCCCTCCTCGCCGTGCGAGGCGACCCGGCTGAGCCGCAGCCCGTGCTCGACCGGCTCCACGTCCCACACCCGCTTGTCGAAGCCGCGCACGCCGCCGTGCAGGGAGTTGGGCGCGTTGTTGGGCTCCAGCGCGTACGTCACCCCGTCCAGCGGGAAGCGGGCGTGCGCGATCCGGTTGGCATACCGCCCGACCAGCGCACCGAGGTAGGGCTCCGGATGGGTGAGATAGCCGTCCAGGTCCGCGAATCCCAACACCACGTTCGTCGTGCGCCCGTCCCGGTCCGGGACCTCGAGGGACTGCACGATCCCGCCGTACGACAGAACCCGCACCCGCGTGCCCGCCCGCTCCATGGTCCAGCGGTGCACCGGGGTGCCGTCGGAAAGAGTTCCGAAGTGTTCGCTCATGAGCGAAACACTAAGTCACGAGGTCTTCGCGGTGACTCTCCGATAGGCCAGCTCCGCGAGCCGCGCCTGTCCGTTCTTGCTCGGATGGAACCAGTCCCAGGGGCTCAGCTGATCGGTGCCGAACCGGAAGTCGTACACCGCGCCACCGTCGAACCGGCACCGCTCGTCCTTCGCGCAGACCTCCTCCAGCACCGTGTTGTAGTCCTCCACCCTCTTCTGCACGGTGTCCCGCCGCAGGGTCGCCGCGGAGTCCAGCGCGTCCGCGTCGCCCAGCATCGACGGACAGATCCCCAGCTTCCACACCTGCTTGCCCAGCGCGTTCGTACGCCCCTGCGACCACAGCCGCTTCAGGTTCGGCACACTCGACACGTACACCTGGGTCTTCGGCAGCGCCCGGCGCAGCGTGCCCAGCGCTTCCTCGAACTGCGCACGGAAGTCGGACACCGGCGTCATCGCGGCGGTCGAGACGCGGCACGCGTCGTTCGCCCCCGCCATCACCGTCACCAACTGCGGTTTCTCCTGCACCGCCCGGGCCATCTGGGCCGGCACGTCCGCCATCCGCGCGCCGGTCGCCGCGTAGTTCCAGCTGTGCGTGGCCGCCTTCGCCGCGCCCAGCAGCCGCACCGCGAGACTGTTCACCTCGGCGCTGCCGCCGGTCGCCCAGGACACGTCGGGGCAGTCCGCCAGGACCCCACAGGCGTCGAAACCACGGGTGATGGAGTCGCCCACCGCCGCGACCGAGGACGGGCTGGAGTCCCACAGCGGGGTCGGCGACGCGGACGGCCGCACCTGCCGGGCAGGCGTGCCGGACGGCTCCGAGCCGTCCCCGCCGCCCAGGGCGTCACAGCCCGCCAGGCCCAGGACGGCCGCCGCCGTGCCCGCGAGCACGGCTCGCGCGTGCCGGTTTCGCTTCCGCATCCGCTGGTGTTCCCCTCGCTCATCGAACAACGTTCCCCCTCATGACAACGCGCGGGAGTTCCCGGGCGAATCACACCCACAAGATGGAACGCTCCACGCCCGTACAGGCGTCCTGCCGGGTGAATGGCGGAGGTTTCAGGGCATCGGGACCGACGGTACGTCACACTCCTTGCGCCGCCGCACGGTAGCCTCGCCATCAACGCGGCTGCCTGCCACCGCCGCCATACCAGCCAGCAAGACTGTCCCGCTCTGCCCGGAGGTCCCGGTGACGACACGTGGAGTTCTGTACGTGCACTCCGCGCCGCGCGCGCTGTGCCCGCACGTCGAGTGGGCCGTCGCCGGGGTGCTCGGCACGCGCGTCAACCTCGACTGGATCCGGCAGCCCGCCGCGCCCGGCACCTGGCGCTCGGAGTTCTCCTGGAAGGGCGAGGCCGGCACGGCGTCCAAGCTGGCGTCCGCGCTGAGAGGCTGGCACCTGCTGCGCTTCGAGGTCACCGCCGAGCCCTGCGCCAGCGCCGAGGGCGAGCGCTACAGCTGCACCCCCGACCTCGGCATCTTCCACGCCGTCACCGGCATCCATGGCGACATCCTGATCCCGGAGGACCGCCTGCGCGCGGCCCTGCTGCGCAGCCGGCGCGGCGAGACGGACCTGGAGGCCGAACTCTCCAAGCTCCTGGGCAAGCCGTGGGACGACGAACTGGAGCCCTTCCGCTACGCGGGCGAGGGCGCCCCGGTGCGCTGGCTGCACCAGGTCGTCTGAGGCCGCTCGAGCCCGAAGGGGCCCCGCCTGCACGCCCGAAGGGGCCCCACCTCTCCAGGTGGGGCCCCTTCAGTCGTGCACGCGGTACGGGCAGGGCTCAGATCGTGCGGAACGCCAGGACCACGTTGTGCCCGCCGAACCCGAACGAGTCGTTCAGGGCGGCGATACGGCCCTCGACGGGCAGCTTGCGCGCCTCGCCCCGGACGACGTCCGCGTTCGCCTCGGCCTCGGGGTCGAGGTTCTCGACGTTGATGGTCGGCGGAGCGACCCGGTGGTACAGCGCGAGGACCGTCGCGACCGACTCCACACCGCCCGCGCCGCCCAGCAGGTGACCGGTCATCGACTTGGTCGCCGACACCGCCATGTGGTCCGCGTCGTCGCCGAAGACCTTGCGCAGCGCCTTCAGTTCCGCGATGTCGCCGGCCGGCGTCGAGGTGGCGTGCGCGTTGACGTGCACGATCTCCGCCGGGTCCAGGTCGGTGCTGTCCAGCAGGTTCTGCAGGGCGTGCGAGATGCCGCGGCCCTCGGGCTCCGGCTGCACGATGTCGTGGGCGTCGGCGGAGATGCCCTGGCCGACGGCCTCGGCGTAGACGCGGGCCCCGCGCTTGGCGGCGTGCTCGGCGGACTCCAGGACGATCACGCCGGCGCCCTCGCCGAGGACGAAGCCGTCGCGGGCGACGTCGTAGGGGCGCGAGGCGGCCTGCGGGTTCTCGTTGTTCTTGGACATCGCCATCATGTTGCCGAACGCGGCGATGGGCAGCGGGTGGATCGCCGCCTCCGTACCGCCGGCGACGACGACGTCGGCGCGGCCGGTGCGGATCATCTCGATGGCGTAGCCGATGGCCTCCGCGCCCGACGCGCACGCCGAGACCGGGGTGTGCACGCCCGCGCGGGCGCCGACGAGCAGACCCACGTTGGCGGAGGGGCTGTTGGGCATCAGCATGGGCACGGTGTGCGGGGAGACCCGGCGCACGCCCTTGTCCTTCAGCACGTCGTACTGGTCGAGGAGGGTGGTGACGCCGCCGATGCCGGAGGCGATGACCGCGCCGAGCCGGTCGGGCTCGACGTCGCCCTCGCTGCCGTCCTCGCCGGCCTTGCCGGAGAAGCCGGCGTCCTTCCACGCCTCCTGGGCCGCGATCAGCGCGAACTGCGCGGAGCGGTCCAGCTTGCGGGCCTGCGGCCGCGGGATGACCTCAAGAGGCTCCACCGCGACGGGGGCCGCGATACGGACGGCCTGGTCGGCCGCCCACTCCTGCTCCAGGGGCTTGACGCCGGACTTGCCGGCGACCAGACCCTCCCAGGTAGAGGCTGCGTCGCCACCCAGCGGTGTGGTTGCGCCGATACCGGTGACGACCACGGTGCGATTGGTCGGGCTCACGGATTCTTTCTCCAACGTTGCGAGGAGGACTTACCCCCGCCACTGGCGGGGAGAACGGCGCCACCGCCGGGTGGCGGGGCAGTTCGGCCCAGGGGCCGGTGGATCAGCCCTGGTTCTTGAGGATGTAGTCGGTCGCGTCGCCGACCGTCTTGAGGTTCTTGACGTCCTCGTCCGGGATCTTGACGTCGAAGCGCTCTTCGGCGGCGACGACGACCTCGACCATGGACAGCGAGTCGACGTCCAGGTCGTCGGTGAAGGACTTGTCCAGCTGGACGTCCTCAACCGGGATGCCGGCGATCTCGTTCACGATGTCGGCGAGACCGGCGACGATCTCTTCCTGAGTGGCGGCCATTGTGGCGCTCCTTCGTAGATATCCAGAGGGTGTGGCATTGGGTGTTTCCCGTGCCGGACCGGATGATCCGGCACGGAGTGCCTAGGGGAGGGTAACGACAGTGGCGGCGTAGACGAGACCCGCCCCGAATCCGATGACGAGCGCGGTGTCGCCGCTCTTCGCCTCGCCGGTCGCCAGGAGCCGCTCCATCGCGAGCGGGATCGAGGCGGCCGAGGTGTTGCCGGTGGTGCGCACGTCACGGGCGACCGTGACGGACTCCGGCAGCTTGAGAGTCTTCACCATCGAGTCGATGATCCGCTCGTTGGCCTGGTGCGGGATGAAGACGTCCAGGTCGTCGGAGGTGATGCCGGCGGCGTCCAGCGCCTCCTTGGCGACCTTCGCCATCTCGAACACGGCCCAGCGGAAGACCGCCTGGCCCTCCTGCGTGATCGCGGGGAACTTCGCGACCTCGCCGTCGCGGTAGTCCGTCCACGGCACGGTCTGCTTGATGGTCTCCGACTTGTCGCCCTCGGAGCCCCAGACCGTCGGGCCGATCGCCGGCTCCTTGGAGGGGCCGACCACGACCGCGCCCGCGCCGTCGCCGAACAGGAAGGCCGTCGCGCGGTCCTCCAGGTCGGTCAGGTCGGACAACCGCTCGACACCGATGACGAGCACGTACTCCGCCGAGCCCTCGACGACCATGCCCTTGGCCAGGGTCAGGCCGTAGCCGAAACCCGCGCAGCCGGCCGAGATGTCGAACGCGGCGGCCTTGTTCGTACCGAGCTTGTCGGCGATCTCGGTGGCGACGGCCGGCGTCTGCTTGAAGTGCGAGACGGTCGACACGACCACCGCGCCGATCTGCTCGGCGGTGATCCCGGCGTCGGCGATCGCCTTGCCGGACGCCTCGACGGACATGGCGGCGACGGTCTCCTCGTCGTTCGCCCAGTGCCGGGTCTCGATGCCGGAACGCGAGCGGATCCACTCGTCGGACGAGTCGATCGTCTCGAGGATCACCTCGTTGGGCACGACCCGGACGGGCCGGTAACCGCCGACCCCGAGGATCCGGGCGTACGGGGAGCCCTTGCTGGGCTTGATCTTCGCCATCAGGGCTCCTCAGGCGACGCCGTGCTCGGCGATGAGCTCGCGAGCGGCGTCGAGGTCGTCGGGGGTCTTCAGCGCCAGCGTCTTCACGCCGGGCAGGGCGCGCTTGGCGAGGCCGACCAGGGTGCCGCCGGGGGAGACCTCGAGGAGCGCGGTCACGCCGAGCTCCTTGAAGGTCTCCATGCACAGGTCCCAGCGGACCGGGTTGGCGACCTGGCCCACCAGCCGGTCCAGGATCTCGGCGCCGGTGGCGACGGCCTGCCCGTCCTTGTTGGAGACGTAACGGACGTTCGGGTCGGCCGGCGTGAGTTCCGCGGCGGCCTTGGCGAGCGTCTCGACGGCGGGGCCCATGTGGTGCGTGTGGAAGGCGCCGGCGACCTTCAGCGGGACGACCTTGCGGACGCCCTCGGGCTTGTCCTCGGCCAGCGCGGCGAGCTGCTCCAGCGTGCCCGCCGCGACGATCTGGCCGGCGCCGTTGATGTTCGCCGGGGTCAGCCCGAGCTTCTGCAGATGCGCCACCGAGACCTCGGGGTCGCCGCCGAGCAGCGCCGACATGCCGGTCTCGGTGATCTTGGCGGCCTCGGCCATGGCCAGGCCGCGCTTGCGGACGAGGCCCAGCGCGACGGTGTCGTCGAGGACGCCGGCGAAGGCGGCGGCGGTGATCTCGCCGACGCTGTGGCCCGCGACCGCGCCCGGGGACACGTCACCGAGCGCCGTGGCGGACAGGATTCCGGCGGCGACCAGCAGTGGCTGGGCCACCGCGGTGTCACGGATCTCGTCCGCGTCGGCCTGCGTGCCGTAGTGGGCGAGGTCCAGGCCGATGGCGTCCGACCACGCGGCGACGCGGGCGGCGGCACCGGGCAGTTCGAGCCAAGGAGTCAGGAAGCCGGGCGTCTGGGCGCCCTGGCCGGGAGCGACGAGTACGAGCACTCTCACACTCTCTCTTGGGGACGGCCGAAGCCGCCCGTGGGGACAGGGACGAAGAACGGCAGGGCGTTTTGTGGAGCCCCGACAAAAGACTAGGTCTGGGGATCTCCGTCGACCAGACGCCCCAGGATCAGTGCGATCCGGAGCGTGAACGCGGAGCGTACATCCGACGGCGACCAGCCGGTGACGTCAGTCACACGTCGAAGCCGGTAGCGCACGGTGTTCGGGTGGACGAAGAGCATCCGGGCCGCCCCCTCGAGACTGGACGCCTGTTCGAGGTAGACGGCGAGCGTCTCCAGGAGCGCGGACCCGGCCTCTTCGAGTGGTCTGTAGATCTCCTCCACCAGCTGCTCGCGCGCACCGGGATCACCGGCAATCGCGCGCTCCGGCAGCAGATCGTCCGCCAGTACCGGCCGGGGTGCGTCCTGCCAGGCGGAACAGGCCTTGAGGCCGGCCGCGGCGGCCTGTGCGGACCGGGTCGCGGCCAGCAGATCGGGCACCACGGGTCCGGCCACGACGGGTCCGGCGGCGAACGGCCCGATCAGCGACTTGGCGACGGCGAGCGGGTTGTCGCTGCCGCCGGCGATCACGACCAGCCGGGTGCCGAGGACGCCGGTCAGCACCTGGAGCTTGGAGTGCCGAGAGGCCCGCCGGATGGCCTCCACGGTCAGCTCGGAGTCGCCGTCGGGGGCCGTGCCCAGGACGACGCACACGTGTTCGGGCGAGTTCCAGCCGAGCGCGGCGGCCCGGCTCACGGCGCCCTCGTCGGCCTCGCCGCTCAGCACGGCGTTCACCACGAGCGACTCCAGCCGGGCGTCCCAGGCGCCACGGGCCTCGGCGGCCTGGGCGTAGACCTGGGCGGTGGCGAAGGCGATCTCCCGGGCGTACACCAGAAGCGCCTCACGCAGCACGTTCTCGTCGCCGGGGGCCGCGACCTCGTCGATCGCGGACTCCATGACCTCGATGGTGGTGCGCACCATCTCGACGGTCTGCCGCAGCGTGATGGCCCGGGTCAGCTCGCGCGGCGCCGTGCCGAACACATCGGTGGAGATGGCCTGCGGCGCGTCCGGGTGCCGGAACCACTCGGTGAAGGCGGCGATGCCCGCCTGGGCGACCAGTCCGATCCAGGAACGGTTCTCCGGGGGCATCGCCCGGTACCACGGCAGCGTCTCGTCCATCCGCGCGATGGCCTGGGCGGCGAGACTCCCGGAGGACTTCTCCAGCCGCTTCAGCGTGGCGGGGTGGGAGTGGACGGCGTGCGCCGCGGGCTGGGGGCGACTCGTTTCGGGTTCGGGCACGTGGACAAGACTGCCTTATCGCCGCGCCTGCTCGCGCCGGTGGGTCGTTTCGTTTCCGCCGGTGACCGGGGCCGACGCCGCAGGCCCCCGCTCTCGTACCGGACGGGTCCGGGTCCGCGATCCCTCCCGGAGGGGCCCTCGTACCGGCTGGGCGCGGTGGGCACGGCCCACGGCGCGGGACGGGTCTACCGTGGTCCCGTGACGGACGTACGGCGCGCCCACGAGCGCTATCGAGGCGGAGACCCGGCCGCGGGCATCGAGTCGTGGCACGCGTTCTCCTTCGGCCCCCACTACGACCCCGGCAACCTCCGCTTCGGCCCGCTGATCGCCTGCAACGAGGAGCGGCTCGCCCCGGGCGCCGGCTTCGACGAGCACCCCCACAGCCACACCGAGATCGTGACCTGGGTCGTCGAGGGCGAGCTGACCCACCGCGACTCGGCCGGCCACGAGACACGGGTGCGCCCCGGGGACGTGCAGCGGCTCAGCTCCGCCGGCGGCGTGCGGCACGTGGAACGCAACGACGCCGACACGCCCCTGACCTTCGTCCAGATGTGGCTGGCCCCGCTGGGCCCCGGCGGCGACCCGGCCTACGAGATCGTCCGCGGCATCGCCGACTCCACCCCTTACGCCGTCCCGGAGGCGGGCGCGATGCTGCACGTGCGGCGGCTGGGCGCGGGGGAGCGGACGGCGGTGCCGGACGCCTCCCACGTCTACGTCCACGTCGTGCGCGGCGAAGTCCGCCTGGACGGCGAGAGGCTCGGACCCGGGGACGCGGCGCGGGTCACGGACGCCAAGGACCTGGAGGCGGTGGGCACGGCGCAGGCGGAGCTGCTGCTGTGGGAGCTGACCGGCTAGGACCTGTCCCAGCGGATCTCCGCCAGCACCGCGTCAGTGAACTGCGGCCAGGCCTCGACCGCCCACGGCCCGAACGCCCGGTCCGTCAGCGCGACGGCGGCCACGCCCGCGTCCGGGTCGACCCACAGGAACGTGCCGGACTGCCCGAAGTGCCCGAACGTGCGCGGCGACGACGAACCGCCCGTCCAGTGCGGCGACTTGGAGTCGCGGATCTCGAAGCCCAGCCCCCAGTCGTTGGGGTTCTGGTGCCCGTACCCCGGCAGCACGCCCTTCGTCCCCGGGTACTGCACGGTCATTGCGGCGGCCACCGTCCGGGGGTCCAGCAGCCGGGGCGCCTGCACCTCGGCCGCGAACCGCAGCAGGTCCTCGACGGTCGAGACGCCGTCCTTGGCCGGGGAGCCGTCGAGGGAGGTCGCCGTCATCCCCAGCGGCTCCAGCACCGCCTGCCGCAGGTACTCCGCGAACGGGATGTCCGTGGCCTTCGCGATGTGGTCGCCGAGCTGCTCGAACCCGGCGTTGGAGTACAGCCGGCGTTCGCCGGGCGCCCCGGTCGCCCGGTGCTCGTCGAAGGCCAGACCGGAGGTGTGCGCGAGGAGATGACGGACCGTGGACCCGGCCGGCCCGGCGGGCTCGTCCAGCTCCACCGCCCCTTCCTCGTACGCGACGAGAGCGGCGTACGCGGTGAGCGGCTTGGTGACCGAGGCGAGCGCGAAGCGCTGCCCGACGGGACCGTGGGCGCCCAGGACCGTGCCGTCGGCCCGTACGACACCCGCGGCGGCAGAGGGAACCGGCCAGTTCTCGATCAGCGCGAGACTCTTCAACGACATGCCGTCGAGACTATGCGGCTCCCAGCAGCAGCTCCATCGAGGGGTCCGGCTCGTGCCCGAAGCCGAGCGAGGCGTGGAGCGGCGCGCCCTCGTCACCGGCCCGGCAGATCCGGTACCCGATCGTCCCGACGACCGGGGCGGCCGGCGCTCCCGGCCGTCGGGGCGGTCCACGACGAAGGCGGCGAAGTCCCCGTCGGGCTCGGACAGCCGCTGCCGCAGTGTCGGCGGGAACTCGGTGCGCCGGCCGGACGCGGGGCCCTGCTCTCCGGCGGGACTCTCCCGGCCTCCGATCGAGTCGAGCATCACCCGGCGCAGCCGCAGCACTTCCGACGGCGCCCTCGGGCAGGAGACGGCGAACGACGCTCGTGTCCCGCACGCCAACCGGTGTGATCAAGCCGCGTCCCCGGGTTTTCTTACCGGATCCGCTTGCTTGGAGCGCACTCCAAGGTCCTAGCGTGGTGGCCATGACGGTGTTGCAGACCAGGCCCGTGACCATCGAGCAGAACCCGAACCCCGCAGACGTCTGCTCCGCGCCCCCACCGCGGCACCCTCGCCCCGACGGGCAGGACAGCTACACGATCAGCGAGGTCGTCGCCTTCACCGGCCTCACGGCGCACACCCTGCGCTGGTACGAGCGGATCGGGCTGATGTCCCACATCGACCGCTCGCACACCGGCCAGCGCCGCTACAGCAACCGCGACCTGGACTGGCTCGACCTCGTCGGGAAGCTGCGGCTGACCGGCATGCCGGTCGCCGACATGGTGCGGTACGCCGAGCTGGTGCGCGAGGGCGACCACACGTTCGGCGAGCGGTACGAGCTGCTGGAGAACACCCGGCGGGACGTCCTGGCCCGGATCGCCGAACTCCAGGACACGCTCGCCGTGCTCGACCGCAAGATCATGTTCTACGGCGACGCCACCCGCGCGAAGGCCCACGAGGCCACGGCCCACGAAGCCCGGCCCCTCGAAGCGCAGCCCCACGAAGCCCAGCCCCTCGAAGCGAAAGGCAACGCCCGATGACCGACAGCACGATCCCGACGGCACGACTCGGCGAGAACGGCCCCGAGGTCGGTGTCCAGGGCCTCGGCTGCATGGGCATGAGCTTCGCCTACGGCCCCACGGACGGCGAGGCCTCGCGGGCCACCCTGGAGCGGGCCCTGGAACTGGGCGTCACGCTCTACGACACGGCCGACGCGTACGGCGCGGGGGAGAACGAGAAGTTCCTCTCCCCGTTCTTCAGGGCGCACCGCGACGAGGTCGTGATCGCCACCAAGTTCGCCCTGTCGATCCCCCCGGACGACCCGTCCCGGCGGATCATCCGCAATGACGCGCCCTACATCCGCCAGGCCGTCGAGGCCAGCCTGAAGCGCCTGGACGTCGACGTCATCGACCTCTACTACATGCACCGGCGCGATGTGAACGTGCCGATCGAGGACACCGTCGGCGTGATGGCCGAGCTGGTGCGCGAGGGCAAGGTCAAGCAGCTGGGCCTGAGCGAGGTGACGGCCCCCGAACTGCGCGCGGCCCAGGGCGTCCACCCCATCGCCGCCGTGCAGTCGGAGTGGTCCCTGTTCAGCCGCGACATCGAGGCGCAGGTGGTGCCGGCGGCCCGAGAGCTCGGCGTGAGCCTGGTCCCGTACTCCCCGCTCGGCCGGGGTTTCCTCACCGGCTCCTTCGCCGACGCCGTCACGGACCTCACCGCCGACGACTTCCGCCGCCAGCTGCCCCGCTTCCACGGTGAGAACGCGGCCGCCAACGCGGCCCTGCTGGAGCCGATCCGCACAGTGGCCGAGGCCCACGACGCCACCCCCGGCCAGATCGCCCTCGCCTGGGTCCAGCAGCGGAGCCTGGTGCACGGCCTGCCGGTGATCCCGATCCCGGGCACCCGCAGGCCGGGCCGGGTGGAGGAGAACACGGCGGCGACGGCGATCGTGCTGAGCGACGCGGAGCTGGAACTGCTGGAGCCGATAGCGTCGAAGGTGGCCGGCGACCGCTACGCGGACATGTCGTTCGCCGCCGCCGGGCGGGAGTGAGGCCGCTGCGGAGCTCCCCGGGGGCGGGCGCGGGGGCGCGGGCTGCCGCCCCCCTGTCCGCCGCGCCCCCCTACAGCTCGGCCAACAGCTCGGCCTTCTTGACGGAGAACTCCTCGTCGGTCACCAGTCCGGCCCGGTGCAGGTCCCCGAGATGCCGGATCCGGTCGGCGATGTCGGCGGGGTCCCGGCGCGGCACGGCCGCGGCCGGTACGGCCGCCGGGCCGCGGCCGCGGACCGCCGCAAGCACCGCCGCCGCGAACGGCAGCGACTCGTGCACGGGCCCGTACCCGAGACCGAAGACGACGGTCGCCGGGTCCTGGTCGGGCTGGGCGGGCGCGTCCTGTCCGTTGACCAGCCGCAGGTGTCCCTCGAACACCTCGGGCGAGCGCCACTCCACGCCGCTGAGCTCCGACACGGCGAAGCTCTGGTCGCCCGCCTTCCACTTCGCCGACGACGCCCCCGTCCAGAACCAACGGAAGCGCACCGTGCGCCCGTCGAACGAGGCCTTGCCGTCGTACGCCTTGAACGACAGCGGCGCCTCGGGAGCGTCCACCAGGAAGCGTTCGGCCGGCCCGGACTCGGTCAGCTGCGAGCGCAGTTCGTCGGCGTAGTACTCGGCGAGCGTCTCCCGCTCGGCGGGCAGCACCAGGCGGTAGGGGTCGCACCCCTCCTTGAGCTGGCCCGCGGCCGCGTCCATCAGCGGGTCGGCCCCCGGCCGCGGTTCCGCGTGCAGGACGACCGTCCCCCGCTTGCCGGGCGTGAGCTTCACCCCGGCGATGGCGGCCAGCGGGATCCGGCGCTCGCCCAGTGCCGACAGCAGCTTGGGCGTGCGCATCCCCCGTTCGTAGCGGATGAGGACGGAGTCGGAATCGAACTCCCAGACGGCATGAATTCCGGCCAGTACGTCACCCATGCGGCTCATCGTATGCGGGACACCCATTCTTCGTCCCCTCCCCGCGCGCACCGCAATTCCTGCGTCTCTACGCGCGTCCAGCCTCTGTCGTGTCGGTCAAACCCACCGTGCAGGCGTCATCATCGTCGGCGCACTCGACCGAGTGGTACGCGCCAGTGCCGATCTCGGCGAAGTTGCGCAGGCTGTCCGTACCCGGTTCGAAGTAGCCTCCGTGGCCCTGTGCCTCCCGTGCCGACAGCACCCGCGCGCCGAACTCCCGCGCCATCGGGTCCTCGCCGTGCCCGAGGCCGCCGACCTCCAGGTGCGGCACGTCCTGGATCCAGTCGTCGGCGTCCCGCATCGCCCACACCCGGGCGTCGGTGCCCAGCTGGGCCGCCTTCTCCACACGCATCCCGGGGCTGCCGGCCACCGCTATGTCGGCCACCCGGTCCGGCATGGAGTGCGCGGCGACCCCGCACACCACGGAGCCGTAGCTGTGGCAGAACAACGACACGGGAGCGCGGCCGGGCAGGGCGCCCAGCAGGGCGTTCAGCCGGACGGCGCCGCTCTCGGCGCGCATCGCGGTGGCCGAGTCGATGCCCAGGCCGTCGGGGGAGGTGTAGTCGGCCCAGGCGATCACGGCCGTGCGCGTCGACGGGCTCGCCTCGCGCTCGGCCGCGTACAGGGCCTGGCCCATGCCGACGGGCGCCGAGTACTTGCGGTTCGTGCGCTGGAAGGTGAGCAGGTCGGTGTCGACGCCGGGGACGACGACGGAGACCCGCTCGGCCTCGTCGAGACTGCCGAACACCTCGGCGGCGCGGCCGGAGCCCCCCGGGTCGAAGGCCAGGATCTGCCGGTCGGCGGTGCCCATCGCCTCGTAGCGGTGCATGCGCCGGTCGGCCAGGCGCTTCCCGGCGGCGGTGAGCCGGGCGTCGTGCAGGCGTCTGCGCTCCACGCGGATCTGCTGGTGCAGGGCGACGCGGTTGGCGCGGTAGCGCAGTTCGGCGGGGGCGCCGTTCATGTTGCCCACGGCGAGCGCGTAGTCGTGCGCGAGCGCGGTGCGCTGCGGCGCGGTCAGCGTGGCGAAGAACCGGGCGAGCCGGGCGGGGCCGGAGTCGAGTTCCGGCAGCCGGCGGCCGTCGAGCCGGCCGTGCTCCCACGCCGTGCGCGAGGCCTGCAGGGCGGTGGTTCCCTGCTGGTGGCGCACGGCGGTCCAGCCGGTGGTCGCCAGCATCACGAACACCACGGCCAAGGCGGCCAGGGCACGCCAGACGCTGAGTTGAGGGGAGGTGTCGAAGGAAGTCACTGAAAGGACACACTAGGAGAACGAGAGGGTCTCGGGTGACCTGAGTGACGCGGATCACGTTTGATCGGGCGTGGGGATGGTCATAAAGCTCCTCAGGCCTTGTGGCGCCCCTCAGGTCTCGCGCCAGTCGCCCAGCAGCGACGGTCCCACTCCGTCCAGATGGCGGGCCGTGAGCAGGCGGATGCCCTCCAGGCCGACGTCCTCGCCGGTGGACCACTGCCGTTCGGCCGCCCGCATCACCCCGCTGAACACGGCCACGGCCAGTCGCGGCCGTGGATCCGCAGCCACGTCGAGCCCCTCGCGCTCGGCGATCACCCGCACCAGGTCCTCCTCGACCTCCGCCGAGCGTCGCAGATGCGCGGCGAGCAGCACCGGCGTCGACTCGATCACCCGGTGCATGCGCAGATACAGCTCCACCGGCACGACGGACTCGACGACCTCGTTGATCGAGTACCAGCCCTCGACGACGGCCTGGCGCAGCGCCCGCATCGGCGCCTCGTGCGCCGGGCGGGCCCGCACCTCCTCCACGAAGCGCGCCGCGGTCATCTCCACCAGGGCGAGGGCGGCCTCGTCCTTGCCGGCGAAGTAGCGGAAGAAGGTGCGCTGGGAGACGTCGACGGCCTCGGCGATCTCGTCGACGGTCGTCTCCTCGTACCCCTGTGAGATGAACAGTTCCACGGCGGCCCGCAGCAGCGCGTCCCGGGTGCGCTGCTTCTTGCGTTCGCGCAGTGTTTCCATAGGTGTCAGTTACCGACTTGTGAACTCGTTTGTCAATTGTCAGCGGCTGTCACTAGCCTCGAACACATGACTAGTCAGACCACCATCGGGGCGCCGGCGGACCCGTCGGACGGCCCGGCCGCCCGGGGGCTGCGCGGCCACCCGTGGTTCACCCTGCTCACCGTCGCCGTGGGCGTCATGATGGTGGCCCTCGACGGCACCATCGTGGCCATCGCCAACCCGGCCATCGCCAGCGACCTCGGCGCCACCTTCGCCGAGGTCCAGTGGATCACCAACGCGTACTTCCTCGCCCTCGCGGTCTCCCTGATCACCGCGGGCAAACTCGGTGACCGCTTCGGCCACCGTCAGACGTTCCTGATAGGCGTCGTCGGCTTCGCCGCCGCCTCGGGCGCGATCGGCCTCTCCGACAGCATCGCGCTGGTCGTCGTCTTCCGTGTCTTCCAGGGCCTGTTCGGCGCGCTGCTGATGCCGGCCGCGCTCGGCCTGCTGCGCGCGACCTTCCCGGCCGAGAAGCTCAACATGGCCATCGGCCTGTGGGGCATGGTCATCGGCGCCTCCACCGCCGGCGGCCCGATCCTCGGCGGTGTCCTCGTCGAGCACGTGAACTGGCAGTCGGTGTTCTTCATCAACGTGCCGGTCGGCGCCCTCGCCCTGGTCCTGGGCGTGCTGATCCTGCTCGACCACCGCGCCGAGAACGCCCCGCGCTCCTTCGACGTCCTCGGCATCGCCCTCCTCTCGGGGGCGATGTTCTGCCTGGTGTGGGCCCTCATCAAGGCGCCGTCCTGGGGCTGGGGCGACGGGGCGACCTGGGCGTTCGTGCTCGGCTCCGCGGTGCTCTTCGCCGCCTTCGCCTACTGGGAGACGAAGGTCCGCGAACCGCTGATCCCGCTCGCGCTGTTCCGCTCGGTCCCGCTGTCGGCGGGCGTGGTCCTCATGGTCCTGATGGCCGTCGCCTTCCTGGGCGGCCTGTTCTTCGTGACGTTCTACCTCCAGAACGTGCACGGCATGAGCCCCATCGACGCGGGCCTCCACCTGCTCCCGCTGACCGGCATGATGATCGTCGGATCCCCGCTCGCCGGCGCGCTGATCACCAAGCTCGGCCCGCGCGTTCCGCTGGCCGGCGGCATGGCGGCGACCGCGATCGCCATGTACGGCATGTCCACGCTGGAGACGGACACCGGCAGCGGTGTCATGTCGGTCTGGTTCGCCCTGCTGGGCCTCGGCCTCGCACCGGTCATGGTCGGCGCGACGGAGGTCATCGTCGGCCACGCGCCCATGGAGCTGTCGGGCGTGGCGGGCGGTCTCCAGCAGGCGGCCATGCAGATCGGCGGCAGCCTCGGCACGGCCGTGCTGGGCGCCGTGATGGCCTCCAAGGTGGACAGCGACCTGCCCGCCAACTGGAAGGGCGCGGGCCTGCCCGAGCTCACCCCCGCCCAACTGGACCAGGCCTCCGAGGCGGTCCAGGTCGGCGCGGCCCCGGTCGCCAAGGGCACCCCGGAGGCGATCGCCGCCAGGATCGCGGACGTCGCCCACGACACGTTCATCTCCGGCATGAGCCTGGCGTCCCTGGTGGCGTCCGGGGTCGCGGTCGTCGCCGTCTTCGTCGCGCTGCTCACCAAGCGTGGGCAGAACGCGGACGCGGGCGCCGGGGTGGGGCACATCTGAGGCCCCCGAGGGACGGCCTCATCTGACGGGATTTCAACGAAATTCCCCTATCCGGGTGACAAAGCTAAAGGTTCCTCGCATCCGGTACGCGCCGCAGGTCACAGTTAGTCAAGCCCTCCGGATGGCAGGGCGGCCAGGGCTGCGGCGCGCTGCCGGAGGGGGACAGCGCGCCGACTGCCCGGCAACTGCGGTGCATGGAGCGCGTGTCGGGGGTACCCGAACATCGAACATCCCCGGAATCCAGGGAGTTGACGATGGCCGGCTTCGGAAACGGCGCCCGCAGGTACCCCCGCTCACGTGGCCGCATGGGGTCACGGACCGGGCCGGATCGCGCGACGCTCGGCATCGTCGGCCTCGTGTGCGCGGTCGCCGGATTCTTCGCGCTGGGGATCATCCTCGGCCCCGCGGCGATCGTCTGCGGCTGGCTGGCCATGGGCCGCACCTGGGCGGGCTCCCGTCCGGTACCGGCCCTGGTCGCAGTCGCCCTGGGGGCGATCGACACCCTGCTGGCGATCATCTGGCTGGCGGGCGCGACCGGGACGGGCAACGGACTGCTCTAGGGCGGCTCCGCCCGCCGTTTGACGGAACCCAGGCCTGTCGAGGGCCGCGGCCCACCCCGGACCCCGCCCGTGGGTCTACCGGGACGGATGGCGGGTGGTGAGGGGCTCAGTCCCGCGCGGGCCGTCCTGCAGCGCCGCGACCTCCCGCCGCAGCGCCCGCACCTCCTCGGTCAGGGCCAGGATCGCCTCGGTCTGCGCGCGTTCCTCGACGTCGTCCTTGTCGAACCGCTCGATGAACCACGCGGCGATGTTCGCGGTCACCACACCCAGCAGCGCGATCCCCGAGAGCATCAGCCCGACGGCGATGATCCGCCCCAGCCCGGTGGTCGGCGAGTGGTCCCCGTACCCCACGGTCGTCATCGTCGTGAACGACCACCACAGCGCGTCACCCAGGGTGCGGATGTTCCCGTCCGGCGACTCCCGTTCGACCGACAGCACGGCGAGCGAGCCGAACATCAGCAGCCCGACGACCGCCCCCACCACGTACGTCGTCATCCGGATCTGCGAGGCCATCCGGGCCCGCCGCCCCACCAGCAGCAGCGTCGAGACCAGCCTCAGCAGCCGCAGCGGCTGCAGCATCGGCAGGACGACGGCGCACAGGTCCAGCCAGTGCGTGCGGACGAAGCGGCGCCGCTCGGGCGTGAGCGCCAGCCGTATCAGGTAGTCCACCGCGAACGCCCCCCACACCGCCCACTCGACCGCGGTGCACGCCACCGTCAGCGAGTGCCCGGCCGAGGTGTCCACGATGGGCACCGCGTAGGCGACGGCGAACACCACCGCCAGGGCCAGCAGCGGCCGCTGGGTCCACTGTTCCCACCGGTCCTGCCGGTCCTGCGCCGTTCGTCGTTGCATGTCCGCATCGTAAAGAACGAGTAAGGGGCGGCGGGGGCCAGATGCCCCACCGCCCCCTCGCACGTGCTACCCGCCACGCGCGCTACGCGCTACGCGTCGCCTCCGGCGACCCCCGGGTCCGCCGCCGACGCGTCCAGCAGCTGGTACCGGTCGATGGCCTGCTTCAGCAGCGACCGGTCGACCTTGCCCTCCTTCGCCAGCTCGGTCAGCACGCCCACGACCACCGACTGGGCGTCGATGTGGAAGAACCGGCGAGCCGCCCCGCGGGTGTCGGCGAAGCCGAAGCCGTCGGCGCCCAGCGACTGGTACGTGCCCGGCACCCAACGGGCGATCTGGTCCGGCACCGACCGCATCCAGTCCGACACGGCCACGAACGGCCCCTCGGCCCCGGCCAGCTTCCGCGTCACGTACGGCACCCGCTGCTCCTCCTCCGGATGCAGCAGGTTGTGCCGCTCGACCTCGACGGCCTCGCGGCGCAGCTCGTTCCAGGAGGTCGCCGACCAGACGTCCGCCCTGACGTTCCACTCCTCGGCGAGGATCTTCTGCGCCTCGACCGCCCACGGGACCGCCACGCCGGACGCGATGATCTGCGCGGGAATCGCCCCCGACGTGCCCTCGCTGAAGCGGTGGATGCCCTTGAGGATGCCCTCGACGTCCACGTTCTCCGGCTCGGCCGGGTGCTGGATGGGCTCGTTGTAGACGGTCAGGTAGTAGAAGACGTCCTCGCCGTGCGGGTGCTCGTCGGAACTGCCGTACATCCTCCTGAGCCCGTCCTGCACGATGTGCGCGATCTCGAAGCCGTACGCCGGGTCGTAGGCGACGCAGCCCGGGTTCGTCGAGGCGAGCAGCTGGGAGTGGCCGTCCGCGTGCTGGAGGCCCTCACCGGTCAGCGTCGTGCGGCCGGCGGTCGCGCCCAGGACGAAGCCGCGCGCCAGCTGGTCCGCCATCTGCCAGAACTGGTCGCCGGTGCGCTGGAAACCGAACATCGAGTAGAAGACGTAGACCGGGATCAGCGGCTCGCCGTGCGTGGCGTACGCCGAGCCCGCCGCGATCAGGGACGCCGTGCAGCCCGCCTCGGAGATGCCGTCGTGCAGCATCTGGCCGGTCGGCGACTCCTTGTACGCGAGCAGCAGTTCACGGTCCACCGATTCGTACTGCTGGCCGAGCGGGTTGTAGATCTTCGCACTCGGGAAGAAGGAGTCCATGCCGAACGTGCGGTACTCGTCGGGCGCGATCAGCACGAACCGCTTGCCGAGCTCCTTGTCCCGCATGAGGTCCTTGAGCAGTCGTACGAACGCCATGGTCGTGGCGATCGACTGCTGACCCGAGCCCTTCTTCACGGTCGCATACGTCTTGTCGTCCGGCAGTGCGAGCGGCTTCGCGCGCACGACGCGGGTCGGGACGTAGCCGCCGAGGCTCTTGCGGCGGTCGTGCATGTACTGGATCTCTTCCGAGTTCCGGCCGGGGTGGAAGTACGGCGGAAGGCCGCTCTCCAGCTCCTTGTCGGAGATCGGCAGGTGCAGCCGGTCGCGGAAGCCCTTGAGGTCGGCGACCGTCAGCTTCTTCATCTGGTGCGTGGCGTTGCGGCCCTCGAAGTTGGGGCCCAGCGTCCAGCCCTTGACGGTCTTGGCGAGGATGACCGTCGGCTGGCCGGTGTGCTCCACGGCCGCCTTGAAGGCCGCGTAGATCTTCTTGTGGTCGTGACCGCCGCGGCCCAGGTGCAGGATCTGGTCGTCGGTCATGCCCTCGACCATCGCGCGCAGCCGCTGGTCGTCGCCGAAGAAGTGGTCGCGGATGTAGGAGCCGGACTCGGTGGCGTAGGTCTGGAACTGGCCGTCCGGCGTGGTGTTCATCCGGTTGACGAGGATGCCGTCGCGGTCCTGCGCCAGCAGCGGGTCCCAGGTGCGGTCCCAGATCAGCTTGATCACGTTCCAGCCGGCGCCGCGGAAGACCGACTCCAGCTCCTGGATGACCTTGCCGTTGCCGCGCACCGGCCCGTCGAGGCGCTGCAGGTTGCAGTTGACGACGAAGGTCAGGTTGTCGAGGCCCTCGCGCGCGGCGATGGTCAGCTGGCCGAGCGACTCCGGCTCGTCCATCTCGCCGTCCCCGAGGAACGCCCACACGTGCGACTTCGAGGTGTCGGCGATCCCGCGCGCGTGCATGTATCGGTTCATCCGGGCCTGGTAGATCGCGCCGATCGGGCCGAGGCCCATCGACACGGTCGGGAACTCCCAGAAGTCCGGCATCAGACGCGGGTGCGGGTACGAGGACAGCCCGTGCGGCGCCTTCGACTTCTCCTGGCGGAACGCGTCGAGGTTGTCCTCGCTGAGCCGGTCGAGCAGGAACGCGCGCGCGTAGATGCCCGGTGAGGCGTGCCCCTGGAAGAAGACCTGGTCGCCGCCGTCGCCCTCGTCCTTG
This sequence comes from Streptomyces sp. NPDC037083, assembly GCF_055606485.1. Taxonomy (NCBI): domain Bacteria; kingdom Bacillati; phylum Actinomycetota; class Actinomycetes; order Kitasatosporales; family Streptomycetaceae; genus Streptomyces; species Streptomyces sp. NPDC037083. The sequence goes on along the minus strand of NZ_JBVJSQ010000002.1, from coordinate 258,071 downwards.
CCGCGGAAGAAGTGGTTGAAGCCGACGTCGTAGAGGGAGGCGGACGAGGCGAAGGTGGCGATGTGCCCGCCCACGCCGATGCCCGGGCGCTGGGCCCTGGACACCATCACGGCCGCGTTCCAGCGGGTCGCGTTGAGGATCTTGCGCTCGATCTCCTCGTTGCCCGGGAAGAACGGCTCGGCCCTGGTGGGGATGGTGTTGACGTAGTCCGTGCTGCGCATCTCGGGCACGGCCACGCGCTTCTCGCGGGCCCGCTCGATCAGGCGCAGCATCAGGTAGCGGGCCCGCTCCCGGCCGCGCTCGTCGATCGCGGCGTCGAGGGAGTCGAGCCACTCCTGGGTTTCCTCGGGATCGAAGTCAGGAACCTGACTCGGAAGGCCGCCAATGATGATCGGGTTGCGATCGGATCCGGAAGCCACGCTGTTCCTTACCTGTCAGAGGGCTGTGTGGGGCTGGGTGGGGTCTGTCTCTTCTTCGCTGATGTCTCGCTTGTATGTCGCTGGTTCTCCAGTACCTGCACCGCCCCCATCGTGTACCTAGGGGCCGCAAACGTCATCTCTACCCCGAGGTAACCGGCACCCGTTCGAATCTCGTACCCTTGGATGGTTCTCAAATACGCAAACAGGGCAGATAGGTGTGGTGTACGTCACCATCCGTCTGTATCGAGTGCCTGGAGTTGCGTCGACACGGCCAGGATCGTCACCGTTTCGGCGGTCCGAACCGCCGGGTACTTGCGCGATCCGCCCCGTCCGTGTGGACTACGGCCAATGCTTCGCGCACGCGCGTGGCTGAGTTTCCCCCACGCCCTGGACGGGCCCGGGGGCACCCCATCCGAATCATGATCAGGAGGCAACCCGTGAGCGCGACCGCGGACCACGCGGAGGAGCGGACCAGCCCTGCCGTCAGGCTGGGTTTCCAGCCCGAGCAGGTGGTCCAGGAGATCGGCTACGACGACGACGTCGACCAGGAGCTCCGCGAGTCCATCGAGGAAGTCATCGGCAGCGATCTGGTGGACGAGGACTACGACGACGTCGCCGACGCCGTAGTGCTCTGGTTCCGCGACGATGACGGAGACCTGACGGATGCGCTGGTGGACGCCACCACGTACATCGAAGAAGGCGGGTCCATCCTCCTCCTGACGCCGAAGACCGGCCGTACGGGATACGTGGAGCCGAGCGACATCTCCGAAGCCGCGACGACTGCGGGTCTGTCGGCCAGCAAGAGCGTCAGCGTGGGCAAGGACTGGAGCGGCAGCCGGCTGGTGACGCCCAAGGCGGCCAAGTCCAAGAAGTGACGTCCGAGGAGTGACGTCCCAGAAGTGATCGAGTCGAGACGGGCCGGGCCCCAGGGCCCGGCCCGTCCGTCGGCTCCGGGTGATCGCTGCGTAGGGTGGACCCACCCAGACAGCCCCCACCGAAGGGACATCCAGGCGATGGCGATCCAGGTCGGCGACAAGGCCCCCGACTTCGAGCTCAAGGACAACCACGGCCGGGACGTGAAGCTCTCCGACTTCCGGGGCAGCAAGAACGTCGTCCTGCTCTTCTACCCCTTCGCCTTCACCGGCGTGTGCACCGGCGAGCTGTGCGAGGTGCGCGACAACCTCCCGAAGTTCGCCGACCGCGACACCCAGGTGCTCGCCGTCTCCAACGACTCCATCCACACCCTGCGCGTCTTCGCCGAGCAGGAGGGCCTGGAGTACCCGCTGCTGAGCGACTTCTGGCCGCACGGAGAGGTCTCCCGCGCCTACGGCGTCTTCGCCGAGGACAAGGGCTGCGCGGTGCGCGGCACCTTCGTCATCGACAAGGAGGGCGTCGTGCGCTGGACGGTCGTCAACGCGCTGCCGGACGCCCGTGACCTCGGCGAGTACGTCAAGGCGCTCGACACGCTCTGATCCGCCGGTAGCGGGACTTCCGTCCCGCCACCCCGGCCCCGGGACCCCGTTCCCGACCGCCCTGTTCCCGACACCCTGTGATTCTTCGGCTGCAGGGCCTGCGTCGGGCGGGAACCCGTCACTAGGATCGACACGTTGATCCGATATCCAACGCACGACGGGGCTCCCCGCCCCAGGACACCAATGGAGGACTCGTGGGAGTCAGCCTCAGCAAGGGCGGCAACGTATCGCTGACCAAGGAGGCCCCGGGCCTGACCGCGGTCATCGTCGGTCTGGGGTGGGACGTGCGCACCACGACCGGCACCGACTTCGACCTGGACGCCAGCGCACTGCTGCTGAACAACTCCGGCAAGGTCGCCAGCGACGCCAACTTCGTCTTCTTCAACAACCTCAAGAGCCCCGACGGCTCGGTGGAGCACACCGGTGACAACACCACCGGTGAGGGTGAGGGCGACGACGAGGCGATCAAGGTGAACCTCGCCACGGTCCCGGCCGACGTCGAGAAGATCGTCTTCCCGGTGTCGATCTACGACGCCGAGAACCGTCAGCAGTCCTTCGGCCAGGTCCGCAACGCCTTCATTCGCGTCGTGAACCAGGCCGGCGGCACCGAGATCGCCCGCTACGACCTCAGCGAGGACGCGTCGACCGAGACCGCCATGGTCTTCGGCGAGCTCTACCGGCACGGCGCGGAGTGGAAGTTCCGTGCCATCGGCCAGGGCTACGCGTCGGGCCTGCGCGGTATCGCGCAGGACTTCGGCGTCAACGTCTGAGCACCCGAAGGACCCGAGCCACCGAAGGACCGGAGTCACCCGAAGCACCTGAGTGACCTGAACATCTGACCGTCCGGCGCCGCACCGTTTACGGTCGGCGCCGGACGCGCAGGACAACCGAAGAAGCAGCACCTCCGGCCTGATCCGCCGGAGAGGCCCCAGGGGAGGACCAGCAACATGGGCGTCACGCTCGCCAAGGGAGGCAATGTCTCCCTGTCCAAGGCCGCGCCGAACCTCACTCAGGTGATGGTCGGACTCGGCTGGGACGCGCGCTCCACCACCGGAGCCCCCTTCGACCTGGACGCCAGCGCGCTGCTGTGCACCGGCGGGCGGGTCATGGGGGACGAGTGGTTCGTCTTCTACAACCAGCTCACGAGTCCGGACGGCTCGGTGGAGCACACCGGGGACAACCTCACCGGTGAGGGCGAGGGCGACGACGAGTCGCTGCTGGTGGACCTCGCCAGGGTGCCGCCGCAGTGCGACAAGATCGTGTTCCCGGTCTCCATCCACATGGCCGACGAGCGGGGCCAGACCTTCGGTCAGGTCTCCAACGCGTTCATCCGCGTCGTCAACCAGGCCGACGGCCAGGAACTCGCCCGCTACGACCTGAGCGAGGACGCCAGCACGGAGACCGCGATGATCTTCGGCGAGCTGTACAGGTACCAGGGGGAATGGAAGTTCAGGGCCGTGGGACAGGGGTACGCGTCCGGACTGCGGGGCATCGCCCTCGACTTCGGGGTGCACGTCTCCTAAAGGGCCGGGCATCCCGGCTACCGACCGGTACGGGACCGCCCGTACCGCACGGAACGGTCGACCCCTAGACTCAGCAGCTGAAGTCAACGTTTCGTAAAGCCGAGTACGGCGCCGGGGAGACCCTCCCCCAGACTCCGTCTGGGAGGTGCCCCCAATACAGGGATTGGGTAGCCAGTGCTTCTGAAAACCTTCGGCTGGTCGTTCGCGGTCACCGCGCTCGGCCTGGTCGCTGCGGTCTTCTACGGGGGGTGGGAGGCTCTCGGCATCGTGGCGATCCTCTGCATCCTCGAGATCTCGCTGTCGTTCGACAACGCGGTGGTCAACGCCGGAATCCTGAAGAAGATGAGTGCCTTCTGGCAGAAGATCTTCCTCACGGTCGGTGTGCTCATCGCCGTCTTCGGCATGCGGCTGGTCTTCCCCGTGGTGATCGTCGCCATCAGCGCCAAGATCGGCCCGATCGAGGCGGTCGACCTCGCGCTGAACGACAAGGATCAGTACCAGCAGCTGGTCACCGACGCCCACCCGTCGATCGCCGCCTTCGGCGGCATGTTCCTGCTGATGATCTTCCTGGACTTCATTTTCGAGGACAGGGACATCCAGTGGCTGCGCTGGATCGAGCGGCCGCTGGCCAAGCTCGGCAAGGTCGACATGCTGTCGGTCTGCATCGCCCTGATCGTCCTGCTGATCACCTCCTTCACCTTCGCCACCCACGCCCACCAGCACGGCGGCGCCCACGTCGACAAGGCGCAGACGGTCCTGATCTCCGGCATCGCCGGTCTGATCACGTACATGATCGTCGGTGGCCTCTCCGGCTACTTCGAGGACAAGCTCGAGGAAGAGGAGGAACGCGAGCACGAGGAAGAGGAAGAGGCCGCGCGCACCGGCAAGCAGCGGCCCGCGGTCGTCCTCGCAGGCCAGGCCGCCTTCTTCATGTTCCTCTACCTCGAGGTCCTGGACGCGTCCTTCTCCTTCGACGGTGTGATCGGCGCCTTCGCCATCACCAACGACATCGTCCTGATGGCCCTCGGCCTCGGCGTCGGCGCCATGTACGTCCGGTCGCTCACCGTGTACCTGGTCCGTCAGGGCACCCTCGACGACTACGTCTACCTCGAGCACGGCGCCCACTACGCGATCGGCGCCCTCGCCGTCCTGCTGATGGTCACCATCCAGTACCAGATCCACGAGGTCATCACCGGCCTCGTCGGCGTCCTCCTGATCGCCTGGTCCTTCTGGTCCTCCGTGCGCCGCAACAAGGCGCTGGCGGCGGCCGAGGGAAAAGCGGAGGCCTCGGACGACAAGACTGAGGTCTCGTCCGGGGTGTGATCACCTTCTGAGCGAGGAACGCTCTGTGCGGGGCGGCCGGTGAGGAAACTGTCCTCCACGGCCGCCCCGCCGGTCTGTCCCGGCGAATGTCGTGGACGTGGATGTGGGGGGCGGGAATGGGCTTCTTCGACGGACTCCTGGGCAGCCGGGCGGCCGACTTCGACTCGGGCAGCGCGGCCACCAACGCGATCGAGCTGACCAAACGGCATCACCAGGTGTCCCTCACCAAGCAGGGCGCCGCGACCGGCAACCTGCGCGTCAACCTGACCTGGCGGATGCGGACGTCCGACATCGGCGGGCCGCAGCGGGAGAGCCTGCTGCGCCATCCCTTCAAGGCGCTGCGGCCGCCCGAGGTCATCGGACACAGTCAGAGCATGGTGAACGTCGACCTCGACCTCGGCTGCCTGTACGAGCTGGCCGACGGGACGAAGGGCGTCGTGCAGCCGCTGGGCGGACTGCTGGGCGACGTGAACGCGGCGCCGTACGTGAAGCTCAGCGGGGACGACCGGTTCGGCTCGGCGTCCGGCGAGACGATGTACGTCAACCTCGACCACCGCGACGAGATCAAACGGCTGCTCGTCTTCGTCTACATCTACGACCAGACGCCGGCCTTCGACCGCACGCACGCGATCGTCACGCTGTACCCGAGCAACGGGCCGCGGATCGAGATAGGCCTCGACGAGCGGCATCCCCAGGCCCGCTCCTGCGCCGTGGTGATGATCGAGAACGTCAAGGGCGAGCTGATGGTGCGGCGCGAGGTGCGGTTCGTCTACGGCTTCCAGGCGGAGCTGGACCGGCTCTACGGGTGGGGACTGCAGTGGGGGCGGGGCTACAAGGCCAAGGCCGACAAGTAGCGCCCGGAGGCACTCGCCCTCACCGGCCGCCCGACGCGGCCGACGGAGGCACCGCCGACTCGGCGGCGGCCCGGTTCGCCGCCCGACCCGCCGCCCGGTTCACCGCCCGACGAACTGCGGACCCTGCGGCGGCAGGCGGAAGGAGCCGTCCGGATAGCCGTAGCCGTAGGTCGGCAGGTTCGCCGGGTAGCCGTAGGCCGGCTGCTGCGGGACCACGGCCGACGTCGGCTGCTCCGGCGGCAGCGGCTGGGACGCGCTCGGCGTCTGCGCGGCCTGGGACGGCGCCGGCTCGGGCGCGGCCTCCTCCGACTCGTCCACCGAGATGCCGAAGTCGGTGGCCAGGCCCTTGAGGCCGTTGGAGTAGCCCTCACCCAGGGCGCGGAACTTCCAGCCCTCGCCGCGCCGGTACAGCTCGCCGCAGATCAGGGCCGTCTCCTCGCCCGTCTCGGGGCGGATGTCGAAGGTGGCCAGGGGCTCGCCCTCGGCCGCCGCGTCGTACAGCAGGATGCTGAGGGAACGTACGCGGTCGAACGTGACGCCGTCCGCCGAAGCGACCAGAAGAATCTGACCGACGCCGGACTCGACACCGGAGAGATCTGTCTGGATGGTGTCGGTAAGGCCTTCGGCGACGCGCTTCTTGCCGAGCCGCCACACCTTCCCGGAAGGGTGCCGGGGCTGGTTGTAGAAGACGAAGTCCTCGTCGGAGCGCACACGACCGTCGAGGCCGAGGAGCAGCGCCGAGGCGTCGACGTCCGGGACCCCCTGCCCGGGGGTCCAGCGCAGCACGGCGCGCACCGTGGTGGCTTTCAGCGGGACGTTCGACCCCTTCAGCATCGCGTGCGTCATGCGGTCATCCTGCCTTCTCGGGCCTGCTCACGACAATGCGGGGTACTCGGGAGCCCGCACACGACTGTGCGGGTCCCAGTTACCTGAAATTCATGACCGGTGGGAACCTCCGACACGGATCCCTACGTACTATTACCGGCCACCTCATGCCGAATCCACAGGCTTACCTTGCATCACGGGGGAGATCTATGCGTCATTTCGGGCACCTTGCCCCTGAGGTGCGGCAACGTCTCTTCTACCGGGAGCCGTGCGTCTTCGACACCGGCTCCCCGGCCAGGCTGCTCTCCGCGGCCCTGGGCGCCACGCTCTACAGCCCGGCCACCCGGCCCCGGCTGGCGGACGACATCGTCAAGCAGACCGGGCGTGGCGTGGTGTCGATGGTGCTGTGCCTGGAGGACTCCATCGGCGACGAGGACGTCGCGGCCGGCGAGGAGAACCTCGTCCGGCAGTTCGCCGAGCTGGCGGCCCGCGGGACGGCGGAGGCGGGAGAGCTGCCGCTGCTGTTCATCAGGGTGCGCACGCCCGAACAGATCCCGGACCTCGTTCGGCGTCTGGGGGGCGCCGCCGAGCTGCTCAGCGGGTTCGTCTTCCCGAAGTTCACCGAGGAGCGGGGCATCCCCTTCCTGGAGGCCCTGTCGGGCGCCGAGGCGGCGAGCGGCCACCGGCTGTTCGGCATGCCCGTGCTGGAGACGCCCGAGCTGATGTACCGCGAGTCGCGGGTGGACGCGCTGGAGGGCATCGCCCGAGCCGTCGAGAAGTACCGCAGCAGGGTCCTCGCGCTGCGCCTGGGCGTGACCGACTTCTGCTCCTCGTACGGGCTGCGCAGGGCCCCCGACATGACCGCCTACGACGTCCAGATCGTCGCCTCCGTGATCGCCGACGTGGTGAACATGCTGGGGCGCGCCGACGGCACCGGGTTCACGGTGACCGGGCCGGTCTGGGAGTACTTCCGGGTACCCGAGCGCATGTTCAAGCCGATGTTGCGGCACAGCCCCTTCCTGGAGGGACAGGCCGTGGAGCTGCGCGAGAGACTGATCGAGCACGCGATGGACGGACTGCTGCGCGAGATCTCCCTCGACCACGCCAACGGTCTGCTCGGCAAGACCTGCATCCACCCCTCGCACGTGCCGGCCGTGCACGCGCTGTCCGTGGTCAGCCACGAGGAGTACAGCGACGCGGCGGACATCCTGCGGCCGGAACGCGGCGGCGGGGGTGTCCTGCGGTCCCAGTACACGAACAAGATGAACGAGGTGAAGCCGCACCGCGCCTGGGCCGAGCGCACCATGCTCCGCGCAGAGGTCTTCGGCGTCGCGCACGAGGACGTCAGCTTCGTCGACCTGCTCGCCGCCGGGATACCCGGCTGAACACCCACCTCATCACCAAGGGACGCATGAACAACGCAGTGAACAACGGGGACGACGGGATCTGGTCCGGCACATGGGTCGCCGAGCGGCTCGGTGTCGAACTCGTGGGCGACGACGCGCTCACGGACCTGCTGGGGCTGGCGCTGCGCCGCAACCCCAAGCGGGCGCATCTACTGGTCTCCCACGTGCTGGGCAAGCACGTGCCGCAGTCCCCGTCCGTCGTGCACGGCCACGGTTTCGCCCTGGGCCGCCGGGTGCGCGAGCTCCTCGGCGCGCAGGAGGCCGCCGAGGCGGTCGTCCTGGGCTACGCGGAGACCGCCACCGGGCTCGGCCACTGCGTCGCCGACGGCCTCGGCGCCGCGCCCTACCTGCACTCCACCCGCCGCCCGGTCGCGGGCGTGCCCACGGCGGGCGGCTTCGAGGAGTCCCACTCCCACGCCACCTCCCACCTGCTGCTCCCGGAGGACCCGTCGCTGCTGGTCGGGGACGGCCCGCTGGTCCTCGTCGACGACGAGTTCTCCACCGGCAACACGGTCCTGAACACCATCCGGGCCCTGCACGAGCGGTATCCGCGACCGCGGTACGTCGTCGTGGCGCTGGTCGACATGCGCTCGGCGGCGGACGCGGGCCGGCTGGAGGAGTTCGCCCGCGAGATCGGGGCCCGCGTGGACCTGGTCGCCACCGCCTCGGGCGCCGTACGGCTGCCCGAGGGGGTGCTGGAGAAGGGCCAGGAGCTGGTGGCGCGGTACGAGGCCGAGGCCGCCGCGAGCGGTGACCGCTCGTCCGCGGGCTCTTCGGAGCCGGTCGCGCAGCTCCCCGGGCACCCGAAGCAGGGCGTCGACGTCGAAGCCGACCTGAGGCTGGACCTCCCAGGCGCGCGGGGAACTGCGCGACCAGCCACAGCGGAGCCGCACCCGGAAGAGGACCGCACCCGGGAGACGCAGCCGCCCGGTCACCTCACCCGTGTCGACCTGCCCTGGCCCCGCAGCCTTCCCGACGGTGGCCGGCACGGCTTCACGCCCGGCCACCGGGCCCGGCTGGAGGCCGCTCTCCCCGCCCTGACGGCCCGCCTCGCCGAGGCGATACCCGAGGAGGCCCGCCGCGTCCTCGTCCTGGGCTTCGAGGAGCTGATGTACGCGCCCCTGCGCCTCGCCCAGCAGCTGGAGCGGAGCGTCCCCGCCGAGGTGCGCTACTCGACCACCACCCGCTCGCCCGTCCTCGCGGTCGACGACCCGGGCTACGCGATCCGCAGCCGAATCGTTTTCCCGGCCCACGACGACCCGGCCGACGGCCCCGGCGAGCGCTATGCCTATAACGTCGCGGGCGGAGGCTTCGACGCCGTCGTCGCCGTCGTGGACTCCGTGGCCGACACCCCGGAGCTGCACGCCCCGGGCGGCCTCCTTTCCCAGCTCGCCGCGCACACTGCGCACGTGGTCCTCGCGGTCGTGCCCTCCTACGTCCCCGAGCCGCTGTACGCAGCCGCCCTGCCTGAAGAGAGACCCGCCATGCTGCCCGAGCCCCTCCGCGGCCCCGCCTTCTCCTCGTACGCGCCCGAGGAGGTCGGCTGGCTGCTCCAGGACCTCTCGGACGTGACGCTGGAGGCGCCGACCGAGGAGCGGGAGGAGGCCATCCAGAGCGGCGGCGCGCACTACGCCGAGTCGCTGCCCGTCGAGTACCAGCCCAGCGAGCAGTACCAGGAGCTGTTCCACGCGGCCCTGGAGACCTCGGCGGCGCGCATCGCGCAGGCCGTGGGCGTGGTCACGGAGACCGTGATCGCGGAACGGTCCCCCCGGCCCGTCCTCGTCTCGCTCGCCCGGGCCGGCACCCCCGTCGGCGTGCTGATGCGGCGCTGGGCGCAGTTCCGGCACGGTCTCGAGCTGCCGCACTACGCCGTGTCGATCGTGCGCGGCCGGGGCATCGACGCCAACGCGCTGCGCTGGCTGGCCGCCCATCACGACCCGAGGGACGTCGTCTTCGTCGACGGCTGGACCGGCAAGGGCGCGATCACCCGGGAACTGGCCACGGCGATCGAGGAGTTCGAGGCGGCCGGCGGCGCGGCCGGCTTCGACCCGGAGATCGCGGTGCTGGCCGACCCGGGCTCGTGCGTGCGCACGTACGGCACCCGCGAGGACTTCCTCATCCCGTCCGCCTGCCTCAACTCGACCGTCTCGGGGCTCGTCTCGCGGACCGTCCTGCGCGCCGACCTGGTCGGGCCGGACGACTTCCACGGCGCGAAGTTCTACCGCGAGCTCGCCGGCGCGGACGTCTCGGCGGACTTCCTGGACGCCGTGGCCGCCCGCTTCCCGGAGGTCGCCGAGGCCGTCGACGGCGCGGTCAAGGAGCTGCTGGCCGGCGACCGCACGCCGAGCTGGGAGGGCTGGGCCGCGGTCGAGCGGATCAGCGAGGAGTACGGCATCCACGACGTGAACCTGGTCAAGCCGGGCGTCGGCGAGACCACCCGGGTGCTGCTGCGCCGGGTGCCGTGGAAGATCCTGGCGCGGGCCGGGGCGGGCGCCGACCTGGACCACGTACGGCTGCTCGCGGAACACAGGGGGGTCCCCGTCGAGGAGGTCGGCGACCTGCCGTACACCTGCGTCGGGCTGATCCACCCGCAGTACACCCGCGGCGCGACCGGCGCCGACGGCAAGGCGGTGGCGGTCTGATGCCGGTTCTGGTGGCGAGCGATCTCGACCGTACGCTCATCTACTCGGCGGCCGCCCTGGCGCTGACCATGCCGGACGCGCGGGCGCCGAGGCTGCTGTGCGTGGAGGTGCACGAGGCGAGGCCGCTGTCGTTCATGACCGAGACGGCGGCGCAACTGCTCACCGACCTCGGGGACACGGCGGTGTTCGTGCCGACGACCACCCGTACGCGCAAGCAGTACCAGCGCATCAACCTCCCCGGCCCGCCGCCGAAGTACGCGATCTGCGCCAACGGCGGCCATCTCCTGGTCGACGGGGCGACCGACCAGGACTGGCACGGCTCCGTGCTCGCGCGGCTGGCCGACGAGTGCGCGCCCCTCGCGGAGGTGCAGGAGCACCTCACCAGGACGGCGGACCCGCTCTGGCTGCGCAAGCAGCGGATCGCCGAGGACCTCTTCGCCTACCTGGTCGTGGAGCGTGAGCTGCTGCCCGAGGAATGGGTGAAGGAGTTCGCGGCCTGGGCGGAGAACCGTGGCTGGACGGTGTCGCTGCAGGGCCGCAAGATCTACGCGGTGCCGAAGCCGCTGACCAAGAGCGCGGCCGTGCGCGAGGTGGTCCGCCGCACCGGCGCCGACCTGACGCTGGCGGCCGGCGACTCGCTGCTCGACGCCGACCTGCTGCTGGTCGCGGACCGCGGCTGGCGTCCGGGGCACGGCGAGCTCGCCGACGCGGCCTGGACGGCTCCGGAGATCACCGCCCTGCCCGAGCGGGGCGTGCTGGCCGGCGAGCGCATCCTGCGGGAGTTCCTGAGGGGCTCCCGGATCAGGTAGCGGCAGGCCGGCCGGGGGCGCGGCCGGCGGCGGCCCCGGCCGGCCCCGTCAGCCGCAGCAGCCGCCTCCGCAGCAGCCGCCTCCGCCCCCGCCCCCGCCGCCCGTCCTGGGCGCGGGGGCGGACGTCGTGCCGCCCACCGCCACGGTTGAGAGAAGCTTCACTGTGTCGCCGTGGCCCGCGGGGCAGTCGGCGGGGTCGGCCGACTGCGCCATGGGACGGCTCAGTTCAAAGGTGTCGCCGCAGGTCCGGCAGCGGTACTCGTAGCGAGGCATGCCGTCAGACTAAGGCCCTATGCTCGGTCGTGGCGTCAGCAGTTTGACCTCTGGTCACTTCTGTCGATTTGTTATGTGGAGAATTTGCGAAGGGCGCTGGTAATTTGGGTGCGCCGCGTCGAACCCCGAGGTCGGAGGGGTGTCAAAGATTGCGGCCGCGTCAACGGCAACCATGTCAGGCCCTCGTAAGTCTGTACGTCTGCCTGCGAGCAATACGGAGTGCGGAGGGAGACGCGCAGTGACTCAGGCGGGGCAGGGGGAGGAGCCCCAAGAGCCGGATGCCACCATGCAGTTGAAGGTTCCTGCCTCTTTCAAGGCGGACGAGACCATGCAGCTGCGGGTGTCGGACATACCGGCGCCACCGGATGCGTCCGACGAGAGCGCCGACGGGAAAGCGCGTTCTTCGAAGAATCGGCGTAAAGCTCCCCGCCCGTCCCTCTTTGTCCGCGTTTCTGCCTTTCTGGGTCCCCGGCTGGCTCCGCTCATCGCCTTTCTGACGCCGTATGTGGCTCGTGTCACTCCGTATGTCCGCAAACTGCGACCGCAGTACCCGCGCCCCGGGCGCACCGACTGGCGGCGCTGGATACCCTCCTGGCGCCAGTGCCTCGGCGGGGTCCTGGCGTCCATAGGCCTGAGCAGCGTGTTCCTGGTCGTCGCCTACGCGGCCACGGACATCCCGGACAACCTCAACACGTACGCCACCCAGCAGGACAACGTGTACTTCTGGGCCGACGGGACGCCGATGGCCCGCACCGGCTGGGTGCAGCGACAGGCGATGCCGCTGAAGGACATCCCCGAGGACGTCCGCTGGGCGGTGCTCTCCGCCGAGAACGCCAGCTTCTACAGCGACCCCGGCATCTCCTTCAAGGGCATCAGCCGCGCCCTGTTCCGCACGATCGGCCAGGGCGACACCCAGGGCGGCTCGACGATCACCCAGCAGTACGTGAAGAACGTCTACCTCAACCAGAGCCAGACCGTCAGCCGCAAGTTCACCGAGGCGATGATCGCCCTCAAGCTCGACAACCAGATGAGCAAGGACGACATCCTCGAGGGCTACCTCAACACCAGCTGGTTCGGCCGCGGCACCTACGGCATCCAGCGCGCCGCCCAGGCCTACTACGGCAAGGACGTCGGCGAGCTCAACGCCAGCGAGGCCGCGTTCCTCGCCTCCCTCCTCAAGGGCGCGGGCCTGTACGACCCCACGCTCAGCGCGGCCAACCGCGCCCGGGCCGTCGAGCGCTGGTCGTGGACCCTGGACCGGATGGTCGAGCTCGGCAAGCTGTCGAAGGCGGAGCGCGCCAAGTACACGAAGTTCCCCGAGCCGCTCAAGTCCAACCCGCTGTACGACACCGGTGAGCAGAGCGACTACCTGGTGGAACTCGCCTCCCAGTACGCCAAGAAGGCCGGGAAGATCTCCGACAAGGACTTCGACCTCGGCGGCTACCAGATCTACACGACCTTCGACAAGAACCGTGAGGCCCAGCTCACCGACGCCGTCACCAAGGCCCGCAAGAAGGCCCTCAAGGACGACCCGAAGACCGCCAAGGACGCCCACTACGGCGCCTCCTCGGTGGCCTCCGACGGACGGATCCTCGCCGTCTACGGCGGCCCCGACCACCGTACGCAGGGCTTCAACGAGTCCAACGCCACCACCGTCCCCGCCGGGTCCGCCTTCCAGCCGTTCGTCTACGCGGCCGGCCTGGAGCACGGCATCCACAAGACCCGCGACGGCGACAGCGAAACCGTCACCGGGGAGACCCTCTACAACGGCGACAACCTGGTGCCGGTGACCACGCCCGAGGGGCCCTACTGGGACCGCAGCGGCAGGAAGGCGGCCGCCAAGAACGACGGCGGCAAATCCTACGGGCAGATCTCCCTGCACCGGGCGCTGGAGCTGTCGGTGAACACCCCGTTCATGCAGCTCGGCATGGACACCGGACTGGACCTGGTGCGCGACACCGCCGAGAAGTCCGGGCTGCTCCCCTCCAGCTTCGGGGCGCAGGTGCCCGCGCTGTCCACGGGCAGCGCCACGCCCAGCGCGATCCGCATGGCGAGCGGCTACTCCACCTTCGCCGCCGGCGGCAAGCACACCGAGCCCTACTCGGTGCGCCTCATCACCAAGAACGGCACCAAGATCCCCCTGGACACCCCCACCGCGAGCCGTGCGTTCGGCGCCGACGTGGCCGAGGAGGTCAACTCCGCGCTCGCGGACTCCTTCAGCACCGCCCACCCGGACGACGTGCCCTCCTCGCAGCGGGAGGCGAGCCGCACCGGCTCGCTCGGCCAGGTGGCCGGGAAGGCCGGCACCAACCAGAGCGACACCGCCGCCTGGTACGTCGGCACGGCCAAGACCGTGTCCACGGCGGTCGTCGTCTACCGCATCGACCTCACCAAGAGCCTCGAGCCGCTTCCACTGAAGGGCGTCGCCGGCACGGCCGACGACAGCGTCCCCTACGGCATCTGGTCAGGTGCCATGAGCCCGCTCGGCTGACCACCGAACCGGGCACCCGCGCCCCCGAACCCCGGAGAATGAGCTGCACATGAAGTCACCGTCGGGCCGCCGCCGCAAGGCCCCGGCAACAACGCGCCACCCCGCTGCCACGCACCCGGGGTTCCTGACGCTGGCGGCGCTCCTCGTCGTCGCGTCCCTGGTGGCCGGCTACATGGTGCTCAACCGCAACGCCAACACCCAGCCGACCGCGTCCGCGGGGGACAGCAGGAAGGCTTCCGCGGGGGCCGCCAAGGAGCCGAAGTGGGACGGCAAGACCCACGTTCTGGGGGACGGCTCCACCTCGTACACCGGGCCGCAGACGGGCCAGTTGAAGCCGGTCCCGCTCAAGCCCGGTGAGAAGCCCCCGCAGTTCGTGGTCTTCTCCTGGGACGGCGCGCTCATGGGCGACGACGGCCTCTTCGAGCACTACCGGAAGATGGGCGAGCAGTACAACGCCAACATGACCTTCTTCCTCACCGGCATCTACCTGCTGCCCAAGAGCAAGAAGGACCTGTACGCGCCGCCGCAGCACCCCAAGGGATCCGCCGCGATCAGCTTCCCCACCGACGATCACATCCGCACCACGCTGGAGCAGCTCGGCGAGGCGTGGAAAGAGGGCAACGAGATCGGCACCCACTTCAACGGCCACTTCTGCGGAGCCAAGGGCGGCGGCTACTGGAGCGTCGACGAGTGGAAGAGCGAGATCGACCAGTTCTACGCGTTCGGTGAGAAGTGGAAGACCAACACGGGCTACAAGGACATGGCCCCGCTGCCCTTCGACTTCAAGAAGGAGGTCACCGGGGGCCGGGCGCCGTGCCTGGAGGGCCAGGCCAACCTTCTGAAGGCCGCCAAGAGCTACGGCTGGCGCTACGACGCCAGCTCCTCGGGCGACTTCCAGATCTGGCCCGCCAAGAAGAACGGCCTGTGGGACTTCCCCCTGCAGGCGCTCCCCTACGACGGCGGCAAGTACCAGGGCCTGTCCATGGACTTCAACTTCCTGGCCAACCAGTCCGACGGCCAGCCCGAGGGCGACCCCGCCAAGTACCCCGAGTGGGAGCAGCAGACCCTCGACGCCTACATGGCCGGCTTCAACCGCGTCTACTACGGCAGCCGGGCCCCGCTGTTCATCGGCAACCACTTCGAGGAGTGGAACGGCGGCATCTACATGAAGGCCGTCGACCAGGTCATCGAGAACGTGTGCACAAAGAAGGACGTCAAGTGCGTGTCCTTCAAGGAGTTGGCCGACTGGATGGACGTGCAGTCGCCGGCCACGCTGGAGCGGCTGCGCAGCCTGGACCCGGCGCAGAATCCCGACTGGTCGACAGTCGTGAAGTGACCTGTCCGGGGGCGGTGGTGACGTAACCAAACCTCAACCACAACCCCCTTCACAAGAGCCACACACCCCGTGCAAAGATGCCCTCCTCGGCATCCGTCCGCCGGGGCAAGAGGGGAAACACCAGTGAAGTCAAGGAAATTGAGCGGCACGCGCCGCCGCGTCACGATACTCGGGGCAGCCGCGACCTCGGTCGTCGCCGGAGTCGCTCTGCTGCCCAACTGGTCCGCGGGCGCCGCGGTCGTCGACGACCCCACGGTCGACGCGCGGACCAAGGCCACCTTCCAGCGGCTCGCGGACGCGGTCTTCACCGACCGCACGGACGCGCTGGTCACCGGCGCGCAGGGCGACCGGGACAAGCCGCTGACCAACGGCTTCTCCGGCGACGTCAAGCTGTCCTCCGGCACGGCCCGCACCGAGGACGCCACCCTGTCCTCGCTGGGGCAGCGCAAGGACAAGCTGGCGAAGGCCGGCGAGAAGTACAGCAAGGCCGCAACCACCGTCACTCTCGACGCCACCCGCGTGACGGGCCGCACGGCGAAGGCCGCGGTCACCGAGACCACGACCCTGACCTACGCGCAGGCTCGCGGCGGCGCGCCGAGGACCACCGGGTTCCAGGCCAAGCACGAGCTGACGTTCAAGGCCGACCGACAGGGCAACTGGCAGCTCACCACCATCAGGGACACCGACCAGGGTGGCCTCGCGGTGAACACGCTGTCCAAGCCGGTCTCCGTCAAGACGACCACGGCCGACGACACCATGCCGAACGCCCCGCGCGCGGCGACCACCCGCAACCCGGCCGCCGCCCCGAAGACCGGCACCGCCTACGACTACAAGGCGATGGCGGCCTACGCCGAGAAGTACGTGTACACGTACAACAAGGACTACCCGGACTTCAACAACCACACCGCGGGCGGCGACTGCACCAACTTCGTCAGCCAGTCCCTGAAGGCCGGCGGCTGGAAGCACGTGCCGGGCTACGTGTACGACTACACCAAGTGGTTCGGCAACGCCGACATCCAGTCGGACTCGTTCGTCGGCGTCAACGAGTGGTCCTGGTTCGCGCAGAACTCCAAGCGCACCACCCCGCTCGCCAACGTGTACCAGCTGGAGGTCGGCGACGTCCTCCAGATGGACTTCGACCGCGACGGGTCCAAGGACCACACGATGATCGTCACCGCCAAGAGCAACGGCGTGCCGTACGTGACGTACCACTCCAACAACACCCTGCGCAGGTCGGTCTCGAGCCTCGTCTCGTCGTACCCGACCGCGTACTTCTACGCCTACCGCACCTGATCGGACGACGGGGGCGACGCGGGAGGCCGGTTCTCCCCGAGCTCCCGGCGGCGGTCCTGCTGCTCCGCGAGGTCGGGGTGGCGGGATCGCCAGTAGGGGTTGTCGTGCGGCAGGGCAGACCCCACCCTGCCGTACATCCCGAAGACCATCAGCAGGATCCCGATCACGAAGCTGAGCATGCAGTTCTGGATCTCGAAGGCCAGGAAGTTGTAGTCCGTCTCCAGCAGGGCCATGTTCAGGAAGCCGCTGAGGATGAACAGGACGCCGAGGGTCATGTTGAGCGTGGACGCGAAGTTCCCGCCGATCACCATGCCCACGAAGAGCAGCAGCCCGACGGCCACCGACAGCCAGCTGAGCGCGCCGTTGGTGTTGAGGCTCCACACCTCGTCCCCGCCGGTGTCGAAGAAGCCGATCTTGTCGATGACGCCGAAGATCCCGAAGACGAGCAGACCCAGCCCCATGAGCCCGGCGCCGATCCGGTAGACCCGGTTCAGCCGGTGGTCGAGGGGCAGATGGTCGTCGAACCTGATCCGCCGCCTCGGTCCGGAGCGCACTGCGTGTGTCGCCATCGTCGCCTCCCGATGGGTGAGACATGCCGACGAAAGGCCGTACCCACCTCAATATCCGCCGGTCGGGCGCGGCGGGCAACGTCAGTGCCCGGTGCCGCGCTCCCCACGGATGCGGGAGACCACGTCGGCCACCGCCCGGCGCACGGCCTCCGTCTCGGTGAGGAAGTGCCAGTAGTCGGGGTGCCGGCCCTCGAGCGTGCCGATCGCCCGCTCCAGCCGGGCCACCGAGTCGTCCAGCGGGCGCGCGTGCCGTGGGTCGGGCGTGTTGCGGCCCGCCATGGCCAGCCGCTGGGCGTCCCGTATCGCGAACCTGGTCCGGTCGATCTCCGCCTGCGGGTCCTTCTGGACGGCGTTCAGCCTGGTCAGCCTGTCGCCGGCGGCCGAGACCGCTTCGTCCGTGGTGTTCAGCAGGGCCCGCGCCGTCGACAGCAGCGCGGTGGCGTCAGGCCAGGCCTGTGCGTCCCGCGCGGTCTGCGCCTCCTTCAGCTTCTCCTCGGCCTGCCGGACGTGCTCACCGGCCTGGTCGGGGACGTGCTGGAGGTCCTGCCAGCAGGCCGCCGAGAACCGCCGCCGCAGCTCGCTCAGGATCGGCTCCACCTGTCCCGATCGGGTCGTCAGCGCCTGTGCGCGGGTGCGCAGCGACACGAGCCGGTGGTCGATCTCGGCGGCCCGCTCCGGCAGCCGCTCGGCCTCCACCCGGACCGCCTCGGCCTCCCGTGAGACCCGCTCCGCCCGCTCCAGTGTGTGCGGCACCCCGTGCCGGCCCGCACCCTCGTTGAGCTTGGTCAGCTCGGGCGCGAGGGCCGCGAGCCGCGCCGCGAGATCGTCCGCCCGCAGCCCGCTGTCGCGCACGGCGTCCAGCGCGTTCGACGCCGCCAGCAGGGTCTGCCGGGCCCGTTCCACGGCGGGCGCCAGGCGGGCCAGCTGGGTCTCGGCCTTGCCGAGCAGCGGTCCGAGCCCCTCGGCGAACCGGTCCAGTTCCTGCTTGACGCGCCCCAACTCGTCCTTGGCGCGCGTCAGCTCGGTGCGGGCCTGCGCGGCCGCGGAGGCCTCCAGGTCGTCGCGGTCGAGGTCGTGGGCGTCGACCGCGTCGATGTACTGGTGGCTGGCCTCGTCGATGCGCCGGCCGACGGCCTCGAAGTCGGCGACCGCGCGGCGGGCGGCCGGGGAGTCGTCCACGGCCCTGATCGTCTCGATCGAGATGCGCAGGTCGCGCTGGGCGCTGTCGAGTTCGTAGAACGCGGCCGCCGCCGCGTCCTTCGCGGCCTGGGCCTCGGCCCGCTGCCCCTCCGCCCGCCCCCCGAACCAGCGGCGGGTGCCGCCGCCGGCGAACGCGGCGGGCAGTGCGAGGGCGAGCACGACGGGGAGGGCGACGAGGGTGAGGCAGTCGCTCAGGGCGCGGGCCCGTGCACGCGGCTTCGACGGCGAATACGGCTGCGATGGTGTCGCCGTCACATCCCTCTCCCGTGCTGTGATCCGCCCTGCCCGGTGTCATTCTCCCACCGGTTAAGGACGAACACACGGGCCCGTTAGTTCGCGTTCCTCACGGTGACTTTGCCGTCAGCCGTGTGCGCACTCACGACGTGCCCGCTGGACTCGTCCCGGGGCACGGACACCTCCACCCCGCCGTCGTCGGTCTTCGTCGTCACCCGGTACGTCGCCCGGGGCAGCGCGATCGTCACGGACCCGTCCTCGCTGACCGACTCCACCCGGTCCGGGACGGCGCTCAGGTCGAGGCGCACCGAGCCGTCCTCGGTACGGGTGCGCACCGAGCGCGAGGAGACCTCGGCGCGCACGGAACCGTCCTCGGTGCGCAGGTCCAGCGGCCCGCTGGAGTCGGTGACGTGCACGGAACCGTCCTCGGCGTGCACGCTCAGCGCGTCCCGGAAACCCTGCGCCCGGACGCTGCCGTCGTCGTCCTCGACCTTCACGGCGACGCCCCGGGGCACCTCGATGCGGTGCCCGGCGGAGCAGTCGGAGACCACGCCGGAGCAGTGCATCCGCAGCGTCAGCCGGTCGTCCTTCATCGACCAGGTCGCCTTCGGGTCCTCGCCCAGGGTGACCGACCCCTGGAACCACCGGGTGACGTCGACCGTGCCCGTGCCGGTCGCGTCCGAGGCGACGATCTCGAGCGCCGAGTCGTCGGAGTCGATCGTGAGGGTGCGGCCCTCCAGGGCGAAGGAGCGGTGGTCGGGGTGTTCGTCGTCGGCGGCGGAGGCGCCGCAGCCGGTCGCGTCGGCGGCGAGGGCCACGACGACCGCGGTGACGAGGACCGCGCGGGCGGAAAGGGTCGTACGGGCCATGGTGATCTCCCCCTGGGCTGCTTGGCGATGCCTCTCCGACACTAGGGAGACGCGGCCGCGGGGACGATCCGGCACACTCCCGGACGAGGGGTGGGGACAACCCCCGACAGGGTTTGCGGGACACGGCCCCCGGCAATGTAGGCTGTCGACTCGTCCTGGGTGCGTAGCTCAGGGGTAGAGCGCCTGCCTTACAAGCAGGATGTCGGCGGTTCGAAACCGTCCGCGCCCACCAGGAGAGCGCAAGGGCCCCCGGAGAGATCCGGGGGCCCTTCCGCGTGTCGCGCCGTCTCTAGCCGGCGTTCCCGCCCCTGTCGCCGCCCTCGTCCCCGTCCTCCGGCGGGGTGCCGTGGGCGTGCTTGAGGTTCATGCGGGCGTCCACCCGGTCGGCGGCCGCGACCTCCGCCCAGAAGCGGTGGCAGGTCACGAAGACCGCGAGTTCGTGCTCCCTGCGCCGCAGCTTCTCCACCTCGGCCTGCTCGTCGGCCGTCCAGCCGGGGGATGCGGGACGTTCGGCCTTGCGCCAGCCGCCGTCGTCGCTGAAGCCGTCCAGGGGCTCCACCGACCAGGGAAGTCGCTTCAGCAGGGCCGACAGCTCGGCCCGGACCTGATGCAGCTCCTCCTGACCGGCGCGCAGGTCGCTGGGAAAGTCATAGGTCTTAGCCACGCGCCAATGGTACGCCTGTTCGAATTTGAGTAGCGAGCTCCTTTGGGGTGTTCGTGTGAACGTGTGTTCGATAACCGGCGCTTGTGCGGGGGCGCCCGGGAGACCTCACCGGCCGGCCGGCGGCACGGCGCACGCGGGGCTGCCGCCGGGCAGCCGGTGGCGGTTGCGGGACACCCAGCGGTAGGCCGGGCGGGCGCAGCCGCGGACGACCGGCAGCCGCAGGACGGCCGCCGCCACCCGGTATGCGGCGGACGGCGAGGTGCCCAGCCAGCGGGCCAGCGCGTCCGCCCCGCCCGCGAGGACGGCGTCGCCGCGCAGCAACAGGACCTCCCGGTCGAGGCGCGCGAGGTGCGGTGCGGTCGACCCGGCGGGCAGGAACTGCCACGGAACCGCTTCCAGCGTCGGTGCGGCCAGGGACCGGATGAGGTCCACGGAGGACTGGCAGAAGCCGCAGTCGCCGTCGTAGGCGAGTACGGGCCGTGGCGCCGAGCGTGCTCCGGGGTGGGTCACGACGTCTCCGTCCACTGTTCGGGCAGCGCCTCTCTTCCAGTGACCGGTCATCGTCTCCTCGACTCTCCTGGGTGGGCGGGCGTGAGGGGGGCGGTCGCCGCCGGTCAGGCCGCATTGTCCGCCGGGGCCCTGCGCGGAGGGATCGCTTCCGGCCACCCCGGCCGGGCCCCCGTCGGCAGGGGCCCCTTCGGCCGGACCTCCTCCGGGCGGGCCGCGGGAGAGGAGACGAACCGCGCGGGCCGCACGAGCGCCCCCGCCCCGGCATCGGCCGCCGCCGATGTCGGACCCCGGTCCCGGGTTCACGCTGCTGGGTCAGCCGACTTCGAGTACCCGAAGGGGAACTGGATCAGATCCGACGACTGATACGTCGACCTGCGCACCGGTCCTACCGGGTAGCCTCCGCCACCTCCCAGACCAGGCGGGCCGTGACCGGCGCCGGCACTGCGTGCCGGTCGGCGGCGCGCAGCAACGCACCGCCGATCGCGTCGAGTTCGAGGGGGCGGCCGGCCTCGGCGTCGCGCTGCATGGACGACTTCGTGGCGGGGGCGAAGGCGTCGTAGCGGGCGAGGGCCCGGGCCGGGTCGGCGGGGGCTCCGCAGGCGGTGCTGACGGCGGCCGTCTCCTCGACCAGGGCGATCAGCTCCGCCCGGTGCCGGGTGCGGACCTCCCCGAGGGGCAGCCCGTACCGGGTGGTCAGCAGGGCGAAGGGCGCGAGGAACGCCATCTTCGCCCACAGGGCGGCCGTCTCGTCCGGCAGGACGCGTACGGTCGGGCCCGCCGCCGTCAGCACTCGCGCGAGCGCGTCGAGGCGGGGGCGGGGCACGGGGTCGCCGGCCAGGTCGATCTCCATGAACGGGCTCGCGTGCTCGATCACTCCCGGGGCGACCCGGGTCGACTCGACGCGGACGGCGGCCGGGGCGACCCGGTCCGGACGGTGCCGGGCGCGAAGGACCGCCGGGTGCTCGACGCCGTTCAGGAACGGCACGAGGAGGGCGTCGTCGCCGAGCACCGAGGCGGGCAGGCGGCTCAGGGCCGCGTCGAGGGCGGTGTGCTTGACGGCGACCAGGACCACGTCGACCGGGGCGCGCAGCTCCGTGTCCGCGTCGACGCGGGCGGTGAAGTCGCCGAAGGAAGCGCTCTGGACGCGGACGCCGTGGGTGCGCAGGGCCGTGACCGTGTCCTCGCCGGCCAGGCAGGTCACCCGGTGGCCGGCTCGGGAGAGCAGTGCCGCGAGCAGGCCGCCCACTCCGCCCGGGCCGAGTACGCCCACGTCGAGTATGCCGTTCGTATCGTTCATGTCGTTCATGCCGGTCGCCATGATGCTGTCGGTCCTCTCGTCGGTCGGCCCCGCGGGAGCGGTGGCCGCCAAAGAAGTGATCATGGCACGCGGCCGGACGACAGGAGGGAGACTTGGAGCATGTGCCGGAGTATCAAGACGCTGCGTCCGCCCGCGTTGCCCGAGGAGGCGACCGAGGACGACATTCGCGCAGCAGCCCTGCAGTACGTACGCAAGGTGTCCGGCTTCCGGGCGCCGGCCGAGCACAACCGGGAGGTGTTCGAGCGAGCGGTCGAGACCATCGCCGCGGCCACCGCGGAACTGCTGGACGGCCTGGAGGTACGCGGCAGCGCCCGCACGGCGGCAGCGCGGACGTAGGACTGCCCGGCCCCGGGCCGGGAAGGCTGCGGCGTTACGCCGGCTGGCGGCGCATCACGTAGGCCGCGCCTGCTCCCGCACCGAACAGCGCGAGCACCGACACCCCCGTGGCCAGCCACGTCGTGCCCAGCCAGTGGGCGCCGAAGTAGCCGAGGGCGGCGCTGTAGCCCGCCCACGAGAGACCGGCCAGGGCGGACCAGGGCAGGAACTCGCGGGGGCGGCGATGGGCGGCGCCCGCGATGAGGGAGACGACGGAACGGCCGGCCGGCGCGAACCTGGCCAGGACGACCAGTGCGCCGCCGCCCCGGGCCAGCGCGTCGCCGAGACGTTCCTGCGCGGTGGTCAGCCGCCGGGAGCGGGAGATCGCCCGGTCCAGGCGCGCACCGCCGCGCCAGGCCAGCCGGTAGGCGACCAGGTCGCCCAGCACCGAGGCGGTCGTCGCGGAGAGGATCAGCACCATGATGTCCGGGACGTCGTGCGGGACCCGGCCGGTCGCGGCGCCCGAACCGGCAGCGGCGGCCGTCGCCGCCGTGATGACGAGCACTCCGCTGGGCAGCACGGGAAGAAAGACGTCCAGCAGGACCGACAGCCCCACGACCGCGTAGATCCATGGACTGCCGAGCAACGCCCCCACACTCTCCAACACCGCAGACTCCCCGTGTCTCCCCCGTGACGGCCTGACCGTGCCGCTGTGTCGCGGGGGAGCGGCAGGTGCGGCCAATGACAGCCATACAGCGTACGCCCGGGGTGTGACAGCAGATTCACGGGGGGCTCGTGTGTTCGGCACACCACGTTCACCTGTGGTGAGGGGGCCGGGGTGTCCGCGGACGCCGGTCGCGGGCTCGGCCTGGCCCCCGCCCGGGGCCCCGTGTCGACGGCCACGGACACCGGCCGCGCGAGCAGCCGAGGCGGAAACCGCTGCCACCCGGGCGCCGAAGGGGAGCCCGGGTGGTGTGGATCGCGGTGCGGTGTCGTGTGTCGTCCCGCCGGTCAGACGGAGACGGCGGCCTTCTGCGCCGAGGACTCCCGCTCCTGGCTCGTGCGGCCGGCGAAGAGGCGGTCCAGGCCGAGGGCGCCGGAACCGGTGAAGACCAGCAGCAGGAAGGCCCAGCAGAACATCGCGGAGGCCTCGCCGCCGTTCTCCATCGGCCACAGGGCGTTCGGCTGGTGCACGTCGAAGTAGGCGTACGCCATGGAGCCCGAGGCCAGGAAGGCGGCCGCCCGGGTGCCCAGGCCGAGCAGGACCAGGCTGCCGCAGACCAGCTGGATCACGGCCGCGTACCAGCCGGGCCAGGTGCCGGCGTCGATGGTGCCGCCCTTGCCTGCGACGCCGCCGAGGACGCCGAAGAGCGAGGCCGCGCCGTGGCAGGCGAAGAGCAGGCCCACGACGATGCGGAAGAGGCCGACCGCGTAGGGCTGTGCGGTGTTGAGACGAGCGGACATGGTGGGGGGTGCTCCTTCGGTGTCGATCGGGCCGGTCGCAAGGGGGGAAGGACCGGTCGGTGGGGGGCGGCGGTACCGAATGAGCGACTCACGTTAGGCGCAGCTAATTGATGCTTGCAAGTTCAACTTTTGGCCACGGTGTGGATTCCGTTTGTAGCCCTGCCTCCCTGGTCGCGGCGCGCAGAGCGGCTCTCGCGACCGCGTCCGCGTCCGAAAGTGTGACCGAATCCACCCCTGGCCGGGCGCCCGCGGCGGTGACCCAGTGCACCCCCTCCGTCGGCACGCCGAAGGCGAACCTCCGCTCGTGCGGGCGGCCTTGACGGTCGATCAGGTGATAGGGCCGCCGCGTCACGTCCAGTCCGCCGGTCACGTAACCGTCCACCGTGTGCGGACGGCACTGCCCGGTCCTGAGCATCCGGCCCAGCAGGCCGTCGGCGGTGCGGCGGACGTCCGGCTCCGGAAGGCGCGCCTCGACGAGGGTCGTCACACGGACGGCCGAGCCGGGCACCTCCGGTGAGTGCGCCCGCCAGGCCCCCGCCTCCTCCCGCACCTCGAGACGCGGACCGAGCACCTCCACGACCCCCGCCTCCACCAGGGCGGTCAGTTCCTCGATCCGGCGGCGGGGCGGGCCGATGGACAGGAAGGCGTTGAGCGGGGTGTACCAGCGGTCCAGGTGGTCCCGGCGGGAGGCGCCGGCCAGTCCGGCGTGGTCGACGATCAGCCGCAGCTCGTTGCGAAGGTCCCGCAGCACGTCCAGGGCCGCCTTCACCGGGCCCGCCACATTGCCCCGGGCGGCCTCCGCCGCGTCCGCGCGCAGGTAGGTCAGCAGCCAGTCCCGCCACTGCCCCGGATGCGTGAAGCGCCGGCCCGTGTACGGCCGGGAGAGTCGGTCCCAGTTCCAGCGGTCCGCCTGCTCCACTCCGGCCTCGTCCAGCAGCAGCGCTTCCCGGGGGTCGCGGTGCGGGACGGAGAGGAACCGGTCCGTGAACCGGTCCACTGCCCGGTCCGCGAACCCGTCCGGGTACCGGTTCTCCTGGCTGTGGCTGTGGCTGTGGCTGTCGGTGTGGCTGTGGCCGCGGTCGCGGTGGCGGTCGTGGAGCAGGGCCGTGTAGTAGACCGTCTCCACCTCCTTGGCGACCAACGGCCATATCTCGGCCAGGAAATCGGGCGCCTCGCCGGAGTCCGCCCGCTTGCGGAAGCCCGCGATCGCCTCCGGGGTCATCACGAGCGGAGTGTGCCGGCCGTAGGGGCCCTTGGCGTTGTCGCCGCGTGCCTGATAGGGCACGCCACGCCGGGAGCCGGCGTACAGGCGCGGTTCGCGGCCCGAGGGAACGTAGCGCAGCGCCCGGCCGGCGCCGGTGCGGTCGGGGACGAAGCGTCCACCCCGGCCGCTGGTCAGCAGGGCCACGTGGTCGAAGAAGTTCAGACCGAGACCGCGCAGCAGTACCAGTTCACCGGGGGCGAGGCCGTCGAGGTCGACGTCGGCCGGGTTGGCGGGCGGCACGTGGCGCAGGCCGTGCCGTCCGGCGTGGGCGGTGTGGCGCTGCTGGGCGCTGTCGGCGACCACCGGAAGGTGCCCCTGGGCGAGGACCACGGCGGACAGGCCGAGCAGGACCCGGCCGTCGTCCAGGGTGAGGGCCTGGCGGCCGTCGGCGGCGTCGTCCAGCCGGAGCGCACGGGCCGGGTGCGTCTCGACGCGGACCGACGACGGGGCCCGGCGCACGGTCCGCTCGAACACCCACCGGAGGTAACGGCCGTAGTGCGCGCGGGTGGGGTACTCGTCCGGGCCCAGCTCGCCGCCCGCCCACGCGTACAGGCTCGGGCCGGGGCGGATCGGGCCCGCGCAGTCCACGCTGTCGTCGGTGAACAGGGTCACCTGCGAGGCCACGGTGTTCATCAGCAGCTCAGGCGACTGCGCGGTGCGCCATACGCGGCCCGGTCCCGGCGGGGCGGGATCGACGACGTGGACCGTCAGCCGCACCCCGGGCGGCAGGAGTTCGGGCGCGGAGGCGCAGAGGCGTTCCAGAACGCTGGTGCCGCGCGGCCCGGCCCCGACGAGAGCGACGGCGACGGCCGCCACCGCGGGCTCCGCGACGGCCGCCACCGCGGGCTCCGCGACGGCCGCCACCGCGGGCTCCGCGACGGCCGCCACCGCGGGCTTCGTGGCTGCCGTCGCCGTGGACTCCGCGGCTGCGACGGGCCCCCCGACCGCCGCCGGTTGTGCGGCCGCCGTGGGTTTCGCGGGGGACGTCGGTTGTGCTTGGTGCGCGTTCGCTGAGGGCAAGGGGGTGACTCCCGGGCGTGTGGGGGCGCGATGGAGCTGTCCGCCCGCGAGGTCACGACGGAAGCGGACGGTCCGCCTCATCATGCCGTCGCCCGCCACGGAAGCCAACGCGGGCCCCACACAACCCTGTTGTCCCGTGCCACTAGGTGAGGTGGGACTCCATCACGGTCACCAGGCCGCCGTCCGGTCGTGCCTGCTCCAGCCGCAGCCGGGCCGAACGACCGTGCAGCGCAAGGGACATGATCTGGTTGCCGAACCACGGCCCGCCCGTCTTGCGCCAGCTGACGGGTGGCCGGGGACAACGGCCGTGCCGACGGACCCGGCGTCCGAGCGCACGGGCCGCCGCGCTCCAGCCGAAGCGGAAGCCCACCCTCATCGACAGCGGGACGGAGTTGTGGACGGGGGAGCAGGTGAGCTGGAGCACCCGCGCGTCAGGGCCGGTCGCGTCGGGCCATCGGGGCTCGGCCGCGTACGCGTGATGCACGTCCCCCGACAGCACCAGCACGCTCGCCGGCGCCCGGGTCCCCGTGCCGGCCTCGGCGATCAGTCCGGCCAGCGCGGCGAAGGACTCCGGGAAGGCCGCCCAGTGCTCCAGGTCCGCGCCGCGCCGCAGCTTCTCCCCGAACCGGGCCCAGCGTGCCCCGCGCTCGCCGCGGCACAGGGCCGCGTCCCACTCCTCGGCGTCGTGCACCAGATGCGGCAGCAGCCAGGGCAGGGAGGTGCCGATCAGGAGGTGGTCGTAGGAGCCGGGGTCGTCGAGGACCTGTGCGCGCAGCCATGCCTCTGCGCCCGGGTCGAGCATCGAGCGCTCGTCCTCGTCGAGGACCCGGGCGGCCCGGCTGTCGACCATCAGCAGCCGTACCCGCCCGAAGTCGCGCCGGTAGCTCCACCGCACGGTCTCCGGCTCCCGGTCCGCGCGGGCGGCGAAGTCGCGCAGGGCGTCGGTGCCGTCGTCGGCCTCGCGCACGGCGGCGTAGAGCGGGTCGGAGGCCAGCTCGGCCGGGGTGAGGTTGCCGAGGTGCTGATGCACCCAGTACGACATCAGGCCGCTCAGCAGCCGCTCCTGCCACCAGGGCGTGGCACGCATGTCGGCCAGCCAGGCGGCGGAGGTGTTCCAGTCGTCGATGACGTCGTGGTCGTCGAAGACCATGCAGGTGGGCACGGTGGACAGCAGCCAGCGCACCTCGGGGTCGAGCCAGGACTCGTAGTAGAGCCAGGTGTACTCCTCGAAGTCCGCGACCTCGGCTCCCGGCGCGTCGTCGAGACCGCGGCGGGTGGCGATCCGCTCCCGGGTCGCGTCGGAGACCTCGTCGGCGTACACCTGGTCGCCCAACAGCAGCAGCACATGAGGCCGTTCGGCTGTCGGGTCGCCGGCGAGACGGCCGGCCAGGTTGTCCAGCGCGTCGGATCCGACGGGGTCGTGCCCGCCGGCCGGAGGAGCCGCCCAGCGGCAGGAGCCGAACGCCACGCGCAGCTCGTCGCCGTCTTCGGCGGGGCTGTGGATCTCCGAGGGCGGGAAGCGGGAGTCGGGCGGCGGCCAGACGCGGGCGCCGTCGAGGAAGACCTCGTAGGCCGTCGTCGTTCCCGCGGTCAGCCCGTCGACCTGCACCAGGGCGTAGTGGTGGCCCGCCACCTGGAAGGTGCGGGCCGTGCCGCCGGCGCCGTCCGCGCAGCGCACCTCGGCGTCGCACGGGCGGCTCGCCTCGACCCACACGGTCGCGCACGAGGCGTCGGCATATCTCAGCAGTGGTCCCAGCCGCAGTTCGGCCACGTGATCGCCCTCCTCCGTCGTCCCGTCACGGTACGGAACGACGGAGGCTCACGGGGGCATTCCGCGGCTACGGTTCGGTCAGCAGTTGGCGAGATAGCTCGTCAGGGCGCTCTTCTCGGCGGAGTCGACCGAGAGGCCGTAGTAGTACTTCACCTGCACCCAGGCGCGGACGTAGGTGCAGCGGTACGACGTGACCGAGGGCATCCACTCGGCCGGGTCCTGGTCGCTCTTGGACTGGTTCACGTTGTCCGTGACGGCGATGAGCTGCGGGCGGGTGACGTCGTTGGCAAAGGCCTGGCGCCGGGCGGTGGTCCAGGCGTCGGCGCCGGAGTCCCAGGCCTCGGCGAGCGGGACCAGGTGGTCGATGTCGAGGTCGGAGGCGGCGGTCCAGGTGGCCCCGTCGTAGGGGGAGTACCAGCTGCCGCTGGTGGCGGTGCAGGCGGAGTTGGTGACGACGTTCGTGCCGTCCCGCTTGAGGATGTACTCGCGGGTGTTGCAGGTGCCGCTGATGGTGATCCAGGTGGGGAAGAGGTCCCGGTCGTAGCCGGTGCGGTCCTCGGCCGCCACGGTGAGCGAGGCGAGGTAGGTGCGGGCGGTGGAGGCGCTGACCGGTGTGGGCAGCGCGGCGGAGGCGGTCGGGGAGGTGAAGAGCCCGACCGAGGCTATGAGGCCGGTGAGGGCGGCGAGTATGCTCAGCCGTCCACGCGCGTAGAACTTCGGCATTGCGAACTCCGTTGGGGAGGCGGGGTGTTGGGGCGCGAGCGAGGGAATGCTCGCGCTCCCGCATTGCGGGGAGGTGTGCGCCGGGTAAGAAGCTAGTGACGTGTGCATGACACGACAAGGTCTGCGGCGGAACGGGCCGGACGATCTGCGCGAACGGCTGTACGGACGATCTCGTACACTGAGGAGCGCAGAAGGGGAGTAGCTCTTCGCCGGACCGTCGACATACTGCTCAGCTCGTCTGAGCCGGCGCCCGGAGGCAGGCCCGTCGTGCGGGCAGGCCAGCGAGACCTTCGGCAAGCAGTGCACATCCGTGCCCCACGGCACGGATGACGTGTGCGCTGCCGTGCCGAGGTGTCTCTGTTTCGAAGTGCGCGGACTCTCGGTGGGGCGGCCCCCGAATCGCGCTCGCGGTCGCCGCGGGCAGCGTGCTCACTCTGCTGCCGCAGCAGCTCCTGCACGCGCTGACGGGCGTCCTGTTCCTGGGCGGCGCGGGCATGCTGCTGCTGAAGAAGGACGACGGAGACGAGGAGATCCGGCGGCCGGAGAACCAGTCCTTCTGGAAGGTCGCGGGCGCGGGCTTCATGTTGATCCTCGTCGCCGAGTTCGGCGATCTCACGCAGATCATGACGGCGAACCTCGCCGCCCGCTACGACGACCCGCTCTCCGTCGGCCTCGGGGCGGTACTGGCGCTGTGGGCGGTGGCCGGTCTCGGCATCGTCGGCGGAAAGGCGCTGATGAAGCGGGTGCCGCTGCAGTTGATCACCCGGATCGCGGCGCTGCTGATGCTGGCGCTGGGGGTGTGGAGCCTGTGGGAGGCGGTCACCGGCTGAGCTGAACGGCGAGTGAACGCTTCCCGGACCTTTTCCGATCGTCGCCGCCCGGGGTGGCGGTGGGGCCGGAATGTTTTGTACCGTGGAGAAACAAAGTGGCTCCCGCTCGTTTTCCCTGACCGGCGGGCGGGGCCGCCTTGTCCTCCGTACCCGGAGCTTCGTCCCTGCGCACCTGGAGCTTGGTCTCCACGCACCTGGAGCTTCGTCTCTACGCACCTGGAGCTGTCGATGCCGGTCCTGACCGCCCGCGCCCTCCTGCTCGACATGGACGGCACGCTCGTGAACTCCGACGCCGTCGTCGAGCGGATCTGGCGGCGCTGGGCCGATGCGCACGGGCTCGACGGCGACGAGGTCATGAAGGTCGTCCACGGCCGGCAGGGCCACGCCTCCATGGCGGTGCTGCTGCCCGGCAGGCCCACGCACCTGAACCTCGCGGACAACGCGCGGCTGCTGGCCGAGGAGACCGCCGACATGGACGGCGTCGTTCCGGTGCCCGGCGCACCCGAGTTCCTCGCCTCGCTGCGGGGCGTCCCGCACGCGCTGGTCACCTCGGCCGACGTCCCGCTCTCGACGGCCCGGATGGCCGCGGCGGGACTGGAGCTGCCCGACGTTCGGATCACCGCGGAGTCGGTCGGCGCGAGCAAGCCGGATCCCGAGGGCTTTCTGAAGGGCGCCGCCGAGCTGGGGGTCGCCCCGGCGGAGTGCGTGGTGTTCGAGGACTCCGGGGCGGGCATCGCGGCCGGCCGCGCCGCCGGAATGCAGGTCGTGGGAGTCGGCCCCCGAGCGGCGGCACACGCCCCGGACGTGGTCGTCCGGGATCTGCGCCAGGTGCGGGTGGAAGTCCTCCGGGACGGGGTCCGCATCCACGCCGGATAGGGTCCCGAGGCCCCTGACGACCTGCGCCCCGGCTTCCGGGGCCGCGGCCCCGCGACGTACGCGCCGGCCTGCCCGGCCTGCTGCCTCCGTGACCGGCGGCCCTAGGCTGCTCGGCCTGCCGCCCCGACGGACGTATGCCCCGGCTTGCCGGGCCGCCGCTCCGGCTGCCGCCGGCCTCACTCGTCGGCCCGCGGCCGCCGCCCGGCCGCCGCGCCGGCGACCGACGGCCCTCGGCCTGCCGGTTTGCCGATCCGCCTGTCCTACGCCCGTCGGCTCGGCTCGGCTCTGGTCGTCACGGTTCCTTTGTCTCGGACTCCAGGCTCGTCCGTGTCGCCGGTCCGTACACGCCCAGGCCGTCCGCCGTCGTTCCTCGTGACCACTGGTAGCTGCGCAGGGCGTCCTCGACCTCGTTGCTGAACGTGCCGTCGGCCTCGCCGTTGTAGAGGGACAGCTGACGCAGCCGCAGCTGCAGTTCGGTCACCTCGGGGCCCTTGTCGCCGCGCCGCAGGACGGGAGCGTCGGCCGGGGCCTCCTGGCTGTCGTCGGCCCCGTTGGCGGGCACCAGGGATCGGGTCGCGCGAGCGGTCGGCGTGGGCCGGCTCGTCTCGGCCGACGGGGACGCCGAGGGCGGGGCACTCGTCCTCGACGCGGAGGGCGACGGGCTCTCGCTCTCGGAAGGGGTGGGCGAGGCCTCCGAGGCCGACGGGGACGCCGAGGGGCTCGCCGACGGCGAGACGGAGGCGGCGGCGGTCGAGGTGTCGGGCACGGCGGCCCGTACGTCCTTGGGGGCGGCCCCGTCTCGGGTCGGCTTCTCGTAGGAGAACAGGCCGGTGGCGAACCCGGCCGCGGCCACGACGGTCACGAGGGCGGCGCTCGTCGCGATCAGCAGCGTGCGGCGACGGCGTGAGCCGCGCGGTTCCTCGTCCTCGGGGTACCGGGCGCCGACGTTCACCGTCTCGA
Organism: Streptomyces sp. NPDC037083; assembly: GCF_055606485.1. Taxonomy (NCBI): domain Bacteria; kingdom Bacillati; phylum Actinomycetota; class Actinomycetes; order Kitasatosporales; family Streptomycetaceae; genus Streptomyces; species Streptomyces sp. NPDC037083. Next base: position 226,818 of record NZ_JBVJSQ010000002.1, on the reverse strand, counting down.
ACAGGCTCAGGTCGCCGGCGCTGGGCGAGGAGGCGGGCGGAGCCAGTGGCGTGGGCAGCGCCGCCGTCACGTCCGGCGCGGGACCGCCGGAGGGGGGCACGGTGTGCAGCGGCACGGTCGCGTCGCCCGGAACCGCGCGCAGCGGCATGGTGACGTCCGCGGCGGAGGAGGTCGCGCTTCCGAAGCTGCCCCCGGATGATCCATCCCCGGAACCGGCCATGGATCCGCCCATGGGCCCGCCCCCGGTCATGTCTCCGGGTCCGGCCATGGGCCCGCCCCTGGTCGTGCCCCCGGATTCGGTCGCGGGTCCGCCTCCGGTCATGCCCCCGGGGCCGGCCATGGGCCCGCCCCCGGTCATGTTCCCGAATCCGTGGCCCGTTGCGGCTTCGGTCCCGGTCTCCGTCCTGGCTCCCGACCTGCTCCCCGTGTCGGTTCCCGTGCCGGACCCCCTGGTCCCTGCGTCGGGTCCGGTGTGGGGCCCTGTGCCGGGCCGGCCCGAGCCCTCCAGTTCCACGTACGGGCGTATCCGCAACGGATCGAAGTCCTCCGCGGCTGCCGCCTCCGCCGTGCGCGTGTCGCGCAGGGCCTCGGACGCGCGCTGGGCGCAGGCGCAGGACGGGGTGTTGTCGGGCGCGCGGAGCGCTCCGCACTCCGGACACGGCAGTCCCTGCCGCCCCGGTGGTCCCTGCCGTCCCGTCGGATCCATCACGTGTTCGTCCCTCCCCGTTCAAACTCCGGAAATTATGCAGATCCTCCACACAACCGTTCACCTATGGCCCCCGGAATGTCGCATTCCGTAAGGATCCGGGAGGCTTACAAGAGGCCATAACGGGTCACACCGATCACGATGGAAAGCGTCACCAGAGCCTCAGGAGGCATCCATGGCCTTGGACGCGTACAGCAGGGCGGCGGATCCACGTCAGGAACACGTGTCCGGAAACGTCCTGGTCTCGATCGGCGCCCTGCTGCTCGGCATGCTCCTCGCCGCCCTGGACCAGACGATCGTCTCGACCGCCCTGCCGACGATCGTCAGCGACCTCGGTGGTATGGAGCACCTGTCATGGGTGGTCACCGCGTACATGCTGGCGTCGACGGCCGCGACCCCGCTGTGGGGCAAACTCGGTGACCAGTACGGGCGCAAGAGGCTCTTCCAGATCGCGATCGTCATCTTTCTGATCGGTTCAGCGCTGTGCGGAATGGCTCAAAACATGCCGCAGTTGATCGCCTTCCGGGCCGTCCAGGGTCTGGGCGGCGGCGGGTTGATGGTGCTGTCGATGGCGATCGTCGGCGACATCGTCCCGCCGCGCGACCGCGGCCGCTACCAGGGCCTGTTCGGCGCGGTGTTCGGCGCCACCAGCGTCCTCGGCCCGCTGCTGGGGGGCCTGTTCACCGAACACCTCAGCTGGCGCTGGGTGTTCTACGTCAACCTGCCCGTCGGCGTCGTGGCGCTTTTCGTCATCGCCGCGGTGCTGCACATCCCGCGCAAGGCGGCCAGACACGTCATCGACTATCCCGGCACCTTCCTCATCGCCTCGGTCGCCACCTGTCTGGTGCTGGTCGCGTCCCTCGGCGGCACCACCTGGGACTGGGGCTCGCCGCAGATCGTCGGCCTGGCGGTGCTCGGCGTGCTGCTGGCCGTCGCGTTCGTGGCCGCCGAACGCAGAGCTGCCGAACCGGTCCTCCCGCTCAAGCTGTTCGGCATCCGCACCTTCACGCTCTCCGCCGTCATCAGCTTCATCGTCGGCTTCGCGATGTTCGGCGCGCTGACGTACCTGCCGACCTTCCTGCAGGTGGTGCAGGGCGTCTCGCCGACCATGTCCGGCGTGCACATGCTGCCCATGGTGGCGGGCATGCTGCTGTCGTCCACGGCCTCCGGGCAGATCGTCAGCCGCACCGGCCGCTGGAAGGTCTTCCCCATCACCGGCACGGCCGTCACCACGCTCGGACTGCTCCTCCTGCACCGGCTCGACGAGCACAGCTCCACGGCCGAGATGAGCGTCTGCTTCCTGGTCTTCGGCATCGGCCTCGGCCTGGTCATGCAGGTGCTGGTGCTGATCGTGCAGAACGCCGTCGCCTACGAGGATCTCGGCGTCGCCACCTCCGGCGCGACCTTCTTCCGCTCCATCGGGGCCTCCTTCGGCGTCGCCATCTTCGGCACCGTCTTCGCGAGCCGCCTCGGCGACGCGCTCGCGGACGCCTTCCGGGGCGTCCGGCTCCCGGCCGGGGTGTCGGCGGGCACGCTGGAGTCCGACCCGCGGGGCATCGCCGACCTGCCGTCCGACCTGCGCCCGCGCGTCCTGCACGCGTACGCCTCTTCCATCACCGACGTCTTCCTGTACGCGGCCCCGGTCGCGCTCCTCGGCTTCGTCCTGGCGTGGTTCCTGAAGGAGGACCCGCTGCGCGGCTCGGTCACCGCCCCCGACGTGACCGAGACCCTCGCCAGCAACCCCGTGGAGCGGTCCTCGTACGACGAGGTGTGCCGGGCACTGTCGGTCCTCGGCACCCACGAGGGCCGCCGCGACATCTACCGGAAGACCACCGCGCGGGCCGGCTACGACCTCCTCCCGGGCGCGAGCTGGCTGCTGCTGCGGATGAGGCGGCACGGCAGCGTCGAGCCGTCGGTGCTGGCCGAGCAGAGCACGGTCCCGCTGCCGGTGGTCATCGAGTCGGCACGGCAGGTCGAGGAGCGCCGGCTCGCCGTGCGCGACGGACTCGACATGGTGCTGACCGCCGAGGGGCGCGAGGTCGCCGAGCGGCTCGCCGAGGCCCGCGAGGACTCGTTGGCCGAGCTGCTCGGCGACTGGTGGGGCCCGGACCGGCCCACCGATCTCGTCCAGCTGGTCAAGGAGCTCACCGACGAGCTGTGCGGCTCGGACCGGGAGCGGCCGTACGGCGGGCGGGTGGTGCCCGACCACCGGCTCCTCTGACCTCCGCTCAGCCGAGTTCCTTCCGGAACCAGTGCTCGGCGTACGGGTCGTCGTTGTGCGCCTCGGTCTCGGTGTAGCCGAGCCGTGCGTACAGCGCGCGCGCCTCGACCAGGTCGCCACGGGTGTCCAGGATCATCCGCGTGGCGCCGAGCGCCCGGGCGGCGTCCTCGGCGGCCCGTACCAGGAGCGGAGCGCCGCCCCTGCCGCGCAGTCCCTCCCTTACGAACACCCGCTTCAGCTCGGCGGCGCCGGCGTCCACCAGTCGCACGCCCGCGCAGCCGCCCGGCTCGCCGTCGTGCCGCCCGACCAACAACTGCCCACGCGGCGGGGCGAGTTCGTCCCAGGTCTGGGCGGCGATCTCCCGCTCCAGCTCCTCCGGGTCGGTGCGGCGCCCCTCGTGCAGCAGGTACCAGCGGTCGCTGACCTCCGTGTAGTAGTCCCGCCAGAGCGCGCGGGCGACGGGGGAGGCGACGGGCTCGGGGGCGATGGTCCAGGTCATCCGGTCATTCTGCGGCGACGCCCCGCGGGGCCCGCAACCGGATATGCGTGATCTTCGGCGAGTCCAGCACCTGGGTCTTCTCCCCCTCGACGTGCTGGTCCCCGAGGCCGTCGAACAGCCGCCGTGCGCCGCAGACGAGCACCGGGACGACGTGCGGCAGCAACGGGAAGGGCGGTTCGTCGCCCCACGGGATCTCCCCGGCGACGTACATCCCGTGGTCCACGACAGCGTCCGGTCCGGGCCACTACGGCGGTGAGCGGGATGCATGGGGGCGGTCGGCGGCGGGACGCGTCAGGCCGTCTTCGCACACTCCCGTGAACCGGGTCCGCCGCCGCCGTGCGTCCCTTGGGCCGCCGTCGTGAACCGTGCCGGCCGCTGTCATGTCTTCTGACGGCCCGTCGCGCCCGCCGTTTGGGAGGTGCCGTCCGGGCAACCCGAAGGGAGAACCGGCCCGTGGGGCCGACACACCGGAAGGCAAGGCATGTCCACAGGAGTGATCATCGCTCTGATCGTGGTCGTGGTGGCTGTCGTCGCCGTCGCGGCCTTTCTGGCCTTGCGGGCTCGCGGCTCGCACGGCGGGGGACGCAATCTGAAGCGCCGCTTCGGACCCGAGTACGACCGTGCCGTGGCCCGCCACGACGGGGACGTCAAGGCCGCCGAGCGGGAGCTCGACGCCCTGGTGGAGCGGCACGGCGGACTGCGCGAGCGGCCGCTGGAGCCCGCCGAACGGGAGCGGTTCGAGGCCCGCTGGACGGCCGCCCAGGAGCGGTTCGTCGACTCGCCCCAGGAGGCCGTCACCGAGGCCGACCGTCTGCTCGCCGAGGTGGCCGGCGCCCGGGGCTTCCCGGCCGGCGACCAGTACGAGGAGCAGCTCGCCGCGCTCTCCGTCCACCACGCCGACCACGTCCACGGCTACCGGCGCGTCCACCGCGTCGCCCACACGCGTGCCGACGGTCACGGCACACAGCACGCGGGCACGTCCGACGGGTACGGGACGGGCGAAGGCCGAACGCCGGGCCTGGACGACGGCCGGACGCCGGGCACGGAGGACATGCGGTCCGCCATGCTCGAGGCCCGCGCCCTCTTCGACGACCTGATCGCCCCGGCCCGCGGGGACTCGGGCCGTCACCGCACCCAGGAGCCCGCGACCCAGGACCGCTCCCGCTCAGGCCACCACATGTCGTGGGGCTTCCACCGCCACCAGGCGAAGGAGGGCTGAACACCATGCCCGACGTGACACGAGACACCGGCGCGAGCCCGGACGACGGCCGCCCGACGGACGAGCGCGCCAAGGCCATGCGGCCCGGCGGCGCCGTCCTGCCCGGCGAGGCCGTTCTGCCGGACGAGAAGAACGAGAGGGACGCGAAGGTCCGGCCGTTGGCGGATCTCCGCGGCGACGGCACGGCGACCGACCCGACCACGGGCGGGGTCGCGCGCAGGGGCGCGGGCACCGCCGCAGGGGCGGGCGCCGACCGACTGGGCGAGAGCTCCACGCCGGTCCGCCCCGAGACCGGCGCCGGAGCGGCCACCAGCACCGGTACGAGTACGGGTGCGGGAGCCGGCGCGGGCGCGCTGGGAGCCAGGGGCCGTGAGACGGCCGGGACCTCCGGGTCCGGGACCTCCGCCTCCAGGACCTCCGCGTCCGGGACCCAGGTGCCCCCGATCACCGCCCCGGACACCGGGCCCGCGGCCGCTTCCGCCGTTTCCGATGCCCCCGTCCGCCGTGAGGCCCCTGCCGAGGGATCCGCCCCGGGGCCGGCCTCTGCTTCCGGCGGACACGGCGCGTCTCTCCTCCCGGACGACGAGTGCGACCGGATCTCCTCCCGCATGCGGCACGCGGTCGTCGGGTTCGTCGACGGGCCCAGGGACGCCGTGGCCGAGGCCGACGAGGTGCTGGAGGAGCTCGCCGGACGCCTCACCGACGTCGTGGACCGGCGCCGCCGTACCCTGCGTGGGACCTGGCAGCAGCAGGAGGGCGGGAAGGACAGGGCGGCTTCGGCAGCGACCGCCGTGGACACCGAGCAACTCCGCCTGGCCCTGCGGGACTACCGCGAACTGACGGAGCGGCTTCTGCACCTGTGATGCAGCCCTGATGCACTGCTGATGCAGCCGTGACGCACTTCAGATGCAGCCCTGATGCAGCTGGTGCACCCCTGGTGCGCCTCTGTGCCGGACCCGCGGCCTAACCGGCCGTCCCTCCAGCCGCCGCCCGGCGCTCCCGCCACTCCCGTACGACCGCTTCGACGTCGTACGGCTTCATGCCCAGCGGGGGGCCGGGCGGCGGCTTGAACATCATGTCGCGCAGCTTGACGTTGACGTCCGTGATGATCTTCCGGACGATCCGCTCCGAGGGGGCCGCGTACGCCGCCGCGAGCGCGTCCTCCGCCTCCTTGCGCAGGGCGAGCGCGGGCGGCAGCACGGAGAGGCCCTCACGGGCCATCTTGCGCCTGATCCACCAGAGTTCGTCGTACGACGTCTCCACGTCGGCCGGCAACGGCTTCCCCGCGCCCGGCAGTTGATCGAACTCGCCGCGCCGTTCCGCTTCACGGATCTGCTTGTCGACCCACGATTCGAACGGAACGCCCGGTGGCTTTCGCTCGGTCATGCGTCCATTGTGCCGGACGGGATGCGCCCGGGCGATTTATCATGCGGCCGCTGCACAAACACAATCAGGACTCAGGACGCCGACAGGCATGTCGAAGAATTCTCAAGGGGAGCGCACGTGCTCGAACTGACCATGGCCACCGTCTCCGGGACGGAAGAGGGCGCCACGGCCGGCATGCTGATGGCCGACTCGCCCAGCGACCCGGGCGCCGTGCTGCGGGTGGGCAGGGACAGGTCCGTGTGCCGTCTGGCCACCCCGGACGACTGGCTCTTCGTCTCGCGGGTGCACCTGGAGTTCCTGTGCGGCCCCGAAGGGACCTGGCAGGTCTCGTGGCTGCGCGGTTCGCAGGACGAGCCGTCCTCCGAAGTGCGGCTGGTGATCGGGCAGTACAGCCAGTCGCTCGTGTACGGCGGCACCGTGCCGCTGGCGGGCTCCGGCGAGATCATCATCTTCGACCGCACCGGGCCGCGCAGCGTCAACGTGGGCTTCTACCACGAGGCCTGAGGACCCCGAAGGCCCGGAAGGTTCCAAAGGGGCGGAGAGTTCCGGAGAGCCTCAAGGATCCGAAGGGCCAGGAGTGCCTGATGGGCCGGGTGCCCGAGGTGCCCGAAGGGCCAGGTGCCCGGGGGCCTGACCGGTCCGAGGGCTCCTGGCCGGTGCGGGCGGCGGGCGTGGGGTCACGCCAGGACGCGTGCCAGGGCGAAACCGTCGTAGCCCTTCGCCCCCACCGTCTGGATCGCCGTGCCGCTCAGCCTGGGGTGCGCGCCGATCAACTCGATCGCGGCGCGGGTGCCGAGCACGTCGTCCGCGCCGCTGTCCTCGTCCACGACCCGGCCGCCCCGTACGACGTTGTCGACGACGATCAGACTGCCCACGCTCGTGAGCTTCAACGCCCACTCCAGGTAGTGGGCGTTGTTGCCCTTGTCCGCGTCGATGAAGACGAGGTCGAACGGGGGCGGGTTCTCGTCGGCCAGCAGCGGCAGCGACTCCAGGGCCGCGCCCACCCGCACCTCGACCAGTTTGTCGAGGCCCGCGCGGGCGATGTTGCGGGTGGCGACCTCCGCGTACCGCGGGCTGTACTCCAGTGAGATCAGCCGCCCGTCGGCCGGGAGCGCGCGGGCCAGCCAGATCGTGCTGTAACCGGCGAGCGTGCCGATCTCCAGGATCGACCGGGCTCCCTGGATCTCCGCGAGCAGCTGGAGCAGCTTGCCCTGGTTCGCCGTGACGTTGATCGGCGGCAGCTCGGCGGCCTCGCTGTCGCGCAACGCGGCCGCCGTCACCTCGTCGTCCGGGGCGAGATGGTCGGTGAAGTAGGCGTCGACGGCGTCCCAGGCCTGCGACTCGCTCATGCGCTCTGCCTCTCGTGTACCTGACGTGTCTGTCGGCAACTCTGCATCTCTAGTTAGGGATGCTAACTAGTGACGTCAACGGCACGCGTCGCGCGTGGGTTCCCCTTCGGGGGTATCGCGCGGTCCGCGGGCGGAGGATTTCAGCCGTTCGGCCCAGGGGGCGCGACGGGTTGCGAGAGCCGCGCGGGAGGCGCCGACGGCACCGGAGGCACGGCAGGCATGGGAGGCATGGGAGGTGCCGGAGGGGGTGTGCGGGGGAGGGGAGGCGTCGGGGGCGTCCCGGGCGGCGCGGCCCCGGTCGGCGGCGGCTGCACGGCCGCGGGGTGAGGTTCCGGCGGGCCGGACGGCCGGTCCCGTCCCCGGCGCAGCCCCAGCACGACCGCGACGACGTTCACGACGATCAGCCCGCTGACTACCGTCAGCAGCCACACCGGGATCCCGGCCACCGCGAGCAGCCGGTCCTCGTAGACGACCTGCCGGAACGCGGTGTCCGCGGCCGCCCGGCGCAGCCGGTGGTCCCCGGTGATCTCCGAGGGGTGGGGGAACTCCTGGGCCACCGCCGTCAGGAACGGGGCGCCCTTCGACAGCTTCGCCAGCGGCCCCGTCGTCGTGCCGAGCCGCCCGGCGAACGTCACCCGCGGCCGCTCACCGCCGATCGGGGAGGCCGGTTCCATGCGGTGGGCTGCGAGGACGTACAGGCCCAGCGACTGCGGGGTGGTCGCCGCCCGGGACAGCCGCATCGGGTAGACGAGCTCGTCGGCGGCGAACGTGAGGTGCAGGGGGTCGAGCCGGCCGCGCAGCGCGGTGCCGGCGATCTCGGGCGTCAACCGGACCGCCACGTACTCCCACCGCTGGTCGACGTACGGCTGGAGGGTGGTCCGCAGCCGGGTGGGCAGGGCGAAGTCGTTGGCGCGCAGCCAGTCGTCCAGGTCCGCCGGATCGGTGGCGGTGAGCCGGGCCACGTCGAACGGGCCGAGCCGCTCGCGGCCCACCACGCCGACTCCGCCGGGACCCCTCCCGGGCGGCGGCGGGACGGCCGTTTCGCCGCCGGTGGTCAGCGGCCAGTCGCCGTCCTGCGGCCAGAAGTGGTGGCGGGTGCGGTGCGCGGGGGCACTGGCCGCGGCCAGTTGGTCGAAGAGGCCGGGGTCGCCGAGCCCCACCGTCGCCCGATGCGGCACGGGCATGAGCCAGGCGGCCCGCTCCGCGTCCCCGTGGACCGTCAGGCTCATCACGATCTGTTCCTGCGCACCGTCCCAGCGCACGGCGGAGACCTCCCGGCCGACCGCGATCTGGCGCTGGCCGCCCGGGATCAGCGCGCCGCAGCCGCAGGCGTGGGCCGGCGAGACGAGCGAGCCGAACTGGAGCACCAGCAGCGCCAGCAGCACGGCCGCGCCCCGTCCGCGCAGCCGTTCCCGGCGCACCCGCCGATTCCGCAGGAGACAGACCATGCCGCGTAACCCCTCCGCCCTCCACCACTCTCCGTACGCCGCACCGCACACGTGGTGCGAACGACGGTACGGCGCGAGAGCGGGTCGCGTTCGCGCGGAGATCCAAATCCCGCCCCTCGCGGAGGCGACCGCGCTTCGGGCGCACTATCGTCTTCCGGACAAAAGGAGAGCGGACGACAGGTGAAGCGGGGGCGGCCTGCGTCTGTCCCGGGGGAAGCGCGCGCCTCATAAGGTAGGTGCGCGCACCAAACCCGGCGCATCGGGACGTGTGGCACGAACGAGGCGGAGGCCGACGAGGCGTGACGAATGCGGAGCAGAGCGGGCGACCTGCAGAACCCTTAGGAGCGACGGCGGTCGACACGGCGAGAGCGCGTCTGCGCGCGGCCCGCCTCGGCCTGTGGCTGGTGGCGACCGTCCTCGCCGCGCGCCAGGTGGCCGTCGTCGTCGGCACCCCGCGCGGAGAGCGGCTGACGGACCTGGAGACCTGGGTCGGACCGGACGGCGTGCTGCACGTCAACGGTTCGCTCTACGACTCGACGCGCTTCACCGGCACGCCCTTCACCGGACTCGTCCTCAAGCCACTGACCCGGGCGGCCGAACAGGCCCTCGGCTGGGGCTGGACCTTCGGCACCCTGCTGCTGGTGGCCGCCCTCGGCGTGGTCGTGGCCCGTGCCCTGCCGCAGCCGGTCAGCAGACGGACGTCGCTGCTGGCCGCGCCCGTCGCCAGCAGTCTGCTGATGCTGTCGCTGCCGGTGCGCAACACGCTCTGGCTCGGCCAGACCAGCATCATCCCCGTCCTTCTCGTCCTCCTCGGCTGCTTCGTCGCACGGGACTGGCGGGTCGCCGGCGCCCTGATCGGCGTGGCCGCCGCCCTCCAGCCCACGGTCCTGCTCTTCGCGGCCCTGCTCTGGTTCACAGGGCGCCGCCGGGCGGCGGCGGCCGCCGGCGCTGCCTTCGCCGGCGGCACGGCGCTCGCCTGGGCTGCGATGCCGCACGACTCGTACACCTACTGGGTGCACCACATGGCGGGCGTCGGCCTCGGCGGCGAGGCCGACGCGCTCGCCAACCAGTCGCTGCACGGCGCCCTGCTCCGCCTCGGTCTCGCCGGCCCGTTGGAGATCGGCCTGTTCCTGTCGCTGGGCGCGGCCGTCGCCGTCCTCGGCGTACGGCGGGCGGTCCGCTACGCCCGCGACGGCCAGCTGCTGCTCGCGGTCGCCCTGACGGGCTGCGCGGCGATCGCCGTCTCGCCCACGACCTGGCAGCACCAGCTGCTGTGGGTCCTGCTGGCGGTCGTCGGCCGGGTCGGCACACGCGCTTCCGACCGCTACGTCTGGCCGGTGGCGGTCATCCTGGTGATGACGCTTCCGGCCAGGATGATGCTGCCGCACATGGCGGTCCTCTACCCGCTGCGCGACAACGCGGTGCTGCTGGCCGCGCTCGCCGCGGCCACCGTCGTCCCGTTCCTGCCGCGGACGTCCCCCTACTACGGGACGCCGATCCCGACCCGGTACGCCGAGCCGGTGCCCGCCCGCTGGAGGAGCGTGCCGCTGCTGCCGTCCCTGAGGCGAGTGCTGACCCGGCCGAACCTGCTGCTGGAGCTGCTCCTGATCCGCGTGACGTACGCGGCGTACCAGCAGGTCAGGCTGGCGGCCACGGGAGGCACCAACTCCGGCGGACGCGCCCGGGCGGAGGCCCACGGCCAGGACGTCCTCGACCTCGAACGCTTTCTGCGCATCGACATCGAGCACGCCGTCAACCACTGGGTGGTGGGGGTCGACTGGCTCCGGGAGTTCTTCGACTTCTACTACACGTCCTTCCACTTCTTCGTCCCGCTGACGGTCCTGGGCCTGCTGTACTGGCGCCGCCCGGTCGACTACCGCTGGGCCCGTGCGTCCCTCGGCTTCGCGACCCTGCTGGCCCTGGTCGGCTTCTGGCTCTACCCGCTGGCCCCGCCCCGCCTGATGCCGAACCTGGGTGTCATCGACACGGTCCACGGCGTCCAGGACTTCACCAAACCGGACTACGGCACGCTCACCTCGCTGACCAACCAGTACGCGGCGATGCCGTCCCTGCACTTCGGCTGGTCCCTGTGGTGCGGGCTGGTCATCGCGATCGTCGCGCCGAAGTGGTGGATGAAGGCCCTGGGCCTGCTGCACCCGCTGTTCACGGTGTCGTCCATCGTGGCCACCGGCAACCACTGGATCCTGGACGCGGCCGGCGGCGCGGCGGTGGTGGGCGCGGGCTTCGGCCTGTCCTACGTCCTGATGGGGCCCCGGGCCCGTGTGGGGGCGGGGGCGGGGACGAAGTCGTCCGAGACGGCCGATCCGGCACCGACACCGATGCAGGCGCCGGAGAAGGACCCGACACCAAGCTGATTCACACCGCCCTACCGCCGAGTGGACGCCTCACAGAATCGGGTGTGCACTTGTAATGGTGGGGTTCGGAGGTGGCGGGAATGGAGATCCTACCGTTTCGGCTCGAAATCATTGAAACCGATACCGAATGGATCGTCGGGTGCGCCTCCGAGTTGGGTGAAGCGAGCATGAGGGTGCCTCCCCCGTATTCGGCGAATGAACTGGAAGAGACGCTGGGGGGAGTGGAGCGCTCTCTGGAGAGGTCGTACAGCAGGGAAGTCGTGCGTGGCGCGTCGACTCCGGAGAAAGACGTCCGAGAATTCGGAAACGTGCTCACCAGAACGGTCCTGCGGGATGACGTATTCGCCCTGTTCGACCGGTGTCGAATTCAAGCCAAGGAGCAGGGGAGGTCGCTCCGGATATTGTTGCGCCCGGACGGTCCCAGGGTGGGGGGTATTCCGTGGGAGTATATGGTCGATCCGTCCCGCGATGACTACCTGGCTCTTCACGTCCCGGTCGTGCGGAATTTGCGGCTCAGGGATCCCGTAACCCCCATGGCTCTTTCCCTCCCGCTGCGAGTGCTCGGCATCTCGGCACTCCCGGACGATCTTCCCCCGCTGGACGCGCGACAGGAGAGGGAGCGAATCGAACAGGTTCTCCAGCAGGACAGTTCGGACAAGGTTGACGTGCACTGGCTGCCCGGCGACCGGTATCAGGATCTCAAAAACGCATTGCGCACAGACACATGGCATGTCCTCCACTGCGTCTGCCACGGCGGATTCGGTGACACCGAGGGATACATCCAGCTCACCGGCGACGACGGGCTGGCGATGCGCGTCCACGCCAGCGACCTCCGGCGGCGGATCGGGGACAGTCCCCAGCTGCGTCTGGTCGTGCTGAACGCCTGTGAGTCCGCGGTGAGCGGACCGGGCAACGCCTTCACGAGTATGGCCGCCGCCCTCGTGGCGGCGGGAGTGCCGGCCGTGGTCGCCATGCAGTACGCGATCACTGACCGGGCCGCTTTCACGTTCGCGTCCTCTTTCTACGAACGGATCGCCGAAGGGCTGCCGGTGGACCGCGCGGTGACACTCGCCCGGGATGACGTGAAAGTGCGTCTGGGCAGCCTGGAGTGGGCCACCCCGGTGCTGTTCCTCGCGTCCGACACGGTCCAGATCTTCGCTCCGCCCAAGGTGTCGCTGGACAGAGACAAGCAGTCGCCCGGGCGCGAGGAACGGCGGAAGCAGCCCGGGAGGAGCGCCGTACTCGCCGAGGTCGGCCCCTGCGGGCATGTGGCCCTCGGGCCCGGGAACCTGGTGGCCGCGGCCTGCGAGGACGGTGTCATCCGGGTCGTCGAGACCGCGAAGGGGAAACTGGTCGCCCAATGCCTGCTGGTGCAGCGCGAGAAGCCGGTGCGCATCGCCTGGAGCCCCTGGCGACGGTACCTCGCGAGCCGGTACCAGGACGGCACCGTCGTCCTCTGGGATCTCAAGACCGAGATGCCCGTGCACGTGATGACCGCAGCGGGGCAGGGCGAGGGCCTCGCCTTCAGCTCGGACGGCCACTGGCTCGCAGTGACCGCGGGAAATCACCTCCACGTCTACGACGCGCGCGGCGCCCGCGTGAGGGACCTGACCGTCTGTTCGCCGAAACAGGCCGCACTCTGGGCGGCGGGCCAGAACGCCCCGCTCGGGCCGGCCTGCTTCGCGCCCGGCGACCGACACGTGGTCGTGGCCTGCGGAGACGGACGGATCCGACAGCTCAACGTGCGGGGGCTGCCCGTCATGGAATGGCCGCACCCCCAACCCGTCGTCTCCCTCGCCGCCGCGGACGGCCTTCTGGCCACAGGCTGCATGGACGGCCGGGGGCGTCTGTGGACCTGGGAAGGCGACCTTCTCTGGCGCACGCAACCGAAGCGCCCCGCCCACCAACTGGCGTTCGCCACCGGATGTGCCGCGGTCGCGATGGCGCATCAGCGAGGCAAGGTGGCCATCCGGAACGTGCACACCGGCAAGGCGTCACCCGTGACGAAACTGGCGAGTCGGCCCGTAGGACTCGGCTTCCTCGAAGACGACCGGGGACTCGTGACCGCCACCCGCACGGGCGCAGTGGAGCGCTGGGAACTGCCCGACTGGATGGCCGACTAGGGAGCCGCTCCATGACAGACCCCGAGGTCGAGATCCTCTGGCCCTCAGCCCTGCCTTCCAGCCCGGCCGAGGAGGGGCAGGACCTGCTGCGCGCCGCCGGCATCGACGCCGCGTGTCTGCTGCTGCCGACCCGGCGGGGGGCGGCCGACATCGTGCTGGTCCTCGTCACGACGGCCGTCGCGGAACCGTTCCTGCGAACCATTTTCGAGAAGCTCGCCGAAGACGCCCACAACGGGTTGAAGCAGTTCACGGACCGGCTGCTGAACCGGACTTCGGACGGGACGCCGACACCGCAGAGCGTGGTTTTCGAGATGTCGGCCGGCGGCCGAGTCACGTTCACCGGCGATGTTCCGGAGCGGGCGTACGAGCAGGCGGTCGCTCTGGACGCCCGAGGCGAGAGCTGGACCTGGGACTCCCGGCACACCATGTGGGTCCCCGACTGAGATCGCGGATCCGGAGGAGGGCAGTCAGCCATGGCCGACAAGCATCACGAACCGCAGAGCGATGACGTCTGGGGACCGGATCCTCTGGGGCAGCAGCCCTTCCATCCGTCCTCCGGGCAGCCGGGCTGGAGCCAGGAGACCGGCCAGGACTCATGGGGGACGCACCACACACCGCAAAGACCGGCGCCCGAGTCGTACATGACCCCGGCCATCCTTGTCACGATCCTCTGCTTCCTGCCGACGGGGATAGCGGCCATCGTCTTCGCCTCACAGGTCTCGGCCAAGAACACCGCGGGCGACTACGAGGGAGCCGTCCAGGCGTCACGGAAGGCTCGGATCCTCGTTTTCGTGAGCTTGGGGATCGGAGTCCTGTTCTGGCTGATCATGATCATTATCGCGGGCGCGTCGGACAGCTCCGCCGCGCACATGCCCGTGCCGTGACCGCGCCGCTCCGGCGTCGTGCCCGCGAAGCATGGCTGGGCGGTGCGGTGCTGGCCGCGGTCACCCTTGCCACAGCGCTCTCCGACCCCACGCGCCCCGGCCGGTTCCCCTCCTGTCCGTTCCGGGCCTTCACGGGGTGGGACTGCCCGGGCTGTGGGAGCCTGCGTGCACTGCACGCACTCACCCACGGCGACGTGGCGGCGGCGGTGGACTACAACGCGCTCCTTGTCGTCTTCCTGCCGTTCGGCGCCGTCATCTGGCTGCGTGCCGTCACCGGCAGGTCCCGACCGCGCGTTCTCCCCGTGTGGGCCGCCCGCGCCTTGGCCGCGACGGTCGTGCTCTGGGCCGTGATCCGCAACCTTCCCCTCTTCGGGGGCGTACTGGCCTCTTGAACGGTGATCAACCGCATCGCGTCACGGCTCCGTCCCGCCCCGGAACCGATCGTCTCGTGCGGCCAGCCGCTCCTGGAGCCGCGCGTCGGAGGCCAGGACCCGTACTGGACGACCTACGCCTACGACGCGCTCGGCAACCGCAAGACCGAAACCCAGCACAAGACGGCCGCGGGCCCGGTGGCGGACACGGTCCGCACCTACGCCGAGCCGGCCGCCGGCACGCACAACCTGCCCGGCGTCACCCAGACGGGCACCGACCCGCACACGGAGACGTACACCTACACGGCGGGCAACACCGAGACCCGCACCTTCAAGCAGGGCAGCACGACGACTGTCGGCCAGGACCTGGACTGGGACGACGAGGGCCACCTCAAGTCGGTCACCGACAGCGGCAAGACGACCAGCTACCTCTACGACGCCGACGGCCAGCGCCTGACCCGCACCGACTCGACCGGCACGACGCTCTACCTCCCCGGGGGCAACGAGCTCACCATCGACAAGTCCGGCAAGGCGACGGGCACCCGGTACTACAGCACCGGCGCCCAAACGGTCGCCATGCGCACCGGCGGCAAGCTCACCTTCCTCCTCGCCGACCACCACGGCACGACCACGACCCAGGTCACGGCGGACGCCGCTCAGGCGATCACCCGCCGAAAGACAGGCATCTTCGGTACCGCGCGAGGCGCCCAGCTCGGCCCCTGGTCGGGCGACAAGGGCTTCGTC
This sequence comes from Streptomyces sp. NPDC037083, assembly GCF_055606485.1. Lineage (NCBI taxonomy): Bacteria > Bacillati > Actinomycetota > Actinomycetes > Kitasatosporales > Streptomycetaceae > Streptomyces > Streptomyces sp. NPDC037083. The sequence goes on along the minus strand of NZ_JBVJSQ010000002.1, from coordinate 211,493 downwards.
GGCGGCACCAAGGACACGGACACAGGCCTGACCCACCTCGGCGCCCGCGAGTACGACCCATCGATCGGCCGCTTCCTCAGCGTCGACCCCGTTCTAGTCCTGACAAGCCCCCAGCAGATCCACGGCTACAGCTACGCCAACAACAACCCCGTCTCGCTCAGCGACCCTTCAGGTCTCTGCGCGGACTTCGACTGCCCGACCCGCCCGGGCCCGGGATACGAGAACACCACGCCCACCCATGCGCCCGGACCACCGAAGAAGTCTGCCAACACGGTCGCAGCCGAAAACGGAGAGTGCTACAACTGCGACGGCACGGCGAGCGGAAGCGGTGTCGCCTGTGACGCGAAGTGCCAGATGGACCGCGCCATCTGGCAGCAGGGCATCAAGGCGAAGCCCGTGCCGTACGTCGACTCCTACATGATCCTCAAGTCCTGGTTCACCGGCATTGGCCCTGATCGCTGGCAGTTCACCGCAGGGGATGCCTTCACAGACGAAGTTAAGGATCAGCGCTGGTTGGACGAGGTTCGCGAGATGTTCGGCTCGGAACTGAAGGGGATGAAGGTCGGTGTTTCGAAGCGGTATGACCGAAAGATGTCGGCACTCAGTGCGGCAGAGAAGCTGGTGCAGATCGTCGAGGACGGGTTCGGGGTGATCACGGGGGACAAGTTCAAGCAGCCGGGACGGGACGACGGACGGTTCGGCAACCGTTCGAGTGCTGTGCTCGGGTCGTTCATGCTGACAGCCAAGCTTGAATCAGCCACAGAACGGCAGGGCCGTGTCAGATTTACTGTTCAAGATACGATTACTCGTGAGTCGGGGATGCGTTCCCCGACAGGTGGCGGGTACCAGGACGGCAAGTCCTTCACGCCGCTGAGGATTCTCTTCAACGGCATTCAGCGAAGGTTCCCCGAGGGCCAGCACCCGACTTCAGTGACGGTATCTTGGAGTGAGACGATTGCGATCCGCTAAGAGCCTGCGTCTCACCATCGTTGGCACTGTCTCCGCCCTGGCCGCAGCCGGGTGCACGGGAGGGAGCGTGCCGGACACCGCCGAGTCGCTGACTCGCCAGCAGGTGGTCGGGCGATGGAGTGCGGGGGTCAGCCGTACAGCTCATCTCGCTGATGACGGCACCGTCGTCATCACCGGTGTTCCTTGTGAGGATCTGCTTGCGGACGGGAAGGACGGCGGGGCCGAGGTACGGGGAAAGTGGGCGCTGAAGCAGCGTCTTCCAGGTCAAGATTCAGATATCTGGGTCGACCTCGTATTCCCTGCTGGAGTCTGTGGCAGCACCGGAGAGTTCGAGAGCGGTTTCTATCCCTATGGGGAGGCAGGCAAGCTCTCCCTGTCCCTCGGGGGTCCCGATATGCAGGAGGCGGACCTAGTCTTCACCAAGGGGTGAAGTCTCCCTGTAAGCGGCGATGGGGCTCCACCGGATCCGCTCGGCCAGTGGTCGCCTAGCCTCGATCTTTCGTGAGGGTAGGCCGACGGATCGGTGGACCCTTTTGCCTTCCGGGGCTCCAGTCGCCTGAACCCAGGAGGAGCCGGCGGCGATGGGGAAGTCAGGGAGATCGGCGAGGAGCTTGCCCGCAGTCAGCGGGGATCGCTGCCCTGAACCTGCGGAGTGGCGCACTCAAACCACACCGCCTTTCCGCCGTCCGGGGTCGGAGTCACGCCCCATGTGTCGACCAGGGCGTTCAGGAGGAGCAGGCCTCGGCCGCTTTCCGCGTCCGGTTGCAACATCTGTGGAGCGGGCAGCAGTTGGCCGTAGGCGTCCGTCACCTCGGCCCGCACCCCTGTCGCCTGCTTCAACAGCAGCAGCGTGCAGCGGCGGTTCGGGGTGTGGCGGACCACGTTGGCGATCAGTTCCGTCAGCGCCAGTTCCACCGGGTCCGTCAGCTCCTCCAGCGCCCAGTCCGTCAGGAACCTGCGGGCGATCCTGCGGATGTGGCGGGCGGAGTGGGCGTCGACCGTCAGGGCCATCCGGTACTGCGTGGGCACCGGGGGCGCGTAGACCGAGGGGAAGTATCCGTTCACGTTACGAGGATGACCTCGCGCAACTACTCTGGGCTACAGGTTGAATGCAACGAGTGGCCGCGTGAGAGAGGTGTCCTGCGTGACCCATGTGAACATCCTTGACCCCGGAGCCTCCCCGCTCGACTACTACGGGTTCGAGCTGCGGCGTTTGCGGGAGGCGGCCGAACTCACGCAGCGGCAGCTCGGGGACATCCTCAATTACACCGGGTCCTTGGTGGGCCAGATCGAGACGGCCAGGAAAGTGCCCACCCTGGAGTTCAGCGAGCGCGTGGATGCCGCGCTGGGGTCCGGCGGGTTGTTCTCGCGACTGGTCGCTACGCGCGGGCGGTGCTTGGGGCGCTCGATCAAACCGACCTCGACGACCGCACCGCCGTGCGACTGGGTCGCCAGTGCATCTTCGACAAGGCTCAACCGCCCCTGTACTGGGCGGTGCTGAGTGAGGCTGCGCTGTGTCAAGAGATCGGTGGTCGCGCTGTCATGCGGGACCAACTGATCCACCTGTTGTCCTTCGAGGGCAATCCGCGGATCAACGTCCAAGTGTTGCCCTTTGCCGCGGGCGCACATGCCGGCTTGCAAGGCTCGTTCGACGTCTACCGCTTCGCGGGCGATGCCCCCATCGTCTACACCGAGGGCTACAACAGTGGGCATCCGACCGCCAACCCGGACACCGTCCAGGACTGCTCACTCCGTTACGATCATCTCCAAGCCGCCGCGCTCTCTCTCAGGGACTCGGTGGCGTTGATCCGGCGAGTGATGGAGGAACGCTATGGAGAGCGGCATCTGGCGTAAGTCCAGCTACAGCGGCGACCAGGGCGGCAACTGTGTCGAAGTCGCCGAGTTCCCCGCCGCCGCCGTCGCCGTCCGTGACTCCATGTCCCCGGCGGGCCCGGTCCTCATCGTCGAGCCCGCCGTCTTCTCGGAGTTCGTCCGCTGGACTACAGCCTTTGGATGATCGTCCCCGTAGCCAATGCGCCGCCCGCGCACATGGTGATCAGGGCGAACTCCCTGTCCGTGCGTTCCAGTTCGTGCAGGGCCGTCGTGATCAGACGGGCGCCCGTCGCGCCGACCGGGTGGCCGAGGGCTATCGCGCCGCCGTTGACGTTGACCTTGGTCATGTCGGCCTCGAAGACCTGGGACCAGCTCAGCACGACCGATGCGAACGCCTCGTTGATCTCGATCAGGTCGACGTCCTTCAGGGACATCCCCGCCTTGCCCAGGACGGCCTTCGTCGCGTCGATCGGGCCGTCCAGGTGGAAGTGCGGGTCGGCTCCCACCAGGGCCTGGGCCACGATCCTCGCCCTCGGCTTCAGCTTCAGGGCCTTCGCCATCCGCTTCGACGCCCACATGATCGCCGCCGCGCCGTCGCTGATCTGCGAGGAGTTGCCGGCCGTGTGGATCGCCGTCGGCATCACCGGTTTGAGGCCCGCCAGCGCTTCGAGCGACGTGTCGCGCAGGCCCTCGTCGCGGTCGACCAGGCGCCACATGCCCTGGCCGGCCGCCTGCTCCTCCTCCGTCGTCGGGACCTGGACCGCGAACGTCTCGCGCTTGAAGCGCTCCTCGGACCAGGCCGCCGCCGCGCGTTCCTGGGAGAGCAGGCCGAGCCCGTCGACGTCCGCCCGGCTCAACCCCCGGTGGCGCGCAATGCGTTCGGCCGCCTCGAACTGGTTGGGGAGGTCGACGTTCCACTCGTCCGGGAACGGTTTGCCCGGGCCGTGCTTGGAGCCCGAGCCGAGGGGGACGCGGCTCATCGCCTCGACGCCGCACGAGATGCCGACGTCGATCACGCCCGCCGCGATCATGTTGGCCGTCATGTGCGAGGCCTGCTGCGAGGAGCCGCACTGGCAGTCGACCGTCGTCGCCGCCGTCTCGTAGGGGAGGCCGACTGTCAGCCAGGCCGTCCTCGCGGGGTTCATGGACTGTTCGCCGGCGTGGGTCACCGTGCCGCCGACTATCTGTTCCACGGCGTCGGCGGGGATGCCGGTGCGGCCCAGGAGTTCGCGGTAGGTCTCGCCCAGGAGATAGGCGGGGTGCAGGTTGGCGAGCGCGCCGCCGCGCTTGCCGATGGGGGTGCGGACTGCTTCCACGATCACGGGTTCGGCGGCCATGGGTGCGGATCCCTTCGGAACTAGTACGTGTTCTAGTTCTGCTCCATGCAGTCTGCTGACGTGATGTGCGTCACCGCAAGGGTCTTGCAGCCTCGAGGGTCCTGAACTACCTTCTCCGCAATCTGTTTCTGATGAATCGTCAGATTCGTCAGACGCCGACGTAGCTAGCATCGTCAGATGGCTGGAGCCGCCGATGCCCTGTCCAGCGCTTCCCGACGGGTTCGACTTCACCGACCCCGACCTGCTGCAACGCCATGTGCCCCTGCCGGAGTTCGCCGAGTTGCGGCAGGCCGAACCGGTCCGCTGGATCCCGCAGACCGGCAACGTCGCCGGGTTCCAGGATGAGGGCTACTGGGCAGTGACCCGGCACGCGGATGTGAAATACGTTTCCACGCACCCGGAGATCTTCTCCTCCTACCTCAACACCGCGATCATCCGGTTCAACGAGCGCATCGAACGCGCTTCGATCGACGCCCAGCGGTTCATCCTGCTGAACATGGACCCACCCGAGCACACCCGCGTGCGGCAGATCGTGCAGCGGGGGTTCACTCCCCGTGCCATTCGGGGGCTCGAGGAGCGGCTGCGGGCACGGGCCACCGCCATCGTCGCGCGGGCGCGCGAGCAGGGGGGCGGGTCCTTCGACTTCGTCACGTCCGTCGCCTCGGAGCTGCCGCTGCAGGCCATCGCCGAGCTGATCGGCGTGCCGCAGGAGGACCGCTCCAAGATCTTCGACTGGTCCAACAAGATGATCGCGTACGACGACCCCGAGTTCGCCATCACCGCCGAAGTGGGCCAGCAGTCCGCCGCCGAGATCCTCGCGTACGCCATGGACATGGCCGCCGAGCGGAAGCAGTGCCCCGCCCAGGACATCGTCTCCACGCTCGTGGCCGCCGAGAACGAGGGCAACCTCAACTCCGACGAGTTCGGCTTCTTCGTGCTGATGCTCGCCGTCGCCGGCAACGAGACGACCCGCAACGCGACGACCCACGGCATGCACGCCTTCCTCACCCACCCCGAGCAGTGGGAGCTGTACAAGCGGGAGCGGCCCGCGACCGCCGCCGAGGAGATCGTGCGGTGGGCCACGCCCGTCGTCGCCTTCCAGCGGACCGCCACCCAGGACACCGAGCTCGGCGGCAAGCTGATCAGGAAGGGGGACCGGGTCGGGATCTTCTACGCCTCCGCCAACCGCGATCCCGAGGTGTTCGACCGGCCCGACGACTTCGACGTCACCCGGGATCCCAATCCGCACCTCGGGTTCGGCGGGGGTGGGCCCCACTTCTGCCTGGGCAAGTCGCTCGCCGTGCTGGAGATCAACCTCATCTTCAACGCCATCGCCGACGCCATGCCCGACCTGCGGCTGGTGAACGATCCGCGCCGGCTGCGTTCGGCCTGGATCAACGGAGTGAAGGAGCTGCGGGTCAGCGCCGGATGAGCGGAGTGGGCGGGAGGTGCGGGGCGACGCGGGTGAGCAGTGATCAGTCCTTGCCGGACACCGTGAACGCCAGGACCGCCGGCGTCGTCGCAGCCAGGAGCAGCGGGACCGACAGGTCGTGGCGGAGCACCAGGGCCGCGCCCAGCGTCGCGCCCGAGAACATCGCGATCACGGCCGCCGTACGGCGGGGCGATCGTCCGCGCGAGCCGTCGCCAGCCCAGGAGTCGGCGGCCAGGCCGGTCAGGGTCATGGTCACGACGGTGGTCGTGGTGAGGCCACGCACCGCCAGTTTGCGGACCGTCGCGTTGCGCAACCCCATGGCGAAAGCGGTCAGGACGATGATCGTGTAGACGGTGGCCGGGGCGTCGTCCTCGGTGGAGGCCGCCACGGCCGCCGCGGCGGCCAGCAGAAGGGCCTCGGTGGCCAGTATCACCCGGGCCAGGGAGCGGCGTGAGCCCCCGCCCACCCGGCGCGAGACCCGGCCACCGGTCGTCGCGCCCGCCAGGAAACAGGCCAGTGAGGTCGCCGTGTGCGGGACCGAGAAGCCCGGAGCGCCGGCGGCGGCGAACCCGAGGACGACGACGTTGCCGGTCATGTTGGCCGTGAAGACATGCCCCAGGCCGAGATAGGTGACCGCGTCGATCAGGCCGCTCATGGCGGTCAGGGCGAGGAGGGCGGGGACCAGACGTACGCCGTGTGCCGGCGGATCCGTCGGCGGCTCGGTCGGGTGCTCGGTGCCGGTCATCCGCCCAGTGCAGCACGGCAAGGTGGGGAAACGCCGAAAGCGGCGGCCCCGGGGATCGGGGGCCGCCGCCTTCAGCGCGCGTAGCGCGCGTTCATGGGGGTTCGGCTCAGTACCAGCCGTTCATCTGCCAGAAGTTCCAGGCGGCGACGGGGCTGCCGTAACGGGAGTTCATGTAGTCCAGCCCCCACTTGATCTGGGTCTTGGCGTTGGTCTTCCAGTCGGAGCCGGCCGAGGCCATCTTGGAGCCGGGCAGGGCCTGGACGAGGCCGTAGGCGCCGGAGGAGGCGTTGGTGGCGTCGACGTCCCAGCCGCTCTCGTGCTTCACGATGTTGGCGAAGGCGTTGTACTGAGCCGTGTTCGGGATCATCTTGTGCGCGATCGCCTGGGCCTGGGCGGCCGAGGGCACCGAGGACGTCGCGGCCTGGGCGGGGGCCGCGGACAGGGCCATGCCGGCGGTGGCGGCGGCCACGGCGACGGTGGTGAGGACCTTCTTCGGGGTGGCGATGCGACGGATGACGGAGACGGACACGGAGAACCTTTTTCTTCGGGGACGTTGGCTGTCGCCTGCATGCCGGAGTCACGCGGTGCGTGGCCGCACCGCGTGATGTGCGGTGGGTGGCTGCATGCCGCGGCGCCGAGGCCCGTGGGGCTCGTCGGCGCCGTGCGACGTCATCCAGAGAAGCAGGATCGGGAGCTGCCCGCAAAGACCCCTTTTGCTAGTTGTGGCCGTATCCGAGGGAAAGGCCCCTCGTGTGACCTGGCTCTCAAAGTGCAGGTCAGAGGCCCTGGCGGCATGGTCGTAACATCCTATTTGTCCGACTAGGCAGCCTAGTAGGTGATGTGGGTCATGTGGGGTGGTTCACCGGTCAACGGCCTTCTCGGTGGCCGTCGGGGGCCTCGAATGTGACCGCGGTCTCGAAGGCCGCGCGGCGGGTGGCTCTGCGTAGCGCCTTGAGCACCGCCGGACCGAGGGTGAGGGTCAGCAGGACCGTGACCAGGGCCCGGCCCAGGTCCCAGCCCAGCGAGGTCGCCACGCAGTACGCGACGAAGCGGGCCAGGTTCGCCGGGACCGTCCCGCCCGGGTCGAACGCCACGCCCGAGGCCAGCGCGCCCATGAACGGCCAGCCGGCCATGTTCATCGCCGTGCCGTAGGCGAAGGCGGCGAGGAAGCCGTACCCCGAGAGCAGGACCAGCTCGGCGCGCCCGCGCAGCCGCTCGGAGCCCGGCAGCAGGCCCGCGCCCATCGTGAACCAGCCCATGGCCAGCATCTGGAACGGCATCCACGGGCCCACCCCGCCCGTGAGCAGGGCGGACGCGAACATCGTCACCGAGCCGAGGACGAAGCCGAAGCCCGGGCCCAGGACCCGGCCGCTCAGCACCATGAGGAAGAACATGGGCTCGATGCCCGCCGTCCCCGCGCCGATCGGGCGCAACGCCGCGCCCGTCGCCGCCAGCACGCCCAGCATCGCCACCGCCTTCGCGCCCAGTCCCGACTCCGAGATCGTCGCCGCGACGACCGCGACCAGCAGCACCAGCAGGCCCGCGAACAGCCAGGGGGCGTCCTGCGCGTGGGCGTTCAGGGCGGAGGCGGGAGGGGCCAGGAAAGGCCAGCTGAACGCGATCACTCCCACCGCGCTGACCAGCGTCAACGCGGCCAGCGAGCGGGGTCCCAGGTGAACGGCGCGCGGACGCCGCCGGGGCGCCTTCGTCGTCGACGCGGTCGTGCTCGTTGTCGGGGCGGTCGTCCTCGTCGTCGAGGCGGTCCTCTTGGTCGTCCGAGCGGTCATCGCAGCGCCCGCCTCACCTGCGCGACGGTGAGCCACTCCTGCGGGGCGAGGATCTTCGTCACCTGCGGGGCGAACGACGGGGACGAGACCACCACCTCCGCCGTCGGGCCGTCGGCGATCACCTCGCCCTCCGCCAGCAGCACCACCCGGTGAGCCAGCTCCGCTGCCAGCTCCACGTCGTGCGTGGCCAGCACGATCGCGTGACCGGCCGAGGCCAGCTCGCGCAGGACGGCGACCAGGCGTGCCTTCGCCGCGTAGTCCAGGCCGCGGGTCGGCTCGTCGAGGAGGAGCAGCGGCGGACGGGCGGCGAGGACGACCGCCAGCGCGAGCGTGAGGCGCTGGCCCTCCGAGAGGTCGCGGGGGTGGGTGTCGTCCGAGATGCCGGGGAGGAGATCCGAGACCAGGGCGCGGCACGTGCCGGGAGCGGCCCCCGCGTCCCGGTCGGCGGCCACGCACTCGGCCGCGACCGTGTCGGCGTACAGCAGGTCGCGCGGCTCCTGCGGGACCAGGCCGACGCGGCGGACCAGGTCGCGGGCAGAGGTGCGGTGCGGGACCGCGCCGCCGACGAGCACCGTGCCGGCGGACGGCTCCACCAGGCCCACGAACGTGTTGAGCAGCGTCGACTTTCCGGCGCCGTTGCGGCCCATGAGGGCGACGGTCTCGCCGGGCCCGACCGTGAGCCCTACGTCGCGCAGGGCCTGCACACCGGCCCGGCGCACCCCCAGGGCGCGGGCCTCGGCGGGCGGCGCGGGGACGCCGGGTGCGGATGCGCCGGGGGCGGGCGTGGGTACGGGTGTCGGGCCGGCGGTGGTGGCGGTCCGGCGGAAGCGGCGGCGGGCGGGGGGCTTGGCGGCTGGTGCTGGTGCCGGTGGCTGTGTGACAGGGGCCCGTAGGGAGGCGTCCCGTGCCGGGGCCTCGGCGGTCCGTGTCGGAGGCTCGGCGGTCCGTGTCGGGTCCGACGGTGGGTGGGGTGAGTGGGCGTCGCGGGACGAGTCACCGGGGGCCTCCCGTTCGGCCAGTCGCTCCCGCAGGTCGCCCGCGCGGCGTCGGGCGTCCCGCACGGTCAGCGGCAGGGGGGACCAGCCGGCCAGCCGGCCCAGGTCCACCACCGGCGGGAACACCGGGGACACGGCCATGACGTCCGCCGGGGCGCCGAGCAGCGGGGCCGCCCCCGGGGAGGGCAGGAGCGCCACCTGGTCGGCGTACTGCAGGACGCGTTCCAGGCGGTGCTCCGCCAGCAGCACCGTCGTGCCGAGGTCGTGGACGAGCCGCAGGAGGACGGCGAGGACCTCCTCCGCGGCCGCCGGGTCGAGCGCGGACGTCGGCTCGTCCAGGACGAGCACCCGGGGGTGCGGGGTGAGGACCGAGCCGATCGCCACCCGCTGCTGCTGGCCGCCCGAGAGGGTGGCGAGGGGACGGTCGCGCAGACCGGCCAGACCGAGCAGGTCGAGGGTCTCCTCGACGCGGCGCCGCATCACCGGCGGTGCTAGGCCCAACGACTCCATGCCGTAGGCGAGTTCCTCCTCGACCGTGTCCGTCACGAAGTGCGAGAGCGGGTCCTGGCCCACCGTGCCCACGACGTCGGCGAGTTCGCGCGGCTTGTGCGTGCGGGTGTCGCGGCCGGCGACCGTGACGCGGCCGCTCAGGACCCCGCCGGTGAAGTGCGGGACGAGGCCGCTCACCGCGCCGAGCAGCGTCGACTTGCCCACCCCCGACGGGCCCGCCACCAGCACGAGTTCACCCTCGGGGACCGTGAAGTCGACGTCCCTGACGGTGGGTTCGGCGGCCCCGTCGTACGTCACGGAGACGCTCTCGAAGCGGATCACGACGGCTCCTTGTACACGAACGCGGGCAGCAGGGCGAGGAGTACGGCCGCCGCCGGCCACAGGGGGAGGGCGGGCGCGGTCAACGGGACCACCCCGGGGTGCAGGGCCGCCGGGTCGGCCGACCCGGCCACGGTGAGCAGGGCGGCCACCGCGGCGCCGGAGGCGGCGATCAGACAGGCGCGCGGGCTCCAGTGGTCCGGGCGGTAACGGGTGCGCGGGGAGCGGCGGCCGCCCAGCCGCAGTCCGGCCAGCGCCGCGACGACCCCGGCGAGCAGCACCGGCAGGCCGTACGAGCCGCCCGCCGCGGTCAGCAGACCGTACGTTCCGGCGCAGACGCCGAGCAGTCCGCCGAGCGTGAGGACCGCGGTCGTGCGGCGGACGGGGGCGGGGACGTCGGCGGTACGGCCGTAACCGCGCGCGTCCATCGCGGCGGCGAGGGCGACCGAGCGCTCCAGCGCGCCCTCCAGAACCGGCAGCCCCACCTGGAGGAGACCGCGCAGCCCCCGGTCCGGACGCCCCCGCAGGCGGCGGGCGGCGCGCAGACGGTGGACGTCCGCGATGAGGTTCGGGGCGAAGGTGAGCGCCACGACGACCGCCACGCCGGTCTCGTACAGCGCGCCGGGGAGCGTCTTGAGCAGACGGGAAGGGCTGGCCAGGGCGTTCGCCGCGCCCACGCAGACGAGAAGGGTGGCCAGCTTCAGACCGTCGTAGAACGCGAAGAGCAGCCCCTCCGCCGTGACCGCGCCGCCCAGCCGGATGCCCTGCACCCAGTGCGGCAGCGGGACTTCGGGCAGGGCGACGAGCACATGCGTGCCGGGGATCGGGGAGCCCAGCGCCACCACGAAGACCAGACGGACGACGAGGACTGCGAGGGCGAGCTTGAGGAACGCGGAGTAGGAGCGGGCCCAGGGAGTGTCGGGGCGGCACACCGTGACGACGTACGCGGACACGGTCAGCAGGAGGCCGAGCAGCAGCGGGTTGGTGGTGCGGGTCGCGGCGGTGCCGAGACCGAGGGCCCACAACCACCAGGCGGCGGGGTGGAGTTGCGGGCGGGAGCGGCGGTCAGCCATTCCCGCGCGAACCCCGCCGCCGCGCCTGCCACGCCGCGGCCGCGCCCAGCGCCGCCACCGCCGCCGCGCCCGCGAACAGCCCGACCGACGGGCCGCCGTCCTTCCCGCTCCCGTTCCCGTTCCCGTCCTCGCTCCCGTTCCCGTTCTCCTTGGCCGCCGTGGGCCGCCGGGTGCGCGTCCCGTCCGCCGAGACCTGCTCACCGCACCCGGTCTCCGGATACCCGGAGATCGCGCACAGCAGGGCGTTGGCGTCGTAGCGCAGGGGCTTGGCGACCGCGGCGAGCGCCTCGGCCGTCGTCGCGGCCGGGGTGACCCGGGCGCAGGCCGTGCGCGGCGACGGCGGTGTCCCGCCGCCGCTCGGGGCGTCCGCCGCCGTGCCGAAGTCGATGACCAGGGCCACCCGCTTCGTGCCGTCCTGCGCGGGCGTCCTCGCGCAGATCGCCGCGAAGGAGGCGGCGCCGCGCGGCTGCGAGGCGTCCTTGGAGTCCTCGCTCACCGCGAACCGGAAGCCCTGCACGTCGCCGTCGGCGGGGCGGGCGGTGGACGGTCCCTGGGTGGCGTAGGTCCAGTGGTCGCCGGCGCGGTCCCAGAAGGACCAGTAGCGGTAGCCGGCGGCCTGGGCCGGCTGAGCCGCGCCGGCCAGGAGCAGCGACAGCGCGGCGAGGACGAGGACGGCGCACCGGCGTGTCACGGCTGCCGCTGCTTCCGGCCCCGGGCGCTGATCAGGAAGCCGATGCCGACGCCGGCGACGAGGAAGACGCCGACGATCCACCAGACGCCGTACCCGGACTCCGAGTCGTCCTTGCCGTCGGACGCGGCCGTCCGCTCCGCGGCCTTGTCCGTGGCCTGCGGGGCCGGTCCCGTCGCGTTGAGCTGTGCGACCAGGTCGGCGCCGCCGAAGTGGCGGGGGTCGGCGCCCATGGCGTGAGCCGCGAAGACCAACTGGGCGTAGGCGGCGGGACCGCTCTGCCGCGCCCAGCCCGCGGCGTTCTGCTCCAGCCAGGCGAGAGGCTTCTTCGCCTGCGCGGTCCACCCGTGGGCGGCGAGGGCGACGACCGCGTCGGCGGTGTTGCCGTAGTCGGGCTGGTTCTCTGCGCCGGGCAGGGCCGACTCCAGATGGCCCTTCTTCCCGATCGTGCCGGCGAGGTAGGCCGAGCCGTTGCGGGCGAGCTGGTCCGGGGTGAGCGGGTCGGGCGAACCGCCGCAGACGGGGCCGTCCTGCGGCGTCTTCCCGGCCGTCGTCACGAACCCCTTGCCGAGGGCGCCGAGCACGCCCGCCGCCGTCGCGTCCGCGTTGGCCGCGAGGCCGCCCTTCTTGTCCGGCTGGTAGGCGAACGCGCCGCCGCCGGCCCGGTCGCAGGGGATGGAGAGCTTCACCAGGGCGTCGTACGGCGACTTCCCGGCCTTCTTCACCTCCGCGGGCCGCTGTCCGGCCGCAGTCATCGCCCCCGCCACGACGGACGTCGAGTTCGCGTCGCTGGGCCCGCCGGGGGAGTAGCCCCAGCCGCCGTCGGCGTTCTGGACGGACTTCAGCCAGCCGAGCGCCTTCTGCGCCTCGGCCCGGTGGCCGCCGAGCGCGGCGAGCGCCTGCACCGCAGCCGCCGTGCTGTTGGTGTCCACCATCAGCTTCGCGTCGCACGGCTTGGCGGTGTCGGCGCGGAAGGCGGCGAAGGCGCCGTTCGCGCACTGCTGCCCGGCCAGCCAGGCCACGGCCGAGTCGGCCGGGGTGACACCCGCCGTGTGCTGCGCGAGCAGGGCCAGCGACTGGCGCCAGACACCGTCGTACGTCGGGTCGGTCGTGCCGTACAGCCCGTCGGGTATCGCCACCGACGGGGTGGGGGACGGGGTGGCGGCGACGGCGGGGACGGCGGCGCCCAGCACGACGGTGGCGGCGGCCAGGGCCGCGGCGCTGCGGCGTACGTTCATGATCGGCGGGTGCCTCTCCCTGTGGGGGAGCCGGGCAGCACGGGGCGACCCCGGCGGCTCGGCTCCGTATGCCTCGACGGTGCCGTGCGGCGGCGGACCTGCCGACGCACATGAGCCGGTCACGGTCCCGTACCGGGCGATCCGGCTGTCACGGTTGCGGGTCAGCGCCGGATTTGCACCGGCTTCCCCCTGTACGGGTGTGATGACGACGCGGCCACTCTACCGGCAGGTAGGAAGGCGCCCGAGGGGTGCCCGGCGGGCGGGGCCGGAGCCCTGCCCGGGCTCGTGGACGCGCCCGTAGGGCGGAGGCCGGGCTCCCGCGTTCACACCGCCGCGTACGTCACCGGATCGCTCCCCGTGACCGCCTCCGCCCGCCCCAGCTTCACCAGCCGCCGCAGATGCGCCTCCGCCTCCGAGACGGCGATGTTCCTCGACCCGTAGGGGATCTCCGCCCAGGGCCGGTTCCACTCCATGCGCTCGGCGAGCTGCCAGGGGGTGAGCGGGGAGGCGAGGAGGGCGAGGAGCTGTGTGAGGCGCTCCTCGTGGTGGGAGAGCAACTCCCGTACCCGGGACGGTGCGTCGGTGAAGGCGTGCTGGTGTGCCGGGAGGATCTCGGCGGGGGCGAGGCGGCCCACGCGTTCGAGGGAGTCGAGGTAGTCGCCGAGCGGGTCGGTGACCGTCAGGTCGTCGGGGTCCTCGTAGAGGCCGATGTGCGGGGTGATCCCGGGGAGCACGTGGTCGCCGGAGAACAGACGGCCGTGACCCGGGAGTCCGGCCGGGTGGTCCTCCTCCAGGTGGAGGCAGACATGGCCGGGGGTGTGGCCCGGGGTCCAGATCGCGCGCAGCCGGCGGCCGGGCAGATCGAGGAGCTCGCCGGGGACGATCTCGCGGTCGGGGAGGGCCGGGGACAGCCCCGGCAGAGTGCGGCGGCGCGCCGTGCGCAGCGGTGCGATGTGGGACTCGGGGGCGCCGGCCGCCGCCAGCTTCTCGGCCATGTAGGCATACCAGCGTTCGGGGCGGGTCCGCCGGGTCCGCCGCACGATCGACGCGTCCGCTGCGTGCATCGCCACCCATGCCCCGGAGGCCTCCCGCACCTGCGCGGACAGTCCGTGGTGGTCCGGGTGGTGGTGGGTGATGACGACGCCGTGCAACTCGGCGACGGACGTGCCGCAGGCCGCGAGCCCCGCGCCGAGGGCTTCCCAGGAGGCGGGGTCGTCCCAGCCCGTGTCGATCAGCACCGGCCCGCGGTCGGTGTCGACGACGTAGACGAGCGTGTGGCCGAGCGGGTTGTCCGGGATGGGAACCCGCAGGGACCGCACCCCTCCGCCATGATCGAGCACCTTCGTCATCCGCCCTCCGTCCCACGGCCATTGCCCACTATAACTAGAACTGGTTCCAATGGGTGCCCAAGTCGACTGACCCTGCTGAGAGTTGGGCTGACCTGCACTGATGCGCGCACCACTTATCGCCGCTTGTCGACCGTTGGTCACCGCTGGACGGCCCGGAGACGGCCCGGGCGTTGGGGCGGCTCCTGGTCGCGTGGTCGGCGAAGTCGCCGCACTTCGCTGCGTCGAGCGCGAGTGGGCGGCGCCCAATGAGCACCGGTCGGTGCGGCCGGAAGCGCACTGTTCACAGGAAGCCGGCGCCCAGAGACCGCAGAAGGGGCAGGTTCACGCGTGCGGTGTCCTGCGACGCAGTGCAGCAAGCAGGCTGCGTTCGACCCGGACTCTGCCCCGTCCTGACTCGTCCGGTATCTGTGCGTAGATGCTGTCCGCCATCTCCAGATGCGCGTCCGCGGAGTCGAGGTTTCCGCTGAGGCGTTCGAGCGTGCACAGTTCCAGTTCCGTCCAGGCGATGCCCCGTTTGTTCCCGATCTCACGGTAGATGGCGAGCGCACTCTCCAGGCGCCTCCGGGACGCTTGAAGATCGCCGGTTACGCGGTGCAGGGAGCCGAGTTCGACCAACGCATCGGCGCGGTTGCGTGTGCCGCCGAGTTCTGTGAACACTCGCAAGGCCTCGGACAACAGAGCAAGCGACTCGGCGTGCTGCCCCCTCATGCGGGCAACGATTCCCAGTTCGCGATCCGCCCACGCCTGTCCGTTGCGGTCGTCCGCGCCTTCATAGATCCGCCGGGCCGCACGGAAGTTCTGCTGGGCAGTGTCGTACGCGCGGTTCTGACGATGGACCGTGCCGATCTCGATGCGGATCCAGGCCTCGTTTCGTTCGTTGCCGATCTCATGGAAGAGGGGCAAAGCCGAGTTCAGATGCTGAAGCGCCGTAGGGTAGTTGCCATTGCGTCGTTCCAGCATCCCAAGCATCCCCTGCGCATCCGCGCGACCTCGCTTGTCATTCTCTCGGCAGTACAACGCCTCAGCCGTTGACGCCCGACCAGCCGCATCGGCGTACTTTCCGGTATGTTGATCAATGGTCCCCAGTTCGGAATGGCAGTTGGCTTGACCGAGCAAGTCACGTTCGGCTTCAAATATCAGCAACGCACACTCGGCTTCATCGCGGGCCTTTGTGTAATCGGCGCGGGTCCGCTCCATCCGGGAGATTTCAAGACGGCATACGGCCTCTCCGCGCGAATCGTCTGCGCGCACTGCGATCCGACGCGCAGCCGAGAGGAGGTCCATCGCCTGGGGAATGTTGCGATGGACGCGCATGTAATACGCGACGGCACTCACCAGCTTCCATGTCTGGTTCCAACTGCGGGCGATCGCGAGACGAATCACTGCCAGCAGATCATCGAAGTTCGCTGAAAGGTATGAGAGCGCCTCCCCCTCCGTCATCGATCTGACACGTGTGAGGACGCGGGAGTCGACGCTCGTGACGACTGGTGCGTTGATATCTGCAGCGAGATCCCTGGCCATGTCCAGGCTTGCCTGGAACAGTCGCTCCAGGGCTCGCTTACACCCGCACTCACACTCAGGCTCCTGCGCACCGGTGCGGTGTCGACCGTCGGCGAGTGCGAGATCCCGCACGTGGTCATGGAAACCGTAGCTGGGGCCGGCCTCGTGCAGGATGCCTACACGGTGGAGTTCTGTGAGCGCCTCCTCTGCTTCTTCCGCCGGCATACCGGCGAGTGCCCCCGCAAAGACTGGCGTCAGATGCGGCCCTGGATGCAGTGCGGAACGGTGCAGTACAAGTCGATCTCGTGACGAGAGGCGGCCGAAGGAGAGAGCGAGGGCGTCGGTTCCTCTGCTCCGTCCCGGAGTTCTCCCGAGGTCTGGAGACGCTCCTGTCAAGAGTTGGCCGACTGCGTGACGAACCATCAGTGGCAGCCTGTGCAGGGCGGCGAGATCGCCCACAGTGGTTCCGGTGACCTCACGCGAGGAACGGCGCATAATCTCAGCGATCATGAAGGCTGCCTCGTGTTCCGACAGCTCCTCAAGTCGGAGGTGAAGATCCGGATCGATTCCGGCTATGGAATCCTCGCGAGTGGTGGCGATCACCAGGCAGTGCTCGGAATTCGGCCGCACCTTTTCTATGTGCTTGGCCTGCGTCACGTCGTCGAGCACCAGGAGCATGCGACGATCTGCCGTGGCGACACGCCATCTGTTCACAAGTTGAGAGGTGTCGAGTGTGGCAGTGGACGCGTCGGGCGTAAGTGTGCCCAGGAGGTCCAGAAGCACATCGCGTACCTCCAGGGGCCCCGTCCCGGAAGCGTGACTGCGGAATCCCATGAAGAGCTGGCCGTCGGGAAAGCGGTCTACCAGTCTGTAGGCAGCCTGTACGGCGAACTCAGTCTTCCCCACACCTGATTCTCCGGTTATGAGGAACAACGTTGCACGGTAGTCATGGCGGGCCGGGTGCGTGACCACCATCTCGAGTTCACGACGGCGCCCGGCGAACACCGCACTCGCAGGCGGCAGCGTGCGTGGCGTGTCGACCCGGCCCGCATGTCCGCTGCGGAACTCACTTTCCGCGCGAGGCGGGTACGTGGCGGCGGCCGCACAGAGCGACACAAGCACAACCAGAGAGGAGAAGATCCACCAGTTCCACTCGGAAGTGACCAAGTTGGTCAGCGCGCCCACCCCGGTGCCGAGTACCGGCCCTGCGGCGAGCAGCAGCTTGCGACGGCGTCCATGCCGGACGGTGGGCTGTCTGGCCAACGATTCACCCGATTCGTCGTAGGCGGGCGGCGGCAGGGGTATCTTCGATGCTTCCACACGGATCGTGTATGAACACGCCCTTTGGGCAGCCGGGCACGTGGTCGGCATGCCCTGTCTGCCGCTGTCACATCGACGCTTCGGCGCTTCAGGTGATCCGGCCGACGCCGAGCAGTCCTCGCGTAAGCGTGTGCTCCTTTCGGGGCCATGCGTCGGCTCCTCCGTGGACACCGGTGCTGTTGGCGGTCCCCAGCTTCCTCACCGGCCCCTGATCATCGGGAAACCGCTGTTCAGGGGCATTCGTGTCTCGTCCGTGGACTACTTCAACCGGAACTGGTATCAGTTTCTGAAATACCGTCAGAAATGAAGGCAGTGGCCATGACTGAGCTCGTGGAGCACGGAAAGCTGTTCATCGGCGGCGAGTTGACCGACCCCCTGGGCGAAGCCGTCATCGAGGTGATCTCGCCGCACACGGAGGAGGTCATCGGGCGGGTGCCGCATGCCTCGCCGGCCGACGTCGACCGGGCCGTCGCCGTCGCCCGGCGGGCCTTCGACGAGGGGCCCTGGCCGCGGCTGTCGCTCGACGAGCGGATCGAGGTCGTCGGCCGGATCAAGGACGGGATCCTCGCGCGTCACGAGGAGCTCGCCCGGGTGATCTCGTCCGAGAACGGCTCGCCGTACTCCTGGAGCGTCCTCGCGCAGGCCCTCGGCGCGATGATGGTGTGGGACGCGGCGATCACCGTCGCCCGGGGCTTCACCTACGAGGAGCGGCGCGACGGCGTGCTCGGCAGGATCCTCGTGCGGCGCGAGCCGGTCGGCGTGGTCGCGGCCGTCGTCCCCTGGAACGTCCCGCAGTTCGTGGCAGCCGCCAAGCTCGCGCCCGCGCTGCTCACCGGCTGCACGGTGATCCTCAAGCCGTCCCCGGAGTCGCCGCTGGACGCGTACGTCCTCGCGGACATCGTGCGGGAGGCCGGGCTGCCCGAGGGCGTGCTGTCGATCCTGCCGGCGGACCGTGAGGTGAGCGAGTACCTGGTCGGGCACGCGGGCGTCGACAAGGTCTCCTTCACCGGGTCGGTCGCGGCCGGGAAGCGGGTCATGGAGGTGGCGTCCCGCAACCTCACCCGGGTGACCCTGGAGCTGGGCGGGAAGTCGGCGGCGGTCGTCCTGCCGGACGCGGACATCGCGACCGCCGTGCCGGGGATCGCCTCGGCCGCCTGGATGAACAACGGCCAGGCGTGTGTCGCCCAGACCCGGATCCTGCTCCCGCGCTCGCGCTACGACGAGTTCGCGGACGCCTTCGCGGCGGCGGCGGACGCCCTGGTCGTCGGCGATCCGCTGGACCCGGCGACCCAGGTCGGCCCGCTGGTGGCCGAGCGGCAGCAGCGCCGCAACCTCGACTACATCCGCATCGGGCAGGAGGAGGGCGCGAAGATCCTCACCGGCGGGGGCCGTCCGGCGGGTCTGGACCGCGGCTGGTACGTCGAGCCGACCCTCTTCGGCGACGTCGACAACTCCATGCGGATCGCCCGCGAGGAGATCTTCGGGCCGGTGATCTGCCTCCTGCCCTACGGCGACGAGGCCGAGGCGCTGAAGATCGCGAACGACTCGGACTACGGGCTCAGCGGCAGCGTGTGGACGGCCGACGTCGAGCACGGAATCGAGGTCGCGCGCCAGGTCCGCACGGGGACGTACTCCGTGAACACCTTCAGTCTGGACATGCTCGGTCCGTTCGGCGGCTACAAGAACTCCGGGCTGGGGCGGGAGTTCGGCCCCGAGGGCTTCGGCGAGTACCTGGAGCACAAGATGATCCACCTGCCGGCGGGGTGGGAGGGGTGAGGGAGACGGAGGTGCCTCCCGCGCGGGCGCCGTCGAACGCGGGGGCGCCGTCGAACGCAGGGGCGGGGGCGAACGCGGGGACGGGGGACCGGTGGCACGTGGAGGTGGACCGCTCCCTGTGCATCGGCTCCGCCCAGTGCGTCCACCACGCGCCCGCGGGCTTCCGGCTGGACACCGCCCGACAGTCGCATCCGGCCACCCCGGACACCGACGCGAACGAGCGGGTGCTGGCGGCGGCGGAGAGCTGCCCGGTGGAGGCGATCGTGATCACGATGGCAGGGAGCGGTGAAGCGGTCTTCCCTCCCGACGAGTAAAAATATCCGATTCGGGGTATTGCCTCATGCTTTGCGTGTTCTATTCTGGTAGTGGCCTACGAGGCGAGTGAGGGAGTTCGACCGGAGTAGCCGACTTCTGCGAGACGCCGAGAGGTACGGGCATCCGCTGAGGCCGACGTCGACGGACGGACTGAGGGACCGGAAGGTCGCAGGACAGGGCCTGACGGAAAGCCCTCGTCGTCTCGTAGGTCCTCTGCGTGCGGGGCTGGGTCCTCTGTCTGCAGGGCCCTTTTTGCGTGCGCGGGCGCCCGCGCGGTCCACGGCCCGGCCGGTGCGCGGGGACGCGCGGTCTATGCCCGCGGGCCGGGCGCGTGCGGATCCGTCACGTCGATCAGCCGGCACACCGTCTCGATGTCTATGCGCACCTGCGCGATGGACGCGCGGCCCGACAGCCAGGTGATGAGCGCCGAGTGCCACGTGTGCTCGATGACGCGGACCGCGGAGAGCTGCTCGGGCGTGGGGTCGGTCAGGCCCATCGAGTCCAGGATGATCGCCGTCGTCTGGCGGGACACCTGGTCGACCTCCGGCGACACGCTGCGGTCGGCGAACGTCAGCGCGCGGACCATCGCGTCGGCGAGGTGCGGCTCGCGTTGCAGGGCGCGGAAGGCGCGCATCAGGGTCTCCGCGACGCGGTCCGCCGCGCGCTCGCCCGTCGGCGGCTTCTTCCGCAGCGTGCCGTGCATGTGTTCCAACTGGTCCTGCATCGTGGCGACCAGCAGGTGCACCTTGGAGGGGAAGTAGCGGTACAGCGTGCCGAGGGCGACCTGCGAGGACTCCGCGACCTCCCGCATCTGCACCGCGTCGAAACCGCCCCGGCTGGCCAACTGCGCGCTCGCGTGCAGGATGCGGCGGCGGCGCGCCTCCTGCCGCTCGGTGAGAGGGGAGTGCGCGGGGCGCTGAGGGCTGGCTTCCGCAGACATGGGTCCCGTTCCGGTCCGTTCCGTGACAGTCGTGGTGACAGTCGGTGAGGGGCGGTGATCATACGGCTCGGCCGGTGATCGGTCGTGGCGTGAATCACCTGATCCACTGCTCACAGCGCTCGTACCTGCCGGTAGATTCAGAGCCTCCCGAACGATCAAGTCTGAAACTTGTTCTAGATTAGCGTCCCGTCGTAGTCTCGCGGGACAATGCA
Source organism: Streptomyces sp. NPDC037083 (assembly GCF_055606485.1). NCBI lineage: Bacteria > Bacillati > Actinomycetota > Actinomycetes > Kitasatosporales > Streptomycetaceae > Streptomyces > Streptomyces sp. NPDC037083. The sequence continues at coordinate 191,156 of NZ_JBVJSQ010000002.1, read as the reverse complement.
GGCAGAAGGGGGCCCGGGGTGACCGCTGAGGCCAGTCAGGCAGGGTCTCGGCATGACCTTGCCGCTGACGGCGGGCGACCGCTCAAGATCGCGCTCCTCACCTATAAGGGAAACCCGTTCTGCGGGGGCCAGGGCGTCTACGTACGGCACCTCTCGCGGGAGCTCGCCCGTCTCGGCCACCGGGTCGAGGTGATCGGCTCCCAGCCCTATCCGGTGCTGGACCCCGGGCACGAGGACCGCCTCTCCCTCACCGAGCTGCCCAGCCTCGACCTCTACCGTCAGCCGGACCCCTTCCGCACCCCGAAGCGCGGCGAGTACCGCGACTGGATCGACGCCCTCGAAGTGGCGACGATGTGGACCGGCGGCTTCCCCGAGCCGCTGACCTTCTCGCTGCGCGCCCGCCGCCATCTCCGCGCCCGGCGCGGTGAGTTCGACGTCGTGCACGACAACCAGACCCTGGGCTACGGGCTGTTGGGCGATGTCGGCGCGCCCCTGGTCACCACCATCCACCACCCCATCACCGTCGACCGGCAGCTGGAGCTCGACGCCGCCGAGGGGTGGCGACGGCGCTACTCCGTGCGCCGCTGGTACGGGTTCACCGCCATGCAGAAGCGCGTCGCGCGCCGGCTGCCCTCGGTGCTCACCGTCTCGGGCACCTCCCGCCAGGAGATAGCCGACCACCTCGGCGTCCGCGACGACCGCATCCATGTCGTCCACATCGGGGCCGACACCGACCTGTTCTCGCCGAATCCGGCCGTGGCGCAGACACCCGGCCGGATCGTGACGACGTCCAGCGCCGACGTTCCGCTCAAGGGCCTGGTCTACCTCGTCGAGGCGCTGGCGAAGGTGCGCACCGAGCACCCGCACGCCCACCTCGTCGTCGTCGGCAAGCGCCCGCAGGAGGGGCCCGTCGCCCAGGCGGTCGAGCGGTACGGCCTCGAAGGGGCCGTCGAGTTCGTCAAGGGCATATCCGACGCCGAACTGGTCGACCTGGTGCGTTCGGCGGAGGTCGCCTGCGTGCCGTCGCTGTACGAGGGCTTCTCCCTGCCGGCCGCCGAGGCCATGGCCACGGGCACCCCGCTGCTCGCCACGACCGGCGGGGCGATCCCCGAGGTCGCCGGGCGTGACGGGGAGACCTGCCTGGCCGTGCCGCCCGGCGACGCCGACGCGCTGGCCGCGGGCCTGAGCCGGCTGCTGGCCGACCCCGAGCTGCGGGCACGGCTCGGCTCGGCCGGGCGGCAACGGGTGCTGGAACGGTTCACCTGGGCGCGGGCCGCCGAGGGGACCGTGGCCCGCTACCGAGAGGCGATGGCCGACGGCGGACGCACCCGCACCGCCGAGGCCGCAGCGGCCCCCTCCGCCCCCGCGGCCGCCGCCTCCCTCTCCGCCCCCGAGGCCGCCGTCGCCGAGGTCACCGGCGTCGCCGACGTATCCGAAGCATCCGATCGCGAAAGCAGGGCCACGTGCTGACCGTCGACTTCTCCCGGTTCCCGCTCGCCCCGGGCGACCGAGTCCTGGACCTCGGCTGCGGGGCCGGCCGGCACGCCTTCGAGTGCTACCGGCGCGGCGCACAGGTCGTGGCCCTCGACCAGAACGGCGAGGAGATCCGCGAGGTCGCCAAGTGGTTCGCGGCGATGAAGGAGGCCGGGGAGGCCCCCGAGGGCGCGACCGCGACCGCCATGGAGGGCGACGCCCTCGCCCTGCCCTTCCCCGACGAGTCCTTCGACGTCGTCATCATCTCCGAGGTCATGGAGCACATCCCGGACGACAAGGGCGTGCTCGCGGAGATGGTGCGCGTGCTCAGGCCGGGCGGCCGCATCGCGATCACCGTCCCGCGCTACGGCCCCGAGAAGGTCTGCTGGGCGCTCTCCGACGCCTACCACGAGGTCGAGGGCGGCCACATCCGCATCTACAAGGCGGACGAACTGCTCGAGCGGATCCGCGAGGCGGGCCTCAAGCCCTACGGCACCCACCACGCCCACGCCCTGCACTCGCCCTACTGGTGGCTCAAGTGCGCGTTCGGAGTCGACAACGACAAGGCGCTGCCGGTGCGCGCCTACCACAAGCTGCTGGTCTGGGACATCATGAAGAAGCCACTGGCCACCCGGGTCGCCGAGCAGGCGCTGAACCCCCTCATCGGCAAGAGCTTCGTGGCGTACGCGACCAAGCCGCACCTGCCCACGCTCACCGAGGCGGCCGCCAAGTGACGACGCCCCGGACAGAACACCTCGTCCTGCCCGGGGTCCTCACCGCCGAGCAGGCCGCCGCGACCGTCGCCGGGATCCTCGCCGTGCAGCGGCAGGACGGCGCGATCCCGTGGTTCCGCGGCCACCACCTCGACCCGTGGGACCACACCGAGGCAGCCATGGCGCTGGACGCGGCCGGCGAGCACGAGGCCGCCGAACGCGCCTACACCTGGCTGGCCCGGCACCAGAACGACGACGGCTCGTGGTTCGCGGCCTACCAGGACGGCGACTTCGACCGCGTCACCGACCGGGGGCGCGAGACCAACTTCGTCGCCTACATAGCCGTCGGCGTCTGGCACCACTACCTCTCCACCGGCGACGACACCTTCCTCGACCGCATGTGGCCGGCCGTCTACGCGGCGATCGAGTACGTGCTGCGGCTCCAGCAGCCGGGCGGGCAGATCGGCTGGCGGCGCGACGACGACGGCACGCCGACCGCCGACGCGCTGCTCACCGGCTCCTCCTCGATCCACCAGGCGCTGCGCTGCGCGCTGGCGATCGCCGAGCAGCGCGAGGAGGCGCAGCCGGACTGGGAACTGGCGGCGGGCGCGCTGCGGCACGCCATACGGCGCCACCCCGAGCGGTTCCTCGACAAGGACCGCTACTCCATGGACTGGTACTACCCCGTCCTGGGCGGCGCGTTGACCGGCACGGAGGCCAAGTCCCGCATCGAGTCGGACTGGGAGCGGTTCGTGGTCCCGGGGCTGGGTGTGCGGTGCGTGGTCCCCAACCCGTGGGTCACGGGCGGCGAGTCGGCCGAACTCGCCCTCGCCCTGTGGGCGATGGGCGAGTCCGACCGGGCGCTGGAGATCCTGCAGGCGATCCAGCACCTCCGGGACCCGGAGTCGGGGCTGTACTGGACCGGGTTCGTGTTCGAGGACGAGGCGATCTGGCCCCGGGAGCTGACCTCCTGGACGGCGGGGTCGCTGCTGCTCGCCGTCGCGGCCCTCGGCGGTCACGAGGCCACCTGTGCCGTGTTCGGCGGGGAGCAACTGCCCTCCGGGCTCGAGGCGGACTGCTGCGCCTGAGAGCCCGTGGTCCACGGTGGGTCAGTGGCGGTGGACCCTGTTCGCGATCGCGTGACCGATGAACAGGTACACCACCGCTGCCAGACCGTAGCCGGCCACGACCCTCGCCCACGCCTCGTCGAACGTGAAGAGGTCACGGGACCAGCCGGCCAGCCAGTTGGCGGCGTCATGGACGAACTGGACCAGGTCGTTGCCCCGGTTGGCGTCCAGCAGGTACATGAGGATCCACAGCCCGAGGATGACGGCCATGACGTCCGCGACGACCGCTATGACCGTTCCTGCCGAGTTGGAACCACTGCGATATCGAGACATGTCCTCCGGATTGCCGTTCGATTCTGAATGAAACCTCCGCCGCGTCGGCGGAGGTTCCGTCAGGACGCGCCCAGCCCTCGGCGGCAGAAGACCCGTCAGGAGTTGAGTTCCGCCAGCACCCGCAGCGACGTGCGGTCCGGGGCCACCGCGAGCAGGTCCGTCACCGGGCCCTTGCGCCACGAATCCAGCCGTTCGGCGATGCGTTCGCGGGGGCCGACGAGGGAGATCTCGTCGGCGAACGCGTCCGGCACGGCGAGCACGGCCTCCTCCCGGCGGCCGGCCAGGAACAGCTCCTGGATGTGCCGGGCCTCCTCCTCGTAACCCATGCGCGCCATCAGGTCGGCGTGGAAGTTGCGGCTGGCGTGGCCCATGCCGCCGATGTAGAAGCCGAGCATGGTCTTGACGGCCAGCAGCCCCTCGGCGACGTCGTCGCACACCTTGACCCGTGCCATCGGCGCCACCCGGAAGCCCTCCGGCAACTCCGCGATCCCCGGCCCGTACGCGTCGGGCCGGCTCGGCGACCAGTACAGCGGCAGCCACCCGTCGGCGATCCGCACGGTCTGCGCCACGTTCTTCGGGCCCTCGGCCCCGAGGAGCACCGGCAGATCCGGCCGCAGGGGATGGGTGATGGACTTCAGCGGCCTGCCCAGACCGGTCGCGTCGGGGCCCCGGTAGGGGAGCGGATGGAAGCGCCCGTCCGCCTCGACCGGCGCCTGCCGCCGCAGCACCTGCCGGACGACGTCCACGTACTCCCGGGTCGCCGTCAGCGGTGACTTCGGGAACGGGCGGCCGTACCAGCCTTCGACGACCTGCGGGCCCGACAGGCCGAGCCCGAGCGTCATCCGTCCGCCGGAGAGATGGTCCAGGGTGAGGGCCTGCATGGCGGTCGCGGTCGGGGAGCGGGCGGCCATCTGGGCGACCGCGGTGCCCAGTTCGATCGTCGAGGTGTGTGCGGCGATCCAGGCGAGCGGGGTGAAGGCGTCCGACCCCCAGGACTCCGCCGTCCACACCGATTCGTACCCGAGGCGCTCCGCCTCCCGCGCCAGCTCCACCTGGCCGGGCGCGGGGCCGCGGCCCCAGTAGCCGAGTGCGAGACCGAGTCGCATGACTGCCTCCTGACGGTCCGTCAGTCAACGGGCTGCGAGGGTACGGCAACGGCCCCCCGCCCGGAAGGGCGAAGGGCCGTGCTCACCGCTGTGACGACGCGGCACCGGTCGGGGCTCAGCCGCGCTGGATGCCCGAGGTGTCGCGCAGGACGCCGCGACGGCCGTCCTGGGTCTGGGCGACCAGACCCTGGGCCCCCTGCTCGACGGCCAGGTACCAGGTGCCCGGAGCCAGTTCGGCGATCGGCGTCGGCGCGCCGTCCTCCGCGAACAGCGGACGCGGCACCGGCACCGCGAACCAGAACGGCGAGAAGTCCGCGGCCGGCGGCTGCGCCGGACCCGGCTGGCCGCCGAACGGCTGCCCACCCGGCTGACCCGGCTGCGGCTGACCGCCGAACGCCGACGGCTGCGGCGCGCCCGGGTAGCCGTAACCGGCGGGCGGCTGCGCGCCGTAGGGCTGCGGGGCCTGCGGCTTCGGCGCCGGCACGAGACCCGCCTGCAGGGCCGGGACCAGCGGCGTGGCGACGGCGGCGCCGGCCAGCACCAGCGTGGCGATCAGGGCCAGGATCAGGCCCGTACCGGCGTCGGGGCTGTTCGAGCTGTCGCCGACGTTGTCGTAACCGCCGGACGGGTCGAAGATGTTGCCGAGCGCGCTCCACGCGGCGAAGACCGCGAAAGCCACGCCGAACTGGCCGAGGTCGAGGCCGGCGACCTTGGGCACCTGCGGCAGCCCCCGGCTGACGACCACGAGTGCGGCGCCGATGATCCCCGCGAGAACGACGCCGAACAGCACGGGCCCGCTGTTCCAGAGGTTCGGCAGATCGTAGCTGTCGGGGATCCCGTCGATCGAGTAGAGATCGAAGAACGACGCGACGAACAGCAACACCGCTGCTCCGATCACCACGCCGTCGCCTCGAGTGAGGGAGCGGATATTCACTTCAGGTCCTTCGTCAGTCGTCTCGTCATCGGTACACGCACACACGTATCGGTGGAGGCGTCGCTGTCACCATGCCGCCGTCAGGCCCCGGTGTGAAGCGCGGGGGTGGCCCCTCATCGTAAGGACGACATTATCGTCCGTACGATCGCACTGTCCGCCGGGATCCGCGCGCTGATCACGACCCGCGCAGGAAACTCACGATTCCCTCAGACATCCCCTGCGCCGCCTTCTGCCGCCAGGCGCCACTGGTCAGCAGCGCCGCGTCCTTGGTATCGCGCATGTTGCCGCACTCGATGAACACCTTGGGAACCGTTGACAGATTGAGACCGCCAAGGTCCTCACGCGTGACGAGACCGGTGCCGTCCCCGACGTAGTTGGACGGTGAAGTGTCCGTCGAGCGGGCGAAGTCGCCCGCGATCAGCTTCCCGAGGTCCTTCGACGGGCCGACGACGGCACGGGTGTCCGCGGCGCCCGCGTGCACGGAGCCCGGCAGGATCACGTGGAAGCCGCGGTTGCCGGCCGCCGAGCCGTCGGCGTGGATCGAGACGACCGCGTCGGCGTGCGCCGCGTTCCCGATGCGGGCGCGCTCGTCGACGCACGGCCCGAACGGCCGGTCCCCGTCCTGCGTCAGCTTCACCGTGGCGCCCTGCCGCTGAAGCAGCGTGCGCAGCCGGTGGGCCACGTCCAGGGTGAACTCCGCCTCGGTGTAACCCGAGTTCGTGGACGTCCCCGTCGTGTCGCACTCCTTGCGGTTGGTGCCGATGTCCACCTGGCGGCCGATGTCGGCGGTGTGCCGGAAGTTGGCGGGGTTGTGCCCGGGGTCGATGACGACGACCTTGCCCCGGAGAGGCGCGGCGGCCTGGCTCGGCGGCGCGGACAGGGTGCCCGGCCTCTCGTCGCCGCCGGCCGGCGCGCTCCCCGGGACGCTCGCGGAGGCGCCCGCCCCCGCCGCCCGGTCCGGCCCGCCCTCGCCGACGCCCCCGGTCCCGCCCAGCGCCTCGTACGCCAGCCACCCCAGCAGCGCACCGGGCACGAGCACGGCCAGCGCCACGGTCAGCGGACGACGCAACCGGGACCGGCTGGGCCGGGCGGAGTCGATGGAGTCGGACGGCTGGAACGGGTCGGACGGGTCGAAGGGGTCGGAGTGCGGGCCTGAGTACGACACGCCTGCCACCCTAACGGGCACCCCTAACGCGTCACCTCCGCCGACTGGTACTCGGTGCCCCGCGGGGCCAGACAGACGAACCAGTCGTACGGCGAGTCGTCGATCGTGCGGATGGCCGGGGCGCCGCCGTCGACGCCGGTCCCGGCCGGAGCCCTGTCGACCCGGGTCTTCGTGCCGTCCTTCCAGGTGCACGTGACCTGGCGGGCGGTCTTGGCCACCTGCCCGATCACCAGACGGGCGGGCCCCCGGCCGTACGGGGCGAGCTGGACCGCGACCGCGTCGACGTCCCTGCCGGACAGGGTGTCCCCCTTCTCGGTCAGACCGTGCAGCGTCAGCATCTCCCAGGCGACCTCCTCCTCACCGGTGCTGCGGAGCACGAAGTACGCGCTCTTGCCGACCAGGTCGGCGGCCGTGTTCACGGCCGAGGGAGTCTCTCCGTACGCCGCCATGGCGTGCATCGTGGCGCGGGCGTCCTGGACGTCGACCGGGGCCGGCCAGACGTCGAGGTTGACCCGCCACTCCTTGCCCCCGTCCGTCCCGGACGCGAGCGTGACCCTGTTGGCCGGCTGGAACAGCCACGGGCTGACGCTGACGGCGGGCTGCGTCGCCGCCGGCGCCGACCGGTCCCCGTCGCCCCCCGGCAGCCCGGTGACCGCCAGCGCCCCCGTGGAGCCGACGACCACCAGCGCGGTGGCCGCCGCGACCGCCCAGCGGCGGGTTCTGCGGCGGCGGCCGCCGAGGATCAGCGCCTGGGTGGGGGCTGTGCCGATCTCGACCTCGTCCGCGGCGTCGGCCAGCAGGAGAGCGATGTCGTGCTGTGTCATGTCGTGGTTCGTCTCCCGGTCCGCGTTCATCACTTCCGCCCTCCGTACGTCACCGCGTCCGCCAGTTCCGGTATGGCGCGCAGTTTCGCGATCCCCTTCGCCGCGTTGCTCTTCACCGCGCCGACCGAACAGCCCATCGCCTCCGCCGCCTGGGTCTCGGTCAGGTCCTCCCAGTACCGCAGCACCACCGCCTGCCGCTGCCGCGGGGGCAGCCCGGCCAGCGCCCTGAGCAGGGTGTGCCGGTCGTCGGCCCGGGCGATCAGGTCGCCGGCGTCGGCGATCTCGTGGGCCAGGCGTGAGCCGTCGTCCCTCGGGGCGAGGAACTCACGGAGCTTCCTGCGGTGCCTGCGGGCGTGCGCGTTGATCATCACGCGCCGTACGTACGCCTCCGGTTCGTCGGCCGCGCCGACTCTGCGCCAGGCCACGTAGACCTGTTCCAGCGTCGTCTGGACCAGGTCCTCCGCGGCGTGCTGTTCCCCCGTGAGGAGAAATGCCGTGCGCATCAGCCGCGGCCAGCGGCCGACGACGAAAGCCTGGAACTCCGTGTCCCTGTCCTGCTTCCGATCCCCCATGGGCACCTCCTAGATGTTCAAAGGAGGCCATGAGCGGCCCGGATCGTTGCCTCATCGGGCGGAGATTCTCCGCGGCAGCCACAGGAGCATCAGCACGACCCCGGCCAGCAGCACCCACGTGCCCGTGCGGAACGCCAGCGCGTACCCCTCGGTCAGCGCCTCCGGCGTGCCGCGGCCCGCGGTGCGGGAGGCGGCGATCGCCGACAGCACCGCCAGCCCCAGCGAGCCGCCCATCGTGCGGGAGGTGTTGACCAGGCCGGACACCAGCCCGGCGTCGCCCGGCGCCGCGCCGGAGATGGCCAGCGAGGCCAGCGGGGTCGAGGCCACCCCCGCGCCGAGCATCATCACGACGCCCGGCAGCATGATCCCGGTGACGTATCCGCCGTCGGCGCTCATCGTCGACTGCCAGCCGAACCCGGCCGCCGCCACCAGCGTGCCCGCCGTGGACACGGTGCGGGCGCCCGCCGCGCGCATCAGACGGGGCGCGAGCTTGGAGCCCAGAACGATGGCGAAGGAGCTCGGCATCAGGGCCAGCCCGGCCTCCAGCGGCGAGTAGCCCAGCACGTTCTGCGCGTACAGCGTCATGAAGAACCACATGGAGAACATGGCCGAGCCGCTCACGAACATCGCCGCGTTCGCCGCCGACACCGCGCGCAGCCGGAACAGGCCGAGCGGCATGAGCGGGGCCGCCGTCCGTGCCTCCACGGCGAGGAACGTCCCGATCAGGGCGAGCCCGGCGGCCAGCGGGACCAGGGCGGCCGACGCCGTCCAGCCCTCGGCCTCCGTCTGCGAGATGCCGTACGCGAGCGTGGCGAGGCCCGCCGTGACCAGCAGGGCTCCCGGCAGGTCCAGGCGCCGCCCGTCCCCTGCCCGGCTCTCGGCCAGCCAGATCAGTGAGCCGGCCAGCAGCAGCACGCCGGCCGGCACGTTGATCAGCAGCACCCAGCGCCAGGACATCAGGTCCACGAGCACCCCGCCGACGAGTCCGCCCGCGGCGCCGCCGCCGGCGCCGACCGCCGTCCAGGTCGCGATGGCCCGCGCCCGCGCGGCCCCCTCCGGCACGGCGGAGGTGACGATCGTCAGCGTCGCGGGGGCCAGGACCGCCGCGCCCAGCCCCTGCACCGCCCGGGCGAGCAGCAGCTGCCAGCCGTCCTGGGCGAGGCCGCCGCCGAGTGAGGCCAGGGTGAAGAGGGCGAGGCCGGTGAGGAACATCCGCTTGCGGCCGTAGAGGTCTCCGGCCCGCCCGCCGAGCAGCATGAACCCGGCGAAGGCGATGGAGTACGCGTTCACCACCCACTGCAGCCCCGGGGAACCCATCGCCAGGTCGTCCCGCACCGACGGCAGCGCCACGTTCACCACCGACACGTCGAGCACGACGAGGAACTGGCCCGCGCAGGCGAGCGCCACGAGCAGCCAGGCCGGGGGAGAGGTCCGAAGGGAGGTCCGGGCGCGGGCGGTGTCGGCGGCTTCAAGCATGGGCGTCATGGTCTCAACCGGGTTGCGCACCTTGCACCGGGATTTCGGCCCGGGCCGCGCGCGACGCGTGCCCTTCGGGAAGGAAGGGGGTGAGGTCGTGGCCGTCGGCGACCCCGCCGGCGGCGGTCAGGGGGCGGTGAAGTCGGCGGCGTGATCGGCGGCCCAGGTGGTGAAGGGGCGGGCCGGGTGGCCGGTGAGTTCCTCGACGGCGCGGGTGAGGGCGACGGGCCGGCCGTCCGTGGACGCCCACAAGGCGAGCAGGGCGTCCGCGTAGGCGGCCGGGATGTGCGCCGCCGTCTGCTGCTTCCACTCCTCGGGGGTGACGTGCTCGACCGCGATGCCGACGCCGGTGACGGCGGCGAGCCGTTCGATCTGCTCGGCGAACGTCAGCGACTCGGGTCCGGTCAGGGTGAACCGTCCGCCGCGGTGCCGGGGGTCGGTGAGCACGGCGCGGGCGGCCTCGGCCAGGTCCTTCTCGTGGACGGGGTCGGTGTGGGCGCCGGGGAAGGGCAGGCTGACGGGCCGTCCGGCCTTGACGGGCCAGGCCCAGGCCGCGGCGTTGGAGGCGAAGGAGCCCGGTCGCAGGAGGGTGGTGTCGATCGGCGAGGCGAGCAGCGCCCGCTCCACGGCCAGGTGGGAGGCGGCCAGGAGGTCGTCCTTCGGCTCGTCGCCGAGCATGCCCAGGACGCTGGAGCTGGACAGCACCACGACGTGCGTGACGCCGGCCCGATGGGCCTGGTCGGCGAATTCGGCGATGCGGTCGGCGGCCGCGTAGAGGAAGACGGAGGTGACCCCGTCCAGGGCGGCCGGGAAGGTCGCGGGATCGGTGAGGTCGAGGGCGACCGTCTCGACGCCGGGGGGCGGGGCGAGGTCGGCGGGTCTGGCGGAGCCGACCCGGACGGGCAGGCCGTCGGCGTGCAGGAGCGCGAGCAGCTCGGTGGCGATCGCGCCGCGGCCGCCAGTGATGAGGATCATGTCGTGCCTTTCGGTGGTGCGAACGTCGTTCGTGGCGAACGGTGTTCGTCAAGCAGTCGCCACGCTAGGGAACGAACAGTGTTCGTGTCAAACGTTGTTCGTGGACCGGCTGGCCCTCGTGCCGACCGGGCGGTGGTTGGGTCGATCCGGCGCTCATGCCGGCCGGCGGCGGGGGCGTCGATCCCGGCGCTTGTGCCGACCGGCGGTGACGGCGCGATCTGGCGCTCATGCCGACCGGCGGGAAGGTGCGATTGGGCGCTGTGTGTCGACCGGCGCATGTGTCAGCCGATGCCTGGGCCGACCGGCGTTCGTGTCGACCCGTGTTCGTGTCGATCGCTGTTCGTGTCGACCGGTGTTCGTGTCCCGCTACCCTCTCTGCGTGACCCCCGAGCCGATCAGCCGCCGCGCGCGGCCCGCCAAGGCCCCCCTCAGCCGCGAGGCGATCGTGCGCACCGGGCTGGCCATCCTCGACCGTGACGGGCTGGACGCCCTGACCATGCGCCGCGTGGCCAAGGAACTCGACACCGGGCCGGCCTCGCTCTACGTCTACGTCGCCAACCGCGAGGACCTGATGGCCGCGATGCTGGACGAGGCGCTCGCCCTCGTCCCCCTCACCGCGCCGGGCACCTGGCGGGAACAGCTGCACGCCCTCGTCGCGGCGAGCGTCGAGGCCATGAGCCGGCACGAGGGCCTGGCCGTCGTCGCCCTCGGCGCGATCCCCACCGGGGCCAACGCCCTGCTCGTCATCGACCGCATGCTCGCGCTGCTCAAGGAGGGCGGCCTCGACGACGTCACGGCCGCGTGGGCGGTCGACCTGCTCCACCTCCACATCGCCGCGGCCGCCGCCGAGCACAGCGCCCGCATCGCCAAGGGCGGCGACGAGGGCGGCGCCGTGGCGGACGCCGACCGGCGCTACGCGGCCCTGCCCGCCGACCGCTATCCGATGATCGCCGCGATGCGGCCGGCCCTCTTCTCGTCCGGCGACCGTGACGCCTGGGGCCTGGACGTGCTGCTCAGCGGCATCCTCCAGACCCCGGCGCGCTGAGCGGCGGCCAATCGGCGGACCGGCCGTTCGCCATCCTTCGGCCCGGCGGGCAGCCATCCCCGGGCCGGCGTTCGCGACCCTCCGGGCCGCCGATGAATCGCAGGCGAGCCGGAGCTTTCGTCAAGAGACGTTAAAGAAATCGTTAGTACGCCAAAGCATCGGAATAGTTGCCCATGCATACAGGTTCAGGTCCCATGTAATCCCCGAACCACCGCCCGGAGGCACCCCCTCATGACGCACACGACGACCGACCGGCCCACCCGCGAGGCGAGCGGAGCCGTGGTCCCGGTCCTCGCCTTCGCGGGCATCGTGGTCGCGGTGATGCAGACCCTGCTCGTCCCGGTCATCAAGGACCTGCCGCAGCTGCTGGACACCGCCCCCAGCAACGCCACCTGGGTCCTGACCTCGACGCTGCTGTCGGGCGCCGTGGCCACTCCGATCATGGGCCGCCTCGGCGACCTGTACGGCAAGCGGCGCATGCTCATCGCCAGCCTCGCGGTGATGGTCGTCGGCGCCCTCGTCAGCGCGCTCACCAGCGACCTGCTCACCATGATCGCCGGACGCACCCTCCAGGGCTTCGCCATGGGCGCCATCCCGCTCGGCATCGGCCTGATGCGGGACATGCTGCCCCGCGAGAAGCTCGGCTCGGCGATGGCCCTGATGAGCTCCTCCATCGGCGTCGGCGGCGGCCTCGCCCTGCCCGCCGCGGCCCTGATCGCCCAGCACGCCGACTGGCACGCCCTCTTCTACGGCGCTGCGGGCCTCGGCGCGCTCGCCATCGTCCTCACGCTCCTCGTCGTCCCCGAGTCCCCGGCGCGGGCGGAAGGCACCTTCGACGTCCTGGGCGCGATCGGTCTCTCCACCGGCCTCGTCCTCTTCCTGCTGCCGATCACCAAGGGCAGCGACTGGGGCTGGACCTCCGGCACCACCCTCGGCCTGTTCGCCGCCGCGGCCGTCGTCCTCGTCCTGTGGGGCGTGATGGAGCTGCGCGTGAAGGCCCCGCTGGTGGACCTGCGCACCACGGCCCGGCCCGCCGTCCTCTTCACCAACCTCGCCTCGATCATGGTCGGCGTCTCGTTCTACGTCGTCTCCCTGGTCCTGCCGCAGCTCCTGCAGCTGCCGAAGGCCACCGGCTACGGCCTCGGCCAGTCGATGGTCGTCGCCGGTCTGCTCGTCGCGCCGCTCGGCCTGACGATGATGTTCACCGCGCCCGTCTACGCCAAGCTGTCCGCGAAGTACGGCCCGAAGTTCACCCTGATCCTCGGCATGCTGATCATCGCGATCGGCTACGGCGCCGGTCTCGGCCTGATGAGCGCCGCCTGGCAGAGCCTCGTCATCGCCGTCGTCCTGGGCGCCGGCATCGGGCTCGCCTACTCCTCGCTGCCCGCGCTGATCGTCGGCGCGGTCCCGGCCTCCGAGACCGGCGCGGCCAACGGCCTCAACACCCTGATGCGGTCCATCGGCACGTCCGTCTCCAGCGCCGTCATCGGCATGGTGCTGGCCAACACCGCGAACGACGTCGGCGGGGTCGCGGTCCCGACCATGCACGGCTTCCGCGTCTCCTTCCTGATCGCCACCGCCGCCGTCGCGATCGGCCTGGTCCTCGCCCTCTTCCTGCCCAGGCAGCAACGTCCGGCCACGGTCCCGCAACTGCGCGCCAGCAGCGAGGAGGACGCCAACCTGGCGCGCGCCGAGGAGGCACTGCGGGGCTTCCGCGGCCGGGTCCTGGACGCCGGCGGCGCCCCGGTCGCCCGTGCCAGGGTCACCCTCATCGACCGGCGCGGCCGCCAGGCCGGCGCCACCCTGTCGCAGGAGGACGGCAGTTACGCCCTCGCCGTCCCGGCCCAGGGCGCCTACGTCCTCGCCGCCAGGGCCACCGGACACGGCCCGCTGGCCAGCTCCGCGACCCACGCCGGAGACGAGCGCCCGGTCGACCTGGACCTGGCCCTTCCGGGCGAGACGGTCACCGCCTGACGCCCGCGCCCCCGCGCGCCCCTTTCCGCACCCCCTGTCGCGACGGCGGCCGGGGGTGCGGCAGCATGGGGCGCCCACACCCGCGCACCACCGGAGGCACCCCCATGACCGCGACGCCCGTGACCGCGGCGCCCGAGCCCGAGATCCTGGCCGCGTTCGAGGCGGCGAAGGGGTTCATGCCCGTGGACGAGGGGCTCGCGCTGTACGCGGCCGCCGTCGGGGCGGGCACGCTCGGGCTGCCGCTGCTGGAGGTCGGCACCTACTGCGGACGTTCCACGATCCTGCTCGCGGACGCCGCCCGCCGGGCCGGGGTCAGCGCCCTCACGCTCGACCACCACCGCGGGAGCGAGGAGCAGCAACCGGGCTGGGAGTACCACGATCCGGAGACCGTCGACCCCGAGATCGGTCTGATCGACACCCTGCCCGCCTTCCGCCGGACCCTGCACAGGGCGGGCCTGGAGGAGCACGTCGTCGCCCTCGTCGGGAGGTCGCCGCAGATCGCCGCGTTCTGGAACTCGCCCCTCGGTCTCGTCTTCGTCGACGGCGGCCACACCGACGAACACGCCACGTCCGACTACGAGGGCTGGGCGCCGCATGTCGCCGAGGGTGGGCTCCTCGTCATCCACGACGTGTTCCCCGACCCGGTCGACGAGTTCACCGGCCAGGCCCCCTACCGCGTCTACCTGCGCGCCCTGCAGTCCGGGGCCTTCACGGAGGTCTCGGACACCGGCTCCCTGCGGGTGCTGAGGCGCACGGGCGCGGGGATCTAGGGACCGCCACCCGAGGATCCGGGCCGGCCGAAGCTCCGGGACCGCCGCCGACGGGCCGGGACGGTCGTGAAGCCGGGGCCGGCCGAGAGACCCGGGCCGGTCCGGGGCCGCGTCAGGCCGGGTGCGGGCCGCGGCGGCCGTGACGGCGGCGTCGGCGCACGACCACCGCCGCCGTTACGGCCGCCGCGGTGACCAGGGTCGCCGGCACCAGCACGGCGGGCCGCAGGACGGACCGGTACGGCGGGGCGGGGGAGGCCTCCAGCGGGATCGCCGCGACGTCGTTGCCGGGCGTGCGGTCGAACGGGTTGTACGTACGGATGACGCCCTTCGCGCCCGGGACCTGCCGGTCGATGCGGATGTGGAAGTCGACGGCGGTCGTGCCTCCTTCGTGCCGCACCTCGTGGAAGCGGTCGTTGCCGATCTCGCAGACGAACGCCCCGCCGGGCTTTCCGGGCCGGTCGCACGCCCACCGCCCGCCGTCCTCCTCGAAGCGGTACGGGATGGAAGTGACCGTCGTGCCCTCCGGCGGGACCACCTCGAAGCGGCCCGGCTCGTCGTCGTTCCGCAGCCGGCCGGGGCCGAGGTCCTCCACCCCGAGCCGGACCTTCACCGTGTCGCCGACCCGGCCCCGCACGGCCGAGGTCACCGGGCGGTAGTCGTCCTGCACGGTGGTGGTGACGCCGACCCTGCCGTGGCCGTCGTCGAACCCCTGCTTCGCGGTGCGCACCAGCGTGAGCGGCGCTCCCCTGCCGCGCACGGTGTGCCCGGCAGGCTTCACCGGAGCCGACGACCAGGTGTAGGTCACTTCACCGGCCGTTGCGTCGGGCCGCGTGACCGAGTAGACCAGCGGGGCGCTCGTGCGGTACGCCGCGCCCGGGGCGACCTCGGCCGGGAACGTGCACCACGCCGAGGTGGGCGAGGGCCCCGAGTAGAAACAGTTGCTGTGCCGGGCCGTCAGCGTGATGCCGTCCGACACGTCGACCTGCACGGCGACGCCGTGTTCCGCGGGGAAGCGCGTGTTGTCGGCGACCCTCGGGGTCAGCGTCGCGGGCTTCCCCGGGGCCAGCCCACTCACGCCCTTCTCCTGGCCGGGCGCGGACAGCGTCGGACCGCCGACGGTCATCCGGGTGGTGCCGGTCACGGTGGCCGCGTTGTCGGCGGTCGCGGTGTACGTCACCGTCCCGGCGGCGCCGGGACGGACACCGTCGACGCCGAGGAGGACGAGCGGGTCATAGCTCTCGCCGTCGCCGTTCTGCAGGTCGCCGTAGTGGCACGTGAAGACCGGACCGTCGCCCTCGCACATCCCCCCGCCCCCGAGCCGGGCCACGCCCTCCACCCCCGACGCGTCCACGACGACCGTGACGTTGCGCGCCGGTTCGCCTCCCTCGCTCGGCTCGACGAAGACCGGGACGTGGAAGTCGTCGTTCGTCGCCCTGGCCCCCTCGTCGGCGTTGTACATGACGAACGTCTTCACGGTCTCGAACCGCATCACGACCCGGCCGGCGCCGTCGGCGCCCTCGGCACCGGCGGCGTCCCCGGCCGCGGCGGGCGCCGGCGCGAACACGGCCATGAGCACGGCCGCGAGAGCCGTCGCGAGCGCCACCGCCAGGGCGGTCTCGCGGCTGGGGGGACGCCTCGGGATCGATGCCGGTATCGGTAAAGGCATCCCGGCACTATGCCACCGCCCGGTCCGGCCCCCTACAGCCAGCCTTTCTGCCGGGCGTCCCGCATCGCCTCCATGCGGTTGCGCGTGCCCGTCTTGCCGATGGCGGAGGAGAGGTAGTTGCGGACCGTGGACTCCGACAGGTGCAGCCTGGCGGCGATGTCGGCGACCGTCGCGCCGTCGACGGAGGCCTTGAGGACGTCGCGCTCGCGGCCGGTGAGCGGGTTCGGGCCGGCGCTCAGCGCGGCCGCGGCCAGCGCCGGGTCGACGACCGTCTCGCCGGTCAGCACCCGGCGGATCGCTGCCGCCAGTTCCTCCACCGGATCGTCCTTGACCAGGAAGCCCGCGGCCCCGGCCTCCATCGCCCGGCGCAGGTAGCCGGGGCGGCCGAACGTGGTCAGGATCAGCACCCGGCAGTCGGGTACCTGCTCGCGCAGCTCGGCGGCGGCGTCCAGGCCGCTCATGCCGGGCAGTTCGATGTCCAGGAGCGCGATGTCCGGGCGGTGGACGAGCGCCGCGTCCACGATCGCGTCCCCGGCGCCCACCTGGGCGACCACCTCGATGTCGGGCTCCAGCCCCAGCAGCAGGGCCAGCGCCCCGCGCATCATGCCCTGGTCCTCCGCGAGCAGCACCCTGATCGACTTGGCGGGGCGACGGTCGCTCGGCATCTCGTTCACCGGCCGGCCCGGCATCTCGTTCACGGGCCAAGATTAGGGCCGACGGCGACGGACGGCGCCGTGTCTGCGGCCTCCGATTCCCCCAACCCCGCTTCCGCCTCACCGCCCCCGAGACGGGCTCCGTCTCCGGCCTTGGCCCGATCGCCGTCGCTTTCGCCGTGCGCGGCCCGGTCGCCGTCCCCGTCGCTGCCCCCGTGCGCGGACCGGTCGCCGTCCCCGTCTCCGGCCCGATCGCCGCCCCCGTCCCTCTCGCCGTCCCCGGTCGCGTCCCCGCCCGCGTCCGTCGGGAGTTCCGGCGGCGGCTCTGTCGGGAGTTCTGCCGTGACCGTGAAGCCGCCGTGTGGGGCCGGGCCCGCCGTCAGGGCGCCGCCCGCCGTCGCCAGGCGCTCGTGCAGGCCGGTCAGGCCGGTGCCGCCGCCTTGCGCGCAGCGGTCGCCGGCGCCCGTGCCGCGGCCGTCGTCCGTCACCGTCAGCCGGACCCGCTCCGGCGCGGCCGTCACGGTGATCCGGCAGCGCGTCGCGCCGCTGTGCCGGACGACGTTGGTGACCGCCTCGCGCACCACCCAGCCCAGCAGGGCCGAGGTCTGCGGGTCCGGCGGCGGCCCGGACCGGGTCATCGACGCTTCGACGCCCGCCGCCGTCAGTGCCGAGCGGGCCCGGTCCAGCTCGCCGGCGAGACTGCCCTCGCGGTAGCCGGTGACCGCCTCCCGGATCTCGGTCAGCGCCTGACGGCCGACCGCCTCGATGTCGGTGACCTGGGCGAGAGCCGCGTCCATGTCACGCGGCGCCAGCCGCCTGGCCGCCTCCGACTTCACCACGATCACCGACAGGGTGTGGCCGAGCAGGTCGTGCAGATCGCGGGAGAAGCGCAGCCGCTCCTCCTCCACGGCCCGGCGGGCCAGCTCCTCGCGGGCGGCGCGCAGCTCCCGCACGGCCTCGGAGAGGGACAGGATCGCGGCCGTCACCATGGTCGAGATCCAGGTGGCATAGGCGATGGTGAGGCCGTCCCAGCCGTCGCGGAAGCAGGCGACCGCGCCGGCCAGGACGGCGACGACCGTGCCGAGGGTGCGCAGTTGGGGCCCGCGCAGGACCGCGCCCGTCGCGAGGCCGAACAGCGGGAGGAACAGGAGCCAGCTGCCGCCGTAGGCGAGCGCGAGCGAGCAGGTCACCAGGCCCATCAGGGCCAGCGCCACCCGGGTGGAGGTCGCCTGACGGGTTTCCCTCACGAAGGCGCGGACGGCGACGTAGATGTAGAGGGAGTTGAACGTGATCAGCCCGAGGCCGCCGATCCACGGGTTGGGCGTCTCGCCGTGGAAGAGGTTGGAGATGGAGCCCATCCCCATCAGCAGCCACGGCATCAGGGAGAAGGCGCCGGCGGGCGGCCCCGGGTCCTCGGGGACCTGTCCGGCTTGCTGCGTGACGTGCTGGGCGGCCTGCTGCACGGCGCCGGGCCGCGCTGTGCAGACGTCCCTGTACCGGGATGTGAGGCGCCCCTCGTCGCTCTTCCCGGACGGCCGCTGCTCGCGTGCCTCCCGGAATGCCGAGCGCCAGGCAGCCCTGCGGCACCCCTGACGGCGCCCCCGTTTCCCCGACGAACCTCTTGATCCTGTCGCCCCTGTAGCACCTGTCGATTCCGTCGACCGTGTCATGGTCCCGTCCCCCGTTTCCGTGCTCGCGGACCCCCCGCTTGCGGGTGGTGTGGCTGTCTCCGACGCTACGGTTGCGGACCGGTCCGCGGCAGTGTCCGGATGTACGCACCCGGCCGGGACAAATGTCACCGGCGACGGTTTCTGACATACCGTCAGTCGTCTTCACAAGTATCGGGGGCTGGGCTATACAGGGGGTCGCCGCACTGGAACGCGTTCTAGATCTGTTCTGGCTCGTACGGGTTCCGCGGCCCCGTCGCGACCTCGGTGCGGCCGATCGGTGCGGACGGCCGTGCCGAGGTCTCCGAACGAAACGATGTGATCGAACCGATCGATCCGAGCGATCAGGAGCTCCATGCCCATCGACGCAGCCAAGGCGCTCGCCGCCGAACCACGGACCGGCGAGATCACCTGGAACCGCCGGGACGTCCAGCTGTACCACCTCGGCATCGGCGCGGGCGTCCCGGCCACCGACCCCGACGAACTGCGCTACACGCTGGAGTCCCGGCTGCACGTCCTGCCGAGCTTCGCCACCGTCGCGGGCGCCGGCTCGCCCGGTGTGATCAGCGGACTGTCCATGCCGGGCGTCGACGTCGACCTCGCCCGCGTCCTGCACGGCGGCCAGCGCCTGGAGATCCACCGCCCCCTCCCGGCGGAGGGCAGGGCGACCGCCACCGGGCGCATCGCCGCCGTGTACGACAAGGGCAAGGCCGCCGTCCTCGTCATGCGCACCGAGGTCGCCGACGCGGACGGGCCGCTGTGGACCAACGACGCCCAGATCTTCGTCCGCGGCGAAGGCGGCTGGGGCGGCGACCGGGGCCCGTCCGCCCGGCTCGAACCGCCCGCCGGCGATCCCGACAAGGAGGTCGAGCGGGCCGTCCGCGAGGACCAGGCCCTCCTCTACCGCCTCTGCGGCGACTACAACCCGCTGCACGCCGACCCCGAGTTCGCGAAGCTCGCCGGGTACGACCGGCCCATCCTGCACGGCCTGTGCACCTACGGCATCACGCTCAAGGCCGTCGTCGACACCCTGCTCGACGGGGACGTCACCCGGGTGCGCTCCTACTCCACCCGGTTCGCCGGGGTGGTGTTCCCGGGGGAGACCCTGCGCATCCGCATGTGGCGCGCGGAAGGGGCGGTGCGGGTGGCCGTGAGCGCCGTGCAGCGGGACGACGCACCCGTCCTCGCCGACACGCTCGTCGAACACTCCTGAACACCTCCAGAACCGCAGCATCCGAGGGGATCCGAGGGGAGCCGCACCATGCGGGCAGCCGTACTGAACGAGATCGGTCAGGACAAGCTGGAGGTCCTCGACGACGTCGAGGCGGTGGGATTCGGCCCCGGCCGGGTCAGGATCCGGGTGCGGGCCACGGGGCTGTGCCACTCGGACCTGTCCGCCATGGGCGGGGTGCTGCCGCAGCCCGCGCCGTTCGTGCCCGGGCACGAGGGCGCGGGCGAGGTCATGGAGGTCGGGGAGGGCGTCACCCGGGTGAAGCCCGGCGACCGGGTCGTCGTCTGCTGGCTGCCGGCCTGCGGGGCGTGTCCCGCCTGCAGGCGCGGCCAGACCGAACTGTGCCTGGCCGGGTTCATGAACGCGGGCACGCCCAACTTCCGTCGTCCCGGCGGGGACGTGTTCGGCTTCGCCGGCACCGGGACCTTCGCCGAGGAGGTCGTGGTCGACGCGGGATGCGCGGTCCCGATCCCCGACGACGTCCCCTTCGACATCGCCGCGCTCATCGGGTGCGGGGTGACGACGGGCCTGGGCGCCGCGATCAACACCGCCGACGTGCAAGCCGGTTCGTCGGTCGCCGTGATCGGCTGCGGAGGCGTCGGCATCTCCGCGATCCAGGGCGCGCGGCTCAAGGGCGCCGCCGAGATCGTCGCCGTCGACCCGGTCGCCTCGCGGCGGGAGGCCGCGCTGAGCTTCGGCGCCACGAAGGCCGTCTCGCCGGAGGAACTGCCCGGAGCGAAGCAACTGGTCACCGGCGGCGAGGGGTTCGACTACGTCTTCGAGGTCGTCGGCCGCTCCGCCACCGCCCGCACCGCGTACGAGAACACCCGGCGCGGCGGCACCCTCGTCGTCGTCGGCGCGGGCGCCATGGACGACCACCTCCAGCTCAACATGTTCGAGCTGTTCTTCGACGAGAAGCGCATCCTGCCCTCGATGTACGGCGGCGGGGACGTCCTGACCTCCTACGGGCGGACGATCGCCCTGTGGCGGGCCGGCCGCATCGACCTGTCGGGCCTGATCACGCACCGCGTGGCACTCGCCGAGGTCAACGAGGCGCTCGACCAGATGCGTACCGGGGCCGCGCTCCGAACGTGCATAGAGATCTGAGGCCGCCGATGTCTCTTCCGCTGGAAGGTCTCACGGCGATCGTCACCGGCGCCGGTCGCGGGCTCGGCCGGGCCGAGGCGCTGGAGCTCGCCCGGCTGGGCGCGGCCGTCGTGGTCAACGACTTCGGGCAGCCCGGACGGGACGGCTCGGGCGAGGCGTCGGCGGCTCCCGCAGAGGAGGTGGCGCGGGAGATCCGGTCGGCCGGCGGCACCGCGCTCGCCCACACCGGCGACGTCGCCGACTTCGAGCAGGCCCGTCGGCTGGTCGAGTCGACGATCGCCGAGTTCGGCACGCTGGACGTGCTGGTCAACAACGCGGGCATTCTGCGCGACCGCATGGTCTTCTCGATGGCCGAGGAGGAGTGGGACGCGGTCGTGCGGGTCCACCTGAAGGGGCACTTCAACACGACCCGGTTCGCCGCAGCGCACTGGCGTGAGCGGTCCAAGGCGTCGGGCGCGCCGGTGTACGGGCGGATCGTGAACACCTCGTCGGAGGCGTTCCTGGCGGGCTCGGCCGGGCAGCCCAACTACGCGGCGGCGAAGGGCGGGATCGTCGGACTGACGACCTCCACGGCGCTCGCGCTCGCCAAGTACGGGGTGACGGCCAACGTCATCTGCCCGCGAGCCCGGACCCGGATGACGGAGGACGTCTTCGCCGGTCTCTCCGGGCCGCAGGGAGACGGACTCGATCCGCTCGCTCCCGAGCATGTCGCCCCGCTGGTCGGCTACTTGGCCTCGCCGGCCGCCGCGTGCGTCAACGGACAGCTGTTCGTCGTGCACGGCGGCATGGTCGCCGTCGTCGAACGCCCGCGCGTCCAGGCCAAGTTCGACAGCAAGGAGGACACGTTCACCTTCGACGAGCTGGACGCCGTCCTCGGCGCGCACTTCGCGCAGCGGCCGGCCGGGGAGACGTTCGCGGCGGCGGAGGTACTGGGGCTGCGGCGAGGTCAGGGGCAGGGACATGGGCACGGTCACGGGCAGGGCCAGGGGCGGGAATAGCAGTCGCATCAGGGACGGGGCGCGCAGGGGAGTCGTTCCCGCGCGGGGCGGGGCAGGGCAGGCGAAGGGGCTCCGGTCGTCCACGGACGACCGGAGCCCCTTCGGGGTACGGCGTTGCCGTCAGACAGCCGTCTCGGCCCTGTCCTCGGTCCTGTTCTCGGCCGGCTTGCGATGCCGGCCGTGCGGAGCCGAGTCGCCGTCGTGGGACGAGACCGGGCCCCGGTGCCGGCCGCGACCGGCCGTCTCCTGGGAGTCGGCGGACAGCGGCTGCATCGTGGTTACGTCGCTCATCGGAAAGTTCACCCCGTCAACATGATCATTCTTTACAGCCGGGTGATTTTATCCAGCACACCGAGGGACGGATCCAGGCGGCCACGCCAACCGCAGCTACTTCGTTACAAGGCCACCGAGCGGGGCCTGTTGGAGGGGAATCGGACGAGCGGCGCGGGGTGCCGGTTCCGCCGGTTCCCCGGAGAGCGCGGCGTCCGCGGCGGCGGCTTCGGCGGCTGCTTCGGCGACATCTTCGGGCGAGGGCGCGACCGCCGCCGACAGCGACGCCACGCCGCAGGGCTCGGCCTCGGTGGCGTACGGCAGCCGCAGCACCCCGTCCGCGGTCCACAGCCCGCTGCCCGCCAACCACCCGTCGGGCGCCGCGAGTTGGTGCAGCCGCCGTTCGGCGGGACGCCAGACGCCGACCCAGGCGCCGAAGGGGCCGTCGATGCGCAGCGCCACCGCGCAGGCCTCCGGCGCGAGCATCTGGCCCGGCTGGATCGCGAAGGGGGCGAGGGCGAGGTCGGGCAGTCGCAGGCACTCCGGGAAGCGGACCGGCAGCGTGCTGCCGAGGACCCCCCAGCCCAGGCGGGTCTCTCCCGGCGAGGGGGCGTCCGAGCCGATGAGCAGCAGGCCGCTGTCGAGGTCGGCGAGCAGCAGACGGTCGTCGCTGTCGGCGGTGATCTGCAGCAGGGGAGACACCTCGCCGCCGCGCTCCAGGTCCACCACGACGGCCTTGGTCCGGCCGGCGACCTCGCGGTCCAGCGCGAGCATGCGGCCGGTACGGTCCAGCCACACCCCGCCCGAGCAGCGGCCGGGGATCTCGGCGAGGTGCTCGGGTCCGAAGGAGCCGCCCGCGACCAGCCACACGGTCGTCGTGAACGGGCCGACCGCGAGGGCGTACGCGCGCTCGCCGCAGGGGGCCGGGGGAAGCAGGTGCAGCCGGGTGCCCTCGTCCGGGCATTCGACGGCGCCCAGGGGCAGCTCGCCCGTGCCCGGGCCGGTCGGGTACAGCAGGGAGAAGGCGTGCCGTCCGTCGGTCCACCGCCGGATCAGGACCCGCCCGTCGGCCATCGGGTGCACCTCCGTGCCGGGCTCCTCCGGCTGGTTGCCGGGCAGCGGCACGGCGTAGGGCTCGGGGCCGTCGAGCGTCCAGCGCTCCGGGAACCAGGAGTCGCCGTCCTGGGCGAGTCGCGCGGCGTAGGAACCGTTCGCCGTGATCACGCAGTCCCCGTGCGGTGTGCGCTCGGGGACCTCGCCGTCCGCCGCGGCGGGCTCGGTCGCACAGGCCGGCATCGTCATCGTTCCGTCACCTCCGGTGACGAAGCTAGTTTTCGCACGCGCGGGCGTGGGACCGACGAGCAGTCTTCTTCCCTCGTAAGAGTGGTGCAGAAGCGATTCGCCCGAGGTCCGTGGAACGGGTGTGCATCGCCCCGCCCCGACGGGCGCCTCCTCCCCGGGGCCCCGGGAAGCCCCTTCCGGGAAGGTGCCGGTACTGGCGGTACAGGGTGGGAGAGGGGGCAGGTAGCCTTTTGTTCGTGCCCCGTCTGTCTGAAGTCATCGCCGCGCTGGAGAACCTGTGGCCCGCCGAGCGGGCCGAGTCCTGGGACGCGGTCGGCACCGTCGTGGGCGATCCCGAGCAGGAGGTCTCCCGGGTCCTGTTCGCCGTCGATCCCGTCCAGGAGATCGTCGAGGAGGCCGTGAAGCTCGACGCCGATCTGCTCGTCACCCACCATCCGCTGTATCTGCGCGGGACGACGACCGTCGCGGCCTCCACCTTCAAGGGCCGTGTCGTGCACACCCTCATCAAGAACGACATCGCCCTGCACGTCGCCCACACCAACGCCGACACCGCCGATCCCGGAGTGAGCGACGCCCTCGCCGGCGCCCTCGACCTACGGGTCGTCCGCCCGCTCGTGCCGGACCCGCGCGACAGCGAAGGGCGACGCGGCCTCGGGCGCGTCTGCGAACTCGACCACCCGATCACCGTCCGCGAACTCGCCGCCCGCGCCGCCGAGCGGCTGCCCGCCACCGCGCAGGGCATCCGGGTGGCCGGCGACCCGGAGGCGCTCGTGCGGACCGTCGCCGTCAGCGGCGGCTCCGGGGACAGCCTCTTCGAGCAGGTCCGGGCCGCGAACGTCGACGCCTTCCTCACCGCGGACCTGCGCCACCACCCGGCGTCCGAGGCCCGCGCCCAAAGTCCTCTCGCGCTGCTCGACGCGGCGCACTGGGCCACCGAGTGGCCCTGGTGCGAGCTGGCCGCCGCCCAGCTCGACGAGATCTCCGAACGGAACGGATGGGGCCTGAGGGTCCACGTCTCCCGTACGGTCACCGACCCCTGGACCGCCCACGCGGCGTCCGACACCACCTCTAGCTCAATGGGAGCCCCCAACTGAACGCCGAGCCCGCCGACCAGATCCGACTCCTCGACGTCCAGGCCCTCGACGTCCGGCTCCAGCAGCTCGCGCACAAGCGGAGGTCCCTGCCCGAGCACGCCGAGATCGATTCGCTGACCAAGGACCTCACGCAGCTGCGCGACCTCCTCGTGGCCGCGCAGACCGAGGAGGGCGACACCGCCCGCGAGCAGACCAAGGCCGAGCAGGACGTCGACCAGGTGCGTCAGCGCGCCGCCCGCGACCAGCAGCGGCTCGATTCCGGGGCCGTCACCTCCCCGAAGGACCTGGAGAACCTCCAGAAGGAGATCGTCTCCCTCGCCAAGCGCCAGGGCGACCTCGAGGACGTCGTCCTGGAGGTCATGGAGCGCCGCGAGAGCGCGCAGGAGCGGGTCGCCGAGCTGACCGAGCGGGTCGGCTCCGTCCAGGGGAAGATCGACGACGCCACCGCGCGCCGCGACGCGGCCTTCGAGGAGCTCGACGGCGAGGCGGCCACGGTGACGAAGGAGCGCGAGGTCATCGCCGGGGCCATCCCCGCCGAACTGCTCAAGCTCTACGACAAGCTGCGCGAGCAGCAGGGCGGCATCGGCGCGGCCAAGCTCTACCAGCGCACCTGCCAGGGCTGCCGCCAGGAGCTGGCGATCACCGACATCAACGAGATCCGCGCGGCCGCGCCCACCACGGTCGTACGGTGCGAGAACTGCCGTCGGATCCTGGTACGTACGTCCGAGTCCGGTCTGTAGCCCGGTCCGCAGTCGCTCAAGGGGTCTGCTTCGTGAGGGAGTTCATCGTCGAGGCCGACGGCGGGTCACGGGGCAACCCGGGGCCCGCGGGCTACGGCAGCGTGGTGATCGACGCGGTGACGGGGGAGACGCTCGTCGAGCGCGCCGAGTACATCGGCGTCGCCACCAACAACGTGGCCGAGTACCGGGGTCTGGTGGCCGGCCTGCGGGCCGCCCGCGAGCTCGATCCGTCGGCGAGGGTGCGCGTCCGCATGGACTCCAAGCTGGTCGTCGAGCAGATGTCGGGCCGTTGGAAGATCAAGCACCCCGACATGAAGCCGCTCGCGGCGGAGGCCGCCCGGGTGCTCCCGCCCGGGCAGGTCGCCTACGAGTGGATCCCGCGCGAGCAGAACAAGCACGCCGACCGTCTCGCGAACGAGGCGATGGACGCCGGCAAGCGGGGCGAGCAGTGGGACGCCGGGGCGTCGCGGGCCGCGCTCGCCCCCCGTGCCGCCGCCGCCCCGGCCGCTCCTGAGCCGTCCGGCCCCCCTGGCGACGCCACCGCTGGCGCGGCAAGGGCCCGCGAGGCGCTGACCCGCGCCCGCCGGCCCGGTGACACACCGCCCACGGAGGCTGCCGCACGGCCTTCCGGTGACGCGTCCTCGGAGGGCGTTGGACGGTCGTCGGGTGATGCGTCCTCGGAGGCCGTCGGACGGTCCGGTGACACGCCCTCGGAGGCCGTTGCAGGGTCTGCTTCTGCGGCCCCGGAGGCTGTTGGACGGTCGGGTGACGCGCCCTCGGAGGCCGTCGGACGGTCCGGTGACACGACCCCGGAGGCTGTTGCACCGTCCGGTGATGCGACCCCGGGGGTGGGCGCACAAACCGGCGTGGATACGACGGCCGGAGCCGGCGCGCGACCCGCCGCGGAGCCGGTGGTCCAGGACCCCGTACAACCCGGCGCGGAGCCCGTGGACCAGGACCTCGCGCAACCCGGCGCGGAGCCTGCGACGCGTTCCGCACCCGCCGCCGCCGATCTGCGTGCCGCTCGCGCCGTCACCGGCCCGGCACCCGCTGACGCTGCGGCGAAGCCCGTCGCGCAGCCCCAGGCCGCTGCGCAGGCCTCAGGCTCTTCCGGCGCCCCCGGCGCCGCACCCTCCGTCGGCTGGGGCTCCGCCCCCGATCTCGGGGCGCCCGCCACCTTCGTCCTGCTGCGGCACGGCGAGACGCCGCTCACCCCGCAGAAGCGGTTCTCCGGCAGTGGCGGCACCGACCCCTCCCTCTCGGACGTCGGCCGGGAGCAGGCCCGGAGGGTGGCCGCCGCGCTCGCCCGGCGCGGGACCGTCCAGCACATCCTCGCCTCCCCGCTCGCCCGCACCAGGGAGACCGCCGGCGCCGTCGCCGCCCGCCTCGGTCTGGAGGTCACCGTCGACGACGGGCTGATCGAGACGGACTTCGGCGCCTGGGAGGGGCTGACCTTCGGTGAGGTCCGCGAGCGCTACCCGGACGATCTGAACGCCTGGCTGGCCGACCCCGAGGCCGAGCCGACCGGCGGCGGCGAGAGCTTCGCCGCGACCGCGAAGCGGATCGCCGCCACCCGCGACCGGCTCGTCGCGGCCCACGCGGGGCGGACGGTCCTGCTGGTCACCCACGTGACCCCGATCAAGACGTTCGTACGGCTCGCCCTGGGAGCACCGCCCGAGTCACTGTTCCGCATGGAGCTGTCGGCGGCGTCGTTGTCGGCGGTGGCCTACTACCGCGACGGCAACGCGAGCGTCCGCCTGTTCAACGACACGTCCCACCTGCGGTCCTGAGGGCGGAGGCGGTCCGGGCGAGCCGCTCGATCCGCGGCCAGTCCCGGGCCGCGACCGCGTCCGGCGGGACCATCCAACTTCCCCCCACACAGCCGACGTTGGGCAGGGCGAGGTACTCCGGCGCGTTGTCGACGCCGATCCCGCCCGTCGGGCAGAAGCGGGCCTGCGGCAGCGGCCCGGCGAGCGACCGCAGATAGGCGGTGCCGCCCGCCGCCTGCGCCGGGAAGAACTTCATCTCCCGCACCCCCCGCTCCAGCAGCGCCACGACCTCCGACGTGGTCGACACGCCGGGCAGGAAAGGGAGTCCGGACGCCCGCATGGCCGTCAGCAGGGCGTCCGTCCAGCCGGGACTGACCAGGAACCGTGCGCCGGCCACCGCACACGCCGTCACCTGCTCCGGAGTGATCACCGTTCCGGCCCCGACGACCGCCTCCGGCACCGCCCCGGAGATCTCCCGGATCGCGTCCAGCGCGGCCGGGGTCCGCAGCGTCACCTCGATCAGGGGCAGCCCGCCCGCCACCAGCGTCCGCGCCAGCCTCACGGCGTCGGCGGCGTCCTCGACGACCACCACGGGCACCACGGGAGCCGGGGCCAGATCCAGTACCGAGGCAGCCGGAGGCGAGGGCAGGGGTGAGGTCATGCGCCTCATCCTGCCCGGGCCGTGCAACACGCGCAAAGGTCATTGCGCATGCTGCAACGAGCCTTTTTCCGGGGGCCGCCCGTGTTCCTCAAGCCGCCCGCCGGCCGGTGTCCCTCAGTGCACCTCGTCCACCAGCACGTCCAGCGTCCAGGCGGTCCCCGGCCGGGCCGGCGCCTGCTCCTCCACCACGTACCCGAGGTCCCGCAACGCCTCCACCAGCTCCGCCGGACCCTTGGGGGCGATCCCCGCCGTCAGCAGGCTCCTCACGATCCGGCCCTTCGTCGCCTTGTTGAAGTGGCTGACGACCTTCCGGGTCGGCGCGTGCAGCACCCGCACGCTCGCCGTCCGCCCCGCGACCTCGCCCTTCGGCTTCCACGCCGCCGCATACGCCGACGACCGCAGGTCCAGCACCAGCCCCTCCCCGGCGGCCTCGGGCAGCACGGACGCCATCGGCGCGCGCCAGTGCGCGCCCAGCGCCCCCAGCCCGGGCAGCTTCACGCCCATCGAGCAGCGGTAGGACGGGATCCGGTCGGTCACCCGGACGGCGCCCCACAGTCCCGAGAAGACGAGCAGCGACCTGGCCGCGCGCCGCTTCGCCGCCGCGTCGAGGGAGGCCAGACCGAGGGCGTCGTACAGGACGCCCGTGTAGATCTCCCCGGCCGGCCGGGCGCCCGCGGTGCGCAGCTCCGTGTTCTTCGCGATCTCGCCGCGCAGCCCCTCGCTCAGTCCGAGCACCTCGCGGGCCTTGTCCTCGTCGGCCGCGCACAGCTCGACCAGCTCTTCGAGAACCGCCTCGCGGGCGGCGCCGAGCCCCGGCAGGGCCAGGGTCTCCGGCTTGAGCGGGGCGCCACGCCCGGAGGACGCCTTGCCTTCGGAGGGCGGCAGCAGGACCAGCACGGGAAATCTCCTCACATCGAGCTCTGCGGCCACAGCGTACGGCGTGCCCCCGGACGGACCTGGACCCCCGGCCGCCGCCCGCCCTTCCGCCGGAGGGGTTTCGGGCACCCCGCGATACGCCACCCCCTTGACGGCTAACAGTGTTAGCCGTACGGTCATGGCATCGAGCTAACAGTGTTAGCCCAGTAGCCGCCCGGGAGGCAGTCATGAGCACGGCCACCACCAACACACGCGGGACCAACACATGCGGGACCAGCACATGCGGGACCGGCACGAGCGGGACCAGCACACGCGAGATCCGCGCACGCATTACCCGCACCCGCAGGACGAGCCCGCGCACCACCTCCGCCCTCGGCCTCGTCCGCCGCACGGCCTGGCTGGCGAACGCCCTGTTCTGGTCGGCGTTCGCGGTGCTGGAGGCCGTCAACCACGGCTGGCTCGCCGGAACCCTCGCGTTCGCCCTCTTCATCGCCCCGGACCTGACCTTCCTGGTCGCCCTCGACGACGCGCCGCGCCTCGCGAAGGGTCAGCTGGCGCCCCGGGCGGTGCCGTACTACAACGCGATGCACCGCGCCCTCGTCCCGCTCGCGCTGATGGCCCTCTACACCGTCGGCCCGTTCGCCTGGGCCCCGCTCTTCGCGGCCCTGTGCGGCTGGCTCGCGCACATCTCGTACGATCGCGCCTTCGGCTACGGACTGCGCACCAAGGAGGGCTTCCAGCGTGACTGACCGGCCGCTGCCCGACCGGCTGACCCCGAGGGCCCGCGAGATCGCGGCGGCCGCCCGGACCCTCCTGGAGGAGGCCGGCCCCGCCGCACTCACCATGCGCGCCCTCGCCGACCACCTCGGCATCAAAGCGCCCTCGCTCTACAAGCACTTCCCCGACAAGCACGCCGTCGAGGTGGAGCTGATCGCACAGATGCTGCAGGAGTCGGCGGCGGCGATGGAGGCGGCGGAGCAGCGCGAGCCGGGGTCGCTGGCGGCCCTGGGGGAGGCTTACCGGACGTACGCGCTGGCCCACCCCCACCTGTACTGCCTGGCCACGGAGCGTCCACTGCCCCGCCCGGCCCTGCCCGCCGGTCTCGAGGACCGGGCCGCGACGCCCCTGATGCGAGCCTGCGGCGGCGACCTGGACCTCGCCCGCGCGGTCTGGGCCTTCGCCCACGGCATGGTGATCCTGGAGATCCACGGACGCTTTCCGGACGACGCGGACCTCGCGGCGGCATGGAACCGGGGCCTGAAGACGTTGCGACCGTAGGAGCACACAGGGGGACGGATGGCGAAGCGTGAACAGGCGTCGTGGACCAGGGCCCGGCTGGGCCGCTGCGGTCCGCCGCTCGACCTGCTCACCGCCTGCTTCGACCAGCACGTCTACGCCCCGCACGCGCACGAGGAGTTCACCGTCGGCGTGTGCGTCGGAGGCTCCGAGGTCATCGACTACCGCGGTGGCCGCGTCCGCCCCGGCCCCGGCTCCATCGTCGTCCTCGACCCCGGCGAGACCCACACCGGCGGCCCCGGAACACCCACCGGCGGCTACGCCTACCGCGCCCTGTACGCGGCGCCCGGGCTCCTCGCCGAGGGCACCCTCGGCGGCGTGCCGCACTTCCGGGAGCCCCTCCTCGACGACCCCGAACTCGCCGCCGCCCTGCGCAGCGCCCACACGGACCTGACCGTCTGCCCCGACCCGCTGGAGGCCGAGTCCCGGCTCCCTTGGCTGCTGACTGCCCTGGCCCGACGCCACTCCACGGCCCGCCCGGTGTGCGACACGATCCCCGGCGCCGACCACATCGCGCGCGCCGTCCGCGCCCGCCTCGCCGACGAACTCCGCACCCCGCCCTCCCTGGCCGACCTCGCCGCCGATCTGGGCCTGTCCCGCTACCAACTCCTGCGCGCCTTCCGCACGACGACCGGGATCCCGCCGTACGCCTGGCTGGCCCAGTACCGGGTGGGCCGGGCGAGGGCCCTGCTGGAGTCCGGGCTGCGCCCCGCCGAGGTCGCCGCCCTGGTCGGCTTCGCGGACCAGGCCCACCTCACCCGCTGGTTCCGCCGCGTCCTGGGCGTGACCCCGGCCGCGTACCGCAACAGCGTTCAAGACGCGTGACCGGGTCCCGGCCGACACTCCCCGTATGACTGCACGCGGCTGGTTGCTGTTCTCCCTGATGGGCGTGGTGTGGGGCGTCCCCTACCTGATGATCAAAGTGGCGGTGGACGGCCAGGACGGCCTCTCGCCGTCCGTGGTCGTGTTCGCCCGATGTGCGCTGGGAGCGGCCCTCCTGCTCCCCTTCGCCCTGCGGCAACGAGGCCTGGCCCGGGCGGTGAGGGCGCACTGGAAGCCCATGCTGGCCTTCGCGGTCATCGAGATCATCGGCCCGTGGTTCACCCTCACCGACGCGGAACGGCACCTGTCCAGCTCGACGGCCGGCCTGCTGATCGCGGGCGTCCCGATCGTCGGCGTGACCCTCTCCCGCTTCTTCGGCGACACGGAGACGCTGGGCGTACGCCGGGTGGCGGGCCTCGCGCTCGGCCTCGCAGGCGTCGCCGTCCTGACCGTCCCGCACCTCACCGGCGGCGACGCGCGCTCCCTCGCCGAGGTCCTGCTGACGGTCCTGGGCTACGCGACGGCCCCCCTGATAGCCGCCCGCCACCTCAAGGACGTCCCCTCCCTGCACCTCACGGCCCCCTGCCTGGCCCTCGCGGCCCTGGTCTACGCCCCGGCAGCGGTCGCCACCCGCCCCACGTCGATCCCGTCCACCACCGTTCTGCTGGCCCTCGCGGGCCTGGGCGTCATCTGCACGGCCGTCGCCTTCGTCGCCTTCATGGAGCTGATCAGGGAGGCGGGTCCGACCCGCGCCACGGTCATCACGTACGTCAACCCGGCCGTGGCGGTCGCGGCGGGCGCCCTGTTCCTCGACGAGCCGTTGAGCGTGACGATCGTCACCGCCTTCACCCTGATCCTGGCCGGCTCGGTGCTGGCGACGGCGGGACCGAGGCGCGGTGCGCGCCCGGTAACATGGTCGGCACGGCAGACGAGCCGGGCGGACGGCCGCGTGGAGTCCCCTTAGGGGCTTCCCGAGGAACGTCCGGGCTCCACAGGGCAGGGTGATGGCTAACGGCCACCCGGGGTGACCCGCGGGACAGTGCCACAGAAAACAGACCGCCGAGGGCTCCGGCCCCCGGTAAGGGTGAAACGGTGGTGTAAGAGACCACCAGTGCCCAGGGTGACCTGGGCAGCTAGGTAAACCCCACCCGGAGCAAGGTCAAAAGGAAACACCCCGGTGTTTCTGCGCGGACGTTCGAGGGCTGCCCGCCCGAGTCCGCGGGTAGACCGCACGAGGCCGGCGGCAACGCCGGCCCTAGATGGATGGCCGTCACCGAGGACGTCGCGAGACCCCTCGGCACAGAACCCGGCGTACAGCCCGACTCGTCTGCCGCTTCCTCCGGGGCATCGGCCATGGCCGCACGGACTCGCTGGTGCTCGATCAGGTCGACGACCTCGGTCCGTCCACGGTCCGGCCCGGCGACCACGGTCCGTCGGAGACGAACGGAGACGTGTCGGTGAAGGTCCTGCGCGGTGACCCGACCGGGGAGCTGGAGCTCTCCGGAACTCGCACCGAGCTACTCGCCCTGGGGCGGGAGTTGCGGAGCGGACAGGGGGAGATCTCTCTGGAGCAGGTCTCGCGGCCGTTCCCGTACAGCAGGTCCTTGTCGTGGATGAGGATCCGACTCGTCAGCGGGAAGGTCCTGATCACCTCGTCCGAGGACAGTGAAACGCTCGACATACGTGGCGGACCGGAGGCTCTGGCTCTCCTCGCGGACAACATCGAAGGCTTCGCCGCGGAGGCGGATCGGGACGGCCATCTCCACGTGGACCACTTCCCTGAACACGAATGTCTGGCCGAGGGGTCGGGATCGATGGTCGTCGTCATCGACGGAGATCCGTCCGTTCCGTCGTGAAGGGGGAGCGGCCGTCGGTTCCGGGTGGCGCGGCTCCCCGTCTGCGGTGCTGCCGAGCAGGCCGGGCTGACGCGATGCCCCGCCGGGACCTTTCCGGCGGGGCATCGCGCGTGATGTCCACGGGGTGCGCGTGTCGGCACCGGACTTCCCGCAGACTCGCCGTGCTTGTTCTGCGGGCCGGGACGGGCCGGGACGGCGTTCACACTGGTGCCGGTCCGTCCCGTCCCGTCCGCGGCCGAACGTCAGGTCAGGGGAGCCGTGTCGGACGTCTGCTGGGTCCTCTTCCTGACCGACAACCGTTCGCGGAGTACCGCGAAGATCACCACGGCTGCGGCCACCGCCGTGGACAGGACCACCTGGTCGCGGCCTCCGCCGTCGGCCGTGTCGGTCAGCATGTAGCCGAGGACGAAGGTGATCAGGGCGATGGTCGCCCAGGTCAGGTAGGGGTAGAGCCACATCCTGACGACCAGCTTGTCCGGCGTCTCCCGCTCGATGATCTTGCGCATCCGCAGCTGGGAGAAGCAGATCACCAGCCAGACGAACAGGGCGATCGCGCCGGAGGCGTTGAGCAGGAACTGGAAGACCGTGTCCGGCCAGAGGTAGTTGAAGGCGACCGCGACGAAGCCGAAGACGACCGAGGCCAGGATGGCCGCACGCGGGACGCCGCGGCCCGTGGTCCGGCCGAAGGCGGCCGGGGCGTCGCTGCGGCGGCCGAGCGAGAACGCCATGCGCGAAGCGGTGTAGAGGCCGGAGTTGAGGCAGGACAGCACCGAGGTCAGCACGATGGTGTTCATGATCTGCGCGGCGTGCGGGATGCCGATGGAGCTCAGGGCGGCGACGTACGAGCCGTCCTTGAGGATCGCCGGGTCGTCCCAGCGCAGCAGTGACACCACGATCAGGATGGAGCCCAGGTAGAACACCGCGATCCGCCAGATCACGCTGTTGGTGGCCTTGGTGACGGCGGCCCGCGGGTCGGCGGTCTCGCCCGCCGCGAGGGTGACGATCTCGCTGCCCATGAAGGAGAAGACGACCATCAGGACGCCGGTGAGGATCGCGCCGGGCCCGTTCGGCAGGAAGCCGCCGTGTGCGGTGAGGTTGGAGAAGCCCGAGGCCGGGTGGTCCGAGCCGGGCAGCAGCCCGAAGATCGCGAGGCCGCCCAGCACGATGAACGCGGCGATCGCGACGACCTTGATGCCGGCGAACCAGAACTCGAACTCGCCGTAGGAGCTGACCGAGGCCAGGTTGGTGGCGGTGAGGACGATCATCACGATCAGGGCCCAGCCCCACTGCGGGACCGCCGGTATCCAGCCGGCCAGGATCTTCGCCCCGGCGGTCGCCTCGACGGCCAGCACCACGACCCAGAAGAACCAGTACAGCCAGCCGATGGTGAAACCGGCCCAGCGGCCCAGCGCGCGGTCCGCGTAGGCGGAGAACGAGCCGGAGGTGGGGTTGGCCGCGGCCATCTCGCCCAGCATCCGCATCACGAGGACGACGAGGACGCCGACGAGCGCGTAGGAGACGAGGATGCCGGGGCCGGCGGCGGCGATGCCGGAGCCGGAGCCGACGAACAGGCCGGCGCCGATGACACCGCCGATCGCGATCATCGACAGGTGGCGGTTCTTCAGTCCGGCCTGCAGGCCACCGGACTCGCCGGACTCGCCGGACTCGGCGGGAGGGGTTTTGGGGACGGTTGTGGTCATCTCGACATCCATGGAGGGAGTGCGGACCAGGGCTTCTGGAAATTAGTTCAGTACGATCCAAAAGAACAAGACTTGTTTAACTGTTCACCTTGCTCTATTTTTCGGGCAGCACGGAACCCACCCTTCCGGGAGCCCTCTGTGGACCACACCGTGACCCCGCTCGGCAGGCCGTTAAGGTGGCGCCGTGGTGAATGCAGCGGGCAAGTTCGGGCCCTACACCGGCTGGGACACGCGCGTCCTGGCAAGCCGGGGCCCCACGGGAGCGGAACTCGTCCGGTCCCGGATCGCCCTGCGGGTGCGTCTGAGGTCGGTGTCGCCGGGGGACCGGCTGCCGGACGCGGGCGTCCTCGCCGAGGAGCTGGGGATCAG
Organism: Streptomyces sp. NPDC037083; assembly: GCF_055606485.1. Classification (NCBI taxonomy): domain Bacteria; kingdom Bacillati; phylum Actinomycetota; class Actinomycetes; order Kitasatosporales; family Streptomycetaceae; genus Streptomyces; species Streptomyces sp. NPDC037083. Next base: position 156,652 of record NZ_JBVJSQ010000002.1, on the reverse strand, counting down.
TGAGATCACCGTTCGCCGCGCGCTGGAGGCCATGTGCCAGGACGGCCTGCTCGACCGCCGTCGGGGCAGGGCCGGCGGGACCTTCGTCGCGACGGACTGGGACGCGGTCGTCGCCGCGATGCACGACGCGGAGGAGGCGGTCGCACTGGACGCCTTCCATCTGCTGCTCGAGTGCGGACTCGTCGCGCACGCGGCGGGCGAACTCCCGGACGACGGGCTCGACGGGCTGCGGGCGCTGGTCGAGGAGATGGACCGGGTCGACGACCCGGCACGACTGCTCGAACTCGAGACCCGCTTCCATCTCGACCTCGCGCAGGCGCTCGGCGGCGCCGGGATCCGCGAGTTCGCCGCCGACCTGCTGGGCCGGCAGTGCCTGCTGGGGCCCGCGCCGGACCCCGCGGTCGTGCGGGCCCGCAACCTGTGCCACGCCGACCTGCTCGACGAACTCACCCGCGGCGCGATGGATTCGGCGGTACGAGCGGTGAAGGCACACCGGCACGCCGAACCGAGCTGACCTGTCAGAAGGAGCTGTCGCCATGCCTGACCCCGGACCCGGATCTGTCGGGCCGTCGTCGCCGGCGGGCCGCGTCGGCGGCACGCCCCAGCGGTTGCGCGGCGGCGTCCTCGGCATGGCGGACATCGCCGCCGCCACGATGGCCAACGTCGGCCCGGCCATGAGCTTCTTCTTCGGCTTCGCCTTCCTCGCCACCACCGCGGGCGTCGCCTCCCCGCTGACCATCGTGGCGGCGGGGGCGGCCGTCGCGCTGTTCGGAAACACGCTGGCCGAGTTCTCCCGGGCGCACCCCTCGGCGGGCAGTTTCACCACCTTCGTGGGCAAGACCTTCGGGCCGGTCAGCGCGGTGACCACGGCCCTGCTCGCCGGACTCGGCTACATCATCGCGATGGCCTCCGTCATCGCGATCTCGGGCGGGTTCATGCAGATCACGCTGAACCACTACACCGGCGTCGACCTGCCGTGGATCATCTGGACGCTGCTGCTGACCGGCCTGTCGGTGGTGCTGATGCTGCGCGGGATCGTGGTGTCCACCAAGTGGGCGGGCTACTTCTTCGGCGTGGAGATGCTCGTGCTGGTGGTGGTCTCGGTCGCGGCGCTCGTCGAGCACCGCGGCGAACTCTCCGCGGCCCCGTTCCTGCCCTCGCACCTCACCCACGGCGTCAAGGGCCTCGCGGCGGGCTTCCCGCTGGCGGTGTACCTGTTCATCGGCTGGGAGAACTCGGCGGCACTGGCCGAGGAGACGGAGAACCCGCGGCGCAACGTCGGACGCGCCGTGTTCTCCTCCGTCGCCATCATGACGGTGAGCTACATCCTCTTCTCCTACGCCACGGTGACCGGCTTCGGCTACGACGTCCAGCGGCTCGGCGACTCCCGGATCCCGTTCATCGACGTCGCCCAGCACACGCTCGGCGCGCTGGCATTCCTCGCCTACGTCGGCGGTCTCACCTCGACCCTCGGTGTGCTGATCGCGGGCATCAACTCCCAGGCACGGCTGGTGTTCAACGCCGGACGCGAGGGGCTGCTCCCGTCCTTCTTCGGCTATGTGCACCCCACGCGCCGCACGCCGAACAACGCGATCGTCACCTTCGCCGCGACCGCGCTGCTGATCATCGCCGGCTGGGGTCTGGGGCACGTGCTCGGGGAGAACGGCGGTCAGATGAACCCGGTGGTCTTCTTCGCCGAGTCCTCGAGTCTGGGCGCCATCCTGATCCTGCTGGTCTACCTCGCGTCCAACGTCGCGCTGCCCCTGTACTACCGCAGGTACCGTCCCCAGGAGTTCCGGATCGTGCGGCATCTGGTGCTGCCCGCGGTCGGTGCCCTCGCCGTCCTGGTCCCGCTGTACTACCTGGCCAAGCCCGGACAGCCCGCCCCCTACAGCTGGTTCCCGTACGCGGCGCTGGCCGCCCTGCTGGCCGCCGTCTGCTACGCGGCACTTCTGGTCCGACGCGACCCGGGCCTCGCCGAGCGCGTCGGGTCGGTCGTCGCCGACGCGGAGTGAAGGCGCACGCCGATGCGGGGCACCCCCGGACCCCCGCATCCCTGCAACCGCCGACCACCTCGACGACGAACCCCGCGCTTCACGAGACCGCGGCCTCCTGATATTGGCCGAGGTAGCGGAACCGGCCGTCGGCGACCTGGTAGAGGAACATCGCGTCGTGGTTGTAGCCGTAGCCCCCCTCGTACTTGACGGTGCGAGTGACGCCGGTGTGGGCGACCTCTCTCAGCCTGCGGGCGATCGCGCCGCGCTCCCTCACGGCCTCGCCGTTCTTCGTGCAGACCTCCGCCAGGAACATCACGGCGTCGTAGGCCTCCGCCGCGTACCAGCCGGGGGCGGCGCCGAACCGGGCGCGGTAGGCGGCCGTGAACGCGCGGGCGGACGGGCGGACCGTGGGGTCGACGAAGGAGGTGGCGAAGACCCAGCCGGTCGCCGCGTCGCCCGCGGCCGCGAGGAACGCGGGACCGAAGGCCGACTCCGTCGCCATACGGGTTCCGGTGAATCCGGCGGCCTTCAGGGCGGACGCCAGTCCGGCGGTCCGCGCCGCGTCGCCCGTGCACACGACCGAGTCCGCGCCCGCGGACATCACCGCGGCGGCCAGCGACGCGTAGTCGATCTTCCCGGCGGGGACGCTGGTCAGCGTGGCGTCCCGGCCCGCCTTCCGCAGAGCCTGCTGAGTCCGGTCGCACAGGTTCCAGGCGACGTCGCCCTGCGCCCGGTCGTCCACCAGGAACGCCTTGCGCGCGTCGACGTGGTAGCTGAGGTAGCGGACGCAGGGGGCGGCGAGGAGTTCCCTCTCGACATGCAGCGCCGCATGGGAGCGGAACTGGTTGTAGCCGAACGACCTGCCCGGGAGATCGACGTCCACCGAGACCGACACCACGGGCATCGTCGCCTTGGTGTACGCGGCCTCGGCGCTGAGGAAGCAGGCGTCGGTCGTGGGCCCCAGCACGGCGAGGACGCCGGCGTCCTTCGTCAGCCGCTCGGCGAGATCGGTGGAGCGGGCCGGGTCGCCGCCGTCGTCGTGCCCGCGCAGGGTCAGCCGGAAGGGGTGGCCGCTCTTGGCGTTGACCTGCTCCACCGCCAGCCGGGCGCCGTTGAGCTGGGCGTTCCCGCTCTCCTTCCGGGGCCCGGTCAGATCGCCCTGGAACGCGACGACCAGTGGGGGGCGGCTCGCTCCGGACGGAGGCGTCGTCGCCGTGCCCGGTCGGGTGCTCCACCACCAGGCGCCGCCCCCGCCGGCCGCCAGAATCCCGGCCGTGGAGCCGAGGCGCAGGATGCTGCGGCGTCGGACGCCGGGCACGGAGGGCGGGGCGGGCGTGACGGCGGTCAGCGTCGCGGCGTCCGGGGACACCGGGTTCGCCGGTGCGGACACCTGGGTCGGCTCGACGGCGCCGAGGGCGAGGACGGCGGCGGACCGGTCGTTGATCAGGCGGGTGACCGGCTCGGGAAGCCAGCCCGACTGCTCGGCCGAGGCCGAGGCCGTGGCCAGCCCTACGCCCCCCTCCCTTGCGTCTCCCGCTCGCTGTCCGAGGGTCTCGCGGAGGCGGGCGAGGGTGGGGCGGCGCGGCGGATCCTTGTGCAGACAGTCCCTCAGCAGTGGGGCCAGGTCGTCCGGGATCGCGGCGGGGTCCGGTTCCTCGTAGACCGTGCGCAGCAGCATGCCGGCCGCCCCGCCGCCGCCGAACGGCCGTACCCCGGTCGCGGCGAACGCCAGCACGCACGCCAGCGAGAACACGTCGCTGGGCGGGCCGATCTCCCCGCCGCGCGCCCGCGCCTGTTCGGGCGAGAGGAAGCCCGGCGAGCCGACGATGACACCGCTGGAGGTGAGCGCCGTGGCGTCCGGCGCGCGGGCGATGCCGAAGTCGATGAGGCGCGGGCCGTCCGGGGCCAGCAGGATGTTGCCGGGTTTCACGTCGCGGTGCACCAGACCGGCCGTGTGCACCGCGTCGAGGGCCTCGGCGAGCCGGACGCCCAGCACCCGCACCGAGGGCAGGGCGAGCGGTCCGAACGTGTCCACCGTCTCGGCGAGCGACGGGCCCGGCACGTACGAGGTCGCCAGCCACGGCGTCTCCGCGTCGGCGTCGGCGTCCAGCAGCGGGACCACCCACGGGCTGTCCACCCGCCGGGCGACCTCGACCTCGCGGCGGAACCGGGCCCGGAAGCCCGGCTCCTCGGCGTACGAGGAACGGACCGTCTTGACCGCGGCGATCGCCCCGCCCGGCGCACGGGCCAGGAAGACGACGCCCATGCCGCCGACGCCCAGACGCCGCAGCAGACGGTAGCGGCCCAGCCGGGACGGGTCGCCGGTCCGCAGGGGCTCCATCAGACGGTGAGCGGCGCGGGGCCGCCGTACACGAAGTCGCCCTGCTCGACCTTCCAGATGAAGCCGCCGGTGCCGTCGATGACCATCAGGCCGGTCCGGGCCATCTGGCCGGTCTGCTGGAAGGCGAACGCCTTCGTGACGCCCTCGTACTTCCCCGTCTGCACGGCCGCGAGCAGGTTTTCCCGGGTGCGCTTCTTCGCCGGCAGCCCGGACAGGGCCTTGAGCAGCATCCCGGTCACGTCGTAGGCCTCCGCCGCGTACCGGGGCGGCGCCTCCTTGAAGCGCTCGCGATAGGCGGCGGCGAACTTCTTCGCCTCGGGCTTGCGGGTCGCGTCGATGACCGGCGCCACCATCACCCAGTTCTCGGCGGCCTCCTGAGCCTCGGTCAGGAAGCGTCCGTCGAGCAGCGCCGGTCCGGACACCCGCGCACCCTGGAAGGCGCGTTCCCGCAGCGTGGCGGCGATCAGCGCGCCCCGGTCGGGCAGACCGGCGAAGAACACGGAGTCCGCGCCGGCGGACACCACCGCGTCCACCGCCGTGCCGAAGTCGCGGCGCATCGCACCGACCACTTCCGGCACCGGCGGCTGCTGTGCGTTGCTGAGCTGAGTGCTGAGGGAAGTGGCCAGATCCGTCCCGTAGTTGCCCGCGGGACGATCGACGACGAGGCCGACCTTCTGCGAACCGGCGGTCCCCCGAAGGTAGTTGCTGATGTACACCGCCAGCACCGAGTCGGGCAGCCGCCCGAGCAGCAACGAGCGGAACCCCTGGATGACGAGGCTGACGCTGCCGGGGGACACGGCGACGACCGGCAGCAGCCCGGCGTCGTACTTCGCGAGCGCCGTCTGCGCCGTGGCGTCGGTGGTCGGCCCGACGACGGCGAGGACAGCCGGGTCGTCCGTGAGCTCCGCGGCGAGCCGGGCCGACGTCGCCGGATCGCCCTTGTCGTCGACGGCCCTGACCTTCACGGTGAACGGGGCGTCGCCGCGCGCGTTGAACTCCGCGACGGCCAGTCGCAGTCCGCGCTCCTGGGCCCTGCCCGTCTCCCGCTGCGGGCCGCTGAGGTCGCCGTGCAGGGCGATGGTGTGCACGGGCCGCCGCGGGACGTCGGGACCGGCGTCCTTCGCGTCGTCGTCCCGGGCCGCCGCCCACCAGGCCGTGCCCGCACTCGCGGCGACCGCCACCGCCCCGCCCGCGAGCAGCAGGAAACGGCGTCGGCCGGCCGGGCGGGCGTCCTCCGGCTCCGGCGGCGCGGTCCGCCCGGCCGAAGCCCCCTCGGGGGGCGCGTCCTGAACGTCGGAGGCGGGTTGGAGCTCGTCCTCGGGCGCTGTGTCCGGTCGTGCCGACGCGGCGGCCGGGACCTGGGTGTGCTCGATGTCCGGCAGGGCGAGTGCGGCCGCCGACCGCTCGGCGATCAACCGGGTGACCGGCTCGGGCAGCCACCCGGACGCCTCCCGGTCCTGCGGACCGCCCCCGGCCGTCAGGCGCCGCACCAGCTCCGCGGCGTCCGGCCGCCGGGCCGGATCCTTCTCCAGGCAGCTTTCCACCACCTCGCGCAGCTCCGTCGGCACCCCGTCGAGGTCCGCCGGATCGTGCACGGCCCGGTACAGCAGGGCGTCGACCGCACCGCTGCCGAACGGCGCCCGGCCGGTCGCCGCGAACACCAGGACGCAGCCGAGGGAGAACACGTCGCTCGCCGGTCCGATGCCGTCGCCGCCGGGTCCCATGGCCTGCTCGGGCGAGAGATATCCGGGGGTGCCGACCACCATGCCGGTCGCGGTGAGCGCCGTGTCCTCCGGCGCCCGGGCGATGCCGAAGTCGATGAGCCGCGGCCCGTCGTGGGCGATCAGCACATTGCCCGGCTTCAGATCCCGGTGGACCAGTCCGGCCCGGTGCACCTCGCCCAACGCCTCGGCCAGCCGCGCGCCGAGCAGCCGCACGCCCGGTTCCGTCAGCGGCCCGTACGAGGCCACCGCCTCGCCCAGCGACGGGCCGGGCACGAACGCCGTGGCCAGCCAGGGCGCCTCGGCGTCCGCGTCGGCGTCCACCAGTGGCACCGCCCAGGGGCTGTCGACCCGCCGGGCGACCTCGACCTCGCGACGGAAGCGCTCCTTGAAGCCCGGCTCCTCGGCGTACTCGGCCAGCAGGACCTTCAGCGCCACCAACGCGCCGTTCGGCGTGCGCGCCAGGTACACCACGCCCATGCCGCCGGCGCCGAGCCGGCCGAGCAGACGATGCTCCGCGACGCGCGCGGGATCGGACGAACGCAGCGGCTCCATCAGCTCTTCCCTCCGAGCTCGGTCTTCACGCGGTCGAGCATCCTGTTGACGGCGGGCGACGAGATCTGGACCAAGTCGTCGGCCGTGTAACCCTTGGCGCCCATGATCGACACCGCGACGGTCACCGTGCCGAGCCGGGTGACGTGCCAGCGGTACGGCTGCTCGCTGCTCCCCGTGCGGTAGGTGCCGATCTCCACGACCGAGTCGTCGGCGTAGGTGTTGCCGCCCTGGCCGTAGGGACTGGCGGCCGACATGAGTCCGGCGATCCGCTCGTCGGTTCGGACCTGCTGCTCCTGGCAGCGCAGCGGTTCCTCCAGGGTGGTGGACAACTGCTCGTCGGCGTCGGCGACCGTGGCGTGGACGGTGACCGCCGCGGTCACCTTCACCCTTCCCCTGCCGTCGGCGCCCGGCCGTTCGCTGTAGCGCGACAGCGAGGCCAGGACGCCCCGGGGGAGGGGCCGGCGCTGCCAGCGGCACTGCTCGTCGAGCACGGCGGCGGTGCCGGGGGCGCTCGCGGCCGGCTGCTGGGCCCGGAATCCCGCTCCCCAGCCCTCCGGCTGCAGCGCGACCGCCTGCACCAGGGCCTCCGCCTGCCGCCTCGTCCGGGGCACCTCGGCGGGGTCCGCCTCGAACGGCGTCAGCGCCGTGCCGCCGCCCGCCGAGGAGGACGCCGAAGTCGAGGGCGCGGGGGAGGAGGGCGAGCCGGACGCGGGCGGCGCCGCGGAACGGCCCGACGCCGAAGGGCTCGGCTCGGCCGCCTTGTCGTCCCCGGTGCCGCAACCGCCCAGCAGCACGGCTGCCGCGGCCGCCGACGCCGCCGCCCTCAGCGGCCAAGTCGTCCTGTGTCTGCCTGTGTTGTCGTCCATGCCCGCCCCTCCGCCTCAGCGCCCCCGCTTCGCGTGCGGTGATCGTACAGAGGTACGCGAAATGTGGACGGGCGGTTCCGAGAACGGGGACGCCTTCGGCTCGGTCGCACGGCCGCGTTCCTCAACTTCGCCGGACAGCGCGCCGAGTTGACGTTTGGGGCGCCGGCCACGTCGGCCCGCTCGCGGTCGGGCACAGGTCATGAGGGTCGGTCAGGCCGGTTGCCCGCGGTTCCCAGGGACCGCTCCGCCACCCGCGCCAGGTGACCCGCGAACACCGCCCGCGCGTCCGGCGTCAGCGTGCGCAGGGCCACCAGCGCCGTGATGACCACGTCGCACAGCTCCGCCTGGACGTCCTCCCAGGTGTGGTCGGCGCCCTTGCGGGGGTTCTGGCCGGTCGCGCCGATGACCGCCTGGGCGACCTCGCCGACCTCCTCCGACAGCTTCAGCACGCGCAGCAGCAGACCCTCGCGCCCGCCCTGCGGCTGGTTGTCGTCGAGCCAGGCCCGCAGGGCGTCGACCGTGGCCCAGAGGTCGTCGGGGCCCGGGAGCAGGGCGGGCGCGGGCTGCGACTGCGGGCGGTGTCGAGGGGCGGCGGAGCGTGGCGGAGGAGTGCTCATGAGGGCAGCCTGCCAGGCCACGCCCGCATCACCCGCCCACCGCCACGACATGGCGGGCCCGCGCCCGGGACGTCAGGGACGTCAGGGACGACCGCGACGCCAGGGACGCCAGGGACGCCAGGGACGACCGGGATGTCAGGGACGTCAGGGACGTTCGGGAGGACGCGACGCCCGCGACGCCCCGGGACACCCGCTATGGCCCGGTGTCACTCGTCGAACAGGGCCTCCTGTTCGCCCTCCTCCCGCTTGCGCAGACGCTGGTTGCGCAGGCCCACGACCACCGCCGTGACCGCCGCCGTCGCGCCGAGCGCCGCCGGGACCATCCAGCCGCGGTCGACCGTATGGCCGAGGGCGTGGTCGAGGGAGAGCCGGCCGGGGCCGGTGACGGCGAGGCCCGCGGCGGCCAGGCCCAGGGAGGCCGCGTGCTCGTAGCCGCCGCTCGCCGCGAAGAAGCCGTTGGGCGTGTGCACGGCGGACGCGCCCGCCATCGCGCCGGCCGCCGCGGCGCCGGCCGCCGGGGTGGCGAGGCCCAGCGCCAGCAGCGTGCCGCCGCCGGCCTCGGCCAGGCCCGCCGCCGTGGCGCTGGCCTTGCCGGGCGCGTAGCCGACGGACTCCATGAACTGGCCCGTTCCCTCCAGGCCGTGGCCGCCGAACCAGCCGAACAGCTTCTGTGCGCCGTGCGCCGCCAGCACTCCGCCGGTGCCCAGCCGGAGCAGCAGCAGGCCCAGATCACGTCGGTCGTAACAGGTCACGGTGACTCCCTGAGCAGAAAGCAGAAACGAACGGATACGAGTGGATACGAGCGGATACGAGCGATACGAGCGAGAGCAAGCCGGAACACGCCCTCCACGCGTTTCCACCGTCGCACCCCTCACACCCGCCCGGCCCCTCCTGGACGCCGTTCGGGTGGCGGGGCCGGGCCGGCGGTGTGAGTGTGGCCGCTATGGCGATCCAGACCGACAGACTCAGCGACCCGGCCGTCCGGGCCTTCGTCGCCGCCGTCAACGCTCACGACGAGGAGGCCTTCCGCAGCCTCCTCACGCCCGACGCGACCATGGCCGACGACGGCTCCGACCGGGACCTCGCCCAGTGGGCCGACCGGGAGATCTTCTCGTCCCACGGCCACATGGACGTCACCAAGGAGTCCGACGGCGGCCGCGCCCTCGTCGCCGACTACCGCAACGACACCTGGGGCGAGATGCGCACCCGGTGGAGCTTCACGGTCGAGGACGACGGCCGGATCTCCCGGTTCGAGACCGGTCAGGCGTAGCGGGCGGACGTCAGGCGCACCGAGCTCACGCCCGCGCACGGACGGCCGACGGGGCCGTTCGTCCGCCCGGGAGGCGGTGAACGGCCCCTCGGGCCAGGGCGTCGGCGGGCGTCGGCACGCTCACCAGGAGCCGGCGACCGCCTGCTCGGTCAGCGTGATCCGACCCGCCTCGATGGTGGCCAGGCGCGGCGCGCGGCGGGCGATCGACGAGTCGTGGGTGACCATGACGAAGGTCAGCCCGTACTCGTGCCACAGGCCTTCCAGCAGGCCCATGATGTCGTCGCGGGTGCCCTCGTCGAGGTTGCCGGTCGGCTCGTCGGCGAGCAGCACCTTCGGCTTCTTCACCAGCGCGCGGGCGATCGCCACGCGCTGCTGCTGGCCGCCGGACAGCTCGGCCGGCGCGTGCCGCAGGCGCTCGCCGAGACCGACCGAGCGCAGCGCCTCCGCCGCCTGCTCGCGCCGCTGCGCCGGCTTCACCCCGAGCGGGACGAGCGCCGTCTCGACGTTCTCCTGCGCGGTGAGCGTCGGGATGAGGTTGAACGACTGGAAGATGATGCCGATCTTCTCGGCGCGCAGTCGGGTCAGCTTGGCCTCGCTGATGCGCGCGAGGTCGACGCCGTCCAGCTCGACGCTGCCCTCGGTGGGCCGGTCGAGGCCGCCGATCATCTGCAGCAGCGTCGACTTGCCGCCGCCCGTGGGGCCCTGGATGACGAGCTGGTCGCCGTCCGCGATCGTGAGGTCGACGCCGCGCAGCGCGTCGATCGTCTCCTTGCCCCGCTGGTAGCGCTTGGTGACGCCGGTGAGGTGGTACATGGGTGCTCCGGGTTCGTTCTGGCGTGGGTGCGGTGGGTGCGGTGGGTGGGGGCGGGTCAGGAGACGCTGCGCAGAGCGTCCGCCGGGCGCATCCGGGAGGCGCGCCAGCCGCCCATCGCGCCGGCGATCAGACCGCCGGCGACCGCCAGGCCCACGGCGAGGCCGATCGTGGTGACGGAGACGGGGGCCGACAGGGCGATCTCCATCGTGTTCGACGCCGACTGCCCGCCGGGACCGCCGCCGCCGGGACCGCCGCCCATGCCGCCACCGCCGCCGGTGTTGCCGAGTTCCGCCGTCAGCTTCGGGCTGATGGCGGTCACCGCGTAGGCGGCCGCGAGGCCCAGGCCGATGCCGAGGACGCCGCCGAGGAGGCCGTTGACCACGGACTCGCCGACGACCTGCCGGGTCACCCGCCGGCTCGGCCAGCCCAGCGCCTTCAGGGTGCCGAACTCGCGCACCCGGCGGGACACCGCGGAGGAGGTGAGCAGCGCGGCCACCAGGAACGCGGCGGCGAGCACCGCGACCGACAGCCACTTGCCGACGCTGGTCGCCAGGTCCGAGGCCGTGGAGAGGGAACCGGAGACCGTCTCGGCCAGGTCGGCGGAGGTGGTGACCGTCGTTCCGGAGATGTTCTTCTGGATCGTCGCCTTGACGGTGTCGATCTGCTTCGAGTCGGTCGCCTTGACGTAGATCGTGGTGACCTGGTCCGCGGCGTCGGCGAGTGTCTGGGCCTGCTTCAGCGGCAGGTAGAGGTCCGTGGCGGAGTCGCTGCTGTCGGGCGTCGCGATGCCGATGACCTTGTACTTCGTCCCGGAGATCGTCAGCGTGGAGCCGACCTTGTACGAGTTCTCCTTGGCGTACGACGCGCTGACGACGGCGACCTTGGCGTTCGTCTGCGCCGAGGTGAAGGTCACGCCCGACGTGATCTTCGAGGTCGCGAGCGGACCGAGGTCCTGCTGGGTGACGTCGACGCCGGCCACGGAGTAGGAGTTCACGTCGAAGGAGGCGCCGCCGCCCTGCACCTGGGGCACCGCGGTGGAGCCGCCGCCCCCGCCGCCGGGACCGCCGCCCTGGCCGCTGCCGCCGCTGCCGGTCGAGCTCTGCGCCTTGCCCTGGGTGAAGGAGCCGTCCACCTTCGTGACGTTCAGGGTGAGGGCGCCGACCGCCGCGGCCACGCCCTTCTGCCGGGCGACCTGCGCGACGAGCGAGGACTTCAGGGCCTGGCCTCCCTGCGTCATCACCCGGTCGGAGCTCTGCTCCGCGTCGTCGTCCTCGCCCTTGGCGTCGAACTCGAACCGGGGGCCGCCGGAGCTGTTCGCGGTGGGCGCCGTGCGGGCCTTGGTGACGGTCATGTCGGTGCCGAGGCCGTACAGCGACTGCAGGACCTTGTCCTGAGCCTGTGTCATGCCGGCCGACACCGAGTTGACGGTGATGACCAGGGCGATTCCGAGCGCCAGACCCAGTGCGATGACCAGGGCCGCCTTCTTGCGCCGACCGAGTTCGCGCTTGAGATAGATGCCAAACATCCCGTTCCTCGCAGGTTCTTGGCGCCCGCTGTGGGCGCTGCCACAAACTAGGGAGGAACCTTTGAGTCGTCCTGAGCAAAGGATGTGGGAGAACTGAGAATACGAGGGGCCGGATCAGAATTGCCTGAGACAGCTGATTCCCAGGTTGTGGAGGGGATTTTCCCAGGTGAAAGGGGTTGAGTGGCGACTTCCTTTTTCACCTGATCCCCTTGTACGGTCCCGCAGTGCACGCATTCTCGCGCCCGTCTCCGCATGCGCTCCCGCCCCCGTCCCCGTATGCGCCCCCGTCCCTGAATTCGCCCGGGCATTCGCTCCCGCATTCGCCCGCGCCCTCGGTGACGCCCTCGCCCGCGCCCTCGGTCCCGGACCCGTCCCGGTGGCAGTCCCGGCGCTCCCTGCTGGCCCTCGCCGTCGGCGTGCCGCCGGTCGCCGCCGCGCTCGCCGCGAGCCCGGCGGACGCGTCCGGGGCGGTGGTCGGCGGCGCGCGGCTGGTGGCCGACGGGGTCCAGGTGAACGGGGGCGCCGGCCTGCCTCGGAAGCTGACCGCGCGGGCCTGGCTGCTCGCCGACCACGACAGCGGCGAGGTGCTCGCCTGCCACCGGGCGCACCTGCGCGTCGCGCCCGCCTCCACGCTGAAGATGCTGTTCGCGGACACCCTGCTGGGCAGGTTCGAGCGGACCGAGCGCCACACCGTGACCGACGCCGACCTGGCCGGCATCCCGTCCGGCTCCAGCCTCGTCGGCGTCAGGGCCGGGGTCACCTACACCGTCGAGCAGTTGTGGCAGGGCGTGTTCCTGCGCTCCGGCAACGACGCGGTGCAGGTGCTCGCCCGGATGAACGGCGGGGTCGCGCGGACGGTCGCCGAGATGCACGCGAGGGCCGCCGACCTGCAGGCCCTGGACACCCGGGTCGTCAGCCCCGACGGCTACGACCACCCGGGCCAGCTGTCCTCCGCCTACGACCTCGCCCTGTTCGCCCGGCACGGCCTGAAGAACGCCGACTTCCGTGCCCATTGCGCCACCAGAACCGCCCGCTTCCCGGCGGGCGGCGGGCGGACGTTCTCCATCGAGAACACCGACCGGCTGCTGACGGGCGCGTACAGGGTGACGCCGTATCCGGGGCTGATCGGCGTGAAGAACGGCTACACCAGCAACGCGGGCAACACCTTCGTCGGGGCCGCGACCCGCGCCGGGCGCACCCTGTTGGTCACCGTGCTGCATTCGGTGAGCGGCCGCAACTCCGTCTACGAGGAGGCGGCGGCGCTGCTCGACTGGGGCTTCGCGCAGGGGAGTTCGGCCAACGCGGTGGGGACGCTGGTCGAGGCGCTGAGCGAGGGCGGGACGAGGGCGTCGCCCTCGGGAGCGGCGCCGCACGCCGGGGCGCGGGCGTCGTCGGCGGACGGCGGCCCGGGCGGCGGGGGCGTGCTCGGCGGGGCCGGGGGAGTGGTCGCGCTGGCGGCGAGCGGGGCGTACGCCCTGCGCAGGCGGCGTGGCCGGGGGGCGCCGCCCGCGAAGTGACGGTGCGCCTGCGGCGGTCGCCGCCCGCGGCGATGGTGCGGCAGCCGTCCCAAGGCCCCGGTGCGTACCTCGCGGTCCCGTGCGAGGTCCACCCCCACCCGGTGCCCTGGGACGGCTGCCCCTCCCCCCTCGGTGTGGCTCACGGTCCCGCCTTGCGGAACTTTCGTGCCCCAAGTGTGAAGCTCTTGTGCAGAAGAGTTGAGCATAGATCCACCGCGAGCCGCAATGGTGCGGACCAGGAAATTCCGCTTGTGCACGTTGAGGAGTTGACGATCCGTGGGGCGGGCGGGGCGCTCCGGGCCTCGTCAGCCTCGCCCCACGTACGGCATCGCCGTCGCCAGCACCGTCGCGAACTGCACGTTCGCCTCCAGCGGCAGCTCCGCCATGTGCCGCACCGTGCGCGCCACGTCGGCGACGTCCATCACCGGCTCCGGCGCGGTCTCGCCGTTCGCCTGGAGCGCGCCCGTCCGCATCCGCGCCGTCATGTCGGTGGCCGCGTTGCCGATGTCGATCTGCCCGACGGCGATCCCGTACGCCCGACCGTCCAGCGAGAGGGACTTGGTCAGGCCGGTCAGGGCGTGCTTGGTCGCCGTGTAGGGCGCCGAGAGCGGGCGGGGCGTGTGCGCCGAGACCGAGCCGTTGTTGATGATCCGGCCGCCCTGCGGGTTCTGCTCCTTCATCTGCCGGTACGCGCCCTGCGCGCAGAGGAATGCCCCGTTGAGGTTGGTGTCCACCACGTGGCGCCAGGCGTCGTAGGGGAGGTCCTCGAAGGGCACGCCCCCGGGCCCGAACGTGCCCGCGTTGTTGAACAGCAGGTCCAGCCGCCCGAACCGCTCCCGCACCGCGGCGAACAGGGCCGTCACGTCCTCGGGGCGTGAGACGTCCGTCCGCACGGCGAGACCGGTGCCCGCGGACGCCAGCGCCGCCGTCTCCTCCAGGCGCTCGGCGCGACGTCCCGCCAGCGCCACCGACCAGCCCGCGCACAGCAGTTCGACCGCCACGGCGCGGCCGATGCCGGAACCGGCGCCCGTGACGACAGCGATCCTCGTCTTCGCATCCATGGGCCCGCAGCGTACGGGAGGGCCCGGCATGCGGAACGTGTTCGTCCGCCATCCGACTGTTGTGTACGCGCCAGGCGGGGGACGTCCCCCTGTCGTTCCGGACCACTCCAATGCCTGATGCACCCATTTTCCAGGGGAGGACCGGAATGACACCCGCAGCACGCCCGTCCCCGCACGCCCCCGAACTCCGCGAGGCCGCCCGCCACATCGGCCGCCGCCGCTTCCTCACCGTCACCGGCGCGGCCGCCGCCCTCGCCTTCGCCGTGAACCTGCCGGCGTCCGGCGTCGCGGCCGCCGCCGAACTCGACCCCGCGCGCATCGCGGACGACCCCTTCACCCTGGGCGTGGCCTCCGGCGACCCCCTGCCCGGATCCGTGCTGCTGTGGACCCGCCTCGCGCCGGCCCCCTACCAGCCCGACGGCGGGCTGCCCGCCCAACGCGTCGCCGTCCGCTGGGAGCTGGCGCACGACGACAGGTTCCGGCGGATCGTCAGACGCGGTTCCGTCACCGCGCACCCCGAGTTCCAGCACACCGTCCACGTCGAGGTCCCCCACCTCGCCCCCGACCGCGTCCTCTACTACCGCTTCCGCACCGGCGCGTGGACCAGCCCGACCGGCCGCACCCGCACCGCGCCCGCCCCCGGGGCCCGGGCCTCCGCGCTCACCCTCGCCGCGGTCTCCTGCCAGGCCTACGCCGACGGCTACTACACCGCGTACCGCCACCTCGCCCAGGACGACGTCGACGTGGTCTTCCACCTCGGCGACTACCTCTACGAGTACGCGATCGACGCGACCGGCAACAACCGCAAGTACACCGACCGCACCCTCCCCGACGTCTTCGACCGCGAGACGGTGACGCTGGAGGACTACCGCCTGCGCTACGCCCTGTACAAGTCCGACCCCGACCTGATGGCCGCGCACGCCGCGCACCCCTTCGTCGTCACCTGGGACGACCACGAGACCGAGAACAACTACGCCGACGACGTCCCCGAGAACGACGTCCCGCCGGAGGAGTTCCTGCTGCGCCGCGCCGCCGCCTACCGCGCGTACTGGGAGAACCAGCCGCTGCGCCGCCCACAGCTCCCCGCCGGCCCCGACATGCGGCTCTACCGCCGCCTGCACTGGGGCAGCCTCGCCCAGTTCGACGTGCTCGACACCCGTCAGTACCGCTCCGACCAGGCCTACGGCGACGGCGCCCAACTGCCCGGCCCGGACGTCGACGACCCGTCGCGCACGATGACCGGCGCGACGCAGGAGCGGTGGCTCGTCGACGGCTGGCGCACGTCACGGGCGCTGTGGAACGTCGTCCCGCAGCAGGTCACCTTCTCGCAGCGCAAGCTCGACCTGAACCCGGTCGCCAAGCTCTCGATGGACGCCTGGGACGGCTACCGCGCTTCCCGGCGCCGGGTCCTGGACGGCGCGAAATCCGCCGGCGTCGACAACCTGATGGTCCTCACCGGAGACGTGCACGTCGGGTACGCCTTCGACGTCAAGGACGACTTCGACGACCCGGCGTCGCGGACCCTCGGCACGGAGATCGTCGCCACGTCGATCACCAGCGGCCGCGACGGCGTGCAGAAGCCGTCGAACTGGAAGACCTACACGACGGCCAACCCGCATCTGAAGTTCTACGACGGCCGGCGCGGATACGTGACGGTCACCCTCGGCCGCGACGCCGCGCGCGCCGACTTCAGGACCGTCCCCTACGTCACCACCCCGGGCGCCCCGATCGCCACCGCCGCGTCCTTCGTGACGGAGGTCGGCGACCAGGGGCTCAAGCCGGCCTGAGGCCGGTCCCGTTCAGGACCGCGGCGGCCAAGTGTCGCCCCAGTCCGCGTCACGGGCCTCCTTGTAGAGGTCGCCGTGCTTCTTCGTCACCGTCGTACGGCTCAGCCGCTCCTCGGCCTCGCACAGGTCGAGGAGCACCTGCCCCTTGCGGATCTGCGGCCGCCGGACCACCCGGGAGGAGGCGGGCGAGACGGGGAAACGGGCCGCGGCGACGTAGGAGAACTTCTCGTCCTCGTAGGGCAGCGAGCCGCCCTTGACCTGCCGGTGCAGGGACGAGCGGCTCACCCGCGCCGAGAAGTGGCACCAGTCCGACCCGGGCACGATCGGGCAGGCCGCGCTGTGCGGACAGGGCGCGGCGACCCGGAAACCGGCGGCGATCAGCCGCTCACGGGCCTCGATCACCCGGGCGTAGCCGTCGGGGGTGCCCGGCTCCACGATCACCACGGCCTGCGCGGCCGACGCGGCGGCGTCCACGAGGGCGGCCCGGTCGGGCGCGGCGAGCTCGTTGAGCACGTAGGAGACGGTGACGAGGTCGGCCGCCTCCAGGGTGAGCGCCGCACCGACGCGGGCGCGCTGCCAGCGGACGTCCGCCAGCGCCGGATTCGCCGCGGCGATCTCACGGCCCAGGGCGAGCGCGGGCTCCGCCCAGTCGAGGACGGTCACCCGGCGCGTCCCCTCCCAGGTCGCGCTCACCGCCCAGGTCGCCGCGCCGGTGCCGCCGCCGACGTCCACCTGACTGCCCGGCGTCCACCCCGGCGCCGCGTCCGCGAACGCCTCCAGCGCCGACCGCACCGCCTCGAAGGTCGCCGGCATCCGGTACGCGGCGTAGGCGGCCACGTCCGCGCGGTCGCGCAGGATGGGCGCGTCCGTGGGGGTGGCGCCCCGGTAGTTGGCGATGAGCCGCTCGACGGCCAGAGCGGCCTGCTTGGGCGGCAGGCCGTCGAGGAGCTCTCCGAGAGCGGTGCGGAGGGCCTCGGCGGCGGACACGGAAAGGTTCACCCCGCGATTTTCTCAGGTCCCGGTCCGCGACCCGGCCCCGGCGTCGATCCCGACCGCACCCCGGGCCGGACCTCGACCCCGCCCCCTGCTCCGGGCCCGACCCCGACCCCTGCCCCGGGCCTCACCGCACCGCCATCGCCATCCGTGTTCCCGCCAGCGCCCGCGGCGCGCTGTCCGGCGTCCTGCGCACCGGATGCACCGCGTTCGCCAGCAGCACCACGAAGGTGTCCGTGGCGGGATCCAGGACCAGGGACGTGCCCGTGAACCCGGTGTGGCCGGCCGCGCCCTCGCCCGCCAGTTCGCCCATGAACCACCGCTGGTCCACCGCGAAGCCCAGCCCCGGCGGGGTCAGCAGCAGTTCCACGAAATCCGGGCCGAGGATGCGGGCCGGGCCGTACGAACCGCCGGCCAGCAGCGTCCGGCAGAACACGGCCAGGTCCCGGCCGGTCGAGAACAGGCCCGCGTGACCGGCCACCCCGCCCAGCGCCCACGCGTTCTCGTCGTGCACCACGCCCCGCAGCATCCCCCGGTCCGCCTTCGCCCACGGCCGCCGCTGGTCCTCGGTGGCTGCCGCGCCCGGGCAGGGGCCGAAGGCGGTCGAGGTCATGCCCAGCGGACGGGTGATCCCCTCGTGCACCAGGACGTCCAGCGTGCGCCCGGTCAGCCGCTCCAGGAGCTGCTGGAGCAGCAGCATGTTCAGGTCGGAGTAGGCGTACGCGCCCGGCTCGCCGACCGGCGCCTCCGCGCGCAGCAGATCCAGCCGCTGCGTGTCGTCCGCGCAGTCGTACAGGGGCAGTTCGGGACGCAGCCCGGAGGTGTGGGTGAGGAGCTGGCGGACGGTGACGCCGTGCGCGGCCGCCGCACGGAAGTCGGGCAGGTAGGCGCCGATCAGGGCGTCGATGCCGAGGGTGCCGCGCTCGATCTGCTGCACCGCCGCGACCGAGGTGAACAGCTTGGTGAGGGAGGCCAGGTCGAAGGGCGTGCCGACGGTCATGGCGACACGCTCCTCGGGCGGCAGCTCCACGCCCGCGTCGGTCGCCGGATCGTAGGCCGAGTACCGCACGGCCCAGCCCACCGCCTCCTCCACGGCGATCACCGGGCCGCGCCCGGCGACCACGACGGCGCCGGCCGCCCAGGGGCGGTCGCCTTCGGTGAGGTCGACGACGTCGCGGACCAGAAGCCGCGTCTCCTCGGGGTCCAGCCCCGCCCGCTCCGGCGTGTCGACGCGCAGTCTCGGTGCGCTCAGCTCTCTGCTCCCTCTGTCCCCGCGTTCTTCCAGGGACGGCACATAACCACGAAGCAGGCCGCCGCCACCAGTGCCCCGGTCAACTGGACGACGGCCATCGGGACGGCGGTGCGCTCCCCGGCGATCCCGACGAGCGGGGAGGCGATCGCGCCGATCAGGAACGAGGAGGTGCCCAGCAGCGCGGACGCGGAACCGGCCGAGTGCCGGACCCGCATCAGGGCCAGGGTCTGCGCGTTGGGCAGGGTGACGCCCATCGCGGACATCAGCAGGAACAGCGCGGCGGCCACCGGGGCCAGCCCGACCTCGCCGAACACGCCCGTCGTCATCAGCAGCAGCGCCGTCGCGGCGAGCACCACGGTCGACAGCCCGACCGCCAGCACCCGGTCCAGCCGAACCCGCCCCACCAGCACCTTTCCGTTGATCTGGCCGACCGCCACCAGCCCGACCGAGTTCAAGCCGAACAGCAACCCGAACGTCTGCGGGGAGGCGCCGTAGATCTCCTGCACCACGAACGGCGACGCGGAGATGTACGCGAACAGCGTGGCGAAGGCG
Source organism: Streptomyces sp. NPDC037083 (assembly GCF_055606485.1). Lineage (NCBI taxonomy): Bacteria > Bacillati > Actinomycetota > Actinomycetes > Kitasatosporales > Streptomycetaceae > Streptomyces > Streptomyces sp. NPDC037083. Next base: position 137,784 of record NZ_JBVJSQ010000002.1, on the reverse strand, counting down.
AAACCGCCGGTGAGCAGGTAACCGGTGAAGGGCGGGTCCGACAGGAGCCGGCGCATCGAGCGCAGGGCCTCGCCGACCCCGCCCGAGTGCCGTTCGGCGGCCGGCAGCGTCTCCGGGAGCCTGGTCCACACCAGCGCGGCCAGCAGCAGCCCGACCGCCGTGAGGAGCACGAACACACCCCGCCAGTCCGTCCCCCGCAGGATCTGCGCGCCGATCAGCGGCGCCACCACCGGGGCCACCCCGGAGATCAGCATCAGGGTGGAGAAGAAGCGGGCCATCGCCACACCGTCGTACAGGTCGCGTACGACGGCCCGCGCGATCACGATCCCCGCCGCGCCGGCGAGTCCCTGCAGCAGCCGGAACGCGACCAGCAGCTCGACGGTCGGCGCCAGGGCGCACAGGGCGGTCGCCACCACGTAGACCGCCAGCCCGGCGAGCAGCGGACGCCTGCGCCCCCACCGGTCGCTCATCGGACCGACCAGCAGCTGCCCCAGCGCCATGCCGGCCAGACACGCGGTCAGCGTGAGCTGCACGGTCGCGGCGGGCGCGTGCAGCGAGCGGGTGACCTCCGGCAGCGCCGGGAGGTACAGGTCCATCGACAGCGGGGGAGTGGCGGTCAGCCCGCCCAGGACGAGCGTGACGAGCAGTCCGGTCCGCCGCCGGTCGCGCGGCGGCGACGGCACGGCCGCCGCCGACAACTCCGGTATCGCCCCGCCCTCCGGCATACGTGCCGCCCCTCCCTCTCCGACGTCTCGGCCACCTATGCTCTCAGCTCGAACACACCGACGGGACGGCACGAGGGCGGGGCAGGGTATGACGACGGACACGGTGCGGTGGGGGATCCTGGCGACCGGCGGCATCGCCGGCGCGTTCACGGCGGACCTGATCGACCTGCCCGACGCCGAGGTCGTCGCGGTCGCCTCCCGCACCGAGGCCTCCGCCAAGGCGTTCGCCGAACGGTTCGGCATACCCCGGGCCTACGGCGACTGGGCGGCTCTCGCGGCCGACGAGGACATCGATGTCGTCTACGTGGCCACCCCGCACGCCGCGCACCGCGCCGCCGCGGGCCTGTGCCTGGAGGCCGGGCGCAACGTGCTGTGCGAGAAGGCGTTCACGCTGAACGTGCGGGAGGCCGAGGAGCTCGTCGCGCTGGCCAGGGCGGGCGGCCGCTTCCTCATGGAAGCCATGTGGATGTACTGCAACCCCGTCATCCGCCGGCTCAAGGCTCTCGTCGACGACGGGGCGATCGGCGAGGTCCGCACCGTGCAGGCCGACTTCGGCCTCGAGGGGCCCTTCCCGCCCTCGCACCGGCTGCGCGACCCCGCCCAGGGCGGCGGCGCCCTCCTCGACCTCGGCGTCTACCCGGTCTCCTTCGCCCACCTCCTGCTCGGCGAACCGTCGGGCGTCGCCGCCCGGTCCGTGCTGTCCGCCGAGGGCGTCGACCTCCAGACGGCGCTGGCCCTGTCCTGGGACTCCGGCGCGCTCGCCGCGCTGCACTGCTCGGTCGCCGGCGGCACCGGGACCACCGCCTCCGTCACCGGCTCGCGCGGCCGCATCGACATCCCGTCCGGCTTCTTCCACCCCGACCGGCTCGTCCTGCACCGCGCCGGCCGCGACCCCGAGGAGTTCGCCGCCGACCCCGCCGACGGACCGCGCACCACGTTCCGGCACGAGGCCCGCGAGGTCATGCGGGCGCTGCGGGCCGGCGAGACCGAGTCCCCGCTGGTCCCGCTCGACGGGAGCCTCGCGGTCATGCGGACGCTGGACGCCGTCCGGGAGCAGACCGGCGTCCGCTACCCGCAGGAGGCCGCCGAGGCCCTGGCGGGTCGGCCCTAGTCCCGCCGGGACACGTCGGCCCGTCCGGGCCGTTCGCGAGACGTGCCGTCTCATGCGCTTGGTACCGTCGGAGCATGGTCACCCAGCCCCGAAAGCCGGCCCCCGACACCACCCGCCGCAGCGAGCGGTCCCGACGCGCCATCTACGACGCCGCCCTCGCGCTGGTCGCCGAGGCCGGCTACCCGAAGACCACGATCGAGGGCATCGCCGCCCGTGCCGGCGTCGGCAAGCAGACCATCTACCGGTGGTGGGGTTCGAAGGCCGACGTCCTCCTCGAGGCGTTCCTGGACCTCGGCGAACAGGCGGCACGGGAGGCCGGCACGGGCGGCGAGCCCTACGTCATCCCCGACACCGGCGACGTCGCCGCCGACATCAAGGCCGTCCTGCGGGCCACCGTCGACCAGCTGACCGACCCCCGGTTCGAGGCGCCCGCCCGGGCCCTGGCCGCCGAGGGGCTGGTCAACGAGCAGGTGAGCCGCGAGTTCACGGCCACGCTCATGGAGCCGTCCATCCAGCTGTACGTCGACCGGCTGCGCTCCGCCCAGCAGGCCGGCCAGGTCCGGGCCGGCCTCGACCTGCGCATCGCCCTGGAGTTCTTCATCTCCCCGCTCGCCCAGCGCTGGCTGCAGCACACCGGACCGATCAGCTACGAGTACACCGACACCCTCGTCGACTACGCACTCCACGGCCTCGCGCCCCGGTGACCGCGTCCGCGGCGGCCCGAGTCACATCGGTCACTCTGGCCCGTCCCGCCCCACCTGCCCCGATTCGGGGCTAGGGCCCCCCGATGCGCAGGATGATGCGACCATAGGGCATGCTGTCCGCACCACCGAGGCGAGGGGACAGATGAGCGCGGAGTTCGACGGCCGGACCGGACTGTGGGGAAGACTTACGGAGTGGCTGCGTGGAAGCGGCCCTTCCGAGGGAGCCGACGACGGCGACCGTGAGGCCCTGCTGCTGGCCGCCGCCGAAGCCGGACTGCCCCTGTCGCCCGCCGCGCACCCGGCCCCCGGCTACGGTTGCTCCTGCGACCGGGTCGGCTGTCCGACCCCCGCCCGGCACCCGGTGTCCTTCGCCTGGCAGACGCAGTCCACCACCGACCGCGCCCAGATCGAGCGCTGGGCCCGCCACCAGCCGCAGGCCAACTTCATCACCGCCACCGGCATGACGCACGACGTCCTCGATGTGCCCCTGGAGGCCGGCCGGCAGGCCCTGGAGCGGCTGCTCGACGCCGGCGTCGAGGTCGGCCCGGTCGCCGAGAGCGACGACGGCCGGCTGCTCTTCTTCACCCTCACCCGCGGTACCCCCGAGGACGAGGACGAGTGGTGGCCGTGCGAGCTGGACTGCCATCCCGAGACCATGGACGAGCACCCCGGCCTGCGCTGGCACTGCCGGGGCTCCTACGTCCTCGTGCCGCCCGCGCGTCTGCCCGGCGACGACGCCCCGACCGTCCACTGGCTGCGCGGTCCCGAGCATCCGCTGCCCGACCCGCTGACGCTGCTGGAGACCCTCACCGACGCCTGCGCCCGCCACTCCCGGCAGGACCAGGACCATCCGACGGGGGCCTGGCCCACCCGCCGCTGAGCGCGCGGCCGCAGGGCCTCACTCCCCCTTGGCGGCGGTCAGCCCCTCCAGGCGGCTCAGCACCGACACCTTGCCGCCGCCCGCGCCCTTCGCGGGGGCCAGGGCGACGTCGGTGGCGACGAACTCCATCGTCAGGGACTGCTTGATCTCACCGGTCGTCAGCGCCCGCACGTTCTTGTTCGGGGTGGGCACGGCGGCTCCCGCAGCGGCCGTCTGCTTCATGTAGTGGTGCGTGGTGAAGAACACCAGCGCCCCGCCGTCCGCGGTGCGCAGCGCCAGCGGCGCGTAGGCGCCCCCGGTCAGCTGCTGGTCGATGTACTGGGTGGCCAGGCCCGGCCTGACGGCGTTCTTCTTTCGGGTGGCGCGCAGCACGCTGGTGTACGCGCCGTCGGCGAAGGCGCCCCGGCCGCTCTGCAGGTACGACGTGTAGTCCTTGCTCAGGTCCTCGGGCGCCAGGGCGAGTTCGGCGGTGTCGGCCGGCACGGCCTCGGCCCACCCGTCCTCGTCCTTCTTGAACGTCGGCACCGAGCCCGGCGTCACCAGCGTCAGATAGGTCGCCTGCCACGGCTCCGAAAGACCGGCCCGGGTGAACACCAGCAACCAGTGCGCGTCGCCGCCCTTGTTGCCCTTCGCCTCGGCGACGAACCAGCGCGGCCAGCCCGGCTTCTCCGGGATCGTGTACTTCACGTCCGACAACACCAGCGGCTTGTGCTGCGGGTTGCCGTTCGGGTTGTTGACGCGGCCCGCCCTCAGCCTCGCCGCGTCGATGATCCCGAGGGCGCCCGCGGTGTGGTCGGCGTCCAGGGAGACGTCGTACGCCGCGTCCGCCTTGTTGTAGGCGGACGTGAACTGCTCGACCGCCTTCACGGCCTCCCCCTGCGTGGCCGCCGGGAGCACCTCGCGCTCACCGTGGACCACCACACAACCGCTCGCCGTGAGCGAGACGGCGGTGAGCGAGGCCGCTACGAGTGCGTACCGGTCACGCCTGCGGAGTCCTCGACGCGTGCGAACTCCGGTCGTCAGGCTGCGTTCCCTGGTCATCAGGCGACTTCACCTTCCCCTTCCCGGAGGCGAACCCTACCGGGGCGAGGAACAGCGCGAGCGTCGGGACCAGGTACAGCAGCCACACCGTGACCTGGAGGACCGTCGGATCGGGCTGGAAGTTGAACACGCCCTTCAGCAGCGTGCCGTACCAACTGTCCGGCGGGATCGTGTCGCTGACGTCGAACGCCTTGTCCGTCAGGCCCGGGATCCAGTCGGCCTCCTGGAGGTCGTGGACGCCGTACGCCAGCACGCCCGCGGCCACGACGACGAGCATGCCGCCCGTCCAGGTGAAGAACTTCGCGAGGTTGATGCGCAGCGCCCCGCGGTAGAACAGCCAGCCCAGCAGGACGGCCGTCGCCAGGCCCAGCGCCGCGCCGATCAGCGGGCGCGGGGTGCCGTCGCCCGCCGCGTGCACGGACGTCCACACGAACAGGGCCGTCTCCAGGCCCTCCCGGCCGACCGCGAGGAACGCGGTGGCCACCAGCGCGCCGGTGCCCATCGCGAGGGCCGCGTCCAGCTTGCCGTGCAGCTCCGACTTCAGGTGCCGGGCGGCGCGCCGCATCCAGAACACCATCCACGTCACCAGCCCTACCGCGATGATCGACAGCGAGCCGCCCAGCGCCTCCTGCGCCTTGAACGTCAGCTCCTGGGAGCCGAATTCGAGGACGCAGCCGAAGCCCATCGCGATGAGCACCGCGATGGCGACGCCGGCCCACACGGGCTTCAGCGCGTCCCGGCGCTCGGTCTTCACCAGGTAGGCGATGAGGATGCAGACGACGAGGGAGGCCTCCAGGCCCTCGCGCAGTCCGATCAGGTAGTTGGAGAACACGGGCTACGCCTCCTCGGAGAACAGCGTCCGGCCCCACCAGTCGTCCTTGTCGCGGACGCCCGGCGGGACGGCGAAGACCGCCGAACCCACGTGCTGGATGTACTCGTTGAGCGCGTCGGTGGCGAGGTTGCGCTGGATGCGGACGAATCCGTTGCCGACGTCGCGCATGTAGGCGAGGAAGAACAGGCCCGCCTCCAGCCGGCCCAGACCGTCGGTGCCGTCGGTGAAGGAGTAGCCGCGGCGCAGGATCGTCGACCCGTGGTTGGAGTCGGGGTGCGCGAGCCGTACGTGCGCGTCGGGCTTCATCGCCTTCAGGAACGGCTCGTCGCGCTCCTTCGCCTTGCCCACCGGAGCGCCCTCGCCCTTGTCCCGGCCGAAGATGTCCTCCTGCTCCTGCAGCGAGGTGCGGTCCCAGGTCTCGATGTGCATGCGGATGCGCCGGGCGACGAGGTACGAGCCGCCCACCATCCACTCCGGGCCGTCCTTCTCGCCGACCCACACGAACTTCTTCAGCCGGTCGGTCTCGGTGCCCGCGATGTTGCGGGTGCCGTCCTTGAAGCCCATGAGGTTGCGCGGGGTCTGCGCCTCGGGCGTGGTGGAGGAGGTCTTGCCGAAGCCGAGCTGCGACCAGCGGATCACCACCTTGCCCATGCCGAGGCGGGCCAGGTTGCGGATCGCGTGCACGGCGACCTGCGGGTCGTCGGCGCACGCCTGCACGCACAGGTCGCCGTTGCTGCGGGCCGCGTCGAGCGCGTCCCCGGCGAACGTGGGCAGGTCGACGAGCGCGTCCGGCCGCCGGTCGGCGAGGCCGAACTTCTTGAACAGCGACGGCCCGAACCCGACCGTCAGGGTCAGCCGGGACGGCTTGAGGCCCAGGGCCTCGCCGGTGTCGTCCGGCGGCGCCTCGGGGAGACCGCCGTAGGCGCCCTCCCCGACCGCCTTCCCGGACGTCATCCGGCGGGCCGCCTCGGTCCAGTCCTTCAGCAGCTGGACGAACTCGGCGCGGTCCGTGGTCGTCACGTCGAACGCGGCGAAGTGCAGCCGGTCCTGCACGGGCGTGGCGATGCCCGCCTGGTTCGCCCCGTGGAAGTCGACCGCGGCGCCGGTGTCGGCGCCGGCCGGGTCGACGTCGTTGCCGGTGCGGGTCATCGCGACCGCTCCGCCGGCCGCGGCGGCGCCGAGCGCGAGCCCGGCCCCGCCCCAGCCGATCAGCGACCGCCGCGACGGACTGCTGGCCTTGGTCTCCGACTCCGTCATGTCCTGTGCCTCCCGGCTACTTCGCGACCGCGGCGGCGAGCTTCGACAGCGGCTCGGCGAGCGCGTTGACCGCGTCCGACAGCTCCTTGCGGCCGGCGGCGCCGACCTTGTCGTACGAGGTGAACTCGTACGACGTCGTGTTCGGGCGGTACTTGTCCAGCAGCGCGTTCAGCGCGGCGAACTGCTTGTCCAGCGAGGTGGCCAGGGCCGCGTCGTTCTCCTTGGCGACCGGCTTGAGCAGCTCGTACGACTGCTGCGCGCCCTCGACGTTGGCCTTGAAGTCGACGAGGTCGGTGTGCGAGTAGCGCTCCTCCTCGCCGGTGACCTTGCCGGTGGCGACCTCGTCGAGGAGTTCCTTGGCGCCGTTGGCCATGGAGGTCGGGGTGATCTCCGCCTTGCCGACCCGCTTCTGCCAGTCGGTCAGGTCGGTGACGAGCTGGTCGGCGAGGGTCTTCTCCTCGGCGCCGATCTTCTTGTCCTGCCAGAGGGCCTTCTCCAGCCGGTGCCAGCCGGTCCACTTCTGGCCGCTCTCCAGGCCGTCGGCGCGGACGTCGACCTTCGGGTCGATGTCGCCGAAGGACTCCGCGACCGGCTCGGTGCGCTCCCAGCCGATGCGGGAGGGCGCGTAGGCCTTCTTCGCGGCCTCGACGTTGCCGGCCTTGACCGCCGCGACGAAGGCCGCGACCTTGGGCAGCGTCTCGTCGGCCTGGGCCTGCGCGTAGGAGCGGTAGGCGGCCACGGCCTTGTCCAGCCGGGGGTCGCGCTGGGCGACGGAGCCGCCGGTGACCTTCAGGGCCTGGCGGATGCCGTCGCCCTTCATGCCCGGCTTGCAGGCGATCTCGTAGTCGCCGGCCTTGACCTCGGCGGTGACCCGCTGCTTGGTGCCGGGGCCGATGTTCTCGCGCTCGCTGACGACGCGGTCGTCCGGGAAGAGGATGTAGACCTCGGTGACCTTGGAGCCCTTGTTCTCGATGGCGAGCTCCACGTGCCCGGCGGAGATCTCCTTCTTGGAGGTCTTGCACGTGGAGTCGGTGGCGGTCACGCCGATGACCCGGTCGCCGTCCTTCGCGTCGCTCTTGGAGGTGCACCCCGTGACGGCGGTCAGGGCCGTGGCGGCGGCTACGGCAGTGACGACGGACAGTCTGGCGGCTCGCATTCGGGCTCCCAGCGGTGGCTGAAAAATCACGTGACAGGGCTCACACGGATTGGTGAGGCTGGCCTAACTTATCCAAGGCTTACCTGCGTAATACCCGTCAAGGCCGTGATTCACCTCTCATAGACGCTGTAAGAGCACGACCCGATCACGGTGACTCAAATAGGACGTCAAGGAATGGTCAAAGGAGATTCAAAGATTCCGTTTGAGGCCGTTGCGACGGGGCCGAGGTCAGGGCCCGGGCGGTGCTTCAATTTCCCGGTGACTGATTACGACGTGCTCCGCGTCTTCTGTGCGCCGAACGGCGGCTACGGCAACGAACTGGGCGTGGTCCGCGAAGGCTCGGTGCTGCCGGACCGCGAGGACCGTCAGGCCCTCGCGGCGAAACTCGGCTTCAGCGAGACGGTGTTCGTCGACGACCCCGAGCGCGGGATCATCGACATCTACACGCCCGCCACGCGCCTGCCCTTCGCGGGCCACCCGTGCGTGGGCGTCGCCTGGCTGCTCGACGTGCCCGAGCTCGTCACCCCGGCCGGCGTCGCCGGCACCCGCCTGGACGGGGAGTTCACCTGGATCGAGGCGCGCGCGGAATGGGCCCCGCCGCGAACGATCCGGCAGTACGCGACGGCCGCCGAGGTCGACGACCTGCCCGTGCTGCCCAAGGGGGAGTGGGTCTACGCCTGGGCCTGGGAGGACGAGCCGGCCGGCCGCATCCGCGCCCGCGGCTTCCCCGGCCGGGACGACGGCATCGACGAGGACGAGGCCACCGGCGCCGCGGCCCTCCTGCTCACCGAACAGCTCGGCCGCGCCCTGAACATCACCCAGGGCGCCGGCTCCCAGATCCTGACGGCGCCCCAGCCGTACGGCTGGGTGGAGATCGGCGGACGGGTGTTCCTGGAGCGCTGACGGGTGCGGGAGCGGCGCTGATCCCTCCGGGCGAGCGCCGTGGGTCCGTACGGGTGGCAGGACGTGTGTGCGGCGAAGCGAACGGGGACCTCTGGGCGTGATCACTCAGCCCCGTGAGAGGAGCATCATGCGTATCCGATCCGTACTGGCCGCAACCGTTCTGGGTCTCGCCCTCGCCGCCGCCGGCGCGACGACCGCCACCGCCGACGAGGGACCCCGCGAGCACCACCACTTCGGTGGGAACGAAGGCGTCTGCAGCCCGTACATCGGCGCGATCGACACCGTCTCGGCCGACATCTTCTGGGCCGGCAAGCACTGCGACCGTTTCTGACCCGGCCCCGGGCCCCCTCGGCGCGAAACGAGGGGGCCCGGCCCGTCCGCCCCCGCGGCCGCTTCACGCCGAGAGCGGGAACTCCTCGCCCAGGGCCCGGAAGACGGCCGTGTTCAGCGCGAAGGCGCGCTTGCACTCGCTCACGATCCGCTGCTTCTCCAGATCGTCCGCGCGCACCCCGTCCAGCAGCTTTCGGTACTCCCGCTTGAACGCCGCCGGGTTGCCGATCTCCTCGAAGACGTAGAAGCGCACGCCGTCGCCCTTGCGCTCGAAGCCCCAGGTCCGCTCCGCCCTGTCGCGGATGATCTGCCCGCCGGACAGGTCGCCCAGGTAGCGCGTGTAGTGGTGGGCGACGTAACCGGCCGGCCATCGCCGCGCGCACTCCCGCACCCGTGCCGCGTACGCCGCGGTCGCCGGCAGGGCCGACACTCCCGCCCGCCATCGAGCGCCCCGCAGATGCGCCAGATCCCGCTCCAGCGCGGCGAGCCGGAACAGCTCCGGCTGGACGAAGGGCCCCGCCACCGGATCGGCCGCCAGCCGCTCGGCCCCGGTCTCCAGCGCCTCGTAGACGAACCACAGCTGCTCGGTGTAGCGCGCGTACGCGTCGACGCCGAGCCGGCCGCCGAGCAGGTCGCTCATGAACGTCGAGGTCTCCGCCTGCGTGTGCTGCTCGTGGGACGCGGTGCGGATGACCGTCGAGAAGGAGTCCATCGCCCGATCTTCCTGGTTCGGCAACCTGGGTCAACGTCTTGTCGACCCTCAGTCGGTAACCTTTCCGACGGCTGGTCGGTAAAAACCTAGCCGGAGAACGGAAAGCCCGCCCTCCGAGGAGAGCGGGCACTGGGGGCGGGGCGGGCGGCCGGGGGCGGCCGGCCCGTGCGGGCGGGCTCAGGGCAGGGTGAGGATCTCCGCGCCCGTCTCCGTCACCACCAGGGTGTGCTCGAACTGGGCCGTCCGCCTGCGGTCCTTGGTCACCACGGTCCAGCCGTCGTCCCACATGTCGTACTCGTGGGTGCCGAGCGTCAGCATCGGCTCGATGGTGAAGGTCATCCCGGGCTGGATGACGGTCGTCGCGTGCGGGCTGTCGTAGTGCGGGATGATCAGCCCGGAGTGGAACGACGAGTTGATCCCGTGTCCGGTGAAGTCCCGCACGACGCCGTACCCGAACCGCTTGGCGTACGACTCGATGACCCGCCCGATGATGTTGATCTGCCGGCCGGGCTTGACCGCCCTGATCGCCCGGTCGAGGGACTCACGGGTCCGCTCCACCAACAGCCGCGACTCCTCGTCGACGTCCCCGACCAGGTACGTGGCGTTGTTGTCGCCGTGCACACCGCCGATGTACGCCGTCACGTCGAGGTTGACGATGTCGCCGTCGCGCAGCACCGTCGAGTCGGGGATGCCGTGGCAGATGACCTCGTTGACGCTCGTGCACAGGGACTTCGGGAAGCCGCGGTAGCCCAGCGTCGACGGATAGGCGCCGTGGTCGCACATGTACTCGTGCGCGACCCTGTCCAGTTCGTCGGTGGTGACCCCGGGCGAGATCAGCTTCGCGGCCTCCGCCATGGCCTGCGCGGCGATCCGGCCGGCCCGGCGCATCGCCTCGATCGTCTCGGGCGTCTGCACCTCCGGCCCGGTGTAGGGCGTCGGCGCGGGCTTGCCCACGTATTCGGGGCGGCGGATGTTTCCGGGAACGGAACGGGTGGGGGACAGCTCCCCTGGGACGAGCAGCGACTGGCCAGACATGCCAGTGAGTCTAACGAGCGGCCATGGGGGAACATGTCGATGGCGAGAGGAGCCGTCATGCCCCTGTTCAAGAAGCGGACCGCCGGCAAGCCGGGCGAGTGGTACTACTGCCTGGAGCACAAGAAGGTCGAGGAGGGGCCGGAATGTCCGGCCAAGGACCGGTTCGGCCCCTACGCCACACGTGGGGAGGCCGAGCACGCCATGGAGAGCGCCCGCGAGCGCAACCTCCAGTGGGAGAACGACCCCAAGTGGCACGACGCCCCCACGGGCGGCACGGCGGGCGGTGCGGCGGACCAGGACTGACCGGCCGCGCCGTCAGCCCTCCAGGGCGGGCGCGGCCGCCGACCGCTGTGCGCGCACCCGCGCCGCGTGCGCGTTCGTGCGCGCGTCGTACGTCATCAGCCCGGGCAGGCACAGCGCCAGCAGCCCCACCGCGCCCACGCACAGCACCCCGCCCGACCAGACGGACGTCCGCACCCCCAGCCAGGCCGCGAGGCCGCCGCTGCGCACCTGGCCGACCGTCGGCCCCACCGAGTAGGACAGCAACTCGATCCCGGCGAGCCGCCCGCGCAGCTCGTCCGGGATCGTCTGGTTCCACATGATCCCGCGGAAGACGCCGCTGACCATGTCGAAGCCGCCCGCGAGCGCCAGACACAGCAGCACCAGCCACACGTTCCCCGCCAGCCCGGCCGCGGCGATCGCGGCCCCCCACAGCGCGGCCGACAGCGCCACCATCCGGCCGTGCCGGTGCACCCGCGTGGTCCAGCCGCTGGTCAGGCTCACCACCAGGGCCCCCGCCGGAACGGCTGCGTACATCAGGCCCAGCGACCACTCGGCGTCGAGGTCGTCCGCGAGGAACGGCAGCACGGCGAGCGGCATGGCGAGGAACATCGCGGCCAGGTCGACGGCGTACGTGCCGAGGAGCTCCTTGCGGCTCCAGGCGTACCGGGCGCCCTCGGCGATCGCCCGGAGCGAGGGCTTCGCCGCCTCGTGGGCGGCGGGGGAGGCGGCGATGCGCACGACGAGCGCGACCGACACGACGAAGGTGAGGAGGTCGGCGGCGTAGGCCCAGCCGAGGCCCGCGTAGGCGACGACGACGCCGGCGAGGGCCGGTCCCGCGACCCCGCCCACGGTCCACCGCAGGGAGTTCAGCGAGGCGGCCGCCGGAAGGTGTTCATGGGCCACGATCCGCGGCCACAGCGAGTCGAGCGCCGGCCGCTGCACGGAGACCAGGGCGGAGGACAGGGCGGCGACGAGGTACAGCGGCCACACCGCGGGACTCGGCAGCAGCGCGTTGAGCAGGAGCACCGCGCTCAGCAGACCCTGACCCGCCTCCGTCCACAGGATGAGCCCGCGCTTGTCCCAGGCGTCCGCCAGCGCGCCGCCGTACAGCCCGAACACCACGAGCGGCACCAGCTCCACGGCGCCGATCGCGCCGACGGCCGCGGCCGACCCCGTCAGCTCCTTCAACTGCACCGGCAGCGCGACGAAGGTGAGGAAGCTGCCGAAGTTCGACACCGTCCCCGAGACCCACAGCCGCCGGAAGTCCCGCGAGGCCCGCCAGGGGGCGAGATCGGGCAACAGCGCCCGAAGACCGGAGCGAGGGGGAGGCGAAGCGGCGGAGGCGTCGGCGTCTGTCACGAAGGGTCATGCTCGGCGGGGAGCGCGGGCGGCGACAACTGCTTTTCGACCCGGCCGACGGCGAAGCGGGCACCTCGCCGGGGAGGGGGCGGGCGTCGGCAGGTCACGAAGGGGGAGGGGCACGGCACCGGCGCGTCGCCAACGGGGAGGGGGCGGTGTCGGCAGGTCGCCAAGGGGGAGGGGTGGGGTCGGAAGTCGCCAACGGGGAGGGGGCGGTGTCGGCAGGTCGCCAAGGGGAGGGGGCGGGCGTCGGCAGGTCACCAAGGGGGCGGGCGTCGGCAGGTCACCAAGGGGGAGGGGGTGGTGCCGTCAGGCGTTCGGCGAGGTGGGAGAGCCGGTCGGTGAGACGGCGTCGCCCTCTGGTCGGGGGCAGCGTCTCACCGGCGGCGGCGCTCACCAGGTGCTGCACGGTGTCGAGGTCCAGCTCGGAGCCGTCCGGCACGGCCAGCGTCTCGTGGGCCAGAGCCGTCAGATCCGCCTCGACCGGACCCAGGGCGAGGACCGTGACCCCGGCCCGGCGGGCGTCCGCCACGCGTTCGAGGAGCGGTGCGTCCGCCGAGGGCGACGCCACCAGCAGCGTCTCTCCCCGCCGCGCCGCCTCGATCCGGCCCAGGCCCACCGCCAGGTGCGCGGGATCGGAAGGGCGCGCGGCGTGGCGCACCAGCGTGGGCGCCAGCTCCGGCGTGCCGGACCACGCGGCCTCGTCCACCAGATGCGCCGCGAGATGCCAGGGCTCGTACGCCGCCGTGCCCGCCAGCAGCAGCCCGCCCCCGTGCGAGACCACCGACCCCCGCAGCACCCCGGCGAACCTCCGGGTGGCCCCCAGCCACTCGGTCCCGGCGAGCACCTCACGCAGCAGCGCGACCCGTACGGCGTCCATGCGCAGGGATGGTGCCGTAGCCGGCCGCGGCCGTCCCGCCGTTCCCCCCTCATTCACCCGACATGGCGAAGGACCGCACCGCATGCCCACGTAAAGTCGGCCCATGACCTCTACCGACAGCGCACACAACGCCCCCGCGGCCGCCCCGGCGAAGGCCCCCGCCAAGGACCCGTGGGACCTTCCCGACGTCTCCGGACTGGTCGTCGGCGTGCTCGGCGGCACCGGCCCGCAGGGCAAGGGCCTCGCCTACCGCCTCGCCAAGGCCGGCCAGAAGGTGATCATCGGCTCGCGCGCCGCCGAGCGCGCCCGGGCCGCCGCCGATGAGCTCGGGCACGGCGTCGAGGGCGCCGACAACGCCGAGACCGCGCGCCGCAGCGACATCGTGATCGTCGCCGTCCCCTGGGACGGTCACGGCGAGACCCTGGAGTCCCTGCGCGAGGAACTGGCCGGCAAGCTCGTCGTCGACTGCGTCAACCCGCTCGGCTTCGACAAGAAGGGCGCCTACGCGCTGAAGCCGGAAGAGGGCAGCGCGGCGGAGCAGGCCGCGGCCCTGCTGCCGGACTCCCGGGTCGCCGCCGCCTTCCACCACCTGTCGGCGGTCCTGCTCCAGGACCCGGAGATCGACGAGATCGACACCGACGTGATGGTGCTCGGCGAGGAGCGCGCCGACGTCGAGATCGTGCAGGCGCTGGCCGGCCGCATCCCCGGCATGCGCGGCGTCTTCGCGGGCCGGCTGCGCAACGCCCACCAGGTGGAGTCCCTGGTCGCCAACCTGATCTCGGTCAACCGCCGCTACAAGGCCCACGCGGGCCTGCGCGTCACGGACGTGTGAGCGCATGGGGGACACTGGTCGGAGCCAGCCCAGCAGTGTCCCCCGACAGGAGAACCGGACCCATGCCCCGCCTCGCCCTCTTGACCCTCGTCGTCTGCGTACTCGCCGTGGCCGCGGCGGTCGTCTCCTTCGTCCAGGGCAGCCTCCTGGGCGTCGTGTGGGTGCTGCTCGTGGGGCTGTCGTCCAACATGACCTGGTACTACGTCAAGCGGGAGAAGGTGCGCAAGGCCGGCCGGGCCGGGGTCACGGGCTGACCGAGCAGATCTCGCTCGTGCCCTCCCAGAAGCGGTACAGCGACTGACCGCAGTACGTGTCCAGGTCGCTGATCCCCAGGCCGCGCAGCATCGCGTCGACCACGTCGAAGAACGCTCCGTTCACCGACGGCACCCACAGCAGCGCGAACACGAACAGCAGGCCGAACGGCGCGAACGGCTCGACCTGCCGCTTGATCTTGTACGACAGCCAGGGCTCGATGACCCCGTAGCCGTCCAGACCGGGCACCGGCAGGAAGTTCAGGATCGCCGCGGTCACCTGGAGCATGGCGAGGAAGCCGAGCGCGAACCGGAAGTCGTCCGGCACGCCGTCCAGCGCGTCCAGCCAGAACGGCGCCGTGCACACCACCGCGAACAGCACGTTCGTCAGCGGACCGGCCGCCGAGATCAGGCTGTGCCGCCAGCGCCCGCGGATCCGCCCCCGCTCGATGAAGACCGCGCCGCCCGGCAGACCGATCCCGCCCATGATCACGAACAGCACGGGCAGCACGATGCTGAGCAGGGCGTGCGTGTACTTGAGCGGGTTGAGCGTCAGGTACCCCTTCGCGCCGACGGAGATGTCACCGCTGTGCAGGGCGGTACGCGCGTGTGCGTACTCGTGCAGACACAGGGACACGATCCAGGCGGCCGTCACGAACAGGAACACCGCCACACCGGGCTGCTCGGCGAACCCGGTCCAGGTGGCCCAGCCGGTCACCGCCGTCACGGCCAGGATCCCGACGAAGACCGGACTGATCCTCCGCTCGCTGCGGCTGGTGGTGGCGGTGGTCATGGGGCCCCCTGGGTTCGTACGCACGTGTGGAACTGCCCGACCGTACCGGGCGCACCGGCAGAACGTCTCGCGACAGGGTCCGGGTTCCGGGTTCCGGGTTCCGGGTTCCGGGGGCGGCCGTCGGCAGTCCGGTCCCCGGTTTGCGCCAGGCGTGGGGGATGTGGGGGCGGGCGAGGGCGTGTTGTCGACGCCACCCCGGAGCAACCCCGTGACCGTCCCCTGTTCCGCCGGGGACAATGAACCCCGTGCGCTACCGCATTCTCGGCACCACTCAGGCACTCCGTCCGGACGGCGCCCCCGTCGCCGTCGGCGGGGCGCGGCTGCGCGCCCTGCTCACCGTGCTGGCGTTGCGGGCCGGGCGCAGCGTTCCCGCGGGCCTGCTGACGGAGGAGGTGTGGGCGGGCGACCCGCCCGCCGACGCGTCCGGCGCGCTGCAGGCGCTGGTCGGCCGGCTGCGCCGGGCCCTCGGGGCGGGCGCGATCGATTCGGCCGAGGGCGGCTACCGGCTCGCCGCCGCCCCCGACGACGTCGACCTGCACCGTTTCGAGCGGCTGACCGCCGACGGTGTCCGCGCCCTAGCCGACGGCGACCCCGCCAAGGCGGCCGTCCTGCTCGACGACGCCCTCGCCCTGTGGCGCGGCCCGGCCCTCGCCGACCTGCCCGACCGTGCCGCCGAGGCGGCCCGCTGGGAGGCCCGTCGGCTGGACGCGGTGCGCGCCCGCCACACCGCCGCGCTCGCCCTCGGCCACGCGGGGCAGTCGCTGCCCGAACTCACCGCCCTGTGCGACGCGCACCCCCTGGACGAGTCCCTGCAGGCCCTGCGGTTGCGCGCCCTGCGCGACGCGGGCCGCACCGCCCAGGCACTGGCCGCGTACGACGAGGTGCGCCGACTGCTGGCAGACCGCCTCGGCGCCGACCCCGGACCGGAACTGCGCGCCCTGTACACCGAGTTGCTCAGCCAGGAAGGCCCGGTCGCTCCCGACGGCCCCAGCCGCCAACCGTCACAGCCGCCCGCGCCGTCCGCAACTGCGCCCTCGCCACAGCCGTCCGCGCCCGCGCCCGCGCCGTCCTCGGCCCGTGGCAACCTCCGGGCGAGACTCACCTCGTTCGTGGGCCGGGAGAGCGACATCGAGGCCATCCGGGGCGACCTGGCGAGCGCGCGGCTCGTCACGTTGCTCGGGCCCGGCGGGGCCGGCAAGACGCGGCTGTCGCAGGAGGCCGCCGAGACCGTGGGGGACACGGCGCCCGACGGCGTCTGGCTGGCCGAGCTCGCTCCCGTCGCCGACCCGGACGCCGTGGCGCAGGCCGTCCTCACCGCCGTGGGAGCGCGCGAGACCGTGCTGTACGGCGCCGGCGCCGAGGAGCTGCGGGCCGTCGCCGAGCGCCACGACGACCCCCTGGAGCGGCTGGTCGAGCACTGCGCCCGACGCCGCATGCTCATCGTCCTCGACAACTGCGAACACGTGGTCGACGCGGCCGCCCGGCTCGTCGAGGAACTGCTGGCGCGCTGTCCCCGGGTGACGGTGCTGGCCACCAGCCGTGAGCCCCTCGGCGTGCCGGGAGAACTGCTGCGCCCGCTGGATCCGCTGCCGGAGCCGGTCGCGCTGCGGCTGCTCGCCGACCGGGGCGCGGCCGCCCGTCCGGGCTTTCGCACCGAGGACGACCCCGAGGCCTGCGCCGAGATCTGCCGGCGCCTCGACGGTCTGCCCCTCGCGATCGAACTCGCCGCCGCCCGGCTGAGGATGATGACGCCCCGCCAGATCGCCGACCGGCTCGACGACCGCTTCCGCCTCCTCACCTCCGGCAGCCGCACGGTGCTGCCCCGCCAGCAGACCCTGCGGGCCGTCGTCGACTGGTCCTGGGACCTGCTCGACGAGGACGAACGCGACGTCCTGGCCCGGCTCTCCGTCTTCGCCCGAGGCTGCGACCTCACGGCGATCGAGGCGGTCTGCGCCCCGCCCGCCCCGGACGACGGCGCCCACCCCTCCCAGGCGTTGGGCGTCCCCCGCGTCCCCCGTACCTCCCTGGACTCCCTCGCCTCCCTGGTCGACAAGTCGCTCGTGGTCGCCGCACCCGGCCCCGGCGGCGACATGCGCTACCGACTGCTGGAGACCGTCGCCGAGTACGCGGGCGAGCGGCTCGACGAGTCCGGCCTGCGGGGGGCCGCCGAGCGTGCGCATCTGACGTACTACCGCGAACTCGCCCGCACCACCGAGCCGTTGTTGCGCGGTCCCGCCCAGCGCGACGCCATCGACCGTTTCCAGCTGGAGTACGAGAACCTGCGCACCGCGCTGCGCCGGGCCGTCGACGCCCGCGACGAGCAGGAGGCGCTTCTCCTCACCCTGTCCCTCGCCTGGTACTGGCAGATGCGCGACCTGCGCATCGAGGCCCGTACCTGGTGCGCCGAGGTCATGGCCCTGGGACCCGACCCGTTCGCCGAACCCCTGCGCCCGGCCGCCCCGGTGTGGAAGCCGTGCACCGACGCCCCGCCCCCGCTGACCGGCGAGATGCTCAGGGAGGCCCGCCGCGGCGTCCATCTGACCCATCTCTCCTGCATGGACACCGAGTTGGACGCGTGGCAGACCCCTGCCGCGCAAGCCAGGCTGCGTATGATCGCCGCCGTCTACGAGCCCGGCCTCCCGCAGACCTGCCGGGTGCCCGGGATGCTGTGGTTCTTCGCCGTGCTGATGACCGGCGACATGAAACAGATCCGCGTCATCGTCGAGGCCAACGTCGACACCTGCCGCCGCACACCCGGCTACGAGTGGGAACTCGCCTCCTGCCTGCAGATGCGCGCCAACATCCTCGCCAACCGCCCCGACTGGGCGGCGGACGCCTTCCGCGACGCCGACGAGGCGCTGGAGATCTTCCGGCGCCTCGGGGACGCGTGGGGCACCGCCGAGGCCCTCTCCGCCCGGGCCGAGGCCCATGAGCGGCTGGGCGCCTTCGGCCGCGCCGCCGCCGACTACGAGGCCGCCATGCTCCACGCCGAACGGTTGGGCGCCCGCGCCCAGTTGGCGGTCCTGGGGGCCCGGCTGGGCAGCGCGCTGCTGGAGGCGGGGGAGGAGGAACGGGGCGAGCGCGTGCTGCGCGAGGTGATCGACAGCCCCGAGCGCACCGGCCACGAGGCCGTCCCGACCGCCCGTCTCTTCCTCGCCGGCTGGCTCGGCACCACCGGTCGCCGTGTCGAGGCCCGTGAGCAACTCACGCTGCTGCGCGAGAACTTCGACTTCGGCCCCATCGCCGTCTTCGACGCCTTCCTGCTGGGTGCGGAGGCCTGGCTGGACGCGGTCGAGGGCCGGTACGCGCAGGCCCTGACCAGCGTCCGCACCGCCCTGGGACGGGCCACGGACCCGCTGTCCCTGGCCATCGCCCCGCAGATGCGCTCCGTGTACCTGTGCATCGCCGCGACCGCCCTCGGCGGCGTGGACGGCGGCAGCCGCGCCGCTGCCGCCGCCCGCTGCCTGGGCGCCGCCGACGCGCTGCTGCCGCCGGGCCACGTGGCCCCGCGCTGGGAGCGCGAGGCCCGCGACCTGGCCGGGTCGCGGGCCCGTGCCGCGCTCGGCGACGAGGACTTCGAGTCCGCGTACGCCGAGGGCGGCGGCCTCTCCTACGAGGAGGCCGCCGCCCTGGTGTGAGCGCCGCGCTAGCTCTTGGTGCGGAACTTGTGGATGGCGATCGGCGCCATCACCGCGGTGATCCCCACCGACCAGGCCAGCGTCACCCACAGGCCGTGCGCGACCGGGCCGCCCACCATGAGTCCGCGCGCCGCGTCCGCGAGCGAGGACAGCGGGTTGTAGTCGGTGAAGGCCTGCAGCCAGCCCGGCATCGACGCGGTGGGGGCGAAGATCGACGAGCCGAACTGCAGCGGGAAGAGCACCAGGAAGCCCATCGCCTGCACGGACTGCGCGTTCTTCAGCACCACGCCCAGGGTGAGGAACACCCACATGATCGACGAGGCGAACACCGTGGACAGGCCCACGGCCGCGAACAGCCCCGGCCAGTTGTCGATGTCGAAGCCGACCAGGACGGAGACGATCATCAGCACGGTCGTCGCGAACAGCATCCGGACGATCTCCACCGAGATCTTCGCGAACAGCACCGAGCCGCGCCCGATCGGCAGCGATCGGAACCGGTCCATGACACCGGAGTTGAAGTCCTGGCTGAAGCCGGTGCCGACGCCCTGGGACAGCGTCATGCTCATCATCGCGATCATGCCGGGGATCACGTACTGCACGTAGCCGTCCTGGCCGCCGCCCAGCGCCTGCCCGATCGAGCCGCCGAAGACGTACACGAACAGCAGGGTGAAGACGATCGGCATCAGCAGCGCGTCGAACATCGACTCCGGGTCCTGCTTGATCCACAGCAGGTTGCGGCGGATCAGGGCCCCGGTGTGGCGCAGGTGGCCGCGCAGCGGGATACGGGCGTCCGCCTCGATGTCGGCGATCGGCGCGGTCGTGGCGCTCATACGGAGACCTCCTCGCGGTCGTCGGCGGGTGCGGTGTCCTGCGGGGCCCCGGCGCGGTGGCCGGTGAGGGACAGGAACACCTCGTCCAGGCTGGGCAGTTCGGTGGTGATGGAAGCCAGGGTGACGCCGCGCGCGGTGACCGCGCCGACCACTGCGGTCAGCTGCTCGTCGCTGAGGACCGGCACCAGGACCGAGCCGCGCTCGGCGTCCACGGTCGTGGTGGCGAGCCCGGTGACGCCCAGGCCGTCGATCCATCCGGCGAGCGCGTGCAGGTGTGCCGGGTCGGTCGGGCGGACCCGCAGCGCACGGCCGCCGACCTTCGCCTTCAGCTCCTCGATGCCGCCGTTCGCGATGACCTTGCCCCGGTCCACGACGGTCAGCTCGGAGGCGAGCTGCTCGGCCTCCTCCATGTACTGGGTGGTGAGCAGGACGGTGACCCCGTCCCCGACCATCCGCTTGACCTCGTCCCAGACCTCGTTGCGGGTGCGGGGGTCGAGTCCGGTGGTCGGCTCGTCCAGGAACAGCACGTGCGGGCGTCCGATCATCGACGCGGCCAGGTCGAGCCGCCGCCGCATACCGCCCGAGTACGTGCTCGTCGGGCGCTTGGCGGCGTCCGTGAGGGAGAACCGCTCCAGCAGCTCGTCGGCCCGGGCCCGGGCTTCCTTGCGGGAGAGGTCGAGCAGCCGCCCGATGAGGTAGAGGTTCTCCCATCCGGGGAGCTTCTCGTCCACGGAGGCGTACTGCCCGGTGAGTCCGATCACCCGGCGCAGCTGGCGGGGCTGCCGAACGACGTCGTAGCCGACGACCGTGGCGCGTCCGCTGTCGGGAGCGAGCAGGGTGGACAGGATCCGTACGAGGGTGGTCTTCCCGGCGCCGTTCGGCCCGAGAACCCCCATGACGGTCCCCTCCCGGACGTCCAGGTCGACCCCGTCCAGCGCCTTGGTCTCGCCGTAGTGCTTCACCAGCCCCCGCACGGTCACGGCGCTTCCGGCGCCCTCGGGGTTCTTCTCGATTCGCGTCATGCCGGCAACGGTGTCAACCCCCACCGACAAACCACCGACAGGACGCCGACAGCGCCGACATCTCCCCGACGGGAAACAAAAAGGGGGCAGCCCGCCGACGGGGGAAGATCGGCGGGCTGCCGTGGTGCCGAGTTGGCTTCAGCGCTCCGGGCCTCCGGGCCTCCGGTGCGGTGATGGCGGGCGCGCTAGTGGACGGAGTGCTCGTCCAGCGGGAACGTTCCGCCGACGACGTCCTCCGCGAACGCCTTCGCCGCGTTCCCCATGACCTCACGCAGGTTCGCGTACTGCTTGACGAACTTCGGCACCCGGCCGCCGGTGAGCCCCAGCATGTCGGTCCACACCAGCACCTGCGCGTCGGTCTCCGGGCCGGCGCCGATGCCGACCGTCGGGATGTGCAGCACACGCGTGACCTCGGCCGCCAGCTCCGCCGGGACCAGTTCCAGCACCACCGCGAACGCGCCCGCGTCCTGCACGGCCTTCGCGTCCCGCAGCAGCTGCGCGGCCGCCTCCTCGCCGCGCCCCTGCACCCGGTAGCCCATCGCGTTCACGGACTGCGGGGTCAGGCCGATGTGCGCCATGACCGGGATTCCGGACTCCACCAGCAGCTCGATCTGGCGGTGCGAGCGCTCGCCGCCCTCCAGCTTCACGGCTCCGACCCCGGCCTCCTTCACCAGGCGCGTCGCCGAGCGCAGCGCCTGCACCGGCCCCTCCTGGTAGGAGCCGAAGGGAAGGTCGCCGACGATCAGCGCACGGGAGGTGCCCCGTACGACCGCCGCCGACAGCATGGTCATCTCGTCGAGGGTGACGGGCACGGTCGTCTCGTACCCCAGGTGACAGTTGCCCGCCGAGTCGCCGACGAGCATCACGGGGATCCCCGCCTCGTCGAAGACGGACGCGGTCATCGCGTCGTAAGCGGTGAGCATGGGCCATTTCTCGCCGCGTTCCTTGGCGAGGGCGATGTCGCGGACGGTGATACGGCGTGTGCCCTTGCCCCCGTACAGCGCCTTGCTGCCGTCGGTGGGCTTCGTCTGGGCAGCCGAGAACTGCGTCATTGCAACGGCTCCTTCGTCATCTCGAGGCGCCCTCACGGCGTCCCCGGACCACCTCCCATGGTGGCACCTCGTGCCAGGGAGGGCCAGAGCGCCCCCTGTGGGTAAAGCCTCAGTAAGAATGACGGCGCAGAATCCGATACGAGACCGTTCCGTATCGGAAAGGCCCTAGGCTCGGTGCCATGACTACTCCTGCCGTCCCCACCGCTCCGCGCATACCGGAAGCGGTGCACCGGCGTCGTTGGGCGATCCTCGGCGTCCTGATGCTGAGCCTGCTGATCGTGGTGCTCGACAACTCGATCCTGAACGTCGCGATCAAGACGATCTCGACGCCCGCCCCGACCGGCCTGGGCGCCACCCAGAGCGAGCTGGAGTGGGCGATCAACGCCTACACGCTCGTCTTCGCGGGACTGCTGTTCTCCGCCGGTCTCCTCGGCGACCGCATCGGCCGCAAGAAGGTCCTGCTCGGCGGACTCGCCGTCTTCGGCATCGGCTCGGCGCTCGCCGCCGAGTCCGGCTCGCCCGCCCAGCTCATCGCCTTCCGTGCGCTGATGGCCCTCGGCGCGGCCTTCGTGATGCCCGCGACGCTCGCCGTCCTGATGAACGTCTTCGACCGGGAGGAGCAGCCCAAGGCGATCGGCATCTGGGCCGGCGGCGTCGGACTCGCCATCGCCATCGGACCCATCACCGGCGGCCTGCTGCTGGGCCACTTCTGGTGGGGCTCGGTCTTCCTCATCAACGTGCCGATCGTGCTGCTCGCGTTCGCCCTGATGCTGTGGCTGGTGCCCGAGTCCCGCGACCCGCACCCCGGCCGCGTCGACCCCGTCGGCGTCGTGCTGTCGGTGGTCGGCCTCGTCCTGCTGGTGTACGGCATCATCAAGGGCGGCGAGCTGGCCGACTTCACGGATCCGACCGTGCTGGCGACCATAGGGGCCGGCCTGGCCGTCCTCGCCGCGTTCGTGGTGTTCGAGAAGCGCAGCGACCACCCGTCCGTCGACATGGACTACTTCAAGAACAAGGTGTTCTCGGCCGCGATCTCGGTCATCGCGCTGGTCTTCTTCGCGCTGATGGGCGTGACCTTCTTCTCGGTCTTCTACACCCAGAGCGTGCGCGGCTACTCGCCGTTGCAGACCGGCCTGCTGCTCCTCCCCCTGGCCGCGGCCCAGTTGATCTTCGCGCCGCGTGCCCGGCTGGTCGTCGACCGGATAGGGATCAGGGCGACGACGACGGCCGCGATGCTCGTCCTGGTGGCGACGCTGGGCGCGTTCGCCGCGCTCGACGCCGACACCCCGATATGGCTCCTGGAGATCGTCTTCTTCTGCATGGGCGCCGGGATGGCCCACATCATGACGCCGACCAGCGTCGTCATCATGCAGGCACTGCCCCGCGAGAAGGCCGGCTCCGCCTCGGCGCTGAGCAACACTTTCCGCCAGGTCGGCGGCGCGCTCGGCATCGCCGTCCTCGGGTCCGTGCTGTCGACGTCGTACCGCAACGGCGTCGAGGGCGACCTCGGCGCGGTGCCGGCGGGCCTGCGCGACACGGCGGGCGAGTCCATCGAGGCGACGCTCGGGGTCGCGGCGAAACTCGGCGACCCGGGCCGGTCGCTGGTCGCCCCGGCCCACGACGCCTTCCTGCACGCCATGCACGTCACCGCCCTGTGCGGGGCCGGGGTGGCCCTCGCGGGTGCGATCGTGGTGGCCGTCTTCCTGCCGGGCCGGCCGAAGCCCGCTCAGGAGGGCGCGGAAGAGGAGGAGTTGACACGGGCGAAGCCGTAGCGGGTTGTGGCGGGGCGGCCGGGAGTCGCCGTCCCGTCCGCCCTCTGGGCGATCATTCTCCCAGTGCGACGAAAGGATCAATGGACGTGAGCCCCGCCGACAGCGGAACCGCGGAGCAGCCGGTCCGCGGGCGGCCCCGGAGCGAGGCCGTGGAACGGGCCATCATCGAGGGCGTGATGAAGCTGCTCGAGGACGGCGTCTCGCTCGCCGAGATCTCCATCGAGCGCATCGCCCGCACCGCCGGCGTCGGCAAGGCCGCCATCTACCGCCGCTGGAGCGGCAAGGAGGAACTCTTCGTCGACGTCCTGCGCGCGGCCGAGCCCGAGGACACCGAACTTCCCGGTACCTCCATGCGCGACGACCTGATCATGCTGCTGGAGTCGCTGCGCCGGCGCGGCCTGGTCAACCGTTCCTCGGCGATCCTGCACAACGTGCAGGTCCAGATGAAGAGCAGCCCGAAGATCTGGGCGGCCTACCACAACACGGTCATAGAACCCCGGCGCAGGCTGGGGCTCGAAGTCCTGCGTCGGGGGCAGGAGAACGGCGAACTGCGCGTCGACGTCGACGTCGACCTGGTGCACGACCTGTTCTTCGGGCCGATGCTGGTCCGCGCCGTGCTGCGGCCCGACGACGACCTGGCCGAGGACCTGCCCGAGCGCATCGTCGACACGCTGCTGGAGGGGCTACGCCCCGTCAGCTCACCGGCCGCGTAGCCCGAATGTGCGCGTTTCGTCACAGACCGGCTCAGGGACCCGGGGGCCGGAACCCGTGAGAGCGGCACGTTCGTCCTCTTGCCCGTACGGCCGTCACGAGACGGCGAGAGCAAAGCCGATCATCGCCTAGGGTCGTACCCGGGGGGACGTACGGTGTGCACGGCAGGCAGTGAGGCGACGGTATGGCGCAGCAGGCGTACATGACGGAGACGGACGGCAACGGCGGCTCGGGACACGAGCCTCGGGGAGCCCGGCTTCGGCGCCTGGTCGGACGCCTCCTCGACCGAGTGTCGGCGGGCTGGCGCGGAGATCCGCGGGTCTGGCGGCGCGGTCTGGTCGTCGCCGGCGTCGCGCTGGCGCTCTCCCTGGTGATGCTGCTGCACTCGCGCATCCCCAACCGGTTCGGCAACCTGGGCAGCCTCACGGAGACGTTCCTGCCCTGGATCGGCGTGTTCGTCCCGTTGTTGCTGGTGCTGGCGCTGGTGCGCAGGTCGGCGACCGCGCTGATCGCCGTCGTCCTGCCGGCCGTGGTCTGGCTGAACCTCTTCGGCGGACTGCTCGGCGACAAGACCGGCGGCGGCGGCGACCTCACCGTCGCCACCCACAACGTCAACGCCGACAACCCCGACCCGTCCGGCACCGCCCGTGACGTGGCGGCGTCGGAGGCGGACGTGGTGGCGCTGGAGGAACTGACCACCACGGCGGTGCCGGTGTACGAGAAGGCGCTGGCGGCGACCTACCGGTACCACTCCGTGCAGGGCACGGTCGGCCTGTGGAGCAAGTACCCGCTGAGCGGGGTGAAGCCCGTCGACATCAAGCTGGGCTGGACGCGTGCGATGCGGGCCACCGTCGCGGCGCCGCAGGGCGAGATCGCCGTCTATGTCGCCCATCTGCCCTCGGTGCGGGTGAAGCTGCAGGCCGGGTTCACCGCCCGGCAGCGTGACAAGAGCGCGGACGCGCTGGGCGAGGCGATCGCCGACGAGAGGCTGACCCGGGTGATCCTGCTGGGCGACCTCAACGGCACCATGAACGACCGTTCGCTCAACGCCGTGACCTCCCAGATGCGCTCCACGCAGGGCGCGGCGGGCAGCGGCTTCGGCTTCAGCTGGCCCGCGTCCTTCCCGATGGCGCGGATCGACCAGATCATGGTGAAGGGCGTGGAGCCGGTCACCTCGTGGACGCTGCCGAAGACGGCCAGCGACCATCTGCCGGTCGCGGCGCGTGTGAAGGTCACCACACCGTAACCAGGGCGTCGCCCGCCGGAATACCGGGCCCGGGAGACTTTGTTCCGTACTTGAACATACGAAACGTATGATGAACGGAATCCCCTCTCCCTGAAAGGCAAGTTCCTCATGCCTCTGGCCCTGCTCGCCCTGGCCGTGGGTGCCTTCGGCATCGGCACCACCGAGTTCGTGATGATGGGCCTGCTGCCCGAGGTCGCGGACGACCTGCACATCTCGATCCCGGCGGCCGGACACCTGGTCTCCGCGTACGCGCTGGGCGTCGTCATCGGCGCGCCGCTGCTGGCCGCGGTGACGGCGCGGATGCCCCGCCGTACGGTCCTGATCTCCCTGATGGCCCTGTTCGTCACGGGCAACGCGCTCTCGGCGCTCGCCCCGGACAACGGCTGGCTGCTGGCCGCCCGCTTCCTCAGCGGTCTGCCGCACGGCGCCTTCTTCGGCGTGGGCGCGGTCGTGGCCACCAACCTGGTCGCACCGGAGCGCAAGGCCCGCTCGGTGTCGCTGATGTTCCTCGGCCTCACGGTCGCCAACGTCGCGGGCGTCCCCGTCGCCACCCTCGTCGGCCAGCACCTCGGCTGGCGTGCGACCTTCCTCGGCGTCAGCGCGATCGGCCTCGCGGCGATCGCGTCCCTGGCCCTGCTGATCCCGCGCGACCACGCCCACGCGCCCGCCGTCGGCCTGCGCCGCGAGCTGGCCGCCCTGCGCTCGCTGCCGGTGTGGCTGGCGCTCGGCACCACGGTGGCCGGCTTCGGCGCCCTGTTCTCCGCGTACAGCTACATCACGCCGATGCTGACGGACTCCGCCGGGTACGCCGACTCCAGCGTGACGCTGCTGCTGGCGCTGTTCGGCGTCGGCGCGACCATCGGCAACCTGCTGGGCGGCCGCCTCGCCGACCACGCGATGCGCCCGACCCTGTTCGCCGGTCTGACGTCGCTGGCCCTGGTCCTGGCCCTGTTCCCGCTGCTGATGACGACGGCGTGGGGCGGCGCGCTGGCCGTGGTCCTGCTGGGCGTGGCCGCGTTCGTGACGGGTTCGCCGCTGAACCTGATGGTGATGGAGAAGGCCGCCGCCGGCCCCTCCCTCGCGTCCTCCGCCAACCAGGCGGCCTTCAACCTGGCCAACGCCGGCGGCGCCTGGATCGGCGGCCTGGCCCTCACGGCCGGCTTCGGCGTCACCTCGCCCGCGCTGGCGGGCGCCGTCCTCGCCGTCCTGGGCCTGGTGGTGGCGGGCGCGGCGTACGTCGTCGACGCCCGCCGGGCCCCGCGAACCGTCGGCCGCGCGCGGATCGTCGCGACGGGGGAGCGGCAGCGGGTGGAGACGTTCCAGCACTGAGGCCCGGGCGGGGGCGGCGGGGATTCTTCACCCCGCCGCCCCCGTCTTTTTCCTGTCCGGGAGGATCTGCGGTCTGCGGTCTGCGGTCTGCCGTCCTCGCCGGAGCCCCGCGCCGGGAGCGCGGTCCGCGGTCTGCGGTCCTCGCCGGAGACCTGCGCAGGGGTCCTTGTGGCCGGCCCTACGCCGGGATCCTCGTGCCCGTCGGGTCGTACCCGCCGCAGCGCTGAGCGGTCACTCTCCCGACTCCGGGGTGTCGAAGCGAGCGAGGTCCCGCAGCCAGGCCCGTGCCGTGCTGTCGGACGGTGCGCGCCAGTCGCCGCGCGGGGAGAGCGAACCGCCGGCCGACACCTTCGGCCCGTTCGGCATGGCCGATCGTTTGAACTGCGCGAACGCGAAGAAACGACGGCAGAAGACCTCCAGCCAGCGCCTGATCTCCGCCAGGTCGTACGCCACCCGCTTCGCCTCGGGGAAGCCCGGCGGCCAGGCGCCGGCGTCCGGGTCGTGCCAGGCGTGCCAGGCCAGGAAGGCGATCTTCGACGGCCGGAAGCCGTACCGCAGCACATGGAAGAGCGTGAAGTCGTGCAGCGCGTACGGGCCGATCTTGGACTCGGTGGACTGCATCTCCTCGCCCGGCACGAGCTCCGGGCTGATCTCGGTGTCGAGGATCGCGGCGAGCGTCCTGCCGGTCTCCTCGTCGAACTGACCGCTGCTGATGACCCAGCGGATCAGATGCTGGATCAGCGTCTTCGGCACGCCCGAGTTGACGTTGTAGTGGCTCATCTGGTCGCCCACGCCGTACGTGGACCAGCCGAGCGCCAGTTCCGACAGGTCACCGGTGCCGAGCACGATGCCGCCGCGCTGGTTGGCCAGCCGGAACAGGTAGTCGGTGCGCAGCCCGGCCTGCACGTTCTCGAAGGTGACGTCGTACACCGGCTCGCCGGACGCGAACGGGTGGCCCATCTCCTGCAGCATGAGCCGTGCGGTGGGCGTGATGTCCAGCTCCGCCGCGGTGACGCCGAGCGAGTTCATCAGCTTGTGGGCGTTGTCCTTGGTGTGGTCGCTGGTGGCGAAGCCGGGCAGGGTCCAGGCCAGGATGTCGCTGCGCGGGCGGCCGGCGCGGTCCATCGCGCGGGCCGCGACGATCAGCGCGTGCGTGGAGTCGAGGCCGCCGGACACCCCGATGACCACCTTCGAGCCGCCGATCGCAGCCAACCGCTGCTGGAGGCCCTGGACCTGGATGTTGTACGCCTCGAAGCAGTCCTGGGCGAGGCGGTCGGCGTCGGCCGGCACGAACGGGAAGCGCTCCAGACGACGGCGCAGCCCCAGGTCGGTGAGCGGCGGGGCGAGCTCGAACGCGACCGTCCGGAAGTCGCCGGTCCGCGCGCGGTGGGTGCGGCGGTTGTCGTCGAACGTGCCCATCCGCTGCCGCTCCTGGCGCAGCAGGTCGAGGTCCACGTCGGCGACGGCGTACTCGTCGCCGAGCGGGAACCGCTCGGTCTCCGCCAGCAGGACGCCGTTCTCGTAGACCATGGCCTGACCGTCCCAGGAAAGGTCCGTGGTCGACTCGCCCAGCCCGGCCGCGGCGTAGACGTACGCGGCCAGGCAGCGGGAGGAGGCCGAGCGGCACAGCAGCTTGCGGTCCTCGGCCCGCCCCACCGTGATCGGGCTGCCCGAGAGGTTGACGAGGACGGTCGCACCGGCGAGGGCGGCCTCCGCGCTGGGCGGCACCGGCACCCACATGTCCTCGCAGATCTCGGCGTGCAGCACGAGGCCGGGCACGTCCTCCGCCGCGAACAGCAGATCCACGCCGAACGGAACGGTCTCGCCGCCGACGCGGATCGACCCGCCGCGCTCGTCGGCGCCGTCGCCGATCTGCCGGCGCTCGTAGAACTCCCGGTAGTTCGGGGGGTACGACTTGGGCACGACGCCGAGCACGCGGCCGCGGTGCACGATCACCGCGCAGTTGTAGACCCGGTTGCGGTGGCGCAGCGGGGCGCCGACGACCAGGACCGGCAGCAGCTCCGCCGACCCGGCCACCACCTCTCGCAGCGCCTCCTCGACCTGATCGAGCAGAGCGTCCTGCAGCAGCAGGTCCTCGATCGAGTAGCCGCACAGCACCATCTCCGGGAAGACGGCGACGGCGACACCCTCCTCGGCGCACCGGTGGGCGTGGCGCAGGACCGCTTCGGCGTTGGCGTGCGGGTCCGCGATGACGGTGTGACCCGTACATGCGGCGACGCGTGCGAAACCGTGCTGATAGATCGACCAGAAGTTCAAGGCAGGCACAGGCCCAGTGTAATCGTCAGAGCGACGCGATGGGGGTGCGGGGTGTGGGCCGCGCCACGCACGGCGAAGGGGCGCGGGGTGAAGCCACCCCGCGCCCCCTCAAGATGCCGTTGCCGGCGATGCCTCAGCGGCGCTTGTACGAGTCGACGTAGCCGCTCGCGGGCGTGCCCACGCCGGTGACGTCGTCGTAGCCCTTGACGGCGGACAGCGAGCTGTCCTTGCCGAGGCTGCGGACGGAGGTGGTCAGACCGCCCGAGGCGTCGAAGCCGTTCACGAAGTCGATGCGGGCGACCGCCAGGTCGGCGCCCGTCGGCTTGTCGGTGACGTCGTGGTAGACCTTCGACCCGGCCTTGGCGTAGATCGACGGGTTGGCGAAACCGATCGCCTTGCCGCCGCGCGCCTCCTGGGCCAGGGCCTGGACGGCCGCGATCACCGGAGCGGCGAGCGAGGTGCCGCCGATGCGGTACTCGCTGTACTGCTCCGACCCGTCCGGGAAGGTCTGCGTCTGGCCGACCTTGAAACCGGTGTTCGGGTCGGCGATCGCCGAGATGTCCGGGACGACGCGGTTGCCCGCGGGGTTGTTGGCCTTGGCGAGGGCGTCCGGGACGACGCCCTTCTGGTAGGAGGGCTCGGCGACCGTCTTGCTGGTGCCGCCGCCCGCACCCGAGGTGAACGCGCCCGGGAAGCCGGTCCAGCTCTTGCCGTCCGCGGACAGCGTGGCCTTCTCGGTGCCCCAGCCGGTCTCCCACAGGTACTTGTCGCCCTTGCCGACGGCCAGCGATGTGCCGCCGACCGCCGTCACCCACGCCGAGTTGGCCGGGGTGTCGACCTGCTTCGTGCCGGTGTGGGCGACCTCGTCGCCGTTGTCGCCGGAGGAGAAGTAGAAGCCGATGCCCTCCACCGCGCCGAACTGGAAGACCTGGTCGTAGGCGGCCGCGAGGTCCGGCGTCTGGTTGGCCTCGATGTCGCCCCAGGAGTTGGAGACGATGTCGGCCAGGTGGTTGTCGACGATCTTGCTGAGCGAGTCCAGCAGGTCGTCGTCCATGCAGGACGCGGCGCCCACGTACGTGACGTTCGCGTTCGGCGCGACCGCGTGCACGGCCTCGACGTCGAGAGTCTCCTCGCCGTACCAGCCGGAGGCGTCGCACTCGTCGGCACCGGTGTGCGTGTACTTCTTGGGCAGCGACTGGCTCAGCTGGCCGGTCTTCCAGGCGGCGTCGCCGTGCTTCTTCGCGTAGGTCTGCGCGTCGAAGGCGATGGTCGGCGAGGCGTACGCGTCCGTGATGGCGACGCGGACACCCTTGCCCGTGTAGCTGCCGGCGCCGTAGGCGGCCCGCAGCTGCCTGCCGGTGTAGCCCTCGACGGCGTACGGGATCTTCGCGCCGTACGCGTCGGGCAGCGTGGTCGCGATGTTCGAGCCGTAGTACGAGGAGAACGGCCCGGAGTTCTTGAACACCGTGCCCGGGCCCGGCAGCTGGTCGCTGTGGCTCGCCTTGTGCGGGGCGTTGTCCAGGCCGGTGACGGTCAGGACGGCCCCGTCCAGGCTCGCGGGCGCCGACGCGGTCTTCGACGGCGCGCGGTAGGTCTTGGAGCCCTTGGCGTAGTTGTGCAGCTGCGTGCCGAACGCCTTCTCGGCGGCGGCCACGTCGCCGCTGACCGAGACATAGTGCTCGGTCGTGCCCGTGACCTTCAGACCGGCCGTCGCCAGCCACGACTTGACGGCCGCCACCTGGGCCTTGGTCGCGCCGAAGCGGGCCTGCGCCTGCGGGGCGGAGAGGTACTTGCCGTAGGCGGCGGAGCTCGGGTCGGAGACCGACTTCGCGTACTGCGCCAGGCCGGTCGCGTCGCGTCCGGCGAGGTAGACACGGGCGGAGACCTGGGCGCTGTCCGAGGCCGCGCCCTTGTCCGCCTTGGCCGTCGCCCACACGGGCTTGGTGCCGGCCAGCGTGTCGCGGGCCGGGCTGTCCGCGGCGTGTGCCGCGGGTATGCCGAGCGCCAGCGCGCCGGCGATCATGGGCAGTGTCGCTGCCATGCTCACTCCGGCGCGCAGCGCGGCGCGATTGGATCTCATAGGACCCCCTGTATGTGGTTCGACGCGAGTGGATCACTCGACGTGCGGGCCACTCTTGCGACGAACCCTTCATGCCAGGGGAATGCGAAAACCAAGAAGCACCCAAGGGACCCATTTCTGGGCCGATTTGACGGATACGTCCGCGAAATCTAGGGAAAACCCTACGGGTTGGGCCGAGGGCCGGCCCCGGCCGGTTCACCGCTCGGCTACGGCGTGGCCCCTCGCGCCTTCAACAGGTCCGCCATCAGGCCGATCTCCGACTGCTGGGCCTCCACCATGCCCTGAGCGAGCCGCTTCTCCACGTCCACCGTGCACTTGTCCGCGCACTCCTCGGCCATGTGGACGCCGCCCTTGTGGTGTGCGGTCATGAGCTGCAGGTAGAACACCTCGGCCGCCTTGCCGTTCAGCGTCCCGAGCTTCTTCATCTCGGTGTCGGTGGCCATCCCGGGCATCAGCGCGCCGTCCTCGCCGTCCGCCGTGCCCTCCATGCCCGCCATGCCCTCCATGCCCTGCATGTCGTCCATGCCCGTCCAGCTCATCGGCCCGTCCGACGACACCTTCGGCAGCCCCCACAGATCGAGCCATCCGAGCAGCATGCCGCGTTGGTTGGCCTGCGTCTGGGCGATGTCGTAGGCGAGCCGCCGCACCTCCTCGTCGGTCGTCCGGTCGCGCACGACGTACGACATCTCGACGGCCTGCTGGTGATGCACGGCCATGTCACGGGCGAACCCGGCGTCGGCGGAGTCGGCGGCCGGGGCGCCGGCGCCCGCCCCGCCGTCCTCGGCGACGGAGTACGTGACGGCTCCCGCGGCGACGAGCACCCCGGCCACGGCGACCGCCACTCCCGCGTACCTCACTGCGACAGACCGCCCGTGCACGCCGCGCCCGGCTCGGGCGTCTGCGCGCCCTGCACGAACTTCTCGAGGAACTTGTCCACGTTCGCGTCGGCCGCACTCGTCACCGTGCGCTGGTGGCCCCACGCGGTGAGCATGATCGGGTCGGCCTGGTCGTCGTCCGGGCTCATGAGGGTGTAGGGCGTCTTCTTGACCTTGGCGGCGAGCGCCTCCACATCGGCCTTGCTCGCCTTGCTGTTGTACGTCACCCACACCGCGCCGTGCTCGAGCGAGTGCACCGCGTTCATGTTGTCGAGCGCCTTGGTGTACACGTCGCCGTTGCAGTTCATCCAGACCTGGTTGTGGTCGCCGCCGACGGGAGGCTCGGTCGGGTACTCGACCCTCTTGGTGACGTGCGTGCGCCCCAGCTTCCCCTTCCACGTCCTGACCCCGTCCGCCCCGGAGACGAACTTCCCGGCGGACGAGGACTTCGCGTCGGATGAGCCGTCGTCGTCCTTGGACTGGTTCACCACGAACACCCCGCCCGCGACGAGCGCGGCGACGGCGACGACGCTGCCCGAGATCACGAGGAACCGGTTGCGCCGCTCACGGGCCTGTTCGGCCCGCCGCATCTCGTCTATGCGGGCCTTGCGCGCCGCGCTGCTGGTCTGGTTGGCGGAACCCATGACACCTGTCCTTCTGGGGGAAAGGGGGACGGTCGGGACGCTGCTGACGTACGAGTCAGCTGATCGTAATGGCGGGACGGGGAATGTCGTAGACGCTCACGGGGCCCTACCGTTTCCGGGAGCGGTAGTGCCGCAGCAACGCCGTGATCCGTTCCGGGTCCGCCCGGCCGTTGAGCTCGGCCAGGAGGTCGTCGGGGCACAGCTCGTAGAGATCGCCCCACCATCGCCGGCCTCGGTTGTCCCAGATCCTGTAGCCCCCGGGCACGCCCCGGGCGACGTACCGTCTCCTGCTCACTGCCCCCCCGGGCCTCTCGTCGTCCCACCCCCGGCCGTTCCGGGAGCGCCGGAGCGGCCAGGAGACGGCCCGTTCACTGGGCCCTGCGCGCCCCGGTCAGGTATTCGGGTTCCGGGTCCGGCGGGTGCCTCACCCCTCCAGCCCCCGGACGAGCACGGGCTCTTCCGCGGCCGTCCGCCGATCATAGGTGGGGCGCGGCGGCGAAGGGCGTGCTCGGGCCGGGCGGCCGGTCCGTTCCCGCCCGGCCCGTCGGTCCGGCCCCGCGGCGCAAAGTTGCATACGGGGTACAAATCAAGTGGGCCAGGGGAGACGGAGGGGGTCGGGCATTACGGATGTCGGTGCGAGCAGGCAAGATGGGCTGCAGAGCAGTGCATCTGGCCGACGCGGGGCGTTCAGTCCCGGGTCGCCGACGCGATCATGGTCCGCAACGCGGACGAAACGCTGTTGTGGTGTGATGCTCAGGTGCCCGACCGCCTCTCCGTGGGACGGGAGCCAGGCGGCCTGACCAGCAAGGATGGGGAAGCGGAAGATGGACAAGCAGCAGGAGTTCGTGCTCCGGACGTTGGAGGAGCGCGACATCCGGTTCGTACGGCTGTGGTTCACGGACGTCCTGGGCTTCCTCAAGTCCGTCGCCGTGGCCCCGGCCGAGCTCGAACAGGCGTTTGACGAGGGCATCGGCTTCGACGGCTCCGCCATCGAGGGGTTCGCCCGGGTCTACGAGTCCGACATGATCGCCAAGCCGGATCCGTCCACCTTCCAGGTACTGCCCTGGCGCGCGGAGGCCCCCGGCACCGCCCGCATGTTCTGCGACATCCTCATGCCGGACGGCTCGCCCTCCTTCGCGGACCCCCGCTACGTCCTCAAGCGCGCCCTCGCCCGCGCCTCCGATCTGGGCTTCACCTTCTACACCCACCCGGAGATCGAGTTCTTCCTGCTGAAGGACAAGCCGGTCGACGGCTCCCGCCCGACCCCGGCCGACAACTCCGGCTACTTCGACCACACCCCGCACAACGTCGGCATGGACTTCCGCCGCCAGGCGATCACCATGCTCGAGTCGATGGGCATCTCGGTCGAGTTCTCCCACCACGAGGGCGCCCCCGGGCAGCAGGAGATCGACCTGCGCTACGCCGACGCGCTCTCCACGGCCGACAACATCATGACGTTCCGCCTGGTCATGAAGCAGGTCGCGCTGGAGCAGGGCGTGCAGGCGACCTTCATGCCGAAGCCGTTCAGCGAGCACCCCGGCTCCGGCATGCACACCCACCTCTCCCTCTTCGAGGGCGACCGCAACGCGTTCTACGAGTCGGGCGCCGAGTACCAGCTGTCGAAGGTCGGCCGGTCGTTCATCGCCGGTCTGCTCAAGCACGCCGCCGAGATCGCCGCCGTCACCAACCAGTGGGTCAACTCCTACAAGCGCATCTGGGGCGGCTCCGAGCGCACGGCGGGCGCCGGCGGCGAGGCTCCCTCGTACATCTGCTGGGGCCACAACAACCGCTCCGCCCTCGTCCGCGTGCCGATGTACAAGCCCGGCAAGACCGGCTCCGCGCGCATCGAGGTCCGCTCGCTCGACTCCGGCGCCAACCCCTACCTCGCGTACGCCATGCTGCTGGCCGCCGGCCTCAAGGGCGTCGAAGAGGGCTACGAGCTTCCGCCGGGCGCCGAGGACGACGTCTGGGCGCTGTCGGACGCCGAGCGGCGTGCCATGGGCATCGAGCCGCTGCCGCAGAACCTCGGCGAGGCGCTCACCCTGATGGAACGCAGCGACCTCGTCGCCGAAACGCTCGGCGAGCACGTGTTCGACTTCTTCCTCCGCAACAAGCGCCAGGAGTGGGAGGAATACCGCTCCGAGGTCACGGCCTTCGAACTGCGGAAGAACCTGCCGGTGCTGTAGGGGTCGCGCCGAGCCTGGCGTCGTCCTGGCGTAGGGCTGTGGTGTGGGGTGCGGGCTGTGGCGTGAGTGTCGCCGCAGCCCGCAGCCCTTTTCGCGTGTCGCGTGGTTACCGGCCGGCCAGTTGTGCCATGACCTGGTGGAGGGGTTCCGTCTCGCGGCGGCGGTACTCCTGGATTGCCCAGCCGTTGCCGTCGGGGTCCTTGAAGTACATGAAGGTCGCTCCGTCCTGCGGGGCGAACTGCTGGGGTTCGCTGACCTCCAGGCCCCGGGCGGTCAGTTCCTCGTACGCCGCCTTCGCGTCCGTCACACAGAGCTGCATGCCGTGGTACGTGCCCGGCTGCGGGGTCCCCGTCGGGACCTGCAGGCCGTCCACCAGGGCGATCGAACAGCCCGAGCCGGGCGGGGTGAGCTGCACGATCCGTACGCCCTCCATCACCTCGCCGTCGAGATCGACGTGGAAACCCACCTTGTCGCGGTAGAACTCCTTGGCCCGGTCCACGTCCGACACCGGCAGAAGGATCACTTCGAGGGTCATGTCCATACGTGACTCCCTTGTCGTTCCCTGGGTTCGGCGCCCCGCGGAAGGTGCACGGCACGCCCTTCCACACAGAACCGGAATCCGGCCCGGAGCGCCAGCGAGACGTGCGGGTTAGGCTCGACTGCGGACGAGCTTGATCGCATGAGGAGGCCTGGGGATGATGGCGCCGGGGCGCAGGAGCAGCACCTTCACACGGCTGCTGCGGCACGGCTTCACCGACCCCTCCGCCGCCGAGCGGCTCCTGGACGGGCCGGAACTGTCCCCGGTGCGGGACGACCCCTTTCTGCTGGAGGCCCTCGCGGCCACCGCCGACCCCGACCTCGCCCTGGACGGACTCGTCCGGCTGCTGGAGGCCCAGGGCGGCCCCACCCCCCGGCGGGAACTGCTCGACACGCTGATCGCGGCCAAGCCGCTGCGGGACCGGCTGTTGGGGGTGCTGGGGGCGTCCGCCGCGCTCGCCGACCACCTCGCCCGGCACCCGCGGGACTGGGAGGCGCTGGTCACGTACGAGCCCCGGGACCTGCATCCCGGCGTCGAGGAGTTCGAGCGGGGGCTGGCCGACGCCACGGACCCCGTGCTGCTGCGGGTCGCCTACCGGCGCTGTCTGCTGTCCATCGCGGCACGGGACGTGTGCGGGACGACCGACGTCGCCGAGACCGCGGCCGAACTCGCCGACCTCGCCACGGCGACGCTGCGGTCCGCCCTGCGGCTGGCGCGGGCCGCCGCGCCCGACGACGCCGCGCTGTGCCGGCTCGCCGTCGTCGCCATGGGCAAGTGCGGCGGCCACGAGCTGAACTACGTCTCGGACGTCGACGTCATCTTCGTCGGCGAGGCCGCCGACGGGGCCGACGAGGGCAAGGCGCTGCGGGCCGCCACCAAGCTCGCCTCGCACATGATGCGGATCTGTTCCGAGTCCACCGTCGAAGGATCCATCTGGCCCGTCGACGCCAATCTGCGGCCCGAGGGCCGCAACGGGCCGCTCGTGCGGACGCTCAGCAGCCACCTCGCCTACTACCAGCGGTGGGCCAAGACCTGGGAGTTCCAGGCCCTGTTGAAGGCACGGCCGGTCGCCGGCGATCTGGAGCTGGGCGCCGAGTACGTCGCGGCCGTCGAGCCCCTGGTGTGGAAGGCCGCCGAGCGGGAGAACTTCGTCGTCGACGTGCAGAAGATGCGGCGGCGGGTCGTCGAGAACATCCCGGTCGCCGAGGTCGAGCGCGAGCTGAAGCTCGGCCCGGGCGGCCTCAGGGACGTCGAGTTCGCCGTGCAGCTGCTTCAGCTGGTGCACGGGCGGGCCGACGGATCGCTGCGCAGCGGCACCACGCTCGACGCGCTGCGGGCGCTCGCCGCGGGCGGCTACGTCGGGCGGGCCGACGCGACGCAGCTCGACGCCGCGTACCGGTTTCTGCGGTCCATGGAGCACCGGATCCAGCTCTACCGGCTGCGGCGCACCCACCTGGTCCCGGAGAGCGAGGCCGACCTGCGCCGGCTCGGCCGCTCCCTCGGGCTGCGCACCGACCCGGTCGTCGAGCTGGGGCGCGAGTGGAAGCGGCACGCGGCTGTGGTGCGCCGGCTGCACGAGAAGCTGTTCTACCGGCCGCTGCTCGACGCGGTCGCTCAACTCGCCCCGGGCGAGACCCGGTTGAGCGCGAAGGCGGCCCGGGAGCGGCTGGTCGCGCTCGGCTACGCCGATCCGGCCTCCGCGATGCGGCACCTGGAGGCGCTGGCCTCCGGCGTCACGCGCAAGGCCGCCATCCAACGCACACTGCTGCCCGTTCTGCTGGGCTGGTTCGCGGACTCCGCCGACCCGGACGCGGGGCTGCTCAACTTCCGCAAGGTGTCGGACGCGCTCGGCAAGACCCCCTGGTACCTACGGCTGTTGAGGGACGAGGGAGCCGCCGCGGAGAACCTCGCGCGGGTGTTGTCCGCCGGGCGGCTCGCCCCCGACCTGCTGATGCGCGCTCCGGAGGCGGTGGCGCTGCTCGGCGACGGGGACGGCGGGGGGCTCGCGCCGCGCGGGCGGGGGGCCCTGGAGCAGGAGATATTCGCCGCGGTGGGGCGGGCCGGCGGGGCGGTGCAGGCGGTCACCGCGGCGCGCGGGGTGCGTCGGCGTGAGCTGTTCCGCACGGCCGCCGTGGACATCGTCGGCTCGTACGGCACCGAGGGGCAGACCGCAGAGGGCGATCAGGGCGCCCTGGTGGACCTCGTGGGCGCGGCCGTGTCGGACCTCACGGCCGCCACCCTGGCGGGCACGCTGCGGGCGGTCGTGCGCGAGGGCTGGGGAGACGACCTTCCGACGTCCTTCGCCGTCATCGGCATGGGACGCTTCGGGGGCCACGAACTGGGCTACGGGTCCGACGCCGACGTCCTGTTCGTGCACGAGCCCCGGGACGGCGTCGACGAACGGGAGGCCGCCGACGCCGCCAACAAGGTGGTCTCCGAGGTGCGGCGGCTGCTGCAGATCCCCAGTGCCGATCCGCCCCTGCTCGTCGACGCGGACCTGCGTCCGGAGGGGAAGTCCGGGCCGCTCGTACGGACGTTGAAGTCGTACGAGGCGTACTACCGGCGGTGGTCACTGGTCTGGGAGGCGCAGGCGCTGCTGCGGGCCGAACCCGTGGCGGGGGACGAGGAGTTGGGGCGGCGGTTCATCGCGCTCGTGGATCCCCTGCGGTATCCCGCGGGCGGGCTCTCCGAGGAGGCCGTGCGCGAGATCCGGCGGCTGAAGGCCCGCATGGAGTCCGAGCGGATGCCCCGGGGGGCCGACCCGAAGCTGCACACCAAGCTCGGGCCGGGCGGGTTGTCCGACGTCGAGTGGACCGTGCAGTTGCTGCAGATGCGGCACGGGGCGGTGACCGCGGGGCTGCGGACCACCCGCACCAGGGAGGCGCTTGCCGCCGCTCGCGCGGCCGGGCTCATCGGGGAGGAGGACGCGGGGACGCTGGACGAGGCGTGGGTGCTGGCCACGCGGGTGCGCAACGCGGTGATGCTGGTGCGGGGGCGGGCCGGGGACACGTTTCCGTCGGACGCCCGCGAACTGGTCGCCGTGGGGCGGTACTTGGGGTACGGGCCGGGGCGGGTGGGGGACATGCTCGACGACTACCGGCGAACTGCTCGGCGGGCTCGGGGGGTTGTGGACGAGCTGTTCTACGGGGGGTAGGGGAGAGGGGCGCAGGGGGGTAGGAGGGCAGGGGGCAAGGGGCAAGGGGCAAGGGGCAGGGGGTTCGGCGCGGTTCGTGCGGGTCCGTGGGGGCGGGGTGCGTTCGTGGGTCGGGGTCGTGGCGGTGCGTCCAGCCCGTCGCGTGTCGGGCGTACTGCTGTCCGCCTGGTTGGTGCCGTCGGCAGTGACGAGCTAAGCGACGGGCTGTGACGCACCGCCACGACCCGCTCCCGCCGTCCTGCGGCCAACCGCCGCCCCGGGATTCGCCGTCGGTGTGCGGGTGAGGGTGTCCGCCTTCGTGGGGTTGGGCGTCGGTGTGCGGGTGGGGGTGTCCGCCTTCGTGGGGTTGGGCGTCGGTGTGCGGGTGGGGGTGGCCGTCGTCGTGGTGGGCGCCGGGGGTTTGCGGGTGCGGGTCAGTGCCACGCCCAGGAGTACCACCGCCATGCCCGTCAGGACGCGGGGGCCCGTGCTCTCGTGCAGGATCGTGGCGCCCAGGGCCACGGAGACCACCGGGAGCAGGTAGCCGACCGTTGCCGCCGCCGTGGGGCCCTCGTCCGCGATCAGGCGGTAGTTGAGGTAGAAGGTCACGCCCGTGCCCAGGACGCCCAGGGCGGTGACGGCCAGGAGGGCGGTCGCGTCCGGGTGCAGGGGGCCGGCGGCGGGGAGGGCCAGGGTGCTCCAGGCAGTCGCCGTGATGAGCTGGGCCGCCGACATGGCCAGGGGGGTGTCGCGGGTCGTGAGGTGGCGGGCCATGTAGGCGAAGGCCACCGCATAGCTGGCCGCCGCTCCCAGCAGGGCCAGGGCGGGCCAGGTCAGGAGGCCCTCGTGGCGCCACGGCGCGAAGATCAGCACGGTGCCGGCGAAGCCCAGGAACAGGCCTGTCAGGCGGACGGGGTGCGTGGTTCGTTCCGTGCCGAGGACCATGCCGATGAGCAGGGACCACAGCGGGGTCGTGGCGTTCAGGACGCCTGCCAGGCCCGAGTCGAGGTGCTGCTCGCCCAGGGCGAAGAGGGCGAAGGGAAGGGCGTTGCAGAAGAGGGCGGCCACGACGAGTCGCCGCCAGACGGCCCATGAGCGCGGGAGGCGTTGGCCTGCCCGGCGGGCCAGGAGGAGGAGCACGGCGGCGCCCAGGGCGCAGCGGGCGATGGTGATCTGGGCGGGGGTCAGTCCGTGGGTGAGGGCCAGCTTGATCCACAGGAAGCCCGAGCCCCAGAAGAGGGCCAGTACAGCCATGCGGAGAGTGGAGGAGAGGGGCATGCCGACAACGGTGGCCTCATTGTCTTGTGAGGACAAGTGAAATGTTCTGGATGATTCGTTAAGCTGTGCTGCATGCTTGATGTGCGCCGGATGCAGGTGTTGCGGGCGGTCGTGGGCAGCGGGTCGGTGACGGGGGCCGCGGCCGTGCTGGGGTACACGCCGTCCGCCGTCAGTCAGCAGATCGCCGCCCTGGAGAAGGAGGCGGGGGCCGCGCTGCTGGAGCGGGTGGGGCGCGGGGTCCGGCCCACCGCGGCCGGGCTGCTGCTCACCGAGCACGCGGACGCGATCGGCCGGCAGGTCGCCGAGGCCGAGGCCGCGCTCGCCGATCTGCTGGCCGGGCGCAGCGGGCGGCTGGCGGTGCGGTACTTCGCCACCGCGGGGGCGGGGCTGGTCGCCCCGGCGGTGGCCCGGCTGCGGGAGCTGCACCCCGGCGTGCAGCTCGATCTGCGGCTGGCGGTCGATCCCGAGGACTCGTTCGCCGAGGTGAAGGAGGGCCGCGCCGATCTGGCGCTGGTGGTGCGGGGGCAGGGCGCGAACGGCGTACGGCTGGTGCATCTGCTCGACGATCCCTACCTCGCCGTCCTGCCTCGCGGGCACCGGCTCGCCGGGCGGCGCAGTGTGCGGCTGGCCGAGCTGGCGGAGGAGCCGTTCGTGGGCAGCGAGTGGCCGGGCCCCTGTCTCGACGCGCAGCTCGACGCGTGTGCGGCCGTCGGTTTCCGGCCGCGGTTCGTCGTCGAGAGCGAGGACTACGTCACCGCCCAGGGCTTCGTCGCCGCCGGGCTGGGGGTGAGTCTGGTGCCGCGGCTGGGGCTGGGCAGCCGGCATCCGGGGGTCGTCGTGCGGGAGGTGCGCGATCCGGTGCCGGTACGCGCCATCCACGCGGTCGTCCGGGAGACGGCGCCCGCGCAGCCCGCGCTGGACACGTTCGTCGAGGCGCTCAGGGCGGCCGCGTACCCCGGCCCCGTCGGCCGCCCGCCCGCACGACCCTCACGCGGTACCTGAAGGTGACGCCGGTGCGCCTGACGGCGACCGGGCGGACGCGGGGTGCGGCGGGGGGCGGGTGGGCGGGCGGTTGCCGGGTGGGCGCGAGGCGGAGCGGGTGGCGGCCGGGCGTGGGGTGCGCCGGTGGGGTGAGGGGCTGGTCGCCGGGCTGACGCGGGGTGTGCCGGGGGGATGCCCGGGGTGCCGGGCGGGGGGCTCGGCGTCAGGGTTTGGGGGAGAGGCGGGGGCCGCCGTCCGGACCGGCCGGGCTCCTCGTCGGCACGTCTCTCGGCAGGGCGTACGGCTGGGCTCCGTACCAGATGCGGGCCACGGCGAAACCGAAGGCCAGGCACAGGAGGCCGCCCACCGCGTCCAGCCAGAAGTGGTTGGCCGTGGCGACGATGACCACCAGGGTCGCCACCGGGTAGAGCAGGCCGAGGATGCGCGTCCAGGGGAGCCTGGCCAGGGCGAACACGGTCAGGCCGCACCACACGGACCAGCCGATGTGCATGGACGGCATCGCCGCGTACTGGTTCGACATGTGCTTGAGGTCGCCGGACGCCATCGAGCCCCATGTCTGGTGGACCGCCACCGTGTCGACGAAGCCGCCGCCCGGCATCAGGCGCGGGGGAGCGAGCGGATACAGGTAGTAGCCGACGAGCGCGACGGCCGTGGTGGCGAAGAGCACCAGGCGGGTGGCCGCGTAACGGCCCGGATGGCTGCGGTAGAGCCAGACCAGAACGGTCAGGGTGATGACGAAGTGCAAGGTCGCGTAGTAGTAGTTCATGCCCACGATGAGCCAACCCACCGAGTTGACCGCGTGGTTGACCGCCCCCTCCATCGCGATGCCGAGGACGTGCTCCGCCTGCCAGATCCAGTCCGTGTTGCGCAGTGCCTCCGCGCGCTGCTCGGGCACCGCGTTGCGCACCAGTGAGTACGTCCAGTAGCTCACCGCGACGAGGAGGATCTCGAACCAGAGGCGGGGTCGGCGGGGGGTGCGCAGCCGGTCGATGCGGCGCTGCCGGGGCGAGGCCGTGACGGGGTGCGGAAGGGCCTGTTCGCGGCCTTCCAGTGGCGTCACCGTCGATTCACCCATGGGTACAAAGTCTGCCAGAAAAGACCTCTTGCCCCGATGATCCTCCGGTCGGGTTGGGCTCGCACTTTCTACGGCGGACGGACCCCTCCGTCTCCTGTCGGCGGACGGGGAGAGGGCCCGCTCGTCTCCGCCCCGCGGAGGACGACGTCCCTACGGGCGGACGCGGTCCCCGGGCGCCGAGGCGGTCGAGCCGCGCACCACCAGCTCCGGCATGAACACGAACTCGCTGTGGGGCGCCGGAGTCCCGCCGATCTCCTCCAGGAGCGTGCGCACGGCTGCCTGGCCCATCGCGGGGACCGGCTTGCGGACGGTCGTCAGCGGCGGGTCGGTGAAGGCGATCAGCGGGGAGTCGTCGAAGCCGACCACCGAGACGTCCCGGGGGACCGCCAGACCGCGCTGGCGGGCAGCCCGTATCGCGCCCAGCGCCATCATGTCGCTGGCGCAGACGATCGCCGTGCAGCCCCGGTCGATCAGGGCCGTGGTCGCCGCCTGACCGCCCTCCAGGGTGTAGAGGGAGTGCTGGACCAGTTCGGTCTCGATGGTCTGCGGGCTCAGGCCCAGCTGGTCCTGCATCGCCCGTACGAACCCCTCGATCTTGCGCTGGACCGGCACGAAGCGCTTGGGCCCGAGCGCCAGCCCCACCCGGGTGTGGCCGAGGGAGACGAGGTGGGTGACCGCCAGGATCATCGCCGCCCGGTCGTCGGGGGAGATGAAGGGCGCCTGCACCTTCGGCGAGAAACCGTCCACGAGGACGTAGGGGACGCCCTGGGCGCGCAGCTGCTCGTAGCGCTGCATGTCGGCCGTGGTGTCCGCGTGCAGGCCGGAGACGTAGATGATGCCGGCGACGCCTCGGTCGACCAGCATCTCGGTGAGCTCGTCCTCCGTGGAGCCGCCCGGGGTCTGGGTGGCGAGGACGGGCGTGTAGCCCTGGCGGGTCAGCGCCTGGCCGATGACCTGGGCCAGGGCCGGGAATATGGGGTTCTCCAGCTCCGGGGTGATCAGTCCGACCAGGCCCGCGCTGCGCTGGCGCAACCGGACGGGGCGCTCGTAGCCCAGGACGTCCAGAGCCGCGAGCACGGACTGACGGGTGGTGGCGGCGACGCCAGGCTTGCCGTTGAGGACGCGGCTGACGGTCGCTTCGCTCACCCCCGCCTGCGCAGCGATGTCGGCAAGCCGTGTGGTCACAGGGGTGGACTGTACCGGTCGGGTGCTGCCTTGCACACCGATCCGACGCCGGGGGCGGCCTGGTGAACGGCTTGCGGGCTGCTGTGTCATCGCGCTCCCTGGTGAAAGTGGTGGCAAGGGCTTGCAGAGTCTTGCACAGCAGTGGCGTGCCCTGCTGTGAGGCCGCTCAACCGCGCCAACAACGGTCTCACGGCGGTCGAGCGGAGGTCACGCAGGAGTCACGTGCGAATAACTTCGGAGATCTCTTGCACTTTTTTGCTGCAAGGTCTTTCGTGCCGCTTACAACGCTGTTACGTTCACGTCGCCCGGCGGCAGCAACGGCGCGGTCGGCACAGTCGGCAGGAACAGCGGGCGGGACCGCTTCCTGTAGCTATACGGGCTTTCACCCTCAAGGAGAAACTCATGCGGCGTGGCATAGCGGCCACCGCGCTGGTGGCGTCCTTCGCCCTCGCGGCGACGGCCTGCGGCGGAGACGACAGCGGCAGCGACAACTCGTCCGGGCCGGTCACCATCACCTGGTGGGACACGTCCAACGCCACCAATGAGGCACCGACGTACCAGGCTCTGGTCAAGCAGTTCGAGGCCGCCAACAAGGACGTCAAGGTCAAGTACGTCAACGTGCCCTTCGACCAGGCGCAGAACAAGTTCGACACGGCCGCCGGCGCCTCCGGCGCCCCGGACGTGCTGCGCTCCGAGGTCGGCTGGACCCCCGCCTTCGCGAAGAAGGGCTACTTCCTGCCGCTGGACGGCACGGACGCCCTCAAGGACCAGGCCAAGTTCAAGTCGAACCTGATCGAGCAGGCCAAGTACGAGGGCAAGACGTACGGCGTGCCGATCGTCACGGACACGCTCGCGCTGGTCTACAACAAGGCTCTCTTCACCAAGGCCGGCATCACCGAGGCCCCCAAGACCTGGGACGACCTGAAGACCGCGGCCGCCACCATCAAGGCCAAGACCGGCGTCGACGGCTACTGGGGCTCCACCCAGGCCTACTACGCGCAGTCCTTCCTCTACGGCGAGGGCACCGACACCGTCGACGCCGACGCCAAGAAGATCACGGTGAACTCCGCCGCCGCGAAGAAGGCGTACGGCACCTGGCTGGGCCTGTTCGACGGCAAGGGCCTGCACAAGGCCGACACCACCGCCGACGCCTACGCCCACATCCAGGACGCGTTCGTCAACGGCAAGGT
This sequence comes from Streptomyces sp. NPDC037083, assembly GCF_055606485.1. NCBI lineage: Bacteria > Bacillati > Actinomycetota > Actinomycetes > Kitasatosporales > Streptomycetaceae > Streptomyces > Streptomyces sp. NPDC037083. The sequence goes on along the minus strand of NZ_JBVJSQ010000002.1, from coordinate 93,638 downwards.
CGCCGCGATCGTCCAGGGCCCGTGGGAGATCACGAACTTCTACAAGGGCAGCGCCTTCAAGGACAAGGCCAACCTCGGCATCGCCACCGTCCCGGCCGGCTCCGCCGGCAAGGCGGGCGCCCCGACCGGCGGCCACAACCTCTCGGTCTACGCCGGCTCGGACAAGGCCCACCAGGCCGCGGCGCTGAAGTTCGTCAACTTCATGACCTCCGCGTCGTCCCAGGCGGCCATCGCGCAGAAGAACTCCACGCTGCCCACGCGCGACGACGCCTACACCGCCGCCGTCAAGGCCGACCCGGGCATCGCCGGCTACCAGACCGTCCTGTCCGCCGCCCAGCCGCGCCCGGCGCTGCCGGAGTACAGCTCCCTGTGGGGTCCGCTGGACACCGAACTGCCCAAGATCGCGGGCGGCAAGGTGACCCTCGACAAGGGCCTGAGCAACGCTGAACTCGCCATCGCCAAGCTGGTGCCCGACTTCAGCAAGTGAGCCCCGCGTGGCCGTCGGATCTTCCACTTCATGGGGGGAGGGATCCGGCGGCCACCGGCCTGTGAGCCGTACCACCCCGTCGAAGATCCAGCGTGAAGACCCAGAAGGTGTCGAACCATGACAGTCGCCATCGACCGCGCGACCGGCAAGCGCCGCGGTGACCGTGAGCCGGGGCGGCCCGGGCTCGCCGGACGCCTCAAGCGCGGCTACCACAAGCACTGGTACGCCTACGTGATGATCGCGCCGGTGGCGGTCGTCCTCGGCGTCCTCGTGCTGTACCCCCTGGCGTACGGCCTGTACCTGACGCTGACCGACGCCAACAGCCTCAACACCGCGCGCACGATCGGCGTCAACCACATCGACGCCACCTACAAGTTCATCGGCCTCGACAACTACGCCGACATCCTGTGGGGTCCCACGGCCTACGACCGCTTCTGGTCGCACTTCATCTGGACGATCGTGTGGACGGTGGCCTGCGTCGCCCTGCACTACGGCATCGGGCTGGGCCTCGCCCTGCTCCTGGACCAGAAGCTGCGCGGGCGGACCCTGTACCGGCTGATCCTGGTGCTGCCCTGGGCGGTGCCCACGTTCGTCACCGTCTTCGGCTGGCGTTTCATGCTCGCCGACGGCGGCATCATCAACTCCGCCCTCGAGGCCGTGCATCTGCCGACACCGCTGTGGCTGGAGGACACCTTCTGGCAGCGGGTCGCCGCGATCATGGTCAACACCTGGTGCGGTGTGCCGTTCATGATGATCTCGCTGCTCGGCGGCCTGCAGGCGATCGACGCCTCCCTCTACGAGGCGGCCGAGATGGACGGCGCGAGCGCCTGGCAGCGTTTCCGCTACGTCACCCTGCCCGGCCTGAGGTCGGTCAGCTCCACCGTCGTGCTGCTCGGCGTCATCTGGACCTTCAACCAGTTCGCCGTGATCTTCCTGCTGTTCGGCAACACCGCCCCGGACGCGCAGATCCTCGTCACCTGGGCGTACTACCTCGGCTTCGGACAGCAGCCGCGTGACTTCGCCCAGTCGGCCGCGTACGGCATCCTTCTGCTGGCCATCCTGATCGTCTTCACCTCGTTCTACCGCCGCTGGCTGAACCGCAACGAGCAGCAGCTCGCGATCTGAGGCAGGAGTCCCCATGAGTACCACCACAGCCGAGACCCCCGCCCCGGTGAGCGAGCCGCGTGCCGCGAGGGCCCCGCGCCGGACCCGGCGGCGCGGCGAGAACAGCCTGGCCGGCTCCCTCGCCTCCCACGCCGTCCTGATCGTCGCCAGCCTGATCGCGCTCTTCCCGATCGCCTGGCTGGTCTATCTGTCCCTCGGCCCGGACAAGGACGACTACCTGCACCCGGGCGGCATCTGGGACAAGATGACGTTCGACAACTACTCGTTCGTCATCGAACACACCAAGTTCTTCGACTGGTTGAAGAGCTCGCTCATCGTGACGCTCGGCACCACCGCCATCGGTGTGCTCATCGCCGCCACCACCGGCTACGCCGTCTCGCGCATGCGCTTCCCCGGCTACAAGAAGTTCATGTGGGTACTGCTGGTCACCCAGATGTTCCCGGTCGCCGTGCTGATGGTCCCGATGTACCAGATCCTGTCCGACCTGCAGCTCATCGACAACTACCTCGGGCTGATCCTCGTCTACTGCACGACGGTCATCCCGTACAGCGCCTGGCTGCTCAAGGGGTACTTCGACACCATCCCCTTCGAGATCGACGAGGCGGGACGCGTCGACGGGCTCACCCCGTTCGGCACCTTCTTCCGGCTGGTGCTCCCGCTGGCCAAGCCCGGCCTCGCGGTAGCCGCCTTCTACAACTTCCTCACCGCGTTCAGCGAGGTCGCCTTCGCCTCGACGTTCATGCTCAGCGACGAGAAGTACACGCTTGCCGTGGGCCTGCAGTCCTTCGTCAGCGAGCACGACGCCCAGCGCAACCTCATGGCCGCCACCGCGGTGCTGATCGCGATACCGGCCGCCGCGTTCTTCTATCTCGTGCAGAAGAACCTGGTGACCGGCCTCACCGCGGGCGGCACCAAGGGCTGAGCGCCCCGGCGCTGCAGAAAGACTCCCGTGCGCGTGAGCGCGCGGGTGGCGGCCGCGGTGTCCATCCGACCCCGCTGACCCCGCGGCCGCCTCGTTCCCTCGCCGCCCGATCCGCCGACACCCCGAAACCCATGACCACCACTCCGTTACGTACCAAGGACGTCATGAGCCAGCAGCCCTCCGCAGCCCCGGCCCCCGCCCCCACCTCGGCCGTCGCCACCGTCGCCAAGCACCGCGACTGGTGGCGGGACGCGGTGATCTACCAGGTGTACCCGCGCAGCTTCGCCGACAGCAACGGCGACGGCATGGGCGACCTGGAAGGCGTACGCTCCCGCCTCCCGTACCTGCGCGACCTCGGCGTGGACGCCGTGTGGCTCAGCCCCTTCTACGCCTCCCCGCAGGCCGACGCCGGCTACGACGTCGCCGACTACCGCGCGGTCGACCCGATGTTCGGCACTCTGCTCGACGCCGACGCCCTGATCCGCGACGCCCACGAGCTGGGCCTGCGGATCATCGTCGACCTGGTCCCGAACCATTCCTCCGACCAGCACGAGTGGTTCAAGCGGGCGCTGCGGGAAGGCCCCGGCTCGGCCCTCAGGGACCGCTACCACTTCCGGCCCGGCAAGGGCGCGGACGGCGAACTCCCCCCCAACGACTGGGAGTCCATCTTCGGCGGCCCCGCCTGGACCCGGATCACCGAGCCCGACGGCACCCCCGGCGAGTGGTACCTGCACCTCTTCGCCCCCGAGCAGCCCGACTTCAACTGGGAACACCCGGCGGTGGGGGACGAGTTCCGCTCCGTCCTGCGCTTCTGGCTGGACATGGGCGTCGACGGCTTCCGCATCGACGTGGCCCACGGCCTGGTCAAGGCGGCGGGGCTGCCCGACCTCGGCGCCCACGACCAGCTGAAACTGCTGGGCAACGATGTCATGCCGTTCTTCGACCAGGACGGGGTCCACGAGATCTACCGCCAGTGGCGGCTCGTCCTCGACGAGTACGCGGGCGAGCGCATCTTCGTGGCGGAGGCCTGGACCCCGACCGTCGAGCGCACCGCGAACTACGTCCGCCCCGACGAGCTCCACCAGGCCTTCAACTTCCAGTACCTGGCCACCGAATGGGACGCGGCGGAGCTGCGGGAGGTCATCGACCGCACCCTGGAGGCGATGCGCCCGGTCGGGGCCCCGGCCACCTGGGTCCTGTCCAACCACGACGTCACCCGGCACGCGACGCGCTTCGCCAACCCGCCCGGCCTCGGCACCCAGATCCGCACCGCCGGCGACCGCGAACTCGGCCTGCGCCGGGCGCGGGCGGCCACGCTGCTGATGCTGGCGCTGCCCGGCTCGGCGTACGTCTACCAGGGCGAGGAGCTCGGCCTGCCCGACGTCGTGGACCTGCCCGACGAGGTCCGCCAGGACCCGGCCTACTTCCGCGGCGCCGGCCAGGACGGCTTCCGCGACGGCTGCCGGGTGCCGATCCCGTGGACGCGCGAAGGGTCGTCGTACGGCTTCGGCGACGGCGGCAGCTGGCTGCCCCAGCCGTCCGGCTGGGGCGAGTCGAGCGTGCAGGCGCAGCAGGGCGTGCCCGGCTCGACGCTGGAGCTGTACCGCTCGGCCCTCGCCGCCCGCCGCTCCCGGTCCGACCTGGGCGCCGGCGACTCGGTCGAGTGGCTGAAGGCCCCGCAGGGCGTCCTCGCCTTCCGGCGCGGGGAGTTCGTGTGCGTCGCCAACACCACGGGGGAGTCGGTGACGACCCCGGCCTACGGGCGCGTGCTGCTCGCGAGCGACGAGGTGACCGAGACGGACGACGGCGAGGCCAAGCTGCCGGCGGACACGACGGTGTGGTTCACGGCCGTCTGACGGCCCCTCCGGAAGTTCTTGCATCAACTTCACACGGCCCGCTGCCTTTTCAGGCAGCGGGCCTTTAACATCTCCGTCACCGCAAGATTGCTGAAATATTTCAGCAAGTGCCTTCAACGGAGAAGGACTTCCCCACATGGCAAGCAGCAGACCCCTCTCGGGCGCCCTCGCCCTGGCGGCCGCACTGGCCGCCGTCATCCTCCCCGGCGCTCCCACCGCCACCGCCGCCCCACCCGGAGCCAAGGACGTCACCGCCGTCCTCTTCGAGTGGAACTTCGCCTCGGTCGCCAAGGAGTGCACCAGCACACTCGGCCCGGCCGGCTACGGATACGTCCAGGTCTCTCCCCCCGCCGAGCACATACAGGGCTCGCAGTGGTGGACGTCGTACCAGCCCGTCAGCTACCGGATCGCCGGTCGGCTCGGCGACCGCACGGCGTTCCAGAACATGGTCGCCACCTGCCACGCGGCGGGTGTGAAGGTCGTCGTCGACACCGTGGTCAACCACATGGCGGCGGGCAGCGGCACCGGCACCGGCGGCTCTTCGTACACGAAGTACGGCTACCCCGGCCTGTACTCCTCCTACGACTTCGACGACTGCACGTCCCAGATCACCAACTACGCCGACCGCTGGAACGTCCAGCACTGCGAACTCGTCGGCCTCGCCGACCTGGACACCGGCGAGGAGTACGTCCGCAAGGCGATCGCCGGCTACATGAACGACCTCCTCACCCTCGGCGTCGACGGCTTCCGCATCGACGCGGCCAAGCACATCGACACCGCCGACCTCGCGAACATCAAGTCGCGGCTGACGAACCCGGGCGTGTACTGGAAGCAGGAGGTCATCCACGGCAGCGGAGAGGCCGTCCAGCCGACCGAGTACACCGGCAACGGGGACGTCCAGGAGTTCCGCTACGCCTACGACCTCAAGCGGGTCTTCAACAACGAGAACCTCGCCTACCTCAAGAACTACGGCGAGGGCTGGGGGTACATGAGCGGCTCGGTGGCCGGCGTCTTCGTCGACAACCACGACACCGAGCGCAACGGCTCCACCCTCAACTACAAGGACGGCGCGAACTACACCCTCGCCAACGTGTTCATGCTCGCCCACCCCTACGGCGCGCCGGACGTCAACTCCGGCTACGAGTGGTCGGACGCGGACGCCGGACCGCCCAACGGCGGTGCTGTCAACGCCTGTTGGCAGGACGGCTGGAAGTGCCAGCACGCCTGGCCGGAGATCCGGCGCATGGTCGCCTTCCGCAACGCCGCCCGGGGCGAGCCGGTCGGCAACTGGTGGGACAACGGCGGTGACGCGATCGCCTTCGGGCGGGGCGCGAAGGGGTACGTGGCCATCAACCACGAAAGCGGCTCCCTGAGCCGGACGTTCCAGACCGGGCTGCCCGCGGGCGTCTACTGCAACGTGCAGAACAACACGACCGTCACCGTGAACTCCTCGGGACAGTTCACGGCGACGCTGGGCGCGAACACGGCGCTGGCGCTCTACGCGGGCAAGTCCAGCTGCTGAGCCGGTGAGCAAGGGTCGTGAAAGTTCTTTCTGATCGTTTCATGACCCTTGCTGTAAAGCTTGCATCGGCGATACCGTCGCGCGGGCGCCCGGCGACGAAGCCGTCCCGCGGCGTTGGGGTCGGACCCAAGAGAGCCGCAGCCGCAAGGAGTTCCCGCCTGTGATACCGAGATGGCCGGCGCCGCCCACGCGCCGCAGCGCCCCTGCCGGACGGATCGCGACCGTCACCGTCGCCGCGCTCGCCGCGGCCCTCGTCCAGCCCCTGGCCGCCGGCGCCGACGCGCCGCCCCCGCCCCCCTCCGACGCACGGCTCGCCGCCGCGCCGGCCCGGCACGACGACACCCGCGAGCAGTTCTACTTCGTCATGCCGGACCGCTTCGCCAACGGGGACGCCTCCAACGACTCCGGCCAACTGACCGGTTCACGTCTGACCACCGGGTACGACCCCACCGACAAGGGCTTCTACCAGGGCGGCGACCTCAAGGGCCTGACCAGGAAGCTCGACTACATCAAGGGCCTCGGCACCACCGCCATCTGGATGGCCCCGATCTTCAAGAACCAGCCCGTCCAGGGCACGGGGAGCAACGCCTCCGCCGGGTACCACGGTTACTGGATCACCGACTTCACCCAGGTCGACCCGCACTTCGGCACCAACAAGGACCTCGAGACCCTCATCGCCAAGGCGCACGCCAAGGGCATGAAGGTCTTCTTCGACGTCATCACCAACCACACCGCCGACGTCGTCGACTACCGGGAGAAGTCCTACGACTACCTCTCCAAGGGCGCGTTCCCGTACCTGACCGAGGACGGCGAGCCCTTCGACGACGCCGACCACGCGGACGGACGCGCCCGGTTCCCGGCCGTCGACGCCGACTCCTTCCCGCGCACCCCGTCGGTCCCCGCCGCGAAGAAGAACGCCAAGGTGCCGTCCTGGCTCAACGACCCGACGATGTACCACAACCGCGGCGACTCGACCTACGCCGGCGAGTCGACGACGTACGGCGACTTCTCCGGGCTCGACGACCTGTGGACCGAGCGCCCCGAGGTCGTCCGCGGGATGGAGAAGATCTACCAGCGCTGGGTCCGCGACTTCGGCATCGACGGCTTCCGGATCGACACCGTCAAGCACGTGAACATGGAGTTCTGGACCCAGTGGGCCACGGCCCTCGACGCCTACGCGGCCAAGCAGGGCCGGGACGACTTCTTCATGTTCGGCGAGGTCTACTCCGCCGACACCTCGATCACGTCCCCGTACGTCACCCAGGGCCGCCTCGACGCCACACTCGACTTCCCGTTCCAGGAGGCGGCCCGCCAGTACGCCTCCCAGGGCGGCAGCGCACGCAGGCTCGCCTCGGTCTTCGCCGACGACTACAAGTACACGACCGACCGGGCCAACGCGTACGAGCAGGTCACCTTCCTCGGCAACCACGACATGGGACGCATCGGGTACTTCCTGAACCAGGACGACCCCAAGGCCACCGACGCCGAGCTGCTGAGGAAGGGCAAGCTCGCCAACGAGCTGATGTTCCTCAGCCGCGGCAACCCGGTCGTCTACTACGGCGACGAGCAGGGCTTCACCGGATCCGGCGGCGACAAGGACGCCCGCCAGACGATGTTCGCCTCCAGGGTCGCCGACTACCTCGACGACGACGAGATCGGCACCGACCGCACCCACGCGAGCGACGCCTACGACACCTCCGCCCCGCTGTACCGCCAGATCGCGGCCCTCGCCGCGCTCCGCAAGGCCAACCCCGCCCTCACCGACGGCGTCCAGACCGAGCGCTACGCGGCCGACGGCCCCGGCGTCTACGCCTTCTCCCGCAACGGCGTCGGCAAGGACACCACCGAGTACGTCGTCGCCTTCAACAACGCGGCCACGGCGACGGAAGCGACCTTCGAAACCGGTTCCGCGAACACCGCGTTCCGCGGGATCCACGGGACGAACGAAACGGTCGCCGCCGGCGCCGACAGGAAGATCACGGTGACCGTTCCGGCGGGTTCGGGCATTGTCCTGAAGGCCACCCGCAGGCCGCCCGCCCCGGCCGACAAGCCGGCCATCGCCCTGCACGCCCCCGCAGCCGGCGCCACCGGCACCGTCGAGCTGAACGCCGACGTGCGGGGCGGCGCGCTCAACCGGGTCGTCTTCGCCGCCCAGACCGGCAACGGCAGCTGGCGCACCCTGGGCTCCGCCGACCACGCCCCCTACAAGGTCACCCAGACGATCGGCGCGGACGTGCCGGCCGGAACGGCCCTGCGCTACAAGGCGGTCGTGGTCGACTCGGCCGGGCGCACGGCCAGTGCCACCGCGTCCTCGGTCACCGGCGCCCCGCCCGCCGCGGAGACCCCCACCGCCTCCTCCCGGGACTACGCGATCGTCCACTACAAGCGCACCGACGGCGGCTACGCGGACTGGGGTCTCTACGCCTGGGGCGACCTCGCCGACGGCGAGGCGACCACCTGGCCCGCCGGCCACCCCTTCGTCGGCCGGGACGCCTACGGGGCCTTCGCCTACGTCAGGCTGAAGCCGGGCGCGTCGAGCGTGGGCTTCCTCGTCATCGACAAGGACGGAGACAAGGACGTCTCCGCCGACCGGACGATCGACGTCACGAAGACCGGCGAGGTCTGGATCGAGCAGGGCAAGGAGGACGTCCTCACGAAGAAGCCCGAGTATCCCGCGCAGGACACCGCCAAGGCCGTCCTGCACTACCACCGCGCCGACGGCGACTACAGCGGCTGGGGTCTGCACACCTGGACCGGGGCCGCGAACCCCACCGAGTGGTCCAAGCCCCTGCAGCCGGTGCGCACCGACGCCTACGGCGCGGTCTTCGAGGTGCCGCTCGCCGCCGGGGCCTCCAGCCTCAGCTACATCATCCACAAGGGCGACGACAAGGACCTCCCGTCCGACCAGTCGCTGGACCTCACCGCGAACGGGCATGAGGTGTGGCTGCTGAACGGCCAGGAGAAGTACCTGCTCCCGCAGCCCGCCGGCGCCGCCGCGGCCCTCGACCTCACCACCTCCAAGGCGGTCTGGATCGACCGCGACACCGTGGCCTGGAACGGCTCCGCGGCAGCCGCCTCCAGCCAGCTGCTGTACAGCCGCACCGGCGCGATCGCCGTCGCCGGCGGCACGCTCACCGGCGAGGCCAGGTGGCTGCGCCTGACGAAGACCACCCTCACCGACGCCCAGAAGGCCAGGTACCCGCACCTCAAGGCCTACACCGCCTGGTCCGTCGACCCCCGCGACCGGGACCGGGTGCGCGAGGCGCTGACCGGCCAGATCGTGGCCTCGCAGCGGGCGGTGAACGGCGCGGTGCTCTCGGCGACCGGCGTGCAGATCGCGGGCGTCCTCGACGACGTCTACGCCGGCGCGACCGCCGCACGGCTCGGGCCGACGTTCCGCAACGGCCGTCCCACACTGTCCGTCTGGGCTCCGACGGCACAGCAGGTGGCCCTGGAGCTGGACGGCTCCACGGTACGGATGAAGCGGGACGGCGCCACCGGCGTCTGGTCCGTGACCGGGCCCCGCTCCTGGAAGAACAAGCCCTACCGGTACGTCGTGACGGTGTGGGCGCCCGCCGTCCGCAAGGTCGTCGTCAACAAGGTCACCGACCCCTACTCGGTCGCCCTCACCACCGACTCCGAGCGCAGTCTCCTCGTCGACCTGGACGACCGGTCCCTGGCCCCCGACGGCTGGTCGAAGCTCGCCAAGCCGAAGGCCGTCCCGCTGAAGGACGCCCGGATCCAGGAGCTGCACGTCCGGGACTTCTCCGTCGCGGACCCGACCGTCCCCGCCCGGGACCGGGGCACCTACCTGGCCTTCGCGGACCGGGGCAGCGACGGGTCGAAGCACCTGCGGGAGCTGGCGGCGGCGGGCACCTCCTACGTCCACCTGCTGCCCGTCTTCGACATCGCCACCATCGCCGAGAAGAAGGCCGACCAGGCGACCTCCGACTGCGACCTCGCGTCCTACCCGGCGGCCTCCGACAAACAGCAGGAGTGCGTTTCCGCGATCGCCGCCAAGGACGCCTACAACTGGGGTTACGACCCCTACCACTACACGGTCCCCGAGGGCTCCTACGCCACCGACCCGGACGGGACGGCCCGCACGGTCGAGTTCCGGAAGATGGTCAAGGCGCTGAACCGGGACGGCCTCAGGGTCGTCATGGACGTGGTCTACAACCACACCGCGGCGAGCGGCCAGGCGCAGACCAGCGTCCTCGACCGCATCGTGCCCGGCTACTACCAGCGCCTCCTCGCCGACGGCACGGTCGCCACCAGCACCTGCTGCGCGAACACGGCGACCGAGAACGCCATGATGGGCAAGCTGGTCGTCGACTCGGTCGTCACCTGGGCCAAGGAGTACAAGGTCGACGGCTTCCGCTTCGACCTCATGGGCCACCACCCGAAGGCCAACATCCTGGCCGTGCGCAAGGCCCTCGACGCGCTGACCCTCACCAAGGACGGCGTCGACGGCAGGAAGATCATCCTCTACGGGGAGGGCTGGAACTTCGGCGAGGTCGCCGACGACGCCCGGTTCGTGCAGGCCACCCAGAAGAACATGGCGGGCACGGGCGTCGCCACCTTCTCCGACCGGGCGCGCGACGCCGTCCGCGGCGGCGGGCCGTTCGACGGGGACCCGGGCGTGCAGGGCTTCGCCTCAGGCCTGTACACCGACCCGAACTCCTCCACGGGCAACGGAACTTCGGCAGAGCAGAAGGCGCGGCTGCTGCACTACCAGGACCTCATCAAGGTCGGCCTGTCCGGAAACCTCGCCGCATACCGTTTCACCGGCTCCGACGGCAAGGAGGTCACCGGCGCCGAGGTCGACTACAACGGCGCTCCGGCGGGCTACGCGGAGGCGCCCGGCGACGCCCTCGCCTACGTCGACGCCCACGACAACGAGTCGCTGTTCGACGCCCTGGCCTACAAGCTGCCGACCGGCACCTCCGCCGCCGACCGCTCCCGGATGCAGGTCCTGGCCATGGCCACCGCCGCCCTCTCGCAGGGCCCGGCCCTGTCGCAGGCCGGCACCGACCTGCTGCGCTCCAAGTCCCTCGACCGCAACTCCTACGACAGCGGTGACTGGTTCAACGCGATCCACTGGAACTGCGCCACCGGCAACGGCTTCGGCCGCGGACTGCCTCCGGCCGCCGACAACGCCTCCAAGTGGCCCTACGCCAAGCCCGTGTTGAACTCCGTCGCCGTGGGCTGCCCGCAGATCACCGCGGCCTCCGCCGCCTACCGTGACCTGCTGAGGATCAGGACGACGGAGAAGGCGTTCTCCCTCGGGACGGCCGCGCAGGTGCAGTCGGCGCTGTCCTTCCCGCTGTCCGGCAAGGAGGAGACGCCCGGGGTGATCACCATGGAGCTGGGCGACCTGGTGGTCGTGTTCAACGCGACGCCGGAGGCGCAGCGGCAGACGGTCGGCGCGCTCGCGGGGACCGGCTACCGGCTGCACCCGGTGCAGGCGGCCGGGGCGGACGCCACGGTGCGCTCCTCCTCGTACGCGACGCGGACCGGCACGTTCGCCGTTCCGGCCCGCACCGTGGCGGTGTTCTCCCGGACGACGCCCTAGACAGGGGCATTACCTTGGTGGAGCAGGCCTCGAACTCGGCCTGCTCCACCGGCGAGTCCGAGGATTGCCTGATGAGCGTCAGCGGCAGACGGACAGACACGACGGTGCTCGTCGTGGACCACACGGCCGCCGGCCGGTTCGCCCTGGGGACCGTGCTGCGCCGCGCCGGCCACCAGGTCGTCGCGGTCGGCACCGGCCACGAGGCCCTCGTCGAACTGGACGTACGGCTGCGCAAGGGCGGTTTGCCGGACGTGGCCCTCGTCGATGTGAACCTGCCGGACATGACCGGCTTCGAACTGTGCCGCCGGCTCAAGGCGCGGCCGCACATGGCGGGCCTGCCCGTCGTGCACTTCTCGGCGGGCGGGGCGGACCCGCGCGATCTCAGTGAGGGCCTGGACGCGGGCGGCGAGGCCCATCTGCCGATGCCGGCCGGGCCCGAGGAGATCGACGCGGCGGTCCGCGCGGCGGTGCGTGCCGCGCGGCTGCGGGCCGACGACCAGGCGGCGGCACGGCGGCTCACGCTGCTGTCGGAGGCGATCGTCGCCATCCAGTCGGCGCGGTCGCCGCAGGAGCTCGCCGACGCGTCGGCCGAAGGCACCGCGCGGCTCACCGGCGCCCCCGCCGCCGTCTTCGTCCTCGGACCGGACGACGAGCTCTACCGCGGCGCCTCCCGCGACCGCACCTCGCTCGCGCTGCCGGACGCGGACGCCCACCGGGCCGTGGTCGCGCTGCTGCGGCGGCTCACCCACGGACAGGCCGGGGTGCGGATCACTACGGTGCCCGCGCCGCTGTGGCCGGCCGGGTTCTTCCGGCCCGCGATGCAGCACGACGCCCGTCTGGTGCTGATCCCCACGCACGACGGCCGTGCCTCGGTGTGCCTGGCCACCCCGACCCGAGGTGCCCGCCGGGTGGACCCCGAGCGCGAGTCCCTGCTGGCCCGGCTGGCCCAGGCCACCGCGCTCGCCGCCGAGCCGCTGCTGATGTACCAGGTCGAACGGCACGTCGCCCTCACCCTGCAGCACAGTTTCCTGCCCCAGCCGCACCGGCTGCCCGAACTGCCGGGCGTCGACGTCGCCGTGCGGTACGTTCCCGCGTCCCGGGAGACGGAGATCGGCGGTGACTTCTACGCTGCCCTGCGCGCCGGGGACGGGGTGCTGGCCGCGGTCGGCGACGTCGTGGGGCATTCGCTGGAGGCGGCCACGGTGATGGTCGAGATCCGGCACGCGCTGCGCGCCTACTGCGTCGACGAGAGCGACCCGGCCGTGCTCGCCGAGCGCCTCGACCGGATGCTCCAGCTCTACCATCCCGGAGTCACGGCGACCGTGTGCCTGGCCCTGATCGACCCCGCCACCGGCCGCGCCCGTATCGCCAACGCCGGCCACATCCCGCCGCTCATCGTCCGGGACGGCCGCAGCGCCGACTACGTGAAGGCGGCCGGGCCGCTGCTCGGCCTGGGCGTGCCCCATCCGCCGCCCACCGAGCTGTTCCTGGAGCCCGCCGACCGGCTCCTCATGGTCACCGACGGACTGATCGAGACCCGGGGCACCGACCTCGCGGTGTCGATGGAGCACCTGCGCGCCGCGGCCATCGGCGCGATGCCGGGCCTGGACGCCCTGTGCGACACGCTCCTCACCAGCTTCGGCCACGACCGCGAGGACGACGTGGCGATGCTGGCGCTGCGGCTGACGCACCAGGACCTGTCCTGAGGTCCTAAGGTGGGCCCAGTTGCCCTAGAACAGGAGTGCCCATGCCGCAGATCACCGTCGAAGTCTCCTCCGGGCTCGACCACGTCGACTGGCCCGGGTTCGCGCTCGAACTGCATCCCGTCGTGGTGGAGACGGCCGCCGCGCGACTGGAGGCGTGCAAGACGCGGGTCCTGCGGACCGGGGCGGACGTGGTCGGATCCGTCGCGGCGGACGGCGACGGCGGCCCGGCGATCGTCAACGTCACGATCGCCCTGCTGGCCGGCCGGACCGACGAGACCAAGGCGCGGCTCACCGAGTCCGCGCTGGAACTGCTGCGCAAGTACGTCGAGCCGGTGGACGGCGTCAGCCTGCACCTGTCCGCCGAGGTCCGCGATCTCGACCCGTCGTACCGCAAGTACGAGGCCTGACCGCTCAGGAGGCGAGGGCGATCAGCCTGGTCGCCAGGTCGCCGAAGGGGCCGTCCGCCGGCTCGCCGCCCAGCACGGGCCGCAGCAGGGTGCGCAGCTCGTCGTCGTAGGCCGCGCTGACGGCCGTCAGCGCGGCGAAGTCGTGCACGAGCTGCACCTCCAGCTCCTCGCGCGGGATGCGCCGCCCGTCCAGCCAGATCAGCGCGGTCGACTCGGCGAGCGAGATCCAGGAGCGGATGACCAGTTCCAGTCGCGGCGGCGGGTCGGAGATGTCCAGGTGTGACAGGATCTGCTCGTATGCGACCTGGCGTACGGAGTCGATGAGCGCGTTCGTGGTCGACGAGCCGACCGCCGGGCCGCCGCGCATGAGGGCGGAGAAACCGGGGCCGTGCGCGTCGACGAAGTCGAAGAACCGGTGCATCACGCGCAGCAGCCGGGCGCCGAGCGGCCCCTCGTGCGGCTCGGTGAACCGGCCCGCCAGATCCTCCGATGCCCGCTTCAACGCGGCTTCGTACAGGCTGAGTTTGCCGGGGAAGTAGTGATAGACGAGGGGGCGCGAGATGCCCGCGGCCGCGGCTATCTCGTCGATCGAGACCTCGTCCGGCGAGCGCTGGGCGAACAGTTCGAGGGCGACGCCGATCAACTGCTGCCGACGCTCGTCGACTCCCATTCTGCGACGGACCCCGGTAGTCATACGAACACCTTACCGATCGAATCCGGACTCCAACGGACCGGAGCGGTTCAGGCATTCTCCTTGATCCGCCGACCGTGCGATCACATGTCGAGCACCAATCGTTCACTTCGTGCCCGCGAGACGCAGATCAGCATCGAGTCGCCGCGCTCCGCGTCGGTGAGCAGCTCGTCCCGGTGATCGACCTCGCCCGCCAGCACCCGTTGTTGGCAGGTCCCGCAGAAGCCCTGCTCGCACGAGTAGGCGGTGCCCGGCAGTTCGGCGCGCACGGCGGCCAGCACGGTCGAGTCGCCCGGCACGGTCAACGTCCGCCCGCTGCGCCGGAGTTCCACCTCGAAGGGCTCGCCCTCGCGGGCCGTGCGGGCGGTGAACCGCTCCAGCCGGACGTGCGGGGCCCGCTTGCGCACCGCCGCCATGAGCCCCTCCGGGCCGCAGCAGTAGACCGCCGTCTCCTCGGGCACGTCCGTCAGCAGTGCGTCGAGATCCGGCCGCCCCTCCACCAACGTCACGCGGTCGTCCCCGAACTTCGCGAGCTCCTCCAGGAACGGCATCGAGGCCCGGGTGCGGCCGGCGTGGACCAGCCGCCAGGCGACGCCCTGCGGAAGGGTCCGCAGCATGGGCAGGATCGGCGTGATGCCGATGCCTCCGGCGACGAAGAGGTACGACGGCGCCGCCACGAGCGGGAAACGGTTGCGCGGGCCGCGCACCTCGACCTCCGCGCCCTCCCGCAGCCGCTCGTGCACCTCGCGCGAACCGCCCCGTCCGTCCGGCGCGAGCCGCACGGCGACCGTGTAGGAAGCGGTGTCCCGCGGGTCCCCGCACAGCGAGTACTGCCGCACCAGTCCCGACGGCAGCACCAGGTCCACGTGCGCCCCCGGCTCCCAGCGCGGCAACCGGCCGCCTTCCAGACGCAGTCGGACGACGCCGTCGGCGACCGTGTCGCGTGCGGCCACCCGCAGTCGCAGCGCCCGCGACCGGGGCCGGCCGGAGACCGGCTCCTCCAGGGCGGGCATCGGCCACAGCGGCGAGGCCTGGATCCGGCGTCGCATCGCCCGCCGGACGAGCAGCGCGGCGCCGGCGGCCGCCGCGAGAGCCAGTGGCTTCGGCATCACGACCCCCCCTTCTCCACGCCGAGCGCGGTGGACGTCCCCGCTTCTGCGGCCAGCGCGGCCAGTGCGGCGGGGGAGGAGGCGAGATAGGCGGCGGCCTGCTCGGTGCAGCCCTCCTGCGAGGGGTGGTAGTTCCGGCTCAGGTAACGCGGGACGGCCCTGAGCAGATCGCCGGTCGCGGGCAGCGTGCCCCGCCGGCCGCGGACGTAGAAGTCCTTGAGGGAACCGCGGCCGTCGACCAGGGTCGGGTCGTTGGCCATGAAGAAGCGGATCCCGCGCTGCCACAGGAACACCATCGTCGCGAACGCCGTCGCCCAGGTCCGCGCCCGGCGCCGGTAGCCGCCGTCCAGGTGCTGGAAGAGGTCGAAGGCGACGGACCGGTGTTCGACCTCCTCGGCGCCGTGCCAGCGCAGCAGGTCCAGCATGGTGGGGTCGGCGCCCCGCCGATCCAGCTCGCCGGCGTTCAGCACCCAGTCGCCGAGGAACGCGGTGTAGTGCTCGATGGCCGCGATCAGAGCCACCCGCTCCATCAGCCACCAGCGCCGGGCCCGCCCCGGCGGCAGGGTGCGGTCCCCGAGCAGCCGCTCGAAGAACCAGTCGACCTGCGCGGTGTACGGCGTCGGGTCGAGCCCCTGCTCCCGCAGATGCGGCAGCACCTCGTCGTGGGCCTGGGAGTGCATGGCCTCCTGCCCGATGAACCCGACGACGTCCTCGCGCAGCCGCTCGTCCCGGATGAGGGGCAGCACCTGCTTGTAGACGTGCACGAACCACCGCTCGCCGGCCGGCAGCAGCATGTGCAGCACGTTGATGGTGTGCGTGGTGAAGGGGTCCCCCGGCACCCAGTGCAGCGGGGTGTCCTCCCAGGAGAAGGACACCTTGCGGGCCCTGAGGGGCGTCCGGTCGGCCTTGTTAGACATGACGTCAATGTACTGACGGGTAGGCCGTCGGTGAACCCCTGTGCGACAACTCGCTCGGACGACTTGTCAGCGCAGTCCGCTGATCGTCCGTCCGTCCGTCAGCTCGCCCTCCAGCTCGGCCTGCGCGCCCTGCCTCGCCGACAACGTCAGCAGATTGCCCTGCCCGGAGCCGCTCACCCCGCCCGTCGACCGGATGGACGCCGTCTCCCGGTCGCCGGCCGCGAGCAGGTACCAGTGGCCGCCCTTGGACTTCCACAGCACCCCGGTCAGCACATGCGGATCGCGCGGACCGCACGCCGGCACGTCCCCGGCCTTCGCCACGGCCGCGCCGAACAGCCCGCCCGGCGTGTGGAACTGGGCCAGCACCCGGTTTCCGTCGCCCCGCCAGGTCTCGGCCCTGGTGCACACCCAGGACGCCGATCCGCTCGCGTCGGGCAGTGGCTGGCGGGCGTACCCCCAGGCGTTGACCGTCCGCACCCCCTGCCCCCGCGCGTCCGCCAGCGAACAGGCGAACGGCGCCCAGGTGCGCAGCGCCCGCGCTCCGGTCGCCTCCTCGGGCGAGTCCGGGCGTCCCGCGGTGAGGCGGGCGGGCACCAGTTCACCGAGGTCGCTGAGGAGATGGCTGCCGGAGGCGTCGGTCAGCTGGAGCACGTTCCACGTCGTGCAGGCGCCGGCCCGGGCGGCCGGGCTGGCCAGCGGCGAGGTGATCCCGTCGGTCAGCGTCAGCTGCATCGCCCCGGCGCCCGGCTTCGACAGGTCCCGCTCGACGGCCCCCGTCACCCAGGGGGCCGTGAGGTAGCGGACGTTGCCGTCGGCCCGGTCGAGCACCAGCGCGGCCGCCTCGGCCTTGGTCGCGCCGTCGACGCGGGCGAAGTCGAGGGCCGCCCCGGCCGTGCCGTCCTTGGGTTCCGCGTAGCGGGCGATGCGCAGCCCGTCGTACAGGATCACCACGCGCGCGTTGGCCACGTCGCCCGCGTAGAGCAGCTGGGGCGGTCCGGCGGGGCCGCCGGTGGGGGTCTCCGACGTGGCGGAGACCTGGACGGTCTCACCGGGGCGGGCCCACACGGCGAGAGCGCGGCGCAGCAGCGCGGTGTCACCGGTGAGGGGGCCACGCGCGGGCCAGACCGAGAAGTCGGTGCGCGCGGAGGTCTTCCAGAGGGAGGGGGAGACCCGTACCAGCCGCCCGGGGTCGAGGGCGGCCTCGGCGGCCGGGTTCCGCGCGTACGCCGGGGCGGCCGCGCCGTCCGGTCCCCAGCCGTCGCCGGGCAGTGCGACCAGCGCACCGCACACGGCGAGCGCGGCCACGGCGGCGAGCGCGGCCTTCGTGTGCTGACGGCGGCGCATCAGGTCGGTGGGCCTGGCCTGCAGTGAACAGGGGTCGAACTCGGCGGACTCGAGCAGCGCGTAGTGCGCGGCCGGGACCTCGGCGGCCTCGCGCAGCGCCGCCTCCACCTCCTCGACGCCCGCCTCGGCCAGCACCTCGCGCACATCGCCGTCGGGGAGCCGTTCCAGGCCGCGCAGCACGTACGCGGCCCGGGCCGGGCCCGGGAGCGCGGCGAGCCGCTGGTCGAGGGCGAGTTCGTCGGCGCCGCCGGAGCGGGGGAAGAGGCGCAGACCCCACACCTGGGGGAGCAGCGGCGGCAGCTGCGCCCGCTTGGGCCGTGCCCGCAGCCTCAGCGACCGCCCCGCCTCCAGCGCCGTACGGACCACCTGGAGGCGGACGTAGGCGTACCCGGGGTCGCCGTCGCGGCCGGCGGTCTGGGCCGGGATGACGGGGGCGGAGGCCCGTCGGCGGGGCAGGGCGCGCTGGACGAGGGAGTGCGCGGTCAGGACGCGCCGGCCGCGGCCGAGGCCGGGCGGCAGCACGAGATAGGCGAGCCGGACGAGACGCGGGTAGTGCTCGACGAGCGCGGCCTCGGCCTGCTCGACGTCGACGGTCCGGTCGGCGGAGGATCCGGGTGCGGGGCGCGGGGCGACATCCTGTGACTGCACGTCCAGCAGAACGAGCGAGGCAGTGGATGGTCACCGCGCACGCACGCGACACCGACCGGTGCGCCGGGCAGGCCACGGGTCGGTCGCCGGGCGGGCCCGGCCGGTCGTCGGACGGACCGTCGGCCGGTGGGTCGGGCGGGCCCGGCCGGTTGTTGGGGAAGCCGCTGGGCGTTGGGCGGGTTGCCGGTCCGTCATTGAGGGAGGCGCGGCGGTGCGGCGGGCGGGCGGCTGGTCGGTGGTCGGGTGGCTGCCGGTCACGGCGTGCGGGGCGGGCCGTGGGTTGGCCGTCGGGTGGGCTGTCGGTCACCTTGTGTGGGGCGGTGCGTCGGGTCGGGCCGCCGGTCGGCGTGTTGGGCGTGGCGCCGGCCGGTCGTCGGGAGAGCCGCCAGGCGTTGGGCGGGTTGCCGGTTCGTTGCTGGGGGAGGCGCGGCAGTGCGGCGGGCGGGGTGTCCGTGGTGCTTCGGTCCGGCTGCCGGTTCGGTGCCGGTGGGGCCCCGGCGCTCGGTCGGTCAGTCCGCCACGAGGGCTCGCGCGTAGTTGGCCATCGACCGCTGGTAGCGCGGCAGATGGGGGGCCAGGGCGCCGAGGACCAGCGACAGCCCCTCGCGGTCGCGGCCGAGGCTCGACAGGCACAGGGCGAGCGTGGCCCGCACGGCGTCGTCCAACTCGTCTGACGGCGCGTCCAGTTCGGGAGTCAGCAGCTCGACGCCCTCCTGTGCGCGGCCGATGTTGCGCAGCGAGCTGGAGAGTTGGATCTTGGCGCGCCTGCCCTTGTAACCGCTGACACCGCTCAGGCCGCGGGCGAGCGCCTCCCGGTACAGCGGTGCCGCCTTGTCCGAGTGGCCGGTCGAGTCCCAGGCGCACGCACGTTCGAAGAGGCTCAGCGGGCTGTCCTTGGGCAGTTCGGCGGCGAGCGCGTCGATCACCGTCCGGAAGTCCGCGGCCTGCTCCTGCGGGTAGTCGTCGAATGCCGCCCAGGCGGCGGTGACGCGGTCTTCCCAGTCCTGGTTCACCGGCTCACTCTCGCACGGGCCTCCCCGCCGGGGCACCGGTATTTTGAGCGCACCGCACGCGGGAGCCGTATCCAGGGCGAGGCTCTTGCAGGGAGGAACAGATGAAGGTGACCCGACCGATGCTCGCGGCGGCGGCCGCCGCCGCGGCGCTGCTGCTGGCGGGATGCGCTTCCGGCGACGGCGACAAGGAGGCCGCCGTCCCCGCGACGGCGACCGGCAGCCTGGAGCACATCGCCGCCCAGGTGAAGTGCACGCCCGACATGCAGACCGACGCCGACGAACTCCGCCAGGCGCTCTGCAAGAACGCCGCGGGCAAGTTCATCCTGCTGACGTTCGCCACGGACCGCGGCCAGCGCGAGTGGATCAACGGCGCCAAGGACTACGGCGGTCACTACCTGGTCGGCCGCAAGTGGGTGGCCGTGGGCGAGGAGACCAGCACCGTGACGTCGCTGCGCAAGACGCTCGGCGGCGACATCGAGGAGGGCACGGACCACTCCGCGCACGGCTCGGACGAAGCCTCCGAAGGCGCCACGCACTCCGGTCACTGAACGATCCCGGTGCACGACAAAGCCGGCGGTGAGGATTCCTCACCGCCGGCTTCGTCTGTCGGCGATTCAGCCGGACCTAACGGGTCACTTGCACTTCTGGCCGGTGTTGATGCAGTTGACCATCTTGTTCATCAGGTTCGTGGAGAAGAAGTTGATGAAGTCGTTGTGGTCGGTGATCGGCTTGTGCAGGTTCTCCGGGAAGGAGTCCACCGCGTACGGGTTCACGACCGTCCCGTTCTGCAGCTTCGGGGCCGGGACGTTGTAGACGAGCCGGACCTGGAGCTGGGGGATCGCCTTGAAACCGTTGGCGCAGGTGCCGTCGCCCTGGACGAACGCCACGTGCGTGCGGTGGTTGGCGGAGTCGATGTTCTTGCCGTCCCAGCAGCTCTGGAAGTTGGTCGTGCGGACCACCTGGCTGCCCTGCGGGCAGATCGGGTACTTGTCCTTCAGCTGCACCTTGTTCTCGAAGCCCGTGCAGCTCCAGTTCACGTTGGCGTTGCCGTTGCCGTTGACGAAGGCCTTGGCGTCGCCGGTGATGATGCGCAGCGCGGTCGGCATCGCGACGACCTTGCCCCGCTTGTTGCCGACGAACTTCAGCTGCGCCTTGACGGGCTGGAGGATCTTGCCGACGTTGCCTTCCTTGCCGCCGCCGTCCTTGTTCTGGTCGAAGTCCTGCGAGCCGTCCTGGACACGCAGCACCGGCCAGAAGTACGAGGACTTGTCGCCCTGGTTCTGGCAGCTGGTACCGGCGCCGGCCAGCTTCTGGTCGCTCGCGAAGGCGTCGTTGTTCTGGTTGCCGACGTAGTCGTGCAGGTGGTGGGCGCCGTTGCTGACACCCGGCGCGACGATCACGTTGTCCGTGTTGTGATTGTCGTTGCCGTTGGTGCCGCAGTTCGAGGTGAAGGTGCCCCTGGACCCGCCGTTGCCGTTGGCGGGCAGACCGTTCTGACCCACGCCCAGCTGCGCGTTGCCCTGGACCTTGGTGATGTCCACGAAGTCCGCGGCGACCGGGCCGTTGCCGCCCTGGCCGTTGTTCTGGCCGCCGTTCTGCTGGCCGCCGTTCTGCTGCTGGCCACCGTTGTTCTGCTGGCCGCCGTTCTGCTGCTGGCCGCCGTTCTGCTGCTGACCACCGTTCTGGCCTGCGTTGGTGTTGTTCGCCGCCTGCGTGGTGCACGCCGCCAGCTGGCTCAGCTGGTTGTTGAACTGGCCGCCCGCGCGCTGGATGTTGATCCGGATCCGGTCGATCGTCGCAGCCCGCTTCTCCTTGAGAGGGCCGACGATCGCGTTCTGGACGAAGCTGGAGTCGCCCGCCTGAGCCTGGCGGGTGGAGGCGAGTCGGGCGTAGGCCTCGGTGATCTGCTTGTCGAGGTTGGCCAACTCGGTCGCGACGCCCTGCTTCGCCCCGTTGGGCACGTTCGTCAGCTTCTGCCCCACGTCCGGGCAGGAGATGGTGGCGACCTGCGCGGCCGCGTTGGCGGCCTTGGTCTGGTTCTGGCCCGAGCTGTTCGACTCGTGCGCCGAGGCGTAGAAGTTCGCCCAGATCAGCCCGCCCCCACCGAGCGCTAGGGCCGCCGATGCTGCCACGGCCTTCGTGGCCATCGACGAACGGCGTTTACGTGTGTTGCGTCCCATGGAACTCCTCTGACTTCCTTGCGGGGCAGCATCGAGGCGCCCGACAGGAGTGAAGCTGCCCCCTCCCTTACGCACGCCGCCTCAGAGGTGTTCAGCTCCCTCAGAAATTGATGAGAGTTCCGTACGACAAAACAACCCCAACACCCTCACAAACCGAACCAGTTGGCCGGCTCACCCATCCCGGTCCAGATAGGCCAGCACCGCCAGCACCCTGCGGTTGTCGTCGTCCGAGACCTCAAGACCCAGCTTCACGAAGATGTTCGCGGTGTGCTTGGCGACGGCCCGCTCGGTGACGACCAGTTTGCCGGCGATCGCCGCGTTCGACCGGCCCTGCGCCATCAGCTCCAGGACCTCCCGTTCGCGCGGGGTGAGCCGGTCCACCGGCCCCTGCCCGTCGTTCGCCCGCCGGGCCAGCAGTTGCTGGATCACCTGAGGGTCCATCGCCGTACCGCCGGCCGCGACCCGCCGTACCGCGTCCACGAACTGCTCCGCGTCGAACACCCGGTCCTTCAGCAGATAGCCGACCCCGCCGCTGCCGTCGGCCAGCAGCTCGCGCGCGTACAACTGCTCGACGTGCTGGGAGAGCACGAGCACCGGCAGCCCGGGCCTCCTGCGGCGGGCGTCGAGGGCGCACTGCAGGCCCTCGTCGGTGTGCGTGGGCGGGAGCCGGACGTCGACCACGGCGACGTCCGGCTCCAGTTCGGCGAGCGCCCGCTCCAGCTCGGGCCCGGTCTCGACGGCGGCGGCGATCTCGAAGTCGTAGGCCTCCAGCAGCCGGACGAGACCGTCCCGCAGCAGGAAGAGGTCCTCGGCTAGGACAACACGCAAGGGATCTCCATGGTCACCATGGTGGGACCGCCGGCAGGAGAGCTGACGGCCAGGACGCCGTCGAATGTACCCAGTCGCCGCTCGATCCCGGCCAGGCCCGAACCCGCGCCGGTCTTCGCGCCGCCCCGGCCGTTGTCGGTGACGGAGATCCGCAGATGGCCGTCCGCGTGGTGGAGGTCGACCCAGATCCGGTCGGCGCCGGAGTGCTTGACCGCGTTGGTGAGCACCTCGCTGACCGCGAAGTAGGCCGCCGACTCCACGGGAGCGTCCGCGCGGCGGCCCGCGAGGTCGACGTCCACCTCCGTGGTGACCGGCAGCCGCAGCGCCAACGCCCGTACCGCGTCGCCCAGTCCGCGCTCGGCCAGCACCGGCGGATGGATGCCGCGCACCAGGTCGCGCAGTTCGGAGAGCGCCTCGGCGGACGACTGACGGGCCTGGGCGAGCAGCGCCTTGGCCTTCTCCGGATCCTTGTCGAGGAGCATCTCGACGGTGCCCAGGTCCATGCCCATCGCCACCAGCCGGGCCTGGGCGCCGTCGTGCAGGTCACGCTCGATGCGCCGCAGCTCGGCGGCGGAGGTGTCCACGGCGTCCCGCCGGGTCTCCGTCAGCACCCTGACGCGCTCGGCCAGTTCGGCCTGACTGGGGGAGAGCATGGCGGAGGTGAGGCGGAAGTGGACCTGGAAGGCGCTCACCGCGTACCGGTGGGCGACGAAGAGGAGGGCGGCGCCCAGGGCGGCGGCGCCGAACGCGGACGCCTGGCCGCTGACCGGCACGAAGCCGTACCAGTACGGCCCGTACTCGCCGTAGGGCCCGGCCGTCATGGTCCGCCACAGCCCGGCCGCCAGCGCGAACCCCTCCAGCGGATAGAGGACGAGCACGGCCGGCAGCAGCGCGGTCAGGAACCCGGCCGTCATGTCCGCCAGCAGCCACCTCAGGTCCCGCCAGGTCGCCGGGTCCCGCAGCAGGGCGTAGGTGCGTGTCCACGGGTTGGCGGTGTCGGGCACCGGCCGGTACGCCGAGGGGATGCGCACCCCGCCCCACCGCTCGGCGAGCGCCCGTCGCCGGTCGGCGTAGGCCCGCACCCCCTTCACCACGTAGGGCGTCGTGAAGACCCCCACGCCGATCGGTATCAGCGCCATGGACACGAGGGAGAGGCAGTACCCCAGCACGGCCAACGGCAGTGATCCCACGGCCAGCGCGAGCCCCCGCCCGGCGGCGAGCACCGTCCCCCGGGCCCTCGAACCGACGTCGCCGCTCTTGGTGTTGGTGTTCATGCCGTCAGTCTCGCCGAGCCGCCGGCCTGCGGTCACGGGCCCGAGACCCCCGGTCAGGGGGTGGTGTCAGGTACACCCCCGGCCCGCGCTCCACCGGCCGTCGCCGCGAGCACCCGCGCCTCGACCTCCGGGTTCAGGCCCTTGCGGGTGCGGTCCGGGCGCTGGGGAGCCGTGCCGCCGATCGACCTCAGCCAGCTCCAGGTGTCGGCGACGGTCTCCTCGACCGGGCGGCACACCAGCCCCGTCGCCACCGCCCGCGACACGTCGGCCGCGTGCAGGGCGTCGTGCATGTCCGTGCCCGGCGGCACCCACACGGGCAGCTCGGTCCACGGCTCGATGCCCGCGTCGAGCACGATCTCCGGTGCGGTCCACCGCAGTTCGGCGTCCGATCCGGTGGCCCGCACGCATGCCTCCAGCAGCTCGCCCATCGTCGCGTGGCCCTGCGGGCTCATCAAGTTGTACGGCCCGTCCAGTTCCCGTTCGACCGCCGTGAGGATCCACGCGGCGAGGTCGCGGACGTCGACGTACTGCAGGGGCAGGTCGCGCGGGCCGGGCGCGAGGACCGGACCGCCGCGTGCGATCCGGGTCAGCCACCAGGGCAGCCGGCCGACGTTCTCGTACGGGCCGAGGATCAGCCCCGCCCGCACGAGGACGCAGTCCTTCGCGCCGAAGGCGTCGACCACGGCCAGCTCGCCGCCGCGCTTGTCCCGGGCGTAGTCGGTCTGTCCGGCGTCGGGTTCGGCGCCTTCGACGACCGTCGCGTCCTCGGTGTACCCGGCGGGCGGGGCCCAGGCGTACACCGAGCAGCTCGACACGTACACGTACCGGCGGGCGCGGCCCCGCAGCAGCCGCGCCGCCTCGTGCACCGCGCGCGGCGCCGCCGACCAGGTGTCCACGACGGCGTCCCATTCCCCTTCGCCGAACGCGGCGAGGGCGTCGAGGCCCCCGGGCTCGTTGCGGTCGCCGGTCAGCGACCGCGTTCCGGGGACGGGCCCGTGCCGCCCCCGGTTGAGGACCGTCACGTCCCAGCCGCGCTCGAGGGCCGCCTCGACGACGGCCCGTCCCGCGAACTCCGTACCGCCCAGCACCAGAAGTCTCATGCCGGAGACTGTGCCCGGTGCGCGCGGGGGAGGGAACCGCGCTCTGCCGTCGGCAGACGAACCGGCTCAGTGGCCTGTCGGCGGGGTGTACTTGTAGCCGACGCGGCGCACCGTCTGGATGGACTGGCGGTGTCGCGCGCCCAGCTTGCGGCGCAGCCGGGCGACGTGGACGTCGACCGTGCGGCCGTCGCCCACGTGCCCGTAGCCCCACACCGTGGTGACGAGCTGGTCGCGGGTGTGCACCCGGTGGGGGTGCGCCACCAGATGCGCCAGCAGCTCGAACTCCAGGTAGGTCAGGTCGAGTTGCTGCCCGTCCACCGCGGCGGTGCGCTGCACGGGGTCGATCCGCACGAGCGGGTCGACGGCGTCCCCGGCCGGGGCGGGCGCCGCCGGGTCGGGCACCGCCACCGGCAGGAACGGCGGCTGCTGGTCGGCCGGGACGAGCACCAGGTAGCCGATCATCGGCGGCTGGCCCGGCAGGGTGGGCAGGGTGTGCTGGGGGGCGGGCAGCCAGGTGGCGCCCGGCGGCAGGAAGTCCGCGACGTCGACCACCTCGTCCCGGTCGACGGCCCGCAGCCGATGGCGGGCGACGCCGTTCGCGGCGGCGGCGGTGAGGGAGGGGGCGGAGGAGAGAGAACGAGTGGTCGCCATGAGAGGTCAGCTCTTTCGCGCGAGAAGTTCGTCGGGAGGACGACGGCCGCGATTCGTGGTCGGGCTCGTCGAGGGACGTACGTCGTGCGCGCTGGCCGAAGGCCGGGGTGTACGGCTTTAGAGGGCCGGCGCGTTCGTCGCGCGGCAACACACCCGGTCGAAGTCGTGGTGCTGACGGGAGGGCCAGAACGGCTCGAGGTCATGGCGACCTGTCGCGGTGTTCTTCTGGAAGCTGGCCATGGCCCCATTGAAGCAGACACCCGCCCGTTACAGGAGTCTCCTCTCACAGCTTGGACGCTTTCTGGCGTGAAGTGGACCTCACTTCAGGATCGCGGCGTCCGTCGGCGGTACGCGCAAGGGGCGCCCGCCGAGTCGGCGGGCGCCCCTTGCGGGCAGAGCGTGGGATCAGACCTGGCCGGCCTTCTCCAGAGCCGAGCAGCAGGTGTCCACGATGAGCCGGGTCACCAGGTACGGGTCGACGTTGGCGTTCGGACGGCGGTCCTCGATGTAGCCCTTGCCGTCCTTCTCGACCTGCCACGGGATGCGCACCGACGCGCCGCGGTTGGAGACGCCGTAGGAGTACTCGTTCCACGGGGCGGTCTCGTGCAGGCCCGTCAGACGGTCGTCGATGCCGGCGCCGTAGTTCTTGACGTGGTCGAGCGGCTTGGAGCCCTCGCCGAGCGACTCGCACGCGGTGATGATCGCGTCGTAGCCCTCGCGCATCGCCTTGGTGGAGAAGTTGGTGTGCGCGCCGGCGCCGTTCCAGTCGCCCTTGACCGGCTTGGGGTCGAGGGTGGCGGCGATGCCGAAGTCCTCGGCGGTGCGGTAGAGCAGCCAGCGGGCCACCCACAGCTGGTCGGAGACCTCCAGCGGGGACAGCGGGCCGACCTGGAACTCCCACTGGCCGGGCATGACCTCGGCGTTGATGCCGGAGATGCCGAGACCGGCGGCGAGGCAGTTGTCGAGGTGCGCCTCGACGACCTCACGGCCGAAGATCTCGTCCGCGCCGACGCCGCAGTAGTAGCCGCCCTGCGGGGCCGGGAAGCCGCCCTTGGGGAAGCCGAGCGGGTAACCGTCCTGGAAGAACGTGTACTCCTGCTCGATGCCGAAGATCGGCTCCTGACCGGCGAACTTCTCGGCGACCTCGGTGAGCGCGGCACGGGTGTTGGACTCGTGCGGCGTCATGTCGATGTTGAGGACCTCGCACAGGACGAGGATGTCGTCGCCGCCGCGGATCGGGTCGGGGCAGGTGAAGACCGGCTTGAGGACACGGTCCGAGGAGTGGCCCTCGGCCTGGTTCGTGGAGGACCCGTCGAAGCCCCAGATCGGCAGCGCGTCGAGACCGGCGGGAGCGCCCTCGATGATCTTCGTCTTGGAACGGAGCTTCGCCGTCGGCTGGGTGCCGTCGATCCAGATGTACTCAGCCTTGAAGGTCACGGGCCACTTCCTTCGGGGGTGTGTCTGACGCACTTGCGGGTGCTGCGGCGCTGCGGCACTGGGGCGCCGCCTGTTTGCCCGGAAGCTTGTCAACAGGCGATTTCCCGGTCATTGCTCGAATGTGAACCCCGTGTTACCTGGTGGTTCTGTGGCGCGGTTCACCGTGTGAGGGGCCCTGCCGCGCCCTCGGTCGCCGTTCGCGATCGCGGAGGGAGGGTGCGGGCGGGGGCCGGCGGGGTTCTCGTATGCGATGGGATTGACGGGACGCGATCGGGTCAGTGGCCGTCGGCCGCCGCCTTCCGTACGCCCTCCAGGAAGCTGCGGATCGTGGCCCGCTCCCGGTCGTCGTAGCCCTGGAGCAGCTCCACCACCTGCCCGATGAGCGGACCGAAGAAGGATTGGCCGAGAGCGACGGCCCGGTCGTCGACCTCGATGAGGACCTTGCGCCGGTCCGCCGTGTCCCGCACGCGCCGGACGTGCCCGGCGCGCTCCAGGCGGTCCACGAGGGCCGTGGTCCCCGCCGAGTTCAGCCCGAGCGCGGCCCCGAGCCGCCCGGCCGTCACCTCCTCGGAGGCCCGCCGGGCGTCCATGAGCACGATCAGCGCGCGCACGTCCGTCGGGTGCATGTCGTTGCGGTTCGCGAACCGGGCGCTGTGCAGGCCGAGTTCGACGGTCACGGCACGCAGCAGGTGGACCGTTTCCAGGTCCGGGCCCTCGCTCGGCATACGACTCGCTCCTCGATATCATCTCGCTCGTCGAGTTTCTCGCTGGGCGAGATAATATCGGAGGGCTCCATGGGCACGTACGACGACGACGCTTTCCAGGCCGCCTACGACACGGTCATGGCCAGGTGGCCCGCCGGCCGGGAGGCGGTCACCGTCCCGACGCCGTACGGCGCGACGTACGTCAACGTCTGCGGCCCGCGGGACGCGCCCGCGCTGCTGCTCCTGCCCGGGGGCGGCGGCGCGACCTCGGCGTCCTGGTTCGCGCAGGCGTCCGAGCTCGCCCGGATCCGGCGGGTCTACGCCGTCGATCTGGTCGGGGCTCCCGGGCGCAGCGCGCGCGGCGGCGAGCGCCGCCTGCGCTCGGTCGCCGACCTGGTCGGCTGGCTGAACGCCCTCCTCGCGGGCCTGGGGATCGAGCGGGCCGACTTCGGCGGGCACTCCTACGGCGCCTGGGTCGCCCTGCGGTACGCCCTGCGCGCCCCGGAACGCGTACGCCGCCTGTTCCTCCTCGACCCGACGCAGTGCTTCGCCGGATACAAGGCGGCGTATCTGCTGCACGCCCTGCCGATGCTGGTGCGGCCCACCCCGCGCCGGGTGCGCGCCTTCCTGGAGTGGGAGACCGGGGGAGCGGGGCTGGACCCCGACGGGCTCCGCCTGCAGGAGGCCGCCGCCGGCTTTCCGGCGGGGCGGCCGGTGACCGGCCCGCGTCCGACGCTTGCGGAGCTGCGTGCCCTGGACGTGCCGGTCCTGCTGCTCGTGGCCGCGAACAGCAGGACCTGTGACACGTACGAGGTGACGGCCCGGGCGGGCGAGGCGGTGCGCGATCTGGAGACGATCGTCCTGCCGGACGTCTCGCACCACGCGCTGCCGCCTGCCGCGCCCTCCGGAACGGGCCGGCGCCTCAGCGGGTTTCTCGCCGGCTGAGCCTCACCCCACCTTCTCGATCACGGCCCGACGGATCAGGAACTTGCCGGGCTCACGGACCAGTTCGAAGGCCGCGTTGTTGAGCAGGACGCAGCTGCCGGAGACCGAGGTCACCTCGACGGTCGTGGACTTGTTGTTGTCCAGGTTGGTGACCTTCAGCTTGGTCCCCGCCGGGAACTGGTTACTCGACGCGGCCGGGGCACCGCCCTCCCCGGAGAGGGTGACCGTGGAACCGTTGCAGACCTGCTGGCCGGAGGCGGCGGCACCGCCGTTTCCCGCGTTGCCGTTGTTCCCGGCGTTCCCCGCGGGGGCGGAGGCGGCCTGCGACGGCTGGGTCGCCTGCGCACCACCGGTCTGCGCGCCGCCCGTCTGCGCGCCGCCGGCCTGCGCGCCACCCGCCTGGGAGCCGCCCGTCTGGGAGTCCTGAGCCGACTCCCCGACGGCGCACCCGGACGCCTTCTGCTGGACCTTGATCTGCGCGATGACGGCCTCGCGGTTGGCGATCCGGGCCTCGGACTGCGCGTCCGGAGCGGCCCGCTGGCCGTCGATGAACTTCTGGTTGTTGCCGAGGGCGGTGGCCAGGCCCTGACAGACCGTCGAGTTCGCCGCGGACAGCGGCTTCGCGTTCTGTGGTGCCTGGGAGGCGTTCGAGGTGTTCGCCATCACGAAGGCCCCGGTGCCCGCGACCGCCGCCGCACTGACGAGCAGCGCGATCTTCTTCTTCGTACCGACAGTTCTCCTGCGCGACATGCGCGCCTCCTGAGAGGTAGGGGAGCGTACGCCGCTATGTACGAGATACCGAACGAGGCTACTCAGTGGTGACAGGAGTCAGTGCGAGTGTCGTGCGTCACACGGGCGTCGGCCGCGGTGAACCGGCCGGTCACTCCCTCCCCTCCTCGTACGCCACCACCGTCCGGTTCACGTGTCGGAGCAACCCCTCCGTCCGGGCGGTGAGTTCGGCCTCGCCGGTCTCCGCGCCGTCGCTCCACTGCCCGCTCGCGAACACCACCGAGCGGACGGTCATCACGCGCCGGAAGACCCCGGCCGAGCCCGGCGGCACCGTCGGCAGTCCGGCCTGCGGGGGCGGGTCGAGCGAGACCACCTGGTACGTCACCGGGTCCATCGAGGCCATCGCGAACACGCGCGAGGCGTCCTCGACCCGCTCGAAGCTCAGCACGGTGACCGTCACCTGCGAGCGCCGGTCGACGTCCGTGAACAGGGCGGCCGTCAACCGGGCGCACCCGTCGCCCTGTTCGATCAGCTCGGCGAGCTCCGGGGACATGCCCCGGGCGCAGTCGGTGGTGGTGGCCAGGTCGACCCGGGAGTGGCGGGAGCCGTCCGACAGGCGGACGACGGTCGAGGGGAAGGCCTGCTCCGGCCGGATCACCGGCCGGGCGAGCAGGGAGGGGAGCGCGCCGGGGGCGTCGGAGGGGAGGTCGACGTCGACGGACGGGACGGCAGTGAGCCCCGTGGCGTCGGCGGCCGCCGACGGCGACGCGGTGGCCGGCGGAGCGGACGTCGGCCGGTCGCCGCCGCCCCCGTCCGCGATCAGCACGGCGCCGACGGCGGCAAGGGCGACGCCGGTTGCGGCGACCGCCGTGCGCCGGGTCCGGCGGCGTCTGCGTATCCGCTCCTGCTCGGCCGCGAACCGGGCGTACGGGTCCGGCGGCCCGTACGGGAATCCTTGATCACCGATGGTCATGGCGGCGGAGGGTAACAGCGGTGGGCGCCCCGACTCCCGCCGCCCGACGAACCGTTGGGTAACCGACTAACGGGACAGAGCGTCCCGTACGGCCTCCTCGGTGCGGGCCACCAGTGCGGTGCCGTCGTCCGCGGTGATGATCGGACGCTGGATGAGCTCGGGGTGCGCGGCCAGCGCGCCGATCCAGCGTCCGCGCGTATCCGCGTCCCGCGCCCAGGTCTTCAGGCCGAGTTCGCCGGCGGCGGCCTCCTGGGTGCGGGCGATGTCCCAGGGCTCCAGGCCGAGGCGGTCGAGCACATCCCTGATCTCGTCCTCGCTCGGCACGTCCTCCAGGTAGCGGCGGACGGTGTAATCGGCGCCCTCGGCGTCGAGGAGCGTGAGGGCGCTGCGGCACTTGGAACAGGCGGGGTTGATCCAGATCTCCATGCCGGTCACGGTAACGCGAAAGCAGCCCGAAAGCCCTTGTGATCAGGGGCTTTTGTCAGTGGTGGGCAGTAGAATAGAAGCAGTGTTCGAGGGTCCGCCGGAGGCGCCGGACCGGACCCTGACCGCGACAGGAGGATGCCTGTGCCCGCTGCCGCACTCAAGCCGAAGCCGTCCGCGACCCAGCCCACCGCGAAGCGTTCCGTCCAGCTCGATCTTCCCTATGTGCCCGTCGAGAAGCGGCCGTTGCCGCCCGGGCGGCCCCGCGAGTGGTACGTCACGCACAACCGCCGTCTCAAGGCGATGCGTCTCGCCATCGCCCTGCTCGACCTCGGCGTCTACATGCCGAACCAGGCCCGCAATGAGAAGATCCGCAGCACGGCGCAGCTGATCGGCATTCACCCGCCGTCGGACACGACGTGCCACATGGTGCGCGCGCTGTTGCGCTACAGCCGGTGAGACCGGCGCCGGACGCCGTCACAGCGACGGCGTCCGGCGCCCGGGTACGGCCTCCGGCCTCCGGCTGCCGGCTGCTGGCCGACCTGGCCGGTCGGTTGTCGGGAGTCGGTGTCCGGTCGGCCGGAGTCGGTGTCCGGCTTTCGGAGAGGACTTCGCCCCCTTCAGTTCGCCAACTCCTTCTCCAGCGGCGTCCGGAACCTCGGCGTCACCCGGGTCTCCCCCAGCCACGCCTCCAGCCGCTCGGCCTCCGCGTCGATCGCGGCCTTCGCCTCGTCCCCCACGCCCTCCGCGTCCAGGACCCGCCAGGCGATCCGGCCGTCGGCGCGCTGGGCCCAGCCCCCCACCACGCGACCGTCCCACCACACGGTCGGCCCCACGTTCCCGCTGTAGTCGAACAGCGCGGGGCGCAGCTCCGGGGCCAGATACCAGTCCCTGCCCTGCCAGCCCATCGCCGTCGGGTCGAGGGCCGGCAACAGGGCGGCCCACGGCTCCCCGGGAGCGGGCGCGGGATCCACGTCGCCGTCGGCGACGTGGGCCGTGCCCTCGTCCAGCGTCACCGCCTGCGCCCCGATCGCCGTCAGCGCCCGTCGTACGTCCGTCACCCGCCAGCCCGTCCACCACTTCAGATCGGCCTCCGTGGCCGGGCCGCACGCCGTCAGCCAGCGCCGCAGCAGCTCCGACTGCGCCTGCCCCGGCGGGAGTTCGGGATGCTCGGGGGCGAGCGCCCAGCGGAACTGGCTCGACGTCCACGAGCCCAGCGGCCGCCCCCGGACCACCTTGCCCTCCACGCCCAGCACCCTGAGCAGCCGGGTCACCACGGTGTGGACGCCCTCGTAGGACTTCCCGGCCGCGTACACGAACTGCTCCCGCAGGCGCGGCTCCTCGCGGGCCAGTTCGGCCGCCGTCGCCTGCCCGAGTCGGGCCAGGGCGGCCAGCGCCGACTCCTCGACCTCCTTGAGCCACACCGCGTCCGGGGCGCCGGCCTTCGCCATGTCCTTCACCAGGGCGGCCCGCTCGCGCGCTGCGACCGCGAGGCCGGTCGAGGCGTGCACCACCGCCGTCGACCGCGTCGGGAACACGAAGACCGTGTGCCGCATGCCGTGCATGCGCACGAGGGTCCGGTCCGCGTATAGCGCGCGGTCGGTCTCCGGCACGGTGACCGCCGGGTCGGTGAGGCGGGCGCCGACCGCCAGGTACACCGTCGCCGGGTCCGTGCCGTGCAGGGCCACGAGCGCGTCGGCCACCGCCTCGGGCGTCGGGACCCGCGCCTCGTGGGCCAACCGGTGCCGCAGGGCCAGCCTGGCCCGCCGCTCCGCCACACCGATGTACCGCAGTCCGTCGCCCATCCCGGCCTCCACCCGTCCTCGCCCCGTCGCCGTTCCCGGCGTCCGTTCCCGTCGTTCGTCCGTTCCCGTCGTTCGTCCTGCGGTCGTGCGTCACTCGTCCCTGGACCGCATCCTCCCCGACGCCACTGACAATCGGGGCCCGCCGCCGTCACCCGTTCGCCGTATCCGGCGTGCGGACCCCCCTGCCGCGGCCTTCACTGCGAACAGGGGCCCGGCGACAGCCCTGGGACAGGAGGCCGACGTGGAGCGAAGGCGACACGGATGACTGCCCCCGCCGAGCGTGCCCGCCGCGGCAAGGACGTCCGCAAGCGCGTCCCGAGATCCGCGCACGCCGCCTGGCTCCCGCCCGTCGACCGGTCCGACCCCGTGGCCGTGCTCGAGCGGCAGGGCCGGGACCGGCTGTCCGAGCTGCTGCCGATCCGCTACGGGAGGATGGCCGCCTCGCCCCTCGCCTTTCTGCGCGGCTCGGCCGCCGTCATGGCCGCCGATCTGGCGTCGCAGCCGCACACCGGGCTGACCGTGCAACTGTGCGGTGACGCCCACCTGCTGAACTTCGGGGTGTACGCCTCGCCGGAGCGGGCACTGCTCTTCGACCTCAACGACTTCGACGAGACGTTCCCCGGCCCCTTCGAGTGGGACGTCAAACGGCTCGCCGCCTCCGTCGCCGTCGCCGCCCGCGAGAACGGCTACCTCGAGACCCGGGTCCACCGAGCCGTCCTGGAGGCCGTGACCGCCTATCGCACCACCATGCGGCGGCTGTCCCGGCTCGGCGAGCTCGCCGTCTGGTACGAGCGCATCGACGCCGACCGTCTCGTGCCCCTCCTGCGGTCCGGCCGGCGCCGCAGACGGGTCGAGGCGAGCCTCACCCGAGCCCGCCGGCGCACCAGCCTGCACGCCCTCGGAAAGCTCACGGAGGTCGTCGACGGCCGCCGCCGCATCATCCGCGACCCACCGCTGCTCGAACCCGCCGGCGCCTCCGACAACGCGGCCCTGCGCAAGATCTTCAGCGACTACCGCTCCACCCTCACCGAGGAGCGCCGCCTGCTGCTGGACCGCTACCGCTTCGTCGACGCCGCCCGCAAGGTCGTCGGCATCGGCAGCGTCGGCACCCGCTGCTTCATCGTCCTGCTCGCCGGGCGTGACGACGGGGATCCGCTCTTCCTGCAGATCAAGGAGGCCCGTGCGTCCGTCCTGGAGGAACACCTGCCCAGCGGCCCCTACGTCCACCCGGGCCACCGGGTCGTCGCCGGTCAGCGGCTGCTCCAGGCCGCCGGCGACATCTTCCTGGGCTGGATGAGCGGGCCGCAGGGCCGCGCGTACTACTGGCGCCAACTGCGCGACATGAAGGGCTCCGCCGACGTCGCCGGGATGGCCCCGGCCGACCTCCTGGCGTACGCCCGGCTGTGCGGCACCGCACTGGCCCGCGCCCACGCCCGCTCCGGCGACCGCCTCGCCATCGCCGGCTACCTCGGCGGCGCCGACACCTTCGACCACGCCGTCGCCGACTTCGCCCTGGCCTACGCGGCCCAGACCGCCGCCGACCACGCGGCCCTGAACACGGCGATCGCGGCGGGGGTGGTGACGGCCGCCCCAGGCGTCTGACGGCCGCGCCCCCCTGCGTCTGCCCCCCCGCGTCTGACGGCCGCCCCGGGCGTCCGAACGGGGAGCGAGGAGCCCCCGCCCCCGCCCCGTCCCTCACCCGCCGGATGCGTCAGGGGCGGACGGCCGCGGGATCCGCCGGTGGGAGCGGGTCCTGGACGTCCACCCCGGCGCCCAGGCCGTCGAGGACGGCCGTCACGAACGTGCGCCGGTCGTCGGCGTGCTCCTCGAACCACTGGCCCAACCGGTGCTGGGCGTCGGGCAGTTCGAGCCTGGTGAACCGGGACCGGGCGGACAGCGCGTCCTGGACCGCCTCGGTCACCTCCGGCGGGATCACGGTGTCCGTACCCGGCACCGCGAGCACCGCGCGACCCTCGTACCCGCGCAGCACGTCCAGGGCGGGCGCCTGCCGCCAGCCCCCGGCCTGCGGATGATCGCGCTGAACTCCCCGTCTCCCGTCCCGAAGGGCACGTCCCACGCCTCGGCCGCGTACACCGCCGGCGCGCACAGCCCAAGGGCCGTCACCCGCGCGCCGTAGAGCCCGGTGAGATCCGCCGCCGTCTGCCCGCTCATGCTGAACCCGACGAGGGCCAGCGGGCCGTCCGCCGGGACGCGCGCGTCGATCACGGAGGCCGCCTGCTCGAAGCGCCGGCGCAGGCTCAGCTCCCCCAGTGCGCCGCTGCTTTCGCCGTGCCCGGAGAAGTCGACGGCGAGGACGCGGCAGCCCTGGGACCCGAACTCCCGGGCCAGCGGCAGCAGCCGCTCCTTGCTGCCGTTGCCGGCGCCGTGCAGCAGAACCGCGGTGACCGTGCCCGGGCCGTCGCCGTGCACCCCGCTGAGCCGCTCACCGTCGAACTCGTGCGTGAAGGAAGACAGGTCGCTCATGACCCCCATTCACTCACAGGGCCCGAGGCGGAAAAGGAGATGCACGGTGAGTGACGGTCTCCGTACCCTGGAGACGCCACCCCGCCCGATCCGTGACACTCAGTCACTGTTCGCACCCTGCCCAGGAAGGAGGCACGCCATGGGCACCGTCGTTCTCTCCGGGGCCGTCGTCCTGGTGGTCCTGGGATTCGGAAACCCGCTGTACTGGCTCGCCGCGGTCGCCGTGCTCTTCCTGTACGTGCGGTACGGACTCGACGCGACGTCGCAGTCGTCGCCGTCCGCGGGGCCCGCCCCGAGCGCCGGGGCCGCGCCCACCTCATACAAGGCCTACCGCGAGCGCCGTGACACCCAGGCCAAGTGGGAGCGCCGCTACCGTCGCGAGCGCCCCCTGGAGTCCCGCCGTCAGGAGCGCGAGCGCGGAAAGTAGAGCAGGGCCGCAGGAGCCCTACCGCCGGTCCGGGGCTAGAGGCCGGGGGCGCCCCACACCGGGAACCAGCGGCTCAGGTCCTGCTCGATCCGCAGGTCGTTCACGAGGGCGGCCTTCACCTGCAACTCCAGGGCGTTGTCGCGCCGCTGCCCCGCGCCGGGCAGCGGCGCGAACGGGTAGAACGTGCCCCGCTTGTACAGGTACACGAGGGCCAGCCGGCGCCCGCCCGCCGATCCTCCCGCCCCTCCCGGCTCTCCCGCGTCGTCCACCGCCGCTGCGCCCGTCCGTTGCCCGAAACCGGCCAGGGAGCACAGCAGTTGCGGCCCGAAGCCGTTGACCTCCATCGCGCTGTTCACCGCGTGCAGGTCGTTGACCAGCGCCGACAGTTCGTCGGGTGCGCGGTGCGAGACCAGCCAGGAGTAGCCGTAGTCGTCCCGCACGAGCCGTACCGGCGGCCCGGTGCGCTCGGTGTCCGCGTCGAGGAGCGCCTGGACCTCGCGGTGCGTCTGTTCGAAGGCCGAGCCCTCGACGGTCGCGAAGCACACGGCGCCCTGCCCGGTCGGGGTGAACCCGGCCGCCGCCTCCAGCGTCACCGCCGCCGAAGGCAGCGCGAACAGCTGATCGAGGTCCGGGACGACCGGCTTCGTCCGGCCGAGCAGGATGTCCAGCAGCCCCATGCCCCTCAGCCCGCCCTTCCGGGCGGGGCCGCCTCGCCCAGCTCGACGGAGATCCGCCCCAACTGGTCGAGCCGCTGCTGCAGGCTCGGGTGGGTCGAGAAGAATCGCTCGATGCCGGGCTCCCTGCCCGTGGCGGGGGTGAAGTAGAACGCGTTGAAGGCCTGCGCGGTGCGCAGGTCCCTGGTCGGGATCCGGGCGATGTCGCCGGACACCTTGGCCAGCGCGGACGCCAGCGCCGAAGGCCGCCCGGTGAGCTGCGCGGCGGCCCGGTCGGCGGCCAGCTCCCGGTACCGCGACAGGGCCCTGATCAGCAGGAAGCTGATCGCGTACACGGCGGCCGCCACCCCCATCACGGCGGCGAGCACCGCTGCGGTGTTCTGGTCCCGGCGCCCGCCGCCGAACACCTGCGAGTAGAACGCGAACCGCACGATCAGTCCCGCGATCACTCCCAGGAACGAGGCGACCGTGATCACGGCGACGTCCTTGTGCGCCACGTGCGACATCTCGTGCGCGAGGACGCCCTCGAGCTCGGCCGGTTCCAGCCGGCGCAGCAGCCCCGTCGTCACGCACACCACCGCCTTGTGGGGATTGCGCCCGGTGGCGAACGCGTTGGGCATGTCCAGGTCCGACACGGCGACGACCGGCTTGGGCATGTCCGACAGGGCGCACAGCCGGTCCACGACGGCGTGCAGCTCGGGATACTCCTCGCGCTCCACGACCCGGCCGCGCATCGCGAACAGGGCGATCCGGTCGGAGAACCAGAACTGCGCCACGAACATGGCCGCGATCAGCACCACGACCAGCACCCACGACTTCAGCAACACGATGAGCGCGACGACGAACGCCACGTACAGCAGTCCGAGCAGAAACAGCGTGACCGTCATCCGCACGGTCAGGCCCCGGTCACTCCGGAAACGGTTCCGCATCTGCACCACCCCGCAGTCAGGCACTCGTCCCACTGCCATTGTGCGCCCGCGCCTCCCATGGGCAGATCCGCACGGGCCCTGCGAAGGGCAAAGGAATCCAGCCGGGCTCAGCCGACGGAGACCGGCGGCCCGGGCTCAGCCGTCGGCGACCGGCGGCCCGGGCTCAGCCGTCGGAGTTCAGCCGTGGGAGATCAGAAGTTGGAGATCACGCTGGTGATGACCTCTCCGATCGTCTCGGCCTTCTTCGCGTCGTAGGCCTTCCCGCCGCCCGCCTTCGCGATGTCCTCCAGCGCGCTCCTGCCCTTCGCGTCGTTCGGGTCGGCCTCGCTGCCGTAGGCGATGGTGAAGACGCGGATCTGGTGCTGGGACGGGTCGCCGATCCGCTTCACCAGCTCCGTGTCGGACAGGCTCCCGCTGTCCGCGTTGTGCCCGTCGGTGAGCAGCACGATCGCGTTGATGGCATGGGGGTCGTAGTCGTCCCGCATGGCCTTGAGCGCGGCGTCGAGAGTGTCGTTCAGACCGGTCGCGCCCTCCGCCACCAGGGTTGCGAGGTTGCTGGTCAACAGGTCCGCACGGGTGCCTCCGGGCAGCTTCGCACGGTACGGGCCGAGCGGCACCAGTTCCTTGTAGTCGTTCTTGCCGCCGAGGGTGAGGGCGTCGGAGAACTTCCACAGACCGACCCGGTCGGTGCCGGTGAACTCCCCGAACAGCCTGGACTCGGCCTGCTTCAGACGCTCCAGCTTGGTGTCGCCGGTTCCGGGGATCACGTCGTTCATCGACTCCGACGTGTCGATGAGGATGCGGACGTTGGCCCGTCTGCGCAGCGTGGGCCAGATCTCCAGCAGATGGTCCAGGACGTCGCCCCTGGGCATCGGCATGCGGGTGAACTGCGCCTTGGGGATGCCGTTGGCCTCGACGAGCAGACCGGACCCCTTGGGGATCACGCCCGTGTGGGTGCGGAAGCCGTAGGGGGCGAACTGCTTGTCGTATACCTGGGGGCTCTGCAGGTATCGGAGGAAGTCGCGGGCGACCGACTTCTTGGCGGAGCTCATCCCGTTCAGCTCGATGTACGGGTGATCGGAGAACGGGACCCCGTCCTTCGGATAGAACGAGACCAGGGGCGTGTCCGGCGGGGCGGCCTTCTTGCAGTCGTCGTCCGCGCTGAGCGCGCCGCACGGGTAGCCCGCGTTGTAAGCGGCCACGCTGCTCTCCTCCAGCGTGACGGCGGTGATGTACGACATGGCCTTCTGGGGGCTGCTCCGGTCCGCCTCCCGGAGGTTCGCGAGGAAGGTCAGCGTCGTGTCGCCGTAGTGGACGGCGGCCTGCTCGATGCTCTTGGCGAACGCGCGGTTGCCGGCCTCGTCGATGTGCCGTACGCCCAGTTCACCGCTGGCGCCCGTCTTGGCGTAGAAGGCGGCGACGGTCGCGTTGAGCCCGGACGTCGAGTACTTCGGGTTGGTCTTGCCGAGCTTGAAGGCTCCCCATTCCGGCTTCCCGTGGCTTGCCCAGAATCCGTCGGCGTTCTTCGCCCACTCGGCCAGCTGGGCCCAGGTGAACCGGGTCTCGGGCCAGTTCAGAGCGTCGGCCATGGGCTTGGGCATGGCGACGGTCAGCGGGCTCTGCACGATCGACTCCGCCCGCGCGGGGAACTGCTTCGCGTTCTCACCGCGTGCGTCGGCCCTCGCCAGCGCGAGCCATGTGCTCCCGGCGGGCGCCCACACGTCGGGCTTCGTCCCGTCGGACTCGCTCCAGCCGTCGACCAGGGCGCGCATCGCGTCGCCCGAGTTCTTCTCCTGGACCTTGACCGCCAGGCACGCCCCGCCCGCGGCCCGGTTGCCGTAGGCCGCGGCCGCCCGGCGCAGCGGCTCCGACTTGTCGGCGGAGGCGGCGATGGCGAGAGGGGACGTGGTGTCCGCCTTCGCGCAGGCCGGCAGGGTGGGGAGGCCGGAACCGGACAACGGCTTGGCGTCCTCGGCGCCGGGGTCGCCCTTCCCGCACGACTGGAGGACGATGCCCAGGGTCACCGCCGCCGCCGTGATGGGCAGCCAGGCGAGCTTCGCCCTGCCCTTCCAGCGGCCGGTGCGCCACCCGGCCCCGGGCGGCCGGCGCCGGGGACGGCCGCCGGCCGATCGCCTGCGCCACACGGGAGGGGCCACCGGGACGGTGTGGGACGCCGATGTCTCGCCGTTGCCGTCGGGCTGGTGCTCCCTGAGCACGGCGACGGCCACCTCGGCCGCGTTCGCGGCCGCCCGCTGCTGGCCGCCGCGGTGGTCGGCGGCGCCCTTCTCACCGTCCGCACGGTCGCTGATCCCGCGGATGACGAGGGCCTCCGTACGGTGGCGCTGCGCCGCCTTGCAGAAGCCGAAGCCCTCCATTTCCACCGCGGCGGCGTCCTGATAGGTGGTGCTGAGCCGGTTGCGGATGTCACCGGACTTGGCGTCCAGCACGACGTCGCCGGAGGCGATCGGTTTGAAGTGGCACCTGCTGCGGACCTTCGCGTACAGCGCCGTCTGCCGTAAGGAGTGCGAGGTGTCCACGGCGTCGGGACGCGCGCCGCGGCCCTCGGCCGACACCTTGGCGCCGTGGATCTCGTACACCTTGGTGGCGACCACGACGTCCCCCGGCGGGATGTCGTCCTTGAGGCTGCCCGCGATCCCCACGAGCAGCGCGACGTCCGGCCGCAGCACGTCCAGGAGGCCGTGCGTCCCCAGCGCCGCGACCACGTTCGTCACACCCACCTGGGCCAGGTGAACCGTCCACGAGGCGTGGGCGCCGTCGAGCTCGAACGTCTGCACCACGGTGGCGTTGACTCTCCGCTGCCCCTTGGACCGGGCCTGCTCGGCCCTGAGACGGTCCTGCAGCGGGGAGAACTCCACGGGAAGCGCTGTCACGACGACGGCTGTACGCGAAGGGCGGGCTGTTGTCACCGGACCAACCGTTCTGGATGCCGACCTGGATACGGACGGTGAGCCAAGAGGCACAACGTAGCACCGCGCAGCCCAACAGCCCTGGCGGTAACGAGCATTGCCCGTTGTTCTAGTAAGGGGCCCGGAACCGCACGTATCCCAGCAGCAGGATCACCGCGACCACGCACCCCAGCACGAGCACCGTCGACAGCCATGACGACCGCTGTCGAGTCGGCGGGCCCGGGTCACCGCGGAACGGCACTGGTCGGGGCGGGTTCTCCTTCCAGCGCGCGGCCAGCATCCTGGCCCGCGCCGAGGGTTCCTTGTGCGTCGCGGAGTCCGCCCATCCGAGGTCGAACTCCCGCTCCGTGTCGTCCTGTTCGGGCATCCCCGTATCTCCCCGTCACCCGTTCTCGAACAGCAGTGCCAGAAACCATACGACGACGCCCCCGCCCCGAGAAACAGCGTCTCCGCACGGGCATTCCCGGCGCGCCTGGTGGAGATGGCCGCCGGTCGTGCGAACCGGTGACGACGTGGGCCCCGGCGGCCGAGTCCGGGCGAGCGAGGTTGGTGGCGGGCCAGTCAGGGGCGGGGGAGTCAGGCGTGGGCGAGGTCCGGGGTGGGCGAGGTCCGGGTGCGAGGTTGAGCCCGGTCCGAGTGGGCAGGCTCGTATCTCGCAGAGGGCCGCGGACGCGATGCCGGTGGGGCTGTTGGTGCTGCTGAGTCGTAGGGCGGCTTCAGTGGCTGCTGTGGCGGCAGAGGCGATCGATCGTCGGCGGGCGCGGGCGGTCTCGCAGGCAGGCCCGTGACTAAGCGGGGTGACCAGTGCTAGAAAGGCCGGATGGAAGACCGGTTTGCCCGAGTTCGGCACATATCGCGGCTGTGGTCACTGGTGCGGAAGAACACGCGAAGCGTCGCGGGGCAGATGTTCCTCATGCAGGTGACCCTGGTGGTGCTGCTCGTGGCATTCGCCGTCTTCGCCCTCGTCCTGCAGTCGCAGCGGCACACCGACGCCGAGGCCAAACGGAGATCCATAGCCGTCGCGCAGACTTTCGCGCATTCGCCGGGCGTGCTGTCCGCACTGCAGGCCCCCGATCCCTCGAAGATCCTGCAGCCGCAGACCGAGGCCGGACGCAAGTCCGCGGGCGTCGACTTCGTCGTGGTGATGGACACGAAGGGGATCCGCTACACCCATCCCCTGCCGGACCGGATCGGAAAGCGGTTCGTGGGAAAGATCGAGCCGTCGCTGGCGGGAAAGGTCTACACCGAGAGCGTGAACGGCCCCCTCGGCCAGGAGGTCCAGGCGACCGTTCCCATCCGGAACACCCGTGGGCAGGTGGTGGCCCTCGTCTCCGCCGGACTGAAGGTCAAGAACGTGACCAGTCTGGTGGAGCGGCAGATACCCATCATCCTGACCGCCGGAGCGGGCGCGCTCGGAGCGGCCACCGCCGCCACGGTGCTGGTGAGCAGGCGGCTGCGACGGCAGACGCACAGCCTGGCCCCGACCGAGATGACCCGCATGTACGAGCACCACGACGCAGTGCTGCACTCCGTGCGCGAAGGGGTGCTCATCGTCAGCGACGAGGGGCGGTTGCTGCTGGCGAACGACGAGGCCAAGCGGCTCCTGGAACTGCCCCCGGAGGCGGAGGGGCAGCATGTGTCCCGGATTCCGACCCTCGAACCCGAGATCATGTCGCTGCTCAGCTCCGGCCGCGAGGCCAATGACGAGGTGCACCTGGCCGGACCGCGGCTGCTGGTGGTCAACCAGAGGCTCACGGATCGCGGCGGAGGCCCCAAGGGCACCGTGGTGACGCTGCGCGACTCCACCGAGCTGCGGGCCGCGTCGGGCAGGGCCGAGATCACGGGTGAGCGGCTGAAGCTGCTCTACGACGCCGGACTGGGCATCGGCACCACCCTGGACGTCATCCAGACGGCCGACGAACTCGCCCGTATCGCCGTCCCCCGCTTCGCCGACTTCGTCACCGTGGACCTGGCCGACGCCGTGCTGCACGGCGAGGAACCGGCGGCCACGGCGAAGGGAATGAGACGGGTCGCCGTGTGCGGTGTCCGCGACGACCAGCCGCTCTACGAGAAGGGCCGGCTGATCGACTTCCTGCCCTCCACGCCCCAGGCGCGCGGCTACGGCAGCGGCCGCTCGGAACTGGTGGCCGACCTGTCCACCGCGACGGGCTGGCGTATGCAGGACCCGGAACGCACCGAACAGATCGTGGACTACGGCATCCGTTCGCTCATAGCGGCCCCGATCCAGGCCCGCGGCGTCGTGCTGGGCATGGTCAACTTCTGGCGCTCCGAGGAGCACGGCCCCTTCGACCAGGAGGAGCTCTCACTGGCGGAGGAACTGGTGGCCCGTGCCGCGGTCAGCATCGACAACGCCCGCCGGTACACGCGCGAGCACGCCCTGGCGGTCACCCTCCAGCGCAGCCTGCTGCCGCGCGGCCTGCCCGAGCAGAGCGCCCTCGACGTCGGCTACCGGTACCTGCCCGCCCAGTCGGGTGTGAGCGGGGACTGGTTCGATGTGATTCCCCTGCCGGGCAGCCGCGTGGCGCTGGTCGTCGGCGACGTGGTCGGCCACGGGCTGCACGCCGCTGCGACCATGGGGCGGCTGCGGACCGCGGTGCACAACTTCTCCACGCTCGATCTGCCGCCCGACGAACTGCTGAGCCATCTGGACGACCTGGTCGGGCGCATCGACCAGGACGAGGCGTGCACGGACAGCCCCGCGGCCGTGGTCGGCGCCACCTGCCTGTACGCGATCTACGACCCCACGACGCGCCGCTGCACCATGGCACGCGCCGGGCACCTGGCTCCCGCGCTGGTCGATCCCGACGGAGACGTCACCTTTCCCGACCTGCCGCCGGGTCCACCACTGGGTCTCGGCGGCATGCCCTTCCAGGCCGCCGAGCTGGACATCGCCGAAGGCTCCCAGCTCGTCCTCTACACCGACGGTCTCATCGAGGACCGGGCCCGCGACCTCGACGAAGGAATGGAACTCCTGCGCAAAGCGCTGGCGGGTCACCCCGAGCGCGCGCCGGAGGAGAGCTGCCGGGCCGTGCTGGGATCGCTGCTGCCCGAACGCCCCGCCGACGACGTGGCTCTGCTCATCGCCCGTACCCACACGCTGCCGCCGGATCGGATCGCCGAGTGGGACGTGCCCCCCGACCCGGCTGCCGTCGCCGGGGTACGCGCCGCGGCGACCGACCAGCTCGACGAGTGGGGGCTGTCCGAACTGGGCTTCAGCACGGAACTGGTGCTGAGCGAGCTCGTCACCAACGCCGTCCGCTACGGCGGCGGGTCGATCCATCTGAGGCTGATCCACGACCGCACGCTGACCTGCGAGGTGACTGACGGCAGCAGTACCTCGCCCCACTTGCGGTATGCCGCGACGACCGACGAAGGCGGCCGGGGCCTGTTCCTGGTGTCGCAGTTGACCGAGCGCTGGGGAACCCGGTACACGCCCCAGGGCAAGGTGATCTGGGCCGAGCAGGCGCTCCCGAAACACTGAGACGCCGTCCGCTCCGCGCGGCTCCGCGGGGCTCGCGCGGGAAAAGGCCGTCGGCCGTGCCCCTCTCAGGAGGAGCACGGCCGACGGCCCACACACGGCCCAGGGGGGAGCGGAATCCCGCTCCCCCCTGGGGTGCTGTCACACGTCGAAGTAGAGCTCGAACTCGTGCGGGTGCGGACGCAGCTGCAGCGGGGCGATCTCGTTCGTGCGCTTGTAGTCGATCCACGTCTCGATCAGGTCGGACGTGAAGACGTCGCCGGCGAGCAGGAACTCGTGGTCCGCCTCGAGGCGGTCGAGGACGGCCGGGAGCGAGGTCGGGACCTGCGCGACGCCCGCGTGCTCCTCGGGGGCCAGCTCGTAGAGGTCCTTGTCGATCGGCTCGGCCGGCTCGATCTTGTTCTTGATGCCGTCCAGGCCCGCGAGCAGCAGCGCCGAGAAGGCGAGGTACGGGTTGCCGGAGGAGTCGGGCGCGCGGAACTCGACGCGCTTGGCCTTCGGGTTCGACCCCGTGATCGGGATGCGCATGGCGGCGGAGCGGTTGCGCTGCGAGTAGACGAGGTTCACCGGGGCCTCGAAGCCCGGGACCAGACGGTGGTAGGAGTTCACCGTCGGGTTGGTGAAGGCCAGCAGCGACGGGGCGTGCTTGAGGATGCCGCCGATGTAGTAGCGGGCCATGTCCGACAGGCCCGCGTAACCGGCCTCGTCGTAGAAGAGCGGGGAGCCGCCCGACCACAGGGACTGGTGGACGTGCATGCCCGAGCCGTTGTCGCCGAAGATCGGCTTCGGCATGAAGGTCGCGGTCTTGCCGTTGCGCCAGGCGACGTTCTTCACGATGTACTTGAAGAGCTGGAGGTCGTCGGCCGCGGCGAGCAGCGTGTTGAACTTGTAGTTGATCTCGGCCTGGCCGGCGGTGCCCACCTCGTGGTGCTGGCGCTCGACCTGGAGGCCGGACGCGGCCAGCTCCAGGGAGATCTCCGCACGCAGGTCGGCGAAGTGGTCGACCGGCGGGGTCGGGAAGTAGCCGCCCTTGTAGCGGACCTTGTAGCCGCGGTTGTTCTCCACCGCACCGGTGTTCCAGGCGCCGGCCTCGGAGTCGATGTGGTAGAAGGACTCGTTCGAGCTGGTCGCGAAGCGCACGCTGTC
Source organism: Streptomyces sp. NPDC037083 (assembly GCF_055606485.1). Taxonomy (NCBI): domain Bacteria; kingdom Bacillati; phylum Actinomycetota; class Actinomycetes; order Kitasatosporales; family Streptomycetaceae; genus Streptomyces; species Streptomyces sp. NPDC037083. The sequence goes on along the minus strand of NZ_JBVJSQ010000002.1, from coordinate 49,181 downwards.
GAACACGTAGAACTCGGCCTCGGGGCCGAAGTACGCGGTGTCGGCGATACCGGTCGACGCCAGGTACGCCTCCGCCTTCTTCGCCACGTTGCGCGGGTCACGGGAGTACTGCTCGCCCGTGATCGGGTCGTGGATGAAGAAGTTGATGTTCAGCGTCTTGTCGCGGCGGAACGGGTCCACGCGGGCGGTCGACAGGTCGGCGCGCAGCGCCATGTCGGACTCGTGGATGGCCTGGAAGCCGCGGATCGACGAACCGTCGAACGCGAGCTCCTCGTCCGGGTCGAACGCCTCGACGGGCAGCGAGAAGTGCTGCATGACGCCCGGCAGGTCGCAGAAGCGGACGTCGACGAACTTGACGTCCTCGTCCGCGATGAACTTCTTGGCCTCGTCGGCGTTCTGGAACATCCAGCTCCTCCTACTCCCGGCCGTCGAGCCGGGGTGGTAGTTCGTTCGTGCGGCCAGTGCGGTGGCACACGCTGTCGTCGACCCTAGGGACGGGTGATTTCTCGGGCGTGACCCATTTGTTTCGCACAAGTTAACCGGACCTCGTCCGGTCCACCCCACCTGTCCGTATCACGAAACGCGCGCAGTACCGTGGTCGGGTGGACAACAGGCAAGCACTCGGATCGTGGCTCTCGGGACCCCGCGCGGCCATGGAGGACGCCGGTGCCGACTTCGGTTACCGCGGTGAGCAGCTCGGTCTGCCGCAGGAGGGGCCGGGCTCGATCGCCCGCCCCGGGCGGCGGCTCGGCGCCCTCGCCGTGGACTGGGGCCTCAGCGTCTTGATCGCATACAGCTTGATCACGGACGGCTACCGGCCCGCCACCGGCAACTGGGCCCTGCTGCTCTTCCTCGTGATGAGCGTCCTGACGGTCGGCACGATCGGCTTCACCCCCGGCAAGCGCCTCTTCGGCCTGCGCGTGGTCTCCGTGGACACCGGCGCCGTCAGCCCCCTGCGCTCCGTGGCCCGTACGGTCCTGCTCTGCCTGGCCGTCCCCGCCCTGATCTGGGACCGCGACGGCCGCGGTCTGCACGACCGGCTGGCCCGCACGGTGGAAGTACGCGTCTGAGACGTCGCGCACGTCCGGCGGTACGAGGAGCCGTACGACGAGCGGTGCGAGGAGCGGCACGTACGTGGAAGGGGCACCCGGAGTGATCCGGGTGCCCCTTCCACATACTGCTCTTACCGCCGATGTGCCGCCGGGAAGGCCGGCCGGCCGCCGGACTCAGCGGGCCTTGCCGCCGCCGCCCTTCGGCAGGCGCATGCCCTTGGGCATCGGTCCCTTCGGCAGCGGCATGTTGCTCATCAGGTCGCCCAGTGCGCGCAGCCGGTCGTTGGTGGCGGTCACCTGGGGGCCCGCCAGGACGCGCGGGTACTTCAGCAGGGTGGTGCGCAGCTTCTTCAGCTCGACCTGGCCCTCGCCGGTGCCGACGATCACGTCGTACACCGGGACGTCCGCGACGATGCGGTTCATCTTCTTCTTCTCGGCGGCCAGCAGGCTCTTCACCCGGTTCGGGTTGCCCTCGGCGACCAGGACGATGCCGGCCTTGCCGACGGCCCGGTGCACCACGTCCTGGCTGCGGTTCATCGCGACCGCGGGGGTCGTCGTCCAGCCCCGGCCGATGTTGTCGAGGACGGCCGCGGCCGCGCCGGGCTGCCCCTCCATCTGACCGAAGGCGGCCCGCTCGGCCCGGCGTCCGAACACGATCGCCGTCGCCAGGAAGGCGAGCAGGATGCCCAGGATGCCCAGGTAGACCGGGTGGCCGATCAGGAAGCCGATCGCGAGAAAGACGCCGAAGGTGATGAGGAAGACACCCGCGAGCACGAAACCGATCGTCTTGTCGGCCTTGCGGGTCATCTTGAACGTCAGGGCGATCTGCTTCAGTCGCCCGGGGTTAGCGGCGTCCGCCGCGCTGTCACTTCTCGCCATGGCACGAAGTCTACGTGGCCTCGGAAGCGCCTTCGACGGCAGGAGGGAGGTGCCGGGGAGGGTGGCTCAGGGGTGGACGGTGGTGACCGCTTCGAGGACGCGCTGCGCCTCGACCCGGTCCTTGGCGCGACGGCGGTCCTCCAGGACGGAGGTCCAGGCGTTGCGACGGGCGGTGCGCTGGCCGCTGCTCATGAGCAGCGACTCGACGGCACGCAGTGCGTCGGTGAAGGTCGGGATCGCGGTGGCGCGGACGGGCGCGGCCTGCATGGCGGGGGTCCCCCTCGTACGGCTTGGGCACGGGTCTACGTGGTGTGACACCAGGGTCACTGTTTGGTGTTACCAGGGCGTGACCGACCGGTCAAACGCGAATGAAGCCTTGATGCGGGGGGCCGAAACGCTGACGCGGCCCCGGCGTACGTCCTCATCTGCGAGGACGGCCGGGACCGCGTCATATCGGTCACTACTGGCGAGTAGTCACTTGTGCCCGAATTCACACACTCGGCGTGCAGCCGTACGGCGCACGCGAAGTGACGTCGTGTCAGACGGCCTGGGTGGCGATGAAGGAACCGCGCTTCTCGACGGCCATCTGGTAGAGGCGTCCGGCGCGGTAGGAGGACCGTACCAGCGGGCCCGACATCACGCCGGAGAAGCCGATCTGCTCGGCCTCCTCCTTCAGCTCCACGAACTCGTGCGGCTTGACCCAGCGCTCCACCGGGTGGTGGCGCACGGAGGGACGCAGGTACTGCGTGATGGTGACCAGCTCGCAGCCCGCGTCGTGCAGCTGCCGCAGCGCCTCGCTGACCTCCTCGCGGGTCTCGCCCATGCCGAGGATCAGGTTGGATTTGGTGACCAGCCCGAAGTCGCGGGCGGCCGTGATGACGTTCAGCGAACGCTCGTAACGGAAGCCGGGCCGGATCCGCTTGAAGATCCGCGGGACGGTCTCCACGTTGTGCGCGAACACCTCGGGGCGCGCGGAGAAGACCTCCGCGAGCTGCTCCGGAACGGCGTTGAAGTCGGGGGCGAGGAGTTCCACCTTGGTGCGCCCGGCCGCGCGCTCGGCGGTCTGCAGGTGGATCTGCCGGACGGTCTCGGCGTACAGCCACGCCCCGCCGTCCTCCAGGTCGTCGCGGGCCACGCCGGTGATGGTGGCGTAGTTCAGGTCCATCGTGACGACGGACTCGCCCACGCGCCGGGGCTCGTCGCGGTCCAGCGCCTCGGGCTTGCCGGTGTCGATCTGGCAGAAGTCGCATCGCCGGGTGCACTGGTCGCCGCCGATGAGGAACGTGGCCTCACGGTCCTCCCAGCACTCGTAGATGTTGGGGCAGCCGGCTTCCTGGCAGACGGTGTGCAGCCCCTCGCTCTTCACGAGGTTCTGCATCTTCGTGTACTCGGGGCCCATTTTCGCCCGGGTCTTGATCCACTCGGGCTTGCGCTCGATGGGGGTCTGGCTGTTGCGGACCTCCAGGCGCAGCATCTTGCGTCCGTCGGGTGCGACTGCGGACACGACCGGCTCCCTAGCGATTGATTCTTCGGCGTCCTCAAGCGTACGCCCGTGGATTTGAAAGCTCGGCGGCGGTGCCGCCCCCGGTCAGACCGAGGCCCGCTCGATCTCGCGCGGCTTGGGCTCCGCGTTCTCGAGGACGGCCGCCAGATGCCGCTCCACGACGGGCAGCACCTCCTCGATCGTCACGTCCCGGCCCAGCTCGTTCGCCAGCGAGGCCACGCCCGCGTCCCGGATCCCGCACGGGATGATCCGGTCGAACCACTTGTTGTCCGGGTTCACGTTGAGTGCGAAGCCGTGCATCGTGACGCCCTTGGCGACCCGGATGCCGATCGCGGCGATCTTCCGGTCCTCGCGTCGCTGACCGGCGTTGGAGGGGGCGTACTCCGGCCCGTTCAGCCGAGGGTCGAACTCGTCGTCGGTGAGCCGGGGGTCGAAGTCCAGCGAGAGACCGCCGAGCGAGGGGCGGGACTCCACGGGATCGCCCAGCACCCACACCCCGCTGCGGCCCTCGACCCGGGTGGTCTCCAGGCCGAACTCCGCGCACGCCAGGATCAGGGCCTCCTCCAGGCGCCGCACATGGGCGACGACGTCCACCGGACGCGGCAGCTTCAGGATCGGGTAGCCCACCAGCTGGCCGGGACCGTGCCAGGTGATCTTGCCGCCGCGGTCCACGTCGACGACCGGCGTGCCGTCGAGGGGGCGTTCGTCGTCGGCGGTGCGCCGGCCGGCCGTGTAGACGGGCGGATGCTCCAGGAGCAGCACGGTGTCCGGGGCCTCGTCGGCGAAGCGCGCCGCGTGCACCCGGCGCTGCTCGTCCCACGCCTCCTGGTAGTCGACGGCGTCCTCGCCGAACCCCATCCGGACGAACCGCAACTCGCTCACGGCAAGCGCCTCCCTGAAAGTCGTCAGGCGCGTGGCGCGCCCAAGCCACTGTACGTCCGTGTGCTCCGCGTCAGCCCCACGGCCAATCCTCACACGATCGGATGAATGAACGCCGAGAAGTGCGACCGAGTGCTTACTCTCCGCTACATTCGCGCCGTTCACGAGGCCAAACGGGCTGATCACCGCAATCAGCGCACTTCATCCGGGCACGTCACAGGCCCGGGAGGCAGGAGACCGCACCGCAGATGACGGAACGACCCGCGCAGCGCACTCCCAACCGCCAGCTCGCCGCGCTCATCGCCGAAGCGGGCTTCTCCAACGCGGGACTGGCCCGTCGCGTCGATCAGCTCGGCCTCGAACACGGGCTGGACCTCAGATACGACAAGACGTCCGTCACCCGGTGGCTGCGCGGGCAGCAGCCACGGGGCACCACCCCCGCCCTGATCGCCGAGGTCTTCACCCGGCGTCTGGGCCGTCGTCTCACCGCGCAGGACCTCGGCCTGGACGCGTGCGCCCCGGTCTACGCCGGCCTGGAGTTCGCCGGCACCCCCGAGGAGGCCATCGACATCGTCGGCGGACTCTGGCGCAAGGACTCCGGCAGTCACGCCGAGCTCCGCAAGATCGCCTTCACCCCGGCGGGGCTCGTCGTGCCGAGCCGGGACTGGCTGATCGGGCGGGCCGACGAGAAGGTCGCCCGCAGCGAGACGCCGGCCCGGGTGCCCGTGCAGGCCCGCCCGGGCGGCAGGCCCGCCCCGCCCCCGCACCCGCTGTCCGCGAAGACGGCGCCGGCACCGCTCCAGGCGCCGCCCGTACCGGCGGCCGTCCCCCGGCAGCGCGGCCAGGGCAGCGAACGCGGCCCCGGCCAGCGGGTCACCGGCGGCGACATCGCGGCGCTCCGCTCGGTCGGCGAACTCTTCCGCACCCTCGACGACCGGTACGGCGGCGGTCACGCCCGTCAGGCCCTCGTGCGCTACCTGGAGCACGAGTGCGAGCCGATGCTGCGCGGCGCCTACGGCGAGCAGACCGGCCGCCGCCTTTTCGGCGCGGCCGCCGACCTCACCCGGCTCGCGGGCTGGACCTCCTTCGACATCGCCGCGCACGGTCTGGCCCAGCGCTACTTCGTGCAGGCCCTGCGGCTGTCCCAGGCGGCCGCGGACCGGGCGTACGGCTCCTTCGTCCTCGTCACCATGAGCCGCCAGGCCGTCTACCTGGGCCACGGGCGCGAGGCGGTGCAGCTGGCGCGGGTGGCCCAGCAGGGGGTCGGCACGGGCGCCCCGCCCGTCGTGCAGGCGCTGCTGCACTCGGCGGAGGCGCGCGGGCACGGGGTGCTCGGCGAGGTGCGCGCCTCCACCGCGGCCCTCGTCCGCGCCGAGCGCGCGCTGGAGGCGGCCAAGGCCGGGGACGAGGTGCCGTACTGGGCCCGCTTCTTCGACGAGGCACAGCTGGCCGACGAGTTCGGGCACTGCCACCGTGACCTCCAGCAGTTCAGGGCGGCCGCGCAGCACGCCGAACGCTCCCTGCAGTTGCGGCCCGCCGCGCACGCCCGCAGCCGGCTGTTCTGCCGGGTCGTGCTCGCCTCGGCCCGCCTGGGCCTGGGCGAGCTCGACCAGGCCTGCCAGCTCGCCGCCGAGGCGGCGGGGCAGGCCGCGGAGATGCGGTCCGTGCGCGCCCTGGAGTACGTCAGGGACTTCGAACGCCGCCTGGAGCCCTACCGGGACGCCGCACCGGTGCGGACCTACCGCGACAAGGTGGCGGCGCTGGGGTGACCCACCCCTGAGGACTCGACCCCGGCCCCCTTGCCTGCACTACCTGCCGAGACCGGCGGCAGGTGGGCGAGGGCCGGGGGCGGGGGGCCTGCGGGGGTGGTGCGGGTGATGCGGCGGCTTGCTCGTGCCCAGCGGTCGGGCCGGGGTCGGTGGTGGGTGGGCGAGGGCCGGGGTCCGGGGTGGGGCCTGCGGGGGTGGTGCGGGTGATGCGGCGGCTTGCTCGTGCCCAGCGGTCGGGCCGGGGTCGGTGGTGGGTGGGCGAGGGCCGGGGGTCCGGGGTGGGGCCCGCGGGGGCGGTGCCGGTGGTGCCGCGGCTTGCTGGCGCCCGGCGGTCGGGCCGGGGCCGGTGGCAGGTGGGCGAGGGGCCAGGGCCGGGGTGCGGCCTCCGGGGGTGGTGGCGCGGCTTGCTGGCGCCCGGCGGTCGGGCTGGGGTCGGTGGTGGGTGGGCGACGGCCGGGGTGCCGGGGGCCGGGGTGCGGTCCCCCAAGGGGTGGCCCCCCGGGGGCGGGGCCGGTGCGGTGTGCGGAATCACCGGATGCCCCGGCGGCGCGATCCGCTACCTCCGGGTCCTGCTTGACGCAGGACCCGCACAGGGGCGGGGGGCCGGGGCGCGGCCCCCGGGGGCGGTGCCGGTCATGCCGCGGCCTGCTCGCGTCCGGCCGTCGGCAGCGGGTCGGCGGCGTTCAGGGAACCGGCGGTCCCGAGGTCGGAGACGATCGCCGAGGCGGCCCGGTGCGCCGAGTGCAGCGCGCCCTGCACGGTGCTCGTGTCCCGGTGGTCGCCGCACACGTAAAGGCCCGCCAGCAGCCGCACCGGGCGCCGCAGATCGTGCGGCGCCCGCATCGCCGGCACGGCCTCGGCGGTGTGGTGCACGGCCAGGGTCTCCCAACGCGCGGTCGAGACGCCGTACAGCCGTGCCAGGTGCATCCGAACGGCGGTCTCGACGCCCGGCGGCGGCGGGCCCAGGACCGTCGACGAGATCAGCGTGCGGCCCCCGGGAGCCCGGCTCGGGTCGACCCGGCTGACCACCGCCGTGTGCGCCACCGGACCGCCCCGGTCGGCGTCGAGCAGCAGTGACGCGCCGGTCGCGGGCGGCTCGTCCGTCGTGTGGTGGACGACCGTCACCGGGTGGAAGTCGGGCACCCGCAGCCCGGGCAGCAGCTCGGCCGCGGTGCGCGCGTCGGTGGCCACCAGGACGGCGCGGCAGCGGAACTCGCCGTGCTCGGCGGTGGTCACCGAGGTCGTGGAGACCGAGGTGACCCGCACCCCGGTGTGCACGGTGCCCTCCGGCAGCGTCCGGGCGAGCAGCTCCGGCAGCACCTCGGCCCCGCCCTCGGGCAGCGACAGCCGCCCGGCCGCGAAGGCACGCAGCGCGAGATCCGCGCACCGGCTGGAGGTGGTGAGGTCCGGATCGCACAGCAGCGCGGCGAGCAGCGGACGCAGGAAGCCGTCGACGGTGCGGGCGGGCAGACCGCGGGCCGCGAGGGCCTGGGCGGCCGGCGACTCGGGGCGGCGCAGCAGCCGTTCGGCCGGGGTGGCGGCGAGCCGGGTGAGCGCGGCGCCGAGCCGGGCCTGGTCCACGGCGGTGCCCAGCGGCGCACCCGCCCGGACCCTGGGCGGCGCCGCCGGACGGCCCTGCACGGGCAGGGAGCCGCCGGCGCGCGGCCTGGGCAGACCGCCCGGCCGTGGAGCGCCCGCCAGGGCGCGTACGGCGTACAGTGCGCCCCTTGCGCTCCCCGTGCCCGCCTGCGCGCCCGCGCGATGATGACGCCCGTCGCTGTGCAGCAGCACCCCCGGCGCGAACGGACGCAGCACCAGTGCGTCCAGCCCCGGTGTCAGGGCCAGTTCGGGATACGCCGTGGAAAGCAACTGCCCGATGCGGTCGAGCCGGAACCCGTCGACCTTCTCCGTCGACATGCGGCCGCCCACGCAAGGGGCGGCCTCCAGGACTGCGGTCGTTACTCCTGCGCTGGTCAGCCGGTGCGCGGCGGAGAGTCCGGCGATCCCGGCTCCTACCACGACGACGTCTGCCTGGTACGCGGGCTCAAGCACGTGCCCCTCCTCGAGGTTGCGCGGCCGCTGGAGACGTCATGCCCCCAACGGCCGTCCCGGATACCCGAGTTCGGATCGAGGTTAGGGCCGTGATCGGTCAGGAACAGTCGCGCATGGACAGGGCACGGTCGCACAGCGGTCGCATACGGTCACGGAGAGGATCAGGCAGCTCGGATGGCGTCCTCGATCCCGGGGAACGCGAAGGTGAACCCGGACTCCAGCAGCCGCTTCGGCACCACGCGCGCGCTGCCCAGCACGTCCCGGGCCATCTCGCCCAGCACCGTGCGCAGCACCGGGGCCGGCACCGGGAACAGCGTCGGCCGGCGCAGCACCCGCCCCATCGCCTCGGTGATCTCACGGTTGGTCAGAGGCTCGGGCGCGGTCAGGTTGAACGGCCCGAACAGGTCGTCGCGGTCGATGAGATGCCGGATCGCCGCCACCTCGTCGTGCAGGGCGATGTACGACCAGTACTGCCGACCGTCGCCCATCCGCCCCCCGAGCCCGGCACCGAAGAGGGGGAACAGCTTGCCCCAGGCCCCGCCGTCGCGTGAGACCACCAGCCCGGTCCGGGTGAACACCGTCCGCACGCCCGCTTCCTGCGCCGGGGCCGCGGCCGCCTCCCACTCCACGCACAGCTCCGGCAGGAAGCCGCTGCCGGCGGGCGAGCTCTCGTCCACGATCCGGTCGCCGGTCTCGCCGTACCGGCCCATCGCGCTGCCGTTGACGAACACCCGCGGCCGCGTGTCGAGCGAGGCGACGGCCTTCGCCAGCGCCGCCGTGCCGTGCACGCGGCTGTCGTGGATCCGCTGCTTGTACGCGTCGGTCCAGCGGTGGTCGCCGACCCCCGCCCCCGCCAGGTTGACCACGACCTCGCACCCGGCGAGCCCGGCCTGGTCCACCTGCCCCTTCTCCGGGTCCCAGCGGACCTCGTCCGCGCCCCGGGGGGCATGGCGTACCAGACGGCGCACCTCGTGTCCGTCGGCGGTCAGGGACCGCACCAGGGCGCTGCCGATCAGGCCGGACGCGCCGGCCACCGCGATTCGCGTACGTTCCATGCGCTCATCCTGCCCCCGGACCCGATAAAACCCCCGTCTGCACGCGGTCCGGCCGCATTAGGGTGGCGGCCATGTCCGAGCCGTCCGTGCTTCGCATACGCACCGCATCGCCCGCCGACGAGGAGACGCTGGCCCACGTCGACCGCGTGACCTGGTCCCCCCTGCACGCGGTCATGCCGCGGCCGCAGCCGCCGTACGACCCCTTCTTCGACGAGCGCCACCGCCCCGAGGACTACCTGGTCGCCGAGCTCGACGGCCGGGTCGTCGGATACCTGCGCCTGGTCGTCCCCACCCCGCTCGCCTGCAACGCGCACGTCCGGCAGATCCAGGGCCTCGCCGTGCTGGACGAGGCGCGCGGCCGGGGAGTCGGACGGGCGCTGCTCCGCTCCGCCGTCGAGGAGACCCGCCGGCAGGGGGCCCGCCGGATCACCCTGCGCGTCCTCGGCCACAACGCCCCGGCCCGCAAGCTCTACGAGTCCGAGGGGTTCGCGGTGGAGGGGGTCCTTCCGGAGGAGTTCCTGCTGGACGGAACGTACGTGGACGACGTGTTCATGGGCCGGCCGGCGTAGGACGCCCGCCTCACGAGGTCGTCAGTTCCCCCGTGTCCACCGGCTTCGTCGCCGTCGCCGCGCGCTCGGCGTCCCCGGCGACCTCGGCCGCCGTCAGCACGTAGCCCGTCTCGTCGTCGGAGGTGGAGCGGGCGAACACCACGCCGAAGACCCGGCCCGTCGTCGTCAGCAGCGGGCCGCCGGAGTTGCCCGGGCGCACTGTGGAGCGGATCGAGTAGATCTCGCGGGTGACGATCTCGTCGTTGTAGATGTTCCGGCCGGTCGCGTGCACCCGGTTCGCGACCGTGGCCGCCTGCAGGTTCAGGTCGCCGTCCTGCGGATAGCCGGCGACGACCGCCGAGTCCCCGCGCGTCGCGGCGTCGTCGAAGCTCAGCACGGGCACCCTGAGGTCCGGCACGTAGAGCACGGCCACATCCTTGTCCGGGTCGAAGAGCACCACGCGCGCGTCGTAGGACGCCCCCACGCCGCCGATCCGCACGGTCGGGTCGTCGATGCCCGCCACCACGTGCGCGTTGGTCATCACATGCTCGTTCGCGTACACGAAGCCGCTGCCCTCGCGGCCCTGGTCGCCCGAGACGCCCTCGATCTTCACCGTGCTCAGCCTGGCCGCGTTGGTGGCGCTCGCGGTGACGCTGTCGCCGCTGGGCTTGGCGACCTCCGCCGTCGACTCGTTCTCGAACGGGTTGAAGACCTGCGGGAAGCCCGCCTGGGTCAGCGCCGACGTGGCCCGCGAGAACCAGGTCGGCGTGGTGTCCGGCATGGCGTCCTGCACGGCCCCCAGCAGCCGCGACTCCCGTATCGACGACGTGACCACCGGCGACGAGGACGCGCCCAGCACGCTCGCCGCCACCCACGCCACGATCAGCACCGCCACCGTGTTCGCCGCCGCCCCGCCGATCCCGTCCGCCGCTCGGAGCGGCCCCCGGTCCAGTTCCCGCCGCAGCCGCAGCCCCAGCCGTCCCGCCAGCTCGTGCCCCACCACCGCGGGGACCAGGACCGTGAACACCGCCGTCACCGTCGCCGCGGTCGTCCCCGGCGTCACCAGGTCCATCAGCCACGGCAGGACCCACACGCCGATCACCGCGCCGCCCACGAACCCGGCCAGCGAGACACAGCCGGCCACCAGCCCGCGCCGGTAACCGGAACCGGCGTAGGCCAGGATCACCAGCGCCAGCAGGATGTCGAGCAGGTCCACACGGCCCCCTTTCTGTCGGATCCCCTAGTACGTGCGGGAAGGGCCCAGTGATCAGCTACCCGTCGATCACGCGCGCGTGAGGGCGGCAACCCGCCACGCACGCGTGCACCTCGTAAAACGGCGTGGAGCGGGAGGATGGTTCCACCGGGTGGCACACCACACATCGCGGGCGGAGCGGAACCCGCCGAGAGTGGAAGCATGTGTGCCCTCAGACCGGCATCCCGCGCTCCGCGCGGCGGACGCGGACGGCTCCCGGCGCGAATACCGGGCCCGCTCCTCGTGCTCCTGGGCTGTCTGCCCGGGCTCGCCGCCGTCGCCGCCCTGGGGCTGTGCGCGGCCGGCGTCGAGCATGCCGCCGCGACCGCACCGCCCGCGCGCCCGGGGGTCGCCCGCCCCGCCACCGGGCACCGACCGGCCCGGCCGCCCATCGTGCCCCGCGCCGCCTGGCTGGACGCCCGGGCCCGCCGCGCGCAGCCGCCCCCGCGCTACGACGACAAGGTCGTCGCCGTGTTCGTCCACCACACCGACTCGCCCAACGGGTACGACTGCTCCGACGCGCCCCGCATCATCCGCTACCTGTACGCGGGCCAGACCGGCGCCCGGGACTGGGACGACATCGGCTACAACTTCCTCGTCGACCGCTGCGGCACCATCTACGAGGGCCGGGCGGGCGGCGTCGACCGTCCCGTGACCGGCGCCCACACCCAGGGCTTCAACCACCGCACGGCGGGCATCGCCGCGCTGGGCACGTTCACCTCGGGCGTTCCGGTGCCGAAGGCCATGGTCGACTCGATCGCGGCCCTGGTCGCGTGGAAGCTCGGCCTGTCCGGCACCGACCCGCGCGCCCACGTCCGGCTCGTCTCCAGCAACAGCCTCAGCCGGTACGCGGCCGGCGCCACCGCCGTCTTCCCGGCTCTGGCCGGCCACCGGGACGGCTACATGACCAGCTGTCCCGGCGCCGCGCTCACCGCACTCCTGCCGGAGATCCGCGTAAAGGCGGCCCGCCTCCAGGGCAGGACGGCCGCACGACCGCTCACAGGAACGCCTCAGGCGGCCTTCAGGGCTCTCCCATGACCGCGTCCTACGGTCGTGCACGACACGAACCGGCCGGAGGCGGGGAACATGAACAGCAGGCGCGCACAGTCGAAGCAGTCCACGCAGTCCACGCGGTCCACGCAGTCCGCGCGGTCGGAGCAGTCCGAGCAGTCCGTGGAGCGGGGCGACGGCCGGGCCCGGGCGGCCCGCGGCCCCTGGACCGTGCTCTGCGCCGTCGCCGCGGTCCTCCTCGGCCCGGCCGCGGCCACCGCGTCCGCGCTGGAGCAGGCCAACAGGGCGCCGATGCACCACGCGGTGCGCGTCGAGCAGCCGTAGGCCTCCATCCCGACGGACATCACCCGCCGCAGGCTCTCCGTGTGAGCGCCGACCGGGTCCGCCGCCGGGCTCACTCCTTGAAACGCTGCCAGAGCCGGGGATACCGGGCGGCCAGGGCCCCCTCGTTCTCGAAATCGACGGGCGTTCCCTCGGGTTCGGCGGGCGCGGGCGGGATGCCCAGGTCCGGGGCGACCGTCCCGGTGAGCTGCTCGTAGGCCTCGTCGGCCGCGTAGCCGAGTTCCTCGCCGTCCCCGTCGATCTCCTCGTCGAAGTCCTCCAGCAGGTCGGCGAGCGAGTCCGGGTCGCCGTGCAGGGCGCCCTCGAAGACCTCGCGGCCCTGCCCGATCAGCCAGCACCGGAAGTAGTCGAAGGCGTCGTCGCTCGCCCCGTCCAGCAGCAGCCACGCGGCGCCCCACAGATCCCAGCGGTAGGCGCGGTTGTAGCGGGACTCGAAGTGGCGGGCGAAGTCGAGCACGGACTCCGGGTCCAGCCTCACCAGCCGCTCCACGAGCAGGTCGGCCTGCTCCTCGGGATCGCCCTCGGCGGCCTCGCGGGAGGCGTCCACCAGCTCCCAGAACTCCGTCTCGTCCATCACAGCGTCCAGCATCGTGCCTCACCGCGCGGGACGCACCCGGAGTGCCGGGGATTCTCACCCCGGCCGGTACAACTCCGCCAGTCGTGCCGCGTCCTCGGCGAAGCGCTTGCGCAGGGCCTCGGGGGAGACCACCTCGGCCTCCGCCCCCAACGCCGTGAGCTGGCTGTGCGCGACCTCCAGCGACTCCACTCCCAGCGTGACCGTCACCCGCCCCCGCCCGTCCGGCTCCCCGGCCGCGGCCAGCGCGTCCCGGGCGGCCACCGGGTCCACCGCGTGCGGCAGCGCACGCACGCCCGCCTCCGACAGCCGGACGACGACCTCGGCCCGCAGGATCGAGCGCGCGAACCGCTCGGCCTGCTCACGCCAGAAGCCGGGGAGGTCGAACCCCTCATCCCGGCTGAAACGATCCTTCAGGTCATCGACGCCGACGAACCGGTCGATCCGGTAGGTACGGAACACCCCGCCGTCGCCGTCGCCGTCGCCGTCGCCGCCGTCCGCGTCGCCGTCGCCCCGCACCCGTGCGCACAGGTACCAGACGCCTGCCTTGAGCACGAGCCCGTACGGCTCCAGCTCCCGCTCGACCTCCCGGTCCCCGCGCCGGTAACGGGCCCGCACGCACCGGTCGTCCCACACCGCGTCCGCGACCGACGGCAGCAGCGCCGGCGCCTGCGGCTCCCGGAACCACGCGGGCGCGTCCAGATGGAAGCGCTGCGCCGCCGCCCGCGGGGCGTCCCGCAGCGAGGGCAGCAGGGCCGCCGACACCTTCAGCCGCGCGGCCGACGCGACGTCCTGCAGGCCCATCTCCCGCAGCGCCCCCGGCACCCCACTGAGGAAGAGCGCCTCGGCCTCCCCGCGCCCCAGCCCCGTCAGCCGGGTCCGGTACCCCCCGACGAGCCGGTAGCCGCCCGCCCGGCCCCGCTCCGCGTACACCGGCACGCCGGCCTCCGACAGCGCCTGCGCGTCCCGCGTGACCGTACGCTCCGACACCTCCAGCTCCCGCGCCAGCTCGGCGGCGGTCATGGTGGGCCGGGACTGCAGGAGCAGCACCATCTTGATCAGGCGGGCAGCGCGCATGGGCCCATGATGCCGGGACCCACCGACAACGCGGGGGGCACGGCCCTCGAGCCGTACCCCCCGCGTCACACGTCGACCTGCCGACGGCCTACAGGCCGTACCGTTCGCGCGCTTCCTTCACCGCGGCCGCCTTGACCTCGCCGCGCCGGGCGAGCTGGGCCAGGGCCGCGACGACGACCGACTCGGCGTCGACGCCGAAGTGACGGCGGGCCGCCTCACGGGTGTCGGACAGGCCGAAGCCGTCCGCGCCCAGCGAGGACCAGTCCTGCTCGACCCACTGCGCGATCTGGTCCGGCACCTGGCGCATGTAGTCGGAGACCGCCAGCACGGGTCCCTCGGCGCCCTGCAGCGCCCGCCTGACGTACGGCGTGCGCTCCTCGCCGCGCAGCAGGGCCGCGTCGGCCTCCAGCGCGTCACGGCGCAGCTCGGTCCAGGAGGTAGCGGACCACACGTCGGCGGCCACGCCCCACTCCTCGGCGAGCAGCTTCTGCGCCGTCAGGGCCCAGTGGATCGCGGTGCCCGAGGCCAGCAGCTGGATGCGCGGGGCGTTGGCCGCCGCGACCTCCACCCCGGCCGACTCCGCCGTGTTGAAGCGGTACAGGCCCTTGACGATGCCCTCGTCCACGCCGGGGGCGGCCGGCTTGGCCGGCTGCGGCATCGGCTCGTTGTAGACGGTGAGGTAGTAGAAGACGTTCGGGTCCTCGCCCGGGGCCGCCTCGCCGTACATCCGGCGCAGACCGTCCTTGACGATCGTCGCGATCTCGTACGCGAACGCCGGGTCGTAGCTGAGCGCGGCCGGATTGGTCGCGGCGATGACCGGGGAGTGGCCGTCGGCGTGCTGCAGGCCCTCGCCCGTCAGCGTCGTGCGGCCCGCCGTCGCGCCGACGAGGAAGCCGCGGCCGAGCTGGTCGCCGAGCTGCCACATCTGGTCGGCCGTGCGCTGCCAGCCGAACATCGAGTAGAAGATGTAGAACGGGATCATCGCCTCACCGTGCGTGGAGTACGCGGTGGACGCGGCGATGAAGTCGGCCATCGAACCGGCCTCGGTGATCCCCTCGTTGAGGATCTGGCCGTTCTTGGCCTCCTTGTAGTACATCAGCTGGTCGCGGTCGACCGGCTCGTACGTCTGGCCCTTGGGGGAGTAGATCCCGAGCGACGGGAACAGCGACTCCATGCCGAAGGTGCGCGCCTCGTCGGGGACGATCGGCACCCAGCGCTTCCCGGTCTCCTTGTCGCGGACCAGGTCCTTGATCAGGCGGACGAAGGCCATGGTGGTCGCCACGTTCTGCGAGCCGGAGCCCTTGTCGAAGGAGGCGAACGCCTTCTCGGCCGGGGCCGGCAGCGGCGCGAGCGCGTGCGTACGGCGGGCCGGGGCCGGGCCGCCGAGGGCCGCGCGGCGCTCCTGGAGGTAGCGGACCTCGGGCGAGTCGGCGCCGGGGTGGCCGTAGGGGACGACCCCGTCGACGAACTGCGCGTCGGAGATCGGCAGCTCCAGCAGGTCGCGCATCGCCTTGAACTCGTCCACCGTCAGCTTCTTCATCTGGTGGTTGGCGTTCTTCGACGCGAAGCCCTCGCCGAGGGTGTGGCCCTTGACCGTCTGGGCCAGGATGACCGTCGGAGCGCCCTTGAACTCCACGGCCGCCTTGTACGCCGCGTAGACCTTGCCGGCCTCGTGGCCGCCGCGGGAGAGGTGGAAGCACTCCAGGATCTTGTCGTCGCTCAGCAGCTTCGCCATCTCGACGAGCGCGGGGTCCTTGCCGAAGAAGTCCTGGCGGATGTAGGCCGCGTCGCGCGTCTGGTACGTCTGCACCTGGGCGTCCGGCACCTCGCGCAGCCGTCGTACCAGCGCGCCCTTGGTGTCGAGCTGGAACAGCTCGTCCCACGCGGTGCCCCACAGCGTCTTGATGACGTTCCAGCCGGCGCCGCGGAACTGGGCCTCCAGCTCCTGCACGATCTTGAAGTTCGCGCGGACCGGGCCGTCGAGGCGCTGCAGGTTGCAGTTGATGACGAAGGTCAGGTTGTCCAGGCCCTCGCGGGAGGCGAGTGCGAGCGCCGCCGTGGACTCGGGCTCGTCCATCTCGCCGTCGCCGAGGAACGCCCACACGTGGGAGGCGGAGACGTCCTTGATGTCGCGGTTGGTGAGATAGCGGTTGAAGCGCGCCTGGTAGATGGCGGAGAGCGGACCGAGACCCATGGAGACGGTCGGGAACTCCCACAGCCAGGGCAGCCGCCGCGGGTGAGGGTAGGACGGGAGGCCGTTGCCGCCCGACTCCTGGCGGAAGTTGTCCAGGTGCTGCTCGGTCAGCCGGCCGTCGAGGAAGGCGCGGGCGTAGATGCCGGGGGAGGCGTGGCCCTGGATGTAGAGCTGGTCGCCCGAGCCGTCGGCCTCCTTGCCCCGGAAGAAGTGGTTGAAGCCGGTCTCGTAGAGCCAGGCGGCCGAGGCGAAGGTGGCGATGTGGCCGCCGACCCCGTGTTTGCTGCCCCGGGTCACCATCGCGGCCGCGTTCCAGCGGTTCCACGCGGTGATCTTCCGCTCCATCTCCGGGTCACCGGGCGCGGAGGGCTCGGCGGCGGTCGGGATGGTGTTGACGTAGTCGGTCTCGAGCAGCTTGGGCAGCGCGATGCCGTTGCCCTCGGCACGCTCCAGCGTGCGGCGCATCAGGTAGGCCGCGCGGTGCGGCCCGGCCGCCTTGGCGACCGCGTCCAGGGAGGCCTGCCATTCGGCGGTCTCCTCCGGGTCCCGGTCGGGGAGCTGGTCGAGCGCGCTCGGCTGGATGGCGTGGGGGTCGGTCATGTCGCCGCCTTCCTCAGTCGAAGGGGGTTCCCTCATCGGTAAGGGTTCGGGGGTGCCCTTGGTCTTTGGCAGGACAGGGCGTGAGGGCTTCGTGCGGCGCCGTGGTACGGCACCGCCGCGCGGCCCGTCGGCGACTGTAACTCCCTGATCGATGATCGATCAAAGGGTTGAAGGGAAAAAACTCTCGATTACGAGAAAGTAGGCACGGGGTGCCTTTCGGTCAGGCACCCCGTGCCGCGTCTTTTCGGGTGTTTCCGCAGGTGAGCGCAGGGGCGCTCGGCTGCTTCACGCCCTCGGCGCGCAGCCCAGGACGTGCGCCTTCACCAGCTCGGCGATCCGGGGGTCGCGCCGCTTGAACGCGGCCACCAACTCCTCGTGCTCCTCCGCGTACGACTGCTGCACCGTGCCCAGCCAGCGGATGGACAGCGCCGTGAACACCTCGATGCCCAGGCCCTCCCAGGTGTGCAGCAGCACGGAGTTGCCGGCCGCGCGCACCAGCTCCCGGTGGAAGCCGACGGTGTGCCGCACCTGGGCGGTGCCGTCGGACGCGCGGTCCGCCTCGTAGAGGGCGGCGACATGCGGTTCGAGCGCCGAGCAGTCCTCGGCCAGCTTCCGGGCCGCCAGCTCCGCGGCGATCGCCTCCAGGCCGGCCCGCACCGGATAGCTCTCCTCCAGGTCGGCCGCCGTCAGATTGCGCACCCGCACGCCCTTGTTCGGCGCGGACTCGATCAACCGCAGCGACTCCAGCTCGCGCAGCGCCTCCCGCACCGGGGTCTGGCTGACCTCCAGCTCGGTGGCGATCCGCCGCTCCACGATCCGCTCGCCCGGCTGCCAGCGCCCGCTCACGATCCCCTCCACGATGTGCTCGCGGATCTGTTCGCGCAGCGAGTGGACGACGGGCGCGGTCATGAGAGCTCCTTCGAGCAGGGGCCGCCCATCGGCCCCGGGGGCGTTTGACGTTTAGACAATACGGCCGCGGGCTCGCGGAGGAGAGGCGCACGGTCGCGCTTTCACGCAGGTGAGACGAGACTTACATGGTTCCGGGGCCGAGCGCGGCGGGCGGCGTGACGGCAAGGCAGGCCCTCGCCCGCGTCGGCCGACGGACGCGAGAAAGCCAGGACCCCCGCCCGGAAAGCTCCGGACGGGGGCCGCTGGCTGCTGGACCTGCGCGCGTCAGAGGCCGAGCTCGACCTCGAACTCGCCGGCCTCCAGGATCGCCTTGACCGCGGTCAGGTAACGGGCCGCGTCGGCGCCGTCGACCAGACGGTGGTCGTAGGACAGGGTCAGGTACGTCATGTCGCGGACGCCGATGACCGTGCCCTCCTCCGTCTCGATGACGGCCGGCCGCTTGACCGTGGCACCGATGCCGAGGATCGCGACCTGGTTCGGCGGCACGATGATCGTGTCGAACAGCGCGCCGCGCGAGCCGGTGTTGCTGATGGTGAAGGTCGCTCCGGACAGCTCGTCCGGGGTGATCTTGTTGGCGCGGACCTTGCCCGCCAGGTCGGCCGTGGCCTTGGCGATGCCGGCGATGTTCAGGTCGCCCGCGCCCTTGATGACCGGGGTCATCAGGCCCTTCTCCGAGTCCACCGCGATACCGACGTTCTCGGTGTCGAAGTAGGTGATGGTGCCCTCGGCCTCGTTGATCCGGGAGTTGATGACCGGGTGGGCCTTCAGCGCCTGGGCCGCCGCCTTCACGAAGAACGGCATCGGGGAGAGCTTGACGCCCTCGCGGGCCGCGAAGGAGTCCTTCGCCTGCGCGCGGAGCTTCATCAGCCGGGTGATGTCGACCTCGACGACCGACGACAGCTGGGCCTGCTCGCGCAGCGCCTTCACCATGTTGTCGCCGATGACCTTGCGGATGCGGGTCATCTTGACGGTCTGGCCGCGCAGCGGGGAGGCCTCGAGCTTCGGGGCCTGCTTCGCCGCGCCGGCGGCGGGCGCGGCGGCCGGCGCCGGCGCGGTGGCGGCCTTCGCGGCCTCGGCGGCGGCGAGGACGTCCTGCTTGCGGATGCGACCGCCGACGCCGGTGCCCTTGACGGAGCCCAGGTCGACGCCGTTCTCGGAGGCGAGCTTGCGCACCAGCGGGGTCACGTACGCGCCCTCGTCGGTCGCCTGAGCGGCCGGGGCCGGGGCGGCCGCGGGAGCCTGAGCGGCCGGAGCCGGAGCCGGAGCCGGAGCCGGAGCCGCCGGGGCGGCGGCGGCCGGGGCGGGAGCCGGAGCAGCCGGAGCCGGAGCCGGAGCCGGGGCTGCCGGAGCCGGGGCGGCCGGCGCGGGGGCCGGGGCAGCGGCGGCGGGAGCCGGGGCCGGAGCGGCGGGCGCCGGAGCGGCGGCCGGAGCCGCGCCCGGGGCGCCGATGACGGCGAGCTTGGCGCCGACCTCGGCGGTCTCGTCCTCGCCGACCGTGATCTCCAGCAGCACACCGGAGGTGGGCGCCGGGATCTCGGTGTCGACCTTGTCGGTCGACACCTCGAGCAGCGGCTCGTCGGCCTCGACGCTGTCGCCGACCGACTTCAGCCAGCGGGTGACGGTGCCCTCGGTGACGGACTCGCCGAGCGCGGGCAGGACGACGTCCGTGCCCTCGGCGGAGCCGCCGCCGGAGGCGGCCTCGGCGCTGGGAGCCGGGGCGGGAGCCGCCTGCTCGGTGGAGGGCTCGGCGGCCGGGGTCGGCTCGGGGGCCGGCGGGGCGACCTCCTCGGCGGCCGGGGCCGGGGCGGCCGCGGGGGCGCCGGTGCCGTCGTCGATCACGGCCAGCTCGGCGCCGACCTCGACGGTCTCGTCCTCGGCGACCTTGATGGAGGCCAGGACGCCGGCGGCGGGGGAGGGGATCTCGGTGTCGACCTTGTCGGTCGACACCTCGAGCAGCGGCTCGTCGGCCTCTACGCGCTCACCCTCGGCCTTCAGCCAGCGGGTGACAGTGCCCTCGGTGACGCTCTCGCCGAGCGCCGGAAGGGTTACGGAAACCGCCATGGTTTCGGTTGCTCCTTACGAGTTGCGGAAGTCTGTGTCGTCGCTTCGTCGACCGAGGGTCAGTCGTGCGAGTGCAGCGGCTTGCCCGCCAGGGCCAGGTGGGCCTCGCCGAGCGCCTCGTTCTGCGTCGGGTGGGCGTGGACGAGCTGCGCGACCTCGGCGGGCAGCGCCTCCCAGTTGTAGATCAGCTGGGCTTCGCCGACCTGCTCGCCCATGCGGTCGCCGACCATGTGGACGCCGACCACGGCGCCGTCCTTGACCTGGACGAGCTTGATCTCGCCCGCGGTGTTGAGGATCTTGCTCTTGCCGTTGCCCGCGAGGTTGTACTTCAGAGCGACGACCTTGTCCGCACCGTAGAGCTCCTTGGCCTTGGCCTCGGTGATGCCCACGGAGGCGACCTCGGGGTGGCAGTAGGTCACCCGGGGGACGCCGTCGTAGTCGATCGGAACGACCTTCAGACCGGCCAGACGCTCCGCCACCAGCATGCCCTCGGCGAAGCCGACGTGCGCGAGCTGGAGCGTCGGGACCAGGTCGCCGACGGCGGAGACGGTCGGGACGTTGGTGCGCATGTACTCGTCGACCAGGACGTAGCCGCGGTCCATCGCGACGCCCTGCTCCTCGTAGCCGAGACCGGCGGAGACGGGCCCGCGGCCCACCGCGACGAGCAGGACCTCGGCCTCGAACTCCTTGCCGTCGGCCAGGGTGACCTTGACGCCGTCGGCGGTGTACTCGGCCTTCGAGAAGAAGGTGCCCAGGTTGAACTTGATGCCGCGCTTGCGGAACGCGCGCTCGAGGAGCTTGGAGGAGTTCTCGTCCTCGACCGGGACGAGGTGCTTGAGGCCCTCGATGACCGTCACGTCGGCGCCGAAGGACTTCCACGCCGAGGCGAACTCGACGCCGATGACGCCGCCGCCCAGGATGATCGCGGACTTCGGCACGCGGTCCAGGACGAGGGCGTGGTCGGAGGAGATGATCCGGTCGCCGTCGATCTCCAGGCCCGGCAGCGACTTCGGCACGGAGCCGGTCGCGAGCAGGACGTGGCGGCCCTGGACGCGCTGTCCGCCCACGTCGACGGAGGTCGGGGAGGACAGACGGCCCTCACCCTCGATGTACGTCACCTTGCGGGAGGCGATGAGTCCCTGCAGGCCCTTGTACAGGCCGGAGATGACGCCGTCCTTGTACTTGTGGACGGCGGGGACGTCGATGCCCTCGAAGGTGGCCTTGACGCCGAACTGCTCGCTCTCGCGGGCCTGGTCGGCGATCTCGCCCGCGTGCAGCAGGGCCTTGGTGGGGATGCAACCCCGGTGCAGGCAGGTGCCGCCGACCTTGTCCTTCTCGATCAGGGCGACGTCCAGGCCCAGCTGCGCCCCGCGCAGGGCCGCGGCGTAACCGCCACTACCACCGCCGAGGATCACTAGGTCGAAAACGGTGCTGGCGTCGTTCGCCACGTCACGTCCTCCATGCATGTGCGCCGTGCGCCGGTCGTCGCTGACCGCCGGCGGCTGGTGTCCGGCCGCTCTTTCTTCGGCCCTGTGGTGGGGGCCCTGTCCTGCCGAGGCCCATCTTCGCACCTGTGGGAGACGAACGAGACGCGGGGCCGGGGTGTGAGACACCCCACGCTCACATGTGACGGACGTGACGGGCGTACTTCGGGGGCGCGGGAACTGCGCGACCAGCCACATACGGTCGGCACCCGTCGCAGACGGGTGGAACCGAGTGATCAGGCGCACAGTCCCCGCTCACCGGAAAAGAAACGTCAGCCCAGGTCGCCGGAGGCGGTCAGCTCCGCGAGCCGCACCAGCGTGCGCACGGCGGTGCCGGTGCCGCCCTTCGGCGTGTACCCGAAGGGGCCGCCCTCGTTGAACGCCGGACCGGCGATGTCCAGGTGCGCCCAGGTGATCCCCTCGCCCACGAACTCGCGCAGGAAGAGACCGGCCACCAGCCCGCCGCCCATCCGCTCGCCCATGTTCGCGATGTCGGCGACCGTGGAGTCCATGCCCTTGCGCAGGTGCTCCGGCAGCGGCATCGGCCACGCCGGCTCGCCCACCTCCTCGGCGGCCTCGTGCACCGCGGAGCGGAACGCGTCGTCGTTGGCCATGATCCCGAACGTCCGGCTGCCCAGCGCCAGCATCATCGCGCCGGTCAGGGTGGCGACGTCGACGATCGCGTCCGGCTTGTCCGCGGAGGCCGCCCACAGCGCGTCCGCCAGGACCAGCCGGCCCTCGGCGTCGGTGTTGAGGACCTCGACGGTCTTGCCGCTGTACATGCGCAGCACGTCACCCGGGCGGGTGGCGGAGCCGGACGGCATGTTCTCGGCGAGCGCCAGCCATCCGGTGACGTTCACCTCCAGGCCGAGCCGGGCGGCCGCGACGACCGCGGCGAAGACCGCCGCCGCGCCGCTCATGTCGCACTTCATCGTCTCGTTGTGCCCGGCGGGCTTCAGCGAGATGCCGCCCGAGTCGTAGGTGATGCCCTTGCCGACGAAGGCGAGGTGCTTCTTCGCCTTGGAGGAGGTGTACGACAGCTTCACCAGGCGCGGGGTCGCCGCCGAGCCGGAGCCGACGCCCAGGATGCCGCCGTAGCCGCCCTTGGCGAGCGCCTTCTCGTCGAGCACCTGCACCTTGATGCCGTGCTCCTTGGCGGCCGCCTGCGCGATGGCCGCGAACGCCTCCGGGTCGAGGTCGTTCGGCGGCATGTTGATCAGGTCGCGGGCGCGGTTGAGCTCCTCGCCCACGGCGGCGGCGCGGGCGAGCGCGGCCTTGTGGGCGGCGTCGCGCGGCTTGCCGCCGAGCAGCACGGCCTCGGCGAGCGGCGCCTTGCCGTTCTTGGCCTTGGCGTCCTTGGCGCTCTGCTTGTAGGCGTCGAAGGAGTACGCGCCGAGCACCACGCCCTCGGCGACGGCGCCGATGTCGGCGGCGTCGGTCACCGGCAGGGCGAAGGCGGCCTTCTTGGCGCCGGTGAGGGTGCGGGCGGCCACGCCGGCCGCCCTGCGCAGCGCCTCGGCGTCGAAGGCGGCGTCCTTCTCGGGCTGGGAGCCGAGTCCCACCGCGAGCACGAGCGGCGTCTTGAAGCCGGCCGGGGCGGGCAGCTTCGTCACCTCGCCCTCGGCCCCGGAGGCGCCGAGGGTGTCCAGAACGCCCGCGAGCCGGCCGTCGTAGGCCTTGTCGAGGGCTTCGGCGCCCGGAGCGACGAGCAGGCCGCCGGACCCGGTTGCGGTGCCCTTGGCGACACCGATCACGATCGCGTCGGCCCGCAGGCCGGGCGCCGCGGCGGTGCTGAGAGTGAGAGCAGTCACGGTGGTGAAATCTCGCTTCCGATGTGGAGTTGCTGTGGCCGGAGTGTGTGGGTCGACCGGGCCCAGGGCCGACCCTAGATCCGGGTCGTGGGTGCGGTCGCATCCGGGGTGCGTCTCACCGGCGCGGCGGACCGGCGTGGCGAACCCGGGACGAGCGTACGCGTGCAGGCGCGTTCGCTCATGCACGCGAGTGTTCACCCGTCAGTGGCGTCATGGCCACTTCCCGGTCCTCGCACTCCATGAACCGCGTCACAGGCGTCGGGATTGGCCGGATTCGTTGGAGTGCGGCGCAGCGCACCGGGGGCGGCGGGTGCCCGCGGCCCGGGCATGGGCGATCATCGTCCGTACGTTGCCGCCCACCCTGGAGTCCGTCCGGTGAGACGCCCGATCGTCCTGCTGTCCCTCCTCGCCCTGCTCCTGGCGGGCTGCTCCTCCGGACCGGCCGGTGAGCGGCCGGACGGCGGGCCTTCGCACGGCGGGCCCGCGCGGGACGGGCTGTGGCGGCCGGCCCCCGGCGTCGACTGGCAGTGGCAGCTCAGCGGCCGTCTGGACACCTCCGTCGACGTGCCCGTCTACGACATCGACGGCTTCGACCACACCGGGGCCACGGTCGCCGGCCTGCACGACGACGGCCGCAAGGTCGTCTGCTACCTCTCCACCGGCGCCTGGGAGGACTGGCGGCCCGACGCGAAGAAGTTCCCCGCGTCCGTGGTGGGCAGGGGCAACGGGTGGAAGGGCGAACGCTGGCTCGACATCCGCCGGGTCGACGTCCTGGAGCCGCTGATGGCGGCCCGCCTCGACATGTGCCGCGACAAGGGCTTCGACGCGGTCGAGCCGGACAACATGGACGGCTACAGGAACACCACCGGCTTCCCCCTGAAGGCCGCCGACCAGCTTCGCTACAACCGCCTCGTCGCCCGACTCGCCCACGAGCGCGGCCTGTCCGTCGGCCTGAAGAACGACCTCGACCAGATTCCCGCCCTCGTCGAAGACTTCGACTTCGCGGTCGACGAACAGTGCGCCCAGTACGACGAGTGCGAGAAGCTGACCCCCTTCATCGAGGCGGGCAAGGCCGTCTTCCACGTCGAGTACGAACTCCCCAGGAGCGCCTTCTGCGCCGACTCCCGCCGGCTGAAGTTGAGTTCGCTGCTGAAGAAGTACGAGCTGGGAGCGTGGCGGGAGGCGTGCTGAGGGGCGTCTAACGTCCCAGGCAGAGCACGACCAGGGCGGTGGTCGCCGCCGTCTCCGCCAGGCCGCCGAACACGTCCCCGGTGACTCCTCCGAAACGTCGCGTGCAGTGCCGCAGGAGGAGTTCGGCCGCGGCGAGGGCGGCGAGGACCGCCAGCGCGGGTCCGACGGCGTCGTACGGCTCGAAGCGGGCCCCCTGCCCGACGTGCCCGATCAGGACGACGACGTCGCCGCCGCCTTCGTACCGTGCGGACCATGCTCCGGCGCCCGCCGCGGCCAGCGTGACGACCGCGGCGAGCAGGACCGCGCCCCGCACCGGGACCACCCCGGCCACCGCTGCCCCCAGCCCTTCCGGCCGCGCGGCCGGCACCCCGTCGCGGGCCGCCCAGGTCAGCGCGAGGCGGGCGGCGACGGCCGAGACGACGGCGGCGAGCGCGCCCAGGGCCCACGACCTGCCGTAGAGCTGCGTCAGCGCGGCCACCTGGGCGAGCAGCACGAGGACGAGCGTGAGCACGCCGAACGGGCCGATGTCCGACTGCTTCATGATCCGTAGCGCGTCCTCGGCGGGCTTGCCGCTGCCCAGGCCGTCCGCCGTGTCCGCCAGCCCGTCGAGGTGCAGACCGCGGGTGAGGACGGCGGGCACCGCGGCGGAGGCGACGGCGGCGAGCAGCGGGCTCGCGCCGAGCCGGAGCAGCAGCAGCCCGAGCCCCGCCGCGCAGCCGCCCACCGCCAGCCCGACCGCGGGCGCGCTCAGCATGCCCCCGCGCGCCGCCGCACGGTCCCAGCGGGGCACCCCGACCGGGAACACGGACAGGGTGCCGAAGGCGAAGCGGAGGCCGTCGAAGGGCGAGGTCATGGACACGGCGGCAGACTAGCCCGGACGCCGCACCCACGAGGCAGCGCACCCCGCTCCCCGGAAGACTGACGCCATGGGCCACTGGCTGCAGCGCAACGTCGTCGAACCGGGCAAACTCCCCCTGCTGTTCGCCCTGACCGCGTTCGTGCTCACCTTCCTGATCACCCGGGTGATCACGCGGCTCATCCGGGCCGGGAAGGGCCCCTTCGGCAACATCAGCTCCGGCGGTGTGCACGTCCACCACGTGGTCCCGGGCGTCGTGCTGACCGTCGCCGGCGGCTTCGGCGCGGTGGCGAGCGGCCGGCACGGCTTCGGGGCGCTCGCCTTCGCGGTGGTCTTCGGGATCGGGACGGGCCTCGTCCTCGACGAGTTCGCGCTGATCCTGCACCTGGACGACGTGTACTGGACGGAGGCGGGCCGCAAGAGCGTGGAGGCCGTGGTCCTGACGGCGGCGCTGGTCGGGCTGCTGCTGGTGGGCTTCGCGCCGTTCGGCGTCAACGACATGAGCGACGAGGAGCTGCAGGACCGCGGGAGCGTGCTCGCGACCGTCGCGGCCAACTTCCTCTTCTCGCTGGCCGTGCTGTCCAAGGGCAAGATCAAGATGGCCGTCTTCAGCGTGTTCGTGCCGTTCGTGGGTCTCATCGGCCTCGTCCGGCTGGCCCGCCCCGGATCGCCGTGGGCGCGCCGGTTCTACGGGCGGCGCCCGCGGGCACGGGCCAAGGCGGTGCTGCGCGCCTACCATCACGACCGCCGCTGGGCCCGCCCGCGCCGGCTGGTGGGCGACTGGCTCGGCGGCAAGACGGACGCCGAACTCACCGGATCCGCCGACCGGAGCTGACGCCGGCGCGCCTGCGCCGCCCCGCACAGCGCCACCACGGCCGCGATCGCCGCCAGGTGCTCCTTGCCCGCCAGGTTGTCCTTCAGCGCTGCCTCGACGGCCATCGCGACGATCACCGCGGCCGCCGTCGCGTGGGCGCGGTGGCGCCAGCCCAGGAACACCGCGAGGCCCACCACGGCCGCCGACGGCCCGGTGTCCACCACCCGGGCGTCGGAGGCGGGCAGGCCGAGCGGACCGTCGGGGCCCAGGGCGATGCCCACGCGCGCGTACAGGGTGCCGGCGAGGGTGGCGGCATAGGCGATGACGAGGGTCCGCCACCAGCCCAGGCAGAGTTCCGCGATCCCGAACACCAGCAGGACCTGCGCGAGGGCGCCCCAGACCGGCAGGTCCAACGCCGGGACGAACAGCGACAGCGGGGTGCGCAGCAGGGCGAGCGACAGGGGGTCCTCGGCCCGGACCGCCCCGAGGCCCTGGACCGGCCGGTAGCCCCACGACTGGTTCTGCACGACCTGGGCCGCCGCCGTCAGGCAGACCGCCCCCAGCGTCATGGGGGCCGCCCGCCACCGCCGTCGCACCAGCGGATCGCGCACGGCCGTGTACAAGGGCCCCCACTCGGCGCGGGCCCAGCGGGCGAGGCGCGTCACCGGTGGGTCTCCAGCTGCCGCCGGTGCAGCCACTTCGGCAGCCCCGGAGCCTCCAGGAACCCCTCGGCCCGCGCCGCCGCGACGGCGATGCGGGGCAGGTCCGCGCTCTTCTCGAAGAGGAGGAACCTCGGCTCCCAGATGGGCCGGTACTTGGCGTTGGCGCGGTACAGGGACTCGATCTGCCACCAGCGCGAGAAGAACCCGAGCAGCGACCGCCACAGCCTCAGCACCGGCCCGGCGCCCAGTCGCGCGCCCCTCTCGAAGACCGAGCGGAACACCGCGAAGTTCAGCGAGACCTGGGAGACCCGCAGCTCCCCGGGCTCCCGGGCACGCCGGAGCAGCTCGATGACCATGAACTCGATCAGGCCGTTGTCGCAGCCGCGGTCCCGGCGCATCAGGTCGAGGGACAGCCCGTGCGGTCCCCACGGCACGAAGGAGAGCAGCGCCCGCAGCTCACCCCGGCCGTCGGCGCACTCCAGCATCACGCAGCGGCCGTCCCGCGGGTCCCCGAGCCGGCCCAGCGCCATGCTGAACCCGCGCTCGGTGGCCCCGTCGCGCCAGTCGTCGGCGCGTCGCACGAGGTGCGCCATCTCGTCGGCCGGGATGTCCTCGTGCCGTCGTACGCGCACCGTGTACCCGGCGCGCCGCACCCGGTTGCAGGCCTGGCGGACGGTCCGCATCGCGCGTCCCTCCAGGGTGAACCCGGCGACCTCGACGATCGCCTCGTCCCCGAGTTCCAGCGCGTCCAGCCCGTGCCGGGCGTACACGGTCCCGGCCTCCTCGCTCGCGCCCATCACCGCCGGGATCCAGCCGTGCGCCCGCGCCTCGGCGAGCCACGGCTCGATCGCTCCCGGCCACGCCTCCGGATCCCCGAGCGGATCCCCGGACGCCAGCGACACCCCGCCGAGGACGCGGTAGGCGACGGCCGCCTTCCCGGTCGGCGACCAGCGCACGCTCTTCTCCCGCCGCAGCGCGAAGTAGCCGAGCGAGTCCCGCTCGCCGTGCCGGTCGAGGAGCTCCCGCAGCCGTTTCTCGTCGTCCTCGGTGAGCGGGTCGACGGCCCGCCGGGAGCGGAAGGCCGCGTACAGGACGGCGAGGACGAGCACCGTGCTCAGCACGTTGACGGCGACGTCGACCCAGGTGGGCGTGGTGATGCCGGCGCTGCGGTGGTCGTCGGCGGCGACGGAGACCAGCCGCAGCGCGCCGTAGCGCCAGCGTTCGAGGAAGGTCGAGGGGGCGGACGCCCGGTCGGTGACCGTCACCAGCAGCGCGGCCAGCAGCGACGCGGCCAGCAGCCCGCCGGCCCCGACGGCCGCGGCGAGTCCGGGGTTGGACCGGTCGCCCTTCGCGTAGAACTCCCGCCGCCCGGCGAGCAGCGCGGCGACGAAGGCGGCGGTCAGCGCGAGCGAGACCCAGTTCTGGGGGTGGCGCCGGATCTCCGGGAACGCCATGGCCAGCGCGAACAGCCCGAGGAACGCGCCGCTCAGACAGAGGTTCAGGATCCAGGCGGCCCGTTTGCGCCGCCCCATGGTCACGGCCAGGAACGCGGTGAAGGCCCCCGACGCGAAACCGGCCGTCAGCAGGTACGGCGTGAAGAGGTTCTCCTGGTTGTGCCGCCGCACGTCCTGCCCCAGGGAGACCCACACCGCACTGAGGAAGTTGACGAACGCGACGGCCCGCAGGTACCAGACGGCGAAGGCGGCGGCGCCCCGGGTGTTGCCCATGATCGGTGATCATATGGGTGCACTTCCGAAAAACCGCTCTTTTGGAGCCGCCTGTCCCTTTTGCTCCGGCGGCCTAGTCCGCCGCGGGCTCCGCCACGGAACCCGCGTCCTTCTCGTCGGACGCCTCCGGCTTCTCGGGAAGTTCCGCGGCCAGCGCGGCCGCGGCCCGCACCAACGGCAGCGCGAGCAGCGCCCCGGCGCCCTCCCCGACCTTCACGCCCTGGTCGAGCAGCGGTTCCAGCGCCATCCGGTCGAGTGCCTTGGCCTGTCCCGGTTCACCGCTCTTGTGGCCGGCCAGCCACCAGTCGGGCGCCCGGAACGCGATCCGCTGTCCGACGAGCGCGCAGGCGGCCGCCACGACGCCGTCCAGGACGACCGGCAACTTCCGTACCGCGCACTGGAGCAGAAAGCCCGTCATGGCCGCGAGGTCGGCCCCGCCCACCGTCGCCAGCAGCTGCAGCTGCTCCCCGAGCACCGGCCGCGCCCGCCTGAGCGCGTCCCTGATGGCGGCGCACTTGCGCATCCACGCCAGGTCGTCGATGGCCTCGCCGCCGCGTCCGGTCACCACGGACGCGTCGGTCCCGCACAGTGCGGCCACCAGCACCCCCGCGGCCGTCGTGCCGCCCACGCTGACGTCGCCGAGCACGACCAGATCCGTGCCGGAGTCGGCCTCCTCGTCGGCCACGGCCACGCCCGCGAGGAAGGCCGCCTCGGCCTCCTGGAGCGTCAGCGCGTCCTCGATGTCGATGCGGCCGCTGCCGCGGCGCACCCGGTGGCGCACGACGTCCTGCGGGAACGTCTCCGGGTCGCAGTCCAGGGCCATGTCCACGATCCGCACCGGCACGTCGAGCCGACGCGCGAGCACGGACACCGGACGGCCCCCCTGCAGGACCTCCCGCACCAACTCCGCCGCGCTGCCCGCGGGTCGGGCGGAGACGTCGAGCTCGGCGACGCCGTGGTCGCCCGCGAACAGCACCACCCGCGGCCGCTCGATCGGTCGCACGGGCGACGAACCCTGCGCCGCCGCAAGCCACTCGCCCAGGTCGTCCAGGCGCCCCAGCGATCCGGGCGGCACGATCTGACGCTCCCTGCGCGCCTCCGCGTCACGGCGCGTCCCGCCGTCGGGGCGCTCGATCAGATCGGTGAAGTCGTCGAGATTAAGCGAGCTCATTCGCCGAACAGTACCGGCACCGATCGAACGGTTCCGCGTCACATCGCCACCACGCCCGCACGACGTCATTGCACCGAGGATCGCGATCCCATACGTTCCGATTTGTCGCATATCGTCGTTCGCTCTCCCTGCCATCGAACGGAGCCGCTCATGCCGCTCAGGCCCGTCCACGAGCCGCGCCGCGACGACTGCCCCTGGTGCGGCTCGAGGAGCCTGCGCACCCTGCTGCGCGCACCGGATCTGCGCCACCGCAGGCCGGGCACCTTCGTCCTCGACGAGTGCGAGGACTGCGAGCACGCCTTCCAGAACCCGCGCCTGACCGTGGAGGGACTGCAGCTCTACACCGCCGACGAGGACCGGCGCGCCGGCCGCAGACGCCTGGAGGCCACGGCCCGGGCGATGCTGCCCTTCCCCGAACCGGAGAGCTGGCTGGACGTCGGGACGGGCGACGCGCGCTTCCCCGTGGCGGCCAGGCGACTGTTCGCCTACACGGCGTTCGACGGGGTGGACCCGACCCGGCGGGCGGAGCGGGCCAGGGCCGCGGGCCGGCTCGACGAAGCCCACGTGGGCCAGTTGACGGCCCCTCAGGTGCTGTCCCGGCTGCGCGGCCGCTACGACGTCGTCAGCATGCTCAACCACCTGGAACACACCCGGGACCCGAGACGGGAGCTCGCGGCGGCGCTGACGGCCCTGCGCCCGGGCGGCCATCTCCTGCTGGAACTCCCTGACCCCGCCAGCGCGTCGGCCCGTGTCCTGGGCAAGTGGTGGCACTCCTACGACCAGCCCCGCCACCTCCACTTCTTCCCGCTGGCCAACCTCCTGACCGAACTGGAGGCGCAGGGCTGCGAGATCGTCGTGGCGGACCGCAGGGCCGCCCACACCCCCCACGACCTGGCGGCGGCCGCCGCGCTCTGTGCGAACCGCACCCCTCTGCCGCGGGCGGCCGCGCCGCTGGTCGCCCTGGCCGCGGCCCTCGACCACCTCCTGGCCCCGGTCCTGCGCCGCACCCGCTTCTCCAACGCGTACCGGATCGTCGCGCGACGCCGCTGAACGGGCGGCGCCGGCCGCTCACCCGCGCAGCACCAGCGCCTGCCCCGCGACCACCAGCACGACCTGCTCGCACTCGTCGGCGACCGCCGCGTTCAGCCGCCCCAGCTCGTCCCGGTAGCGCCGCCCCGACGCCGTGGCCGGCACGATCCCCGAGCCCACCTCGTTCGACACCAGCACCACGGTCCGCCGGGCCGAGCGCACGGCCTGCGCCAACTCCGCCACCCGCGAGCGCAGCGCCCGCTCACCGCCGTCCGCCCATACCGCGTCGTCCCACGCCCCGACGGAGTCCATGACGTCCGTCAGCCACAGCGACAGACAGTCGATCAGCAGCGGCGCGCCGTCCCGGGTCAGCAGCGGCAGCAGGTCGCAGGTCTCCTCGGTCCGCCACGACCCCGGCCGTCGCTCCCGGTGGGCGAAGACCCGCGACGCCCACTCGGTGTCGCCGCCCCGGGTGCCGCCGGTGGCGACGTACAGCACGTCGGGGAAGGACTCCAGCCGCCGTTCCGCCTCGACCGACTTCCCGGACCTGGCCCCGCCCAGCACCAGCGTCCGCCTCGGCACGTCCGGCACGTCCTCGTACACCCCCACCGTCAGCGTCGAGCCGTCCGGCACCGCCCGCGCCCCGGCCGCCGCGAGCCGACGCCGCAGTTCCGCGCCCGGCGGCACCTCGTGGTCCAGATGGACGGCGACCACGTCGGTCGTCGGCCCCACCGCGCCGACCGCCCGCAGCTTCGCCAGCGCGTCCGGCCGCCCCACGAGATCCGCGAGGACCATGTCGTACCGCTCCGCCGGCTCCGAGCCCTCCAGACCCGCCGGCGCGCCCCGGGGCGGCAGGTACAGCAGCCGCTGCCCGTCCGGGCCGGTCACCTCGTACCCGGTGCCCGGCGCGTCCATCGGCACCGCCCGCACCCGATGCCCCGTCAGCAACGACAACTCCTGGTTGTCCGGCACCCGGGCGGACTGCGGCAGCCCGGCCGGCACCTCCACCGGAGGGCCGTCGTGCGGGTGCGTCAGCAGGACCTGGCCCACCCCGCCCAGCTGTGCGAACCGCACCCCTCTGCCGCGGGCGGCCGCGCCGCTGGTCGCCCTGGCCGCGGCCCTCGACCACCTCCTGGCCCCGGTCCTGCGCCGCACCCGCTTCTCCAACGCGTACCGGATCGTCGCGCGACGCCGCTGAACGGGCGGCGCCGGCCGCTCACCCGCGCAGCACCAGCGCCTGCCCCGCGACCACCAGCACGACCTGCTCGCACTCGTCGGCGACCGCCGCGTTCAGCCGCCCCAGCTCGTCCCGGTAGCGCCGCCCCGACGCCGTGGCCGGCACGATCCCCGAGCCCACCTCGTTCGACACCAGCACCACGGTCCGCCGGGCCGAGCGCACGGCCTGCGCCAACTCCGCCACCCGCGAGCGCAGCGCCCGCTCACCGCCGTCCGCCCATACCGCGTCGTCCCACGCCCCGACGGAGTCCATGACGTCCGTCAGCCACAGCGACAGACAGTCGATCAGCAGCGGCGCGCCGTCCCGGGTCAGCAGCGGCAGCAGGTCGCAGGTCTCCTCGGTCCGCCACGACCCCGGCCGTCGCTCCCGGTGGGCGAAGACCCGCGACGCCCACTCGGTGTCGCCGCCCCGGGTGCCGCCGGTGGCGACGTACAGCACGTCGGGGAAGGACTCCAGCCGCCGTTCCGCCTCGACCGACTTCCCGGACCTGGCCCCGCCCAGCACCAGCGTCCGCCTCGGCACGTCCGGCACGTCCTCGTACACCCCCACCGTCAGCGTCGAGCCGTCCGGCACCGCCCGCGCCCCGGCCGCCGCGAGCCGACGCCGCAGTTCCGCGCCCGGCGGCACCTCGTGGTCCAGATGGACGGCGACCACGTCGGTCGTCGGCCCCACCGCGCCGACCGCCCGCAGCTTCGCCAGCGCGTCCGGCCGCCCCACGAGATCCGCGAGGACCATGTCGTACCGCTCCGCCGGCTCCGAGCCCTCCAGACCCGCCGGCGCGCCCCGGGGCGGCAGGTACAGCAGCCGCTGCCCGTCCGGGCCGGTCACCTCGTACCCGGTGCCCGGCGCGTCCATCGGCACCGCCCGCACCCGATGCCCCGTCAGCAACGACAACTCCTGGTTGTCCGGCACCCGGGCGGGCTGCGGCAGCCCGGCCGGCACCTCCACCGGAGGGCCGTCGTGCGGGTGCGTCAGCAGGACCTGGCCCACCCCGCCCAGCGAGTGCCCCGCCCGCGCGGCCGCGAACGCCGCACCCGGAGTCAGGTCGAGGAGCAGGGCCCCGTCGATGAGCAACGCGGTCGCGGCCCGCGCGTGCGCGCCGAGCGAGGTCGCGCACACGGCGCAGGAACAGTCGGGGCGGGGCAGGCCCGCCGGGGCGCCGGTACCGAGCAGAGTGACTTCCACGGAGCTGATTTTCGCCTGTCCGACCGGGTCTTGCGCATCCGGCTAGGCTGCAGAGCAGAAGCCGGATCGCGATCCGGCTTCTGCTCTGCACGTGGTCACAGCTGGGAGGCGTACATGGCGGCATGGACG
Source organism: Streptomyces sp. NPDC037083 (assembly GCF_055606485.1). Classification (NCBI taxonomy): domain Bacteria; kingdom Bacillati; phylum Actinomycetota; class Actinomycetes; order Kitasatosporales; family Streptomycetaceae; genus Streptomyces; species Streptomyces sp. NPDC037083. Next base: position 16,127 of record NZ_JBVJSQ010000002.1, on the reverse strand, counting down.
TGGCGGTTCGAGAAGGCCGACGGGACGGAGGTCCAACCCGCGGTGCAGCCCGAGGAGTTCACCACGCAGGGGGACGCCGAGTCCTGGATCGGGGAAGTGTGGAAGGACCTTCTCGAGGGCGGGGCCGAACAGGTTCGGCTCTTCGAGGACTCCACCGAGATCTACGGTCCGATGAGCCTGCAGGCCAACGAGGTCTAGTCGCTCGGCGGGGTGGCCGGTCCACGGCCACCCCGTCCGCCGTTCACCCGAACGAGCGGAAGCCTCCCGCGCGCTTCCGCGGAACGCCCGCCCGCGCGTCCGCTCAGCCGCGGACGCCGCACAGGTGCAGCAGGGCCGCCACCTGGCGGTAGGGGTCGGTCCGTCCGGCCCGCTCCTCGGCGGTCAGCAGGGTCTCGACGTCGTCGGGGATCTCCGCCCCGTCCACGGCCGTGTCGGTGAAGACCCGCACGCCGTACCAGGCCTGCAGCGGCGCCCCGATCCCGGCGAGCGTGTCGGTCAGCGTCGTCAGCCGGTCCGCCCGGACGTCCAGCCCCAGCCGGTTGCGGTAGGAGACGGTGTCGAAGGCGCCCAGCGCGCCCGCCCAGTCCCCGGACATGCCCGGCCGCATCGCCAGCGCGTCCGCGTTGCGCACGAGCAGCGACAGCAGGCCGCCCTGGGCCAGCATCCGGGCGAGCCCCGCGAGCAGGGCGTCCGGCTCCTCCACGTACATGAGTACGCCGTGGCACAGCACCACGTCGAAGCTGCCGGGCAGGAAGTGCACCCCGGTGTCCCGGCCGTCGCCCTCGATGATCCGCATCCGCTCGCGGATGCCCTCGGGCTCGCCGGACAGGGCCGCACGGGCCGCGGCGACCATCGTCGCGTCCTGCTCGAGACCGGTCACCTGATGCCCGAGCCGGGCCAGCCGCAGTGCCTGCGTGCCCTGGCCCATGCCCACGTCGAGCACCCGCAGCCGCTGCCCGACCGGATAACGCCCGGCTATCTGCTCGTCGAGCTGCCGGGCCACCAGCTCCTGACGTACGACGTCACGCAGCCCGCCCAGCCTGCTCAGCCAGGCCTCGGCCGCCCCCCCGGAGAAAGCCTCAGTGCTCAGGGCCGTGCTCCACGCTTGACCTGCGGCTTGGGCAGCCGGAGCCGGCGCATCTGCAGCGAGCGCATGAGCGCGTAGGCCACCGCGCCGCGGCGGTTCTGCTCGGGGAAGCGCTCGGCCAGCTGCTTGCGCAGCCGGAACGCGGTGACGAACGAGTCCAGCACGATCAGCACGATCACGACCAGCCACAGCAGCAGCGCGATGGTCTGCAGCGAGCCCACCCGCACCATGCTCAGCACGAGGATGACCACCGCCATGGGCAGGAAGAACTCCGCCACGTTGAACCGCGAGTCGATGAAGTCGCGCGCGAACTTGCGCACGGGCCCCTTGTCGCGGACCGGCAGATAGCGCTCGTCCCCGCCGGCCAGCGCCTGGCGCTGACGGTCCAGCTGGGCGCGGCGCTCGTCGCGCTGGCGCTTGGCCGCGTCCTTGCGCGACATCGACGTGTTGGCGACGCTGCGACGCTGGGACTGGGCCTCACTGCGCTTGGGCGTGGGCCGACCCTTCTTCGCCTGCGGGTCGCGGGTCTGCTTGGAGTCGGTCACCACCGCGTCGGCGGGGGCCTTCTCTTCCTTGGCACGGCTACGGAACACAAAACCCAAGGGTAAGCGCTCCCGGGCATGGACCCCAGCCCGGACGGGAACGATCCGGCAACACCGGTCGTCTGTAGAAGGGACAGACCGGGCAAGACAAGAGGAAGGGGGGCGCAGGGTGACCTACCGCTCACCCTGAGGGTCACCTACTCCTCACGCCGGAGCGGGGGCCCGGTCAGTCGTCCTTGGGGAGGAGCGCATCCGTCCCCGAACAGTGCGTCAATGGATGCAGGGCCCGTACTGTGGGTTCTGTCGCAGACCTGAGAGCCGGAGTCCGTCAGAAGGGGGCGCGCGAAGCCCATGAGCGGTGTCATGAAGCGTATGGGGATGATCTTCCGCGCGAAGGCGAACAAGGCCCTTGACCGGGCCGAGGACCCGCGCGAAACCCTCGACTACTCGTACCAGAAGCAGCTGGAACTCCTGCAGAAGGTCCGCCGCGGCGTCGCCGACGTCGCGACCTCGCGCAAGCGCCTGGAGCTCCAGCTGAACCAGCTGCAGTCGCAGTCCACCAAGCTGGAGGACCAGGGCCGCAAGGCGCTCGCGCTCGGCCGTGAGGACCTCGCCCGCGAGGCGCTCTCCCGCCGTGCCGCGCTCCAGCAGCAGGTCACCGACCTGGAGACACAGCACGCCACGCTCCAGGGCGAGGAGGAGAAGCTCACCCTCGCGGCGCAGCGCCTCCAGGCCAAGGTGGACGCCTTCCGCACGAAGAAGGAGACCATCAAGGCCACCTACACCGCCGCCCAGGCCCAGACCCGCATCGGCGAGGCCTTCTCCGGCATCTCCGAGGAGATGGGCGACGTCGGCCTGGCCATCCAGCGGGCCGAGGACAAGACCGCCCAGCTCCAGGCCCGTGCCGGCGCCCTCGACGAGCTCATGGCCTCCGGCGCGCTGGACGACCCCACCGGCATCGCCAAGGACGACCTCCAGGCCGAGCTGGACCGGCTGTCCGGTGGTACGGATGTAGAGCTGGAACTGCAGCGCATGAAGGCGGAACTCGCCGGAGGCCCGTCCTCGGGGCAGCAGGCCATCGAGGGCGGCACCGGCCGGCCTCAGTCCCAGCAGCAGCCGCAGGACACCCCGCGCTTCGACAAGCAGTAGCCGGCGCCGGGGACCGGAGCCGAGGAGAGCGACATGATCGTGCGGATCATGGGGGAGGGCCAGTGGAAGCTGGCCGACTCCCACTTCGTCGAACTGAACAAGCTGGACGACGAGCTGCTCGCGGACATGGAGAGCGGCGACGAGGAAGGCTTCCACCGCACCCTCGGCGCCCTCCTGGACGCCGTCCGACGTCTGGGCGACCCCCTCGCGGACGACGCCCTGGAACCCTCCGAGCTCATCCTCCCGGCCCCGGACGCGAGCCTGGAGGAGGTCCGGGAGATGCTGAGCGACGACGGCCTGATCCCGGGCTGAATTCCCGGGTACGAGCGGGTACGAGGCCCCCACGGGCCGAAGGGGGTCCGGGCACCGCCGCGCCCCCAGCCACGGCACGGAAAGCGACGGTACTCGAGAAGTGACCCGGACGTGACCTCCCTCGCTGAAGCCCGGCGCCGGCTGAAGGCCCACCCCCTCGCCTGCGACGCGGGCCTCGCGGCAGGCGTGCTGCTCTGCATGCTCGCGGGCTCCTTCGTCGGCCCGCACGGAGAGCACAGGGTCACCTGGAGCATCCACAGCCCGGACCCGCTCAGCCTGCTGCTGATGACCTTCAGCGCCGTCGCCCTCGTCTTCCGCCGCAGCGCCCCCATGACGGTCCTCGCCCTCACCGGCGCCGCCTCCGTGATCGAGTCGGTCACCGGCGACCCCCGCGCGCCCGTCGCCATGTCCGCCGTCATCGCCCTGTTCACCGTCGCCGCCACCACCGACCGCCCCACCACCCTGCGCGCCGGACTGATCACCATGACGGTCCTCACCGGCGCGGCCATGCTCGCCGGACCGATGCCCTGGTACGCCCAGGAAAACCTCGGCATCCTCGCCTGGACCGGCATCGGCGCCACCGCAGGGGACGCGGTCCGCAGCCGACGGGCCGTCGTCCAGGCCATCCGGGACCGGGCCGAGCGCGCCGAACGCACCCGCGAGGAGGAGGCCCGCCGCCGGGTCGCCGAGGAACGCCTGCGCATCGCCCGCGACCTGCACGACGTCGTCGCCCACCACATCGCCCTGGTCAACGTCCAGGCCGGAGTCGCCGCGCACGTCATGGACAAGCGGCCCGACCAGGCCAAGGAGGCCCTCGCGCACGTCCGCGAGGCCAGCCGCTCCGCGCTCAACGAACTGCGCGCCACCGTCGGACTGCTGCGCCAGTCCGGCGACCCCGAGGCCCCCACCGAGCCCGCCCCCGGCCTGGACCGTCTCGACGAACTCGCCGGCACCTTCCGCAACGCCGGACTCCAGGTCGAGGTGGCCCGCACCGACCACGAGACCGAGCTGCCCGCCGCCGTCGGCCTGGCCGCCTACCGGGTCATCCAGGAAGCCCTGACCAACGTCCAAAAGCACGCCGGAGCCGAGGCGAAGGCCGAGGTCAGCGTCGTGCGCGTAGGACCGAACATCGAGGTCACCGTCCTCGACGACGGGCGTCCGGCGGACGAGGAGACCCCGCCCGCCGGCGGCGGCCACGGTCTGCTCGGCATGCGCGAACGCGTCACCGCCCTGCGCGGCACCCTCACCACCGGTCCGCGCTACGGGGGCGGCTTCCGCGTCCACGCGGTCCTGCCGGTCAAGACCCGCACCCGGACCGCAGCGCCCGGCACCGCAGAGGATCTCGTATGACCATCCGCGTCCTGCTCGCCGACGACCAGGCCCTGTTGCGCAGCGCGTTCCGCGTGCTCGTCGACTCCGAGCCCGACATGGAGGTGGTCGGCGAGGCGTCCGACGGCGCGGAGGCGGTCGCGCTGGCCCAGCGGGAGCGCGCCGACGTCGTCCTGATGGACATCCGCATGCCCGGTACGGACGGACTGGCCGCGACCCGCCTGATCAGCGCCGATCCCTCCCTCGCACACGTCCGCGTGGTCATCCTGACGACCTTCGAGGTCGACGACTACGTCGTGCAGTCGCTGCGGGCCGGCGCCTCCGGCTTCCTCGGCAAGGGCAGCGAGCCGGAGGAACTGCTCAGCGCGATCAGGATCGCCGCCGGCGGGGATGCGCTGCTCTCGCCGACCGCGACCAAGGGCCTGATCGCCCGCTTCCTCGCCCAGGGAGGCGCGGACGACGACCACGACCCCACCCGCTCCCACCGGCTGGACGCTCTCACCGTGCGCGAGCGCGAGGTCCTCGTGCAGGTCGCCGGGGGCCACTCCAACGACGAGATCGCCGAGCGCCTCGAGGTCAGCCCGCTCACCGTGAAGACGCACGTCAACCGGGCCATGGCCAAGCTGGGGGCGCGCGACCGGGCCCAGCTCGTGGTGATCGCCTACGAGTCGGGGCTGGTGCGTCCGAGGGTCGAGTGAGGACATCCGCGCCGGCCGGTGGCGGGGGCGTCCGCACCGGCCGGTGGCGAGGGGCTCCCCCCTTCTGTCCCCGTCCTGTCCCCATCGCGTCCTGTCGCCTTCCCGGGTCCCTCCTCCCCCTCCGCTTTCCATATGCTGGGTACCTGAACTGCTCTGCGCGGGAGGGGGATCGGAGCGGTGCCGCTGCACAAGGACGACCCGAAGGCACTCGGCGGATACCGGATCGTCGACCGGCTCGGGGCCGGAGGCATGGGCGTCGTCTACCGCGGCCGGTCGCGCTCGGGGCGTGAGGTCGCCGTCAAGGTGGTGCATGCCCAGTACGCCGAGGACGCGGTCTTCCGCGCCCGCTTCCGCCAGGAGATCGAGGCCGTCCGCAGGGTGAGCGGGGCCTTCACCGCCCCGGTCGTGGACGCCGACCCGGACGCCGACCGGCCCTGGATGGCCACCCAGTACGTGCCCGGCCCCGCGCTCTCCGCCCGCATCCGCGAGCACGGCCCGCTGCGCGGCGCGGAACTGCGCCGGCTCGCCCTCGGGCTGGTGGAGGCCCTGCGGGAGATCCACCGGGCCGGGGTCGTCCACCGCGACCTCAAGCCCGGGAACGTCCTGATGGCCCACGACGGGCCCCGCGTCATCGACTTCGGGATCTCCCGGGCGGCGGAGAACCAGACGCTCACCGAGACCGGCAAGGCGATCGGCACCCCGCCGTTCATGTCGCCCGAGCAGTTCACCGACGCCCGCTCGGTCGGCCCCGCCTCGGACGTGTTCTCCCTCGGCGCGCTGCTGGTGTTCGCCGCCACCGGACGCGGCCCCTTCGACGCGGACAGTCCGTATCTCACGGCGTGGCGGGTGCTGCACGAGGAGCCCGCGGTGGACGCGGTCGCCGAGCCGCTGCGCTCGGTCCTCACCCGCTGCCTGGCCAAGGAGCCCGGCGACCGGCCCGAACTGGGCACGCTGGCTCAGCAGTTCGCGGAGGCGCTGCCCGAACCAGCCGAGGGCGACGCGCAGACGGTGACCTTGCGGCTGCCGCCCGCGCCCGCGCCGAGCGAGGAACCCGGCCCGGTCTACGCCCCGTCCCGCCCGGGCCGCCGCTCCCGGCTGCGCCGGTGGCCGGTCCTGGCCGGGGTGGCGGGCGTCCTGGCCATGGCGCTCACCGGCTGGTTCCTGTTCGACCCGTTCGCGAGGAGCGAGAAGTCGGAGGCGTCGAACAGCACCGCCGACGAGTCCTCCCGCTGGGACCCCCTGCCGAACGGCTGGCAGCCCTGGCGGACCTCGGTGTTCGGGACGGCCGCGAGCGGGGTGGCGAAGCCGCTGGGCGGCGGCGTCCGGACCGACAGCGTTTCCGTGTCCTGCATGGCGGGTGCGGGTGCCCTGTACTGCGGCGGCAACAGCACCCTCCCGGTCCGGGTCGACGGCTCGACGGGCCGGCTCGCCTGGCGCGCCGACTCCGTGCCGTCGCGTACGGCGCCGTCGGATTACGACAGCTTCGTCCTCGGGGTGTACGAAGACGTCGTGCTGATCAGCCAGTCGGTCATGGACAGCGCGCGCAACGACTCGGTCACCGCCGTCGCGCTGGACTCCGCCACCGGCGCGCGGCGCTGGTCGTCCCCGATGCACCCGACGGGCAGGGTCGAGAGCGCCGTCGTCGGCGATCTGCTGCTGGCCCCTGACGGGAACCGAGTGATCGCGCGCGAGATGCGCGGCGGCGCCGTCCGCTGGAAGGCGACCCTGCCCGCCGGTGACGGCTACAGCTGCCAGTTCCACGGCTTCGAGGGCCTTCTGTACGCCGGCTGCGTGGACGGGGGAGAGACCACCCGCAACGTGTTCTACGCCATCGACCCGGCCGACGGCGCCGTCCGGAAGGTGAAGGTGCCGGACGGAGAGGTCAGCCCGCTCGGAGTCGTGGGCGGCGAGCTGGTCTTCGGGGTGATACCCCCGCGGGATCTGCAGAGCTCCGAGGAGAGGGCGTACGGCGAGGTCCTGCTGATCGACCCGGACACCGGCGCCGTGCGCAGGAAGACGCTGCCGGGCAGCCCCCGAGGCCGGGCCGCGCTGGTGGGCGGGGTGCTCTGCTTCGCCAACTCGAGGGGACAGATGGTCGCCCACTCGCCGGCGACGGGCGCACGGCTGTGGCAGACCTCCACGACCCTTCAGCAGCCCGGCACGCCCGTCGCCGACGGGCGGGGCCGAGCGGTGTTCGCGGCCAGCGCCTCCGGGCGGGTCGCCGCCGTCGACGTCCGGACGGGCGCCCTGCTGTGGGAGTCCTCGGCGAGGGCCGAGCAGGTCGCCGCGTTCGGCTTCTCCATGGCGAAGGTGTTCCTCGACGAGGGCTCGCTGATCGTGCTCACTCCCGACGGCACCGTCTTCACCGTGGACCCGGGTCACCCCGACCGGCTGTCGCCGACGGAGTGACCCGGGTCCCCGCGGGTCCGGCTACGGAAGCGCCAGCATCCGCTCCAGCGCCAGTTTCGCGAACTTCTCGGTCTCCTGGTCGACCTCGATGCGGTTGACCAGCTTGCCCTCGGCGAGGGACTCCAGGGTCCACACCAGGTGGGGGAGGTCGATGCGGTTCATGGTCGAGCAGAAGCAGACCGTCTTGTCCAGGAAGACGATCTCCTTGCCCTCGGACGCGAAACGGTTCGCCAGCCGGCGCACCAGGTTCAGCTCGGTGCCGATGGCCCACTTGGAGCCGGCCGGGGCCGCCTCCAGCGCCTTGATGATGTACTCGGTCGAGCCGACGTAGTCGGCCGCGGCCACGACCTCGTGCCGGCACTCCGGGTGCACGAGCACGTTCACGCCGGGGATGCGGGCGCGCACGTCCTCGACCGACTCCATGCTGAAGCGGCCGTGCACCGAGCAGTGGCCGCGCCACAGGATCATCTTCGCGTCGCGCAGCTGCTCGGCGGTCAGCCCGCCGTTCGGCTTGTGCGGGTTGTAGACGACGCAGTCCTCCAGGGACATGCCCATGTCCCGCACGGCGGTGTTGCGGCCGAGGTGCTGGTCGGGCAGGAACAGGACCTTCTCGCCCTGCTGGAAGGCCCACTCCAGGGCCCGCTCGGCGTTGGAGGAGGTGCAGATCGTGCCGCCGTGCCTGCCCGTGAACGCCTTGATGTCCGCGGACGAGTTCATGTACGAGACGGGCACGACCTGGTCCGCTATGCCGGCCTCGGTCAGCACGTCCCAGCACTCGGCGACCTGCTCGGCGGTGGCCATGTCGGCCATCGAGCAGCCGGCGGCGAGGTCGGGCAGGACCACCTTCTGGTCGTCCGAGGTCAGGATGTCGGCGGACTCGGCCATGAAGTGCACACCGCAGAAGACGATGTACTCGGCCTCCGGGCGGGCGGCCGCGTCCCGGGCCAGCTTGAAGGAGTCGCCCGTGACGTCGGCGAACTGGATGACCTCGTCGCGCTGGTAGTGGTGGCCGAGCACGAAGACCTTGTCACCGAGCTTCTCCTTGGCGGCACGGGCGCGCTCGACCAGGTCCGGGTCGGAGGGCGAGGGCAGATCGCCGGGGCACTCGACGCCCCGCTCGCTCTTCGGGTCGGCCTCACGGCCGAGCAGCAACAGGGCGAGCGGAGTCGGCTGTACGTCGAGCTCCGTGGTCTGGGCGGTGGTCACGACACGCACCCTTTCTACTTTTCGTCGAATTGACGTTATCTATCATAACCCGCTTCACGTCACTTTGACGATGGTCATTGCGTCGATGTGACGTGAATCCCGGTGAGGCGTTTTCCGTCCGCAATCGCGTGTGCGAGCATGAGAAGGGAACGAAAAGACAAGAGCTCGGCCCGGAATGAATCCGCGGCCCCGTCGGTTGCAACCGTCGGCAAGCAGTCCAGCAGTCTCCGTACAACCCGGGAGAGATGTAGATGTCCGTATCGGACGAGACCAGCACCGTCACCGACGGCATCATCCTGTCCGACGCCGCCGCGGCGAAGGTCAAGGCCCTGCTCGACCAGGAAGGCCGTGACGACCTGGCCCTGCGCGTCGCCGTTCAGCCCGGCGGCTGCTCCGGCCTGCGCTACCAGCTCTTCTTCGACGAGCGTTCCCTCGACGGCGACGTGGTCAAGGACTTCGACGGCGTCAAGGTCGTCACCGACCGCATGAGCGCCCCGTACCTGGGCGGCGCGTCGATCGACTTCGTCGACACGATCGAGAAGCAGGGCTTCACGATCGACAACCCCAACGCTACGGGCTCCTGCGCCTGCGGCGACTCCTTCAGCTAGCCGATCCGGCCCTTCGGCCTGGACGACGCCGAGGCGGCGGCCCCCTTCGTGGGGACCGCCGCCTTCGTGTTCACCGCCACAGCCGTCGCCGCTGCGGCCTGCCGTGGCCGCTGCAGTCCGCCGCCGCTACTGCACCTCCGGCAGTCGGGCCCCCGGCTTCTCCAGCGGGATCGCCCCGCCGTCCGAGCCGACCACCTTCCGACTGCCCAGGGGCTCGTCCAGCCGCACGGTCTGGTGGTACTCCTTGGCGATCATGATGCAGACCTTGTCCCGCCACGGGGTCTCGGTCACGGTGACCTTCACCTCGGACCCGCTCTCCGTCGCCGTCGCCTTGTAGTCGGAGCACACCCCGCCGGTGAAGCTCACGGTCAGCTCCCTGCCCTCGGCGGTGTAGCCGCCCACCCGCACGTCGCGCTTCTCGGAGGTACCGCTCGGCGTCGGCGTCGGCGCGGGCGTCGTCGCGGACTTCAGATACGCCGGCTCGACGGCCGGCTGCGTCACCGTGTAGGCGTCCGCGGTTCCCGCCGCCTTGACCTCGAACAGCCAGGACGGCACGAGCACCTGCTGCCCGCCCGAGGTGTGCGGGGCGAGTCCGAGCACCGCGTCCTCGACCGTCGCCGTCTGTCCCTGCGCGGCCGTCGCCGTGCCGCACGGACTCTCCAGTCGGTCCTTCAGCGGCACCGGGGAGGCGCAGCCGCCGATGCCCATCCGGTGGCCGGACCCGGGCGCCGCGTTCAGCGCGTCCAGCGCTTCCTGCGCACTCAGCAGGGGGTACGTGGCGCCCTTCAGCGGCGCTTCCAGCTGTCCGTTCCCGCCGACGACCTCGCCCTGCGCGTTGACGCTGATGCCGGTCGTCCAGCCGTAGGAGGGCAGACCGCCGATCACCGGGTCGGCGTTCACCACCCGCTGGGCGCCCATGACCTGGCTCGCGTCCACCTTGGCGTCGTCCTGGCCCACGGCCTTGAGGACCGGCGCCGCCGCCTTCTTCGCCGCCGCCTCGCTCACCGGGTCGCCCGACGCGGTCACGTGACCCGGCGTGCACTTGACGGTGCCGCCCGTGCAGTCGTCGGTGCCGGGCGCGTACCGGGTGAACGTCCACATGCCCGGCGCCCGCCGGTACACCCGCAGCACCGGACTGGAGCCGTCGCTCCCGGCGCCGACCTTCCAGGTCTCCCCCTCGGGCACCGGCGTCCCCTCGACGCCCAGCGCCTCGGCCAGCCCGGCCACCTCGGCCTTCGTGACCTCGCCGCGCGCCCAGTACACCGGCGCGGAGCCGGGCCCGGCGGGCAGCTTGCCGTCGGCCCTGTACGTCACCCCGTAGGGGTTCGGCTCGCCGGGCGCGATACCGCTGGTGCCGCCCTCGGGGGTACCCGGACCCGCGGAGTAGTCGTCCAGCGCGAGGGCGGCGGGAGTGCCGTCGCCGGCGGGCGCTCCGGAGCCGGGGCCGGCGTCCGAACCGCCCAGAGCGCCGGAGGTGAGGTAGGCCGCACCGCCCGCCACCAGCAGAACGGCGGCCGCGACGGAGGCGATGAGCACGGGGGAGCGACGCCGGGAGTTCCCGGAGGCCCCGCCGTCTGCCGCCTGCGCGACGACGGGCTCGTCGGCATCGGCGTCGGGATGGGCGTCGGCATCGGCCGCGGCGTCCGTGCGGGTGACCGAGGTGGAGGCGGAGGCGGATGCGGGTGCGGGAGTGATGTGCGGCTCGTCGGCGTTCCCGGGACGCCCGGCCTCCGCCGGAGCTTCGGCGTCGCCTTCGGCCGCGGCCTCGAACTCGGTCTCCGCCGAACCGGCGTCCTCCGCCGAGCCGGCGTCCTCGGCCGAGCCGGCGTCCTCGGCCGAGCCGGCGGCCCCGGCCTCATCCGGAGTCCCGGCCCCGGCCTCCTCCGGCGCGTCGCCCTTCTCCGGAACCGCGGCGCCCTGAGCCTTCGCCCCTTCCGCCGTGGCCTCGTCGGCCGCGCCGGCCGCGGCCTCGGCGGCGGAAGCCTCGCCCGCCGACGTCTCCTCGGGCGTCGCCTCCTCGGCCCTCGCCTTGTCGGCCGTCGACTCCTCGGAACCCGTCTTCTCCGGCTCGCGCGCGGCGTCGTCGTCATCGGGTCGCTCGGTGTTCACCGCATCGCTCCTTCGGCTGCCCTGCTGTCGTACCCCACATCCCCTTTACGGGGGACGCCGATGGGACGCGACGGGGGAGCGCGCGGTTCCCTCCCGAGCGCCGTACCGAAGAAAAGCGTTGGCAGGTTCCCTGCCCGGCCCCTACTGGCCGTGGTCGAGCATGGCGTCCAGCAGTCGTGCGGACGTCGCGGGGACGGTCACGCCGTGGATGAGTGACGGGGAGACCGGGCGGGAAGCGATCTTCTCCGGGGCGGCCCAGTGCGGAGCCATCCGGGCGCAGTCGCCGCGCAGCGACGCCAGGCCGCCGTCGAGGTCGGCCGGGACGGGGGCGTGGACCTTGAGGTTCGTCATAGCCGAACCGTACGCACGCTTGAGCCCGCGAAGAAAGATCTACTATCGGGTAGTTTCGGCTGCTTCAGTGGCGCGGGTGGACCGGGTAGCGTGAACTGTCAATCCACCTCCCCACAGGAGAGTCCACGCCGTGCGCATCGCAGTCACCGGCTCCATCGCTACCGACCACCTCATGACCTTCCCCGGCCGTTTCGCCGACCAGCTCGTCGCGGACCAGTTGCACACGGTCTCGCTCTCCTTCCTGGTCGACAACCTGGACGTACGCCGGGGCGGGGTGGGAGCGAACATCGCCTTCGGCATGGGACAGCTGGGGACCGGCCCGGTCCTGGTCGGCGCCGCGGGCGCGGACTTCGACGAGTACCGTGCCTGGCTGGACCGGCACGGCGTCGACACCGGGTCCGTCCGCATCTCCGAGACCCTGCACACGGCCCGCTTCGTGTGCACCACCGACGCCGACCACAACCAGATCGGCTCCTTCTACACCGGTGCGATGAGCGAGGCCCGCCTCATCGAGCTGAAGACCGTCGCCGACCGCGTCGGCGGCCTCGACCTGGTCCTGATCGGCGCCGACGACCCGGAGGCGATGCTCCGCCACACCGAGGAGTGCCGCTCCCGCTCGATCGCCTTCGCCGCCGACTTCTCGCAGCAGATCGCCCGCATGGGCGGCGAGGAGATCCGGATACTGCTGGACGGCGCGACGTACCTGTTCTCCAACGAGTACGAGAAGGGCCTCATCGAGTCCAAGACGGGCTGGTCGGACTCCGAGATCCTCGCCAAGGTCGGCCACCGCGTCACCACCCTCGGCGCGCGCGGCGTCCGCATCGAGCGGGCCGGCGAGGACCCGATCGAGGTCGGCTGCCCGCAGGAGGACCGCAAGGCCGACCCCACCGGCGTCGGCGACGCCTTCCGCGCGGGCTTCCTCTCCGGCCTGGCCTGGGGCGTCTCCCTGGAGCGCGCGGCCCAGGTCGGCTGCATGCTCGCCACCCTCGTCATCGAGACCGTCGGCACCCAGGAGTACCAGCTGCGGCGCGCCCACTTCATGGACCGCTTCACCAAGGCGTACGGCGACGAGGCCGCCGCCGAGGTCCGCAAGCACCTGGCCTGACTCAGGACGTCCGGCGGACCACGTAGGCCGCACCGCGGTCCGCCGGCTCCTCACCGACGTACTCCTGTCCCCGCATCTCGCACCACGCGGGGATGTCGAGCCGGGCCGCCTCGTCGTCGGACAGCACCCGGACCGTGCCGCCGACCGGCACGTCCGCGATGACCTTCGCCAGCTCGATGACCGGAACCGGGCACCGCCTGCCCAGCGCGTCCACGACGAGCGCCTCGCCCGGCGCGTCGGCCGCCGGCGCGGACGCCGACCCGGGCGCCCCGAGCTTCTCCCGCACCCCCGCCACCGCGGTCGGCAACACGGCGAGGAATCTCTCCACTTCCTCCTCGGCCGCTCCCCACGGCAACGAAACCCGCACGTTCCCCTCACTGAGCACCCCCATCGCCCTCAGCACATGGCTGGGCGTCAGCGTGCTGCTGGTGCAGGAGGAGCCGGACGACACGGAGAAGCCCTCCCGGTCCAACTCGTGCAGCAGCGCCTCCCCGTCGACGTACAGGCAGGAGAAGGTGACGATTCCGGGCAGCCGCCGCCGCGGATCCCCGACGACCTCCACGTCCGGGACGACGTCCGCGACCCGCGCGCGGATCCGCGCCGTCAGCTCCCGCAGCCGCGCCGCCTCGGCCGCCGCCTCCGCCCGCACCGCCCGCAACGAGGCCGCCGCGGCCACGATCGCAGGAAGGTTCTCGAACCCGGCCGCCCGCCCCGACTCCCGCTCGTCCACGGGCCCCTGGGCGGCGAACCGCACCCCCTTGCGCACCACGAGCACGCCCACCCCGGGCGGCCCGCCCCACTTGTGCGCGCTGCCGGTCAGCAGCGACCAGGGCCCCTCCACCGCACCCCAGCCCAACGACTGGGCGGCGTCCACCAGCAGCGGAACGCCCGCCTCCCGGCACAGCTCGGCCACGGCCGCCACCGGCTGCTCGGTCCCGACCTCGTGGTTGGCCGACTGCAGACAGGCGAGGGCGGTGTCGGACCGCAGGGCGTCGGCGTACGACTCGGTGGTGACCGCGCCGGTCCGGGTCACCGGCACCCGGGTCGCCGTCCCGCCCTCCGCCTCGAACACCTCGGCCGAATGCAGTACCGAGGAGTGTTCGACGGATGACACGATCAGGTGACGTCCGACCCGCCGACGCCCGGCCAGCGCGCCCCCGACCCCGGAGTGCACGGCCCGCGTTCCGGACGAGGTGAAGACCAGCTCGTCCGGCCGGCAGCCCACCGCCTCGGCGGTCGCCTCCCGGGCGGCGTCCAGCAGCATCCGCGCCCGCCGTCCCTCCCGGTACAGCCGGGCCGGATCCGCCCACCCCTCGTCGAGCGAGGCCAACAGGGCCTGACGGGCGACGGGATGCAGGGGTGCGGCCGAAGCGGCGTCGAAGTAGGACACACGACCAACGGTAGAACGCGGGCCGGCCGTCCAGGGAACCGCGCGAACGGCTCCCACCGGCCCGGAGTCGCCACACAACCCGCATTGACGACCTATTAGGCACCCCTCCCCACCCCTTCGGGGTGACAGGCGGCGCGTATGGCACCCTCCCCGCGACCCCCCGGAGGGCGTCGGCTAGGGTTTGGTCCGCATAAACATCCAAACCCCTGCCCGACGCAGGGCGGCGACCGACCAGCGAGAAGGCAGGCCGCAGCCAACCGCGCGGGCGAGACTCTCGGGAAGGCGCTACGTGAGTCCCAACGGCTCCGACCGCTCGCCGCGGCGCCCGATGCGGCGGAAGCTGCTGCAGGCAATGACCGCGGGCCTGGTCCTGGCGACCGCCACCGGTTGCACATACAAGGACTTCCCCCGCCTTGGTATGCCCACCCCGGTCACAGAAGAGGCTCCGCGGATCCTCTCCCTGTGGCAGGGCTCGTGGGCAGCCGCGCTGGCCACCGGCGTGCTGGTGTGGGGCCTGATCCTGTGGAGTGCTTTCTTCCACCGGCGCAGCCGCACAAAGGTCGAAGTTCCTCCGCAGACCCGGTACAACATGCCCATCGAGGCGCTGTACACGGTCGTGCCGATCATCATCGTCTCGGTGCTGTTCTACTTCACCGCCCGCGACGAGTCGAAGCTGCTGAGCCTCGAGAAGAAGCCCGACGTCACGGTCAACGTGGTCGGCTTCCAGTGGAGCTGGTGCTTCAACTACATCGCGAAGGTCGACGGTTCCGAGGGGAACGCGAAGACCGACGAGAACCTGGCCGCGATCCCGGACCGGTACAAGAAGGACTTCCCGTCCGACGCGGGCGGCGTCTACACCTGCGGCACCCCCGGTGAGCGGAACCCGCAGACCAACAACCCGGGCCCGACCCTCTGGCTCCCCGAGGGGAAGACGGTCCGCTTCGTCCTCACCTCGCGTGACGTCATCCACTCCTTCTGGGTGGTGCCGTTCCTGATGAAGCAGGACGTCATCCCGGGCCACACCAACTCGTTCCAGGTGACCCCCAACAAGGAGGGCACCTTCCTGGGCAAGTGCGCCGAGCTCTGCGGCGTCGACCACTCCAGGATGCTGTTCAACGTGAAGGTCGTCTCTCAGGAGCGCTACGAGCAGCACCTGAAGGACCTGGCCAAGAACGGGCAGACCGGTTACGTTCCGGCCGGCATCGAGCAAACGAGCCCCGAGAAGAACCGGGAGTCGAACGTCCTGTGAGCATCCTCAACGAACCCCAGGGTGCCTCCGCAGCTGAGGACTCGTACGAGAACGAGCTGCCGGTCAGGCGCAAGCAGCCCGGCAACGTCGTGGTGAAGTGGCTGACGACCACCGACCACAAGACCATCGGTACGTTGTACCTGGTCACGTCGTTCGCGTTCTTCTGCATCGGCGGCGTCATGGCGCTCCTCATGCGCGCCGAGCTGGCCCGGCCGGGCCTGCAGATCATGTCGAACGAGCAGTTCAACCAGGCGTTCACGATGCACGGCACGATCATGCTGCTGATGTTCGCGACGCCGTTGTTCGCCGGCTTCACGAACTGGATCATGCCGCTGCAGATCGGCGCTCCGGACGTGGCCTTCCCCCGGCTGAACATGTTCGCCTACTGGCTGTACCTGTTCGGCTCGACCATCGCGGTGGGCGGGTTCCTCACCCCCCAGGGCGCGGCCGACTTCGGCTGGTTCGCCTACTCCCCGCTGTCGGACGCCGTCCGCTCGCCGGGCATCGGCGCCGACCTGTGGATCATGGGTCTGGCCTTCTCCGGCTTCGGCACCATCCTCGGCGCGGTCAACTTCATCACCAC